>JAFTPT010000012.1 GCA_017463155.1 Blautia sp.
CAGCCAGTCCCCCAACACGCGGTCCGGCGGGCAGAAGCAGCGCGTGGCCATCGCGGGCGTTATGGCGATGCGGCCGAAGTGCATTGTGCTTGATGAGCCTACCGCCATGCTTGATCCGAACGGCCGCAGGGAAGTACTGCAGGCCGTGCAGGAGCTGAACCGGACCGAGGGAGTCACGGTGATCCTGATCACACATTATATGGAAGAAGTGATCGAAGCGGACCGGGTGTTCGTGATGGACGGCGGCGAAGTGGTCATGCAGGGGACACCCCGCGAGATCTTTTCGCAGGTGGACCGGCTGAAGGAGCTCCGGCTTGACGTACCGCAGGTGACGCTTCTTGCCCATGAACTTAGGTTGTCCGGCGTGGATATCCCGGAGGGGATATTGACGGCGGAGGAACTGGCAGGTGCCTTATGTCGATCATGAAGGAAACAAAAGAGCCTGTTCCGGCCGGAAAGCCGGGTGTAGAGGAGGCGTCGGCGGGCACGCTGGAGCTGAAGGATGTTTCGTACGTCTACAGTGAAGGAACCGCCTATGAGATCCGGGCTCTTGATCATATCAGCCTTACCATGCCATCCGGGCAGTTTATCGGGATCATCGGCCATACAGGCAGCGGGAAATCCACACTGATCCAGCACCTGAACGCCCTGATCCGTCCCACGGAGGGGCAGGTACTGTACAACGGACAGGATATCTGGGCGGACGACTTTGACCGGAAAGAGCTCCGCGGCCAGGTAGGACTTGTCTTTCAGTATCCGGAGCACCAGCTGTTTGAGAATGACGTGCTGTCGGACGTGTGCTTCGGTCCCATGAACCAGGGGCTTTCCAGAGAGGAAGCGGAGGAACAGGCAAAAAAAGCCCTCCTGCAGGTGGGCTTTAAAGAAAAGAATTTCAAAAAATCCCCGTTCGAGCTGTCCGGCGGACAGAAAAAACGGGTGGCGATCGCGGGTGTGCTCGCGATGAATCCCAGGGTCCTCGTACTGGATGAACCGACCGCCGGGCTTGACCCGAAGGGCCGGGATGAGATCCTGGACCAGATCGCCGGTCTTCACGAGGAAAGGGGCATCACCATTGTGCTCGTATCCCACAGTATGGAGGATATGGCCCGCTATGCGTCCCGGCTGATCGTCATGGATCACGGGAAGGTCGCCTTTGACGATGTGCCGAAGGAGGTCTTCTCCCATTACAAGGAGCTGGAGCCGATGGGGCTGGCCGCGCCGCAGATCACCTATATCATGCAGACGCTGAAGGAGAGAGGACTTCCCGTGGATGAACGGGTGACGACCCTTCCGGAAGCGAGAGACAGCATCCTGGCCGCACTGCGGACGAGGGGAGGTGCCCTATGATACGGGATATCACCCTCGGACAGTATTATCCGTCGGGCTCGGTCCTGCACAGGCTGGATCCCCGGACCAAGTTTATCGGGACGCTGATCTTCATCGTCTCGGTCTTTCTGTTCCGGCGTGTGCCGGGCTATGCGGTGGCGACGCTGTTTCTCGGCGCGATGATCGTGATCTCGCGTGTCCCCGTGAAGTTCATCTTCAAGGGACTCAAGGCGATCTTTGTGATCCTGCTCTTCACGGCCGCGTTCAATATCCTGCTGACGCCGGGTGAGACCGTCCTCTGGAAATGGAAATTCCTGACGGTCACGAAGGAAGGCCTGGTGCTGGCGGCCCGCATGGCCGTACGGCTTGTATACCTGGTGATCGGTTCGTCGCTGATGACGCTGACCACCACGCCAAACCAGCTGACGGACGGTCTTGAAAGGCTGCTCCGGCCGCTGAACAGGATCCATGTACCCGTACATGAGATCTCCATGATGATGTCGATCGCGCTGCGCTTTATCCCGATCCTCCTGGAGGAAACGGACAAGATCATGAAAGCACAGATCGCCCGCGGCGCGGATTTTGAAAAAGGAAACATCATACAGAAGGCGAAGAACATGGTCCCGCTCCTGGTACCGCTGTTCATATCCGCCTTCCGCCGGGCTAACGACCTGGCCATGGCGATGGAAGCGCGCTGCTATCACGGCGGAGATCACCGCACACAGATGAAGCCGCTCAAATACAGCCGGCTGGATGTGATCGCTTACGTGATCCTGGCCGCTTATCTGGCAGTCGCGATCCTTTTCCGCGTGCTTGGCCTGTAACAGGATGGAATCATGAAACGTATCGGAATCATTGTAGCGTATGACGGGACGCGGTATAACGGCTGGCAGATCCAGCCGAACGGGACCACCATACAGGGAATTTTGAATGAGACACTGTCGGACCTTCTGGAGGAGCCGATCGAGGTGATGGGGGCCAGCCGGACGGACGCGGGCGTGCACGCCCTCGGAAATGTGGCGGTGTTTGACACGAACAGCCGCATGCCGGGAGAAAAGATCTCCTACGCCCTGAACCAGCGGCTGCCGGAGGATATCAGGATCCAGCTCTCCGAGGAGGTGGAGCCGGATTTCCATCCCAGGTACTGCGACAGCGAGAAGACCTACGTCTACCGGATCCTGAACCGGCATTTCCCGGTTCCCACGGAACGCCTGTATTCCTATTTTTATCATTACAAGCTGGATGTCAGTAAGATGCGGGAAGCAGCGTCCTATGTGATCGGACAGCATGATTTTGCCAGCTTCTGCGGAGCGGGAGCCCAGGTGAAGTCCACCATCCGCACCATCACCGCCCTGACGGTCGACCGGGATAACGACATGGTCACGATCCGCGTCAGCGGGACGGGGTTTCTGTATAATATGGTGAGGATCCTGGCGGGAACGTTGATCGAGATCGGGAACGAACAGTATCCGCCCGAGAGAATGAAAGAAATACTGGATGCCTGCAGCCGTGAGGCGGCAGGACCCACAGCGCCGGCCCATGGCCTGACGCTGGTGGGGATCAGTTATGATTGATCAGATGTGCGGTCCACCTGGATCAGGACTTTGTAGTCGTGACCGGGGAGGGCCGCAATCTGTTCACGCATACGGCCGATGATCTCCTTGTCTGATTCCGGCCAGGAGTACGGGACCTCCAGGTCAAACAGCACCTTGCTGAAGGATTCCTTGTGAACAAGGCGGAAGTCGTGGACGTGGAAGAAAGGATCGATCCCGGCTGCCATTTCCTGTACCTGCTGCTTCAGCGAAAGAGCCTCTTCATCGTCCGTGACGATGGGGTCCATGTGGATCAGCACGGAACAGTGCAGCCGGTTGGACATCTCGTGCTCGATATGGTCGATCTGTTCGTGCACGCTCTGGATGTCGCCGTCGGCGGGAACCTCGGCATGGAAGGTGACCATGACGTTGTCAGGCCCGTAATTGTGGACCGTGATATCGTGAACGCCGCTCACCAGTGAGTGGGAGGTGGCGATCTCCTCGACCTTATTAATGAAATCCCTGTCCGGAGCCTGTCCGAGCAGCGGATCCGCGGTACTTTTCAGCGTGCGGATCCCGGTGATGAAGATCAGGACACCGATCACGGTACCCATCCATCCGTCGAGATGAAGGCCGGTGATCTTTGCGAGAATAGATACCAGAAGTACGGCCGTCGTGGAAACGGCGTCACTGACGGAATCCATAGCCGTCGCCTCCATGGCCGGGCTGTCAAGCTGTTTTCCAAGGGAGTGATTGTACCAGTACATGTAGAGCTTGACAAGGATGGAGATCACGAGAAAGACGACCGCCAGTGTGTCAAAAACTGTTTCCTGCGGGTGGATGATCCGGGTGACGGATTCCTTGATGAGTTCAAAGCCCATGATGAGGATCGCTACGGACACCAGCAGGCCGGAGATGTATTCCATCCGGCCGTGGCCGAAGGGGTGTTCTTTATCCGGCTTCTGGGCGGCCATCCGGAATCCGAACAGTGTGATCGCCGATGTGCCGGCATCGGACAGGTTGTTGAAGGCGTCCGCCGTGATGGAGATGGAGCCGGTAACGGTACCTGCAGCCCACTTCATCAGGAACAGACAAACATTCAAAAAAATGCCGACGGCACCGGTCAGTATTCCGTATCGCAGCCGGACAGCGGTATCGGATCGTGTATTGGATTCCCGGATAAAGATCCGGGCAAGCAGACGGATCATAGCAGCCTCCTGTGCGTTCAAAAATGAATCAGATGATATTCTGAGTATGATAGCATAAAGTCAATGGAATGACAATAAGCAAAACACGGAAAGTGTGCCATGTACCTGATAAAATGCAACAGGAAAACAGCAGGTTTTCCTTGAATTTCCGTTGTTTTTTCTGATAAAAAAATGTTGACACGAGGAAGCCGATATACTATAATTTACCAGTGTGACGCAGCACGCCCTGTTTGCGGCCAATAGCCCCGGCAGCTTACAGTGACAGCGGTTTCGGACATTTCCGCGGATTCGTGCTGGAGAACGCATTTTTTGTGTGCGGTTTTTCCGCAGATTGCATATTGATATCAAGTACAGGAGGTAAGACCATGAAGTCTTATATGGCTAATCCAGATAAAATCGAGAGAAAATGGTACGTAGTTGACGCGAGCGGATGCACCCTTGGCCGCCTGGCAACCGGGATCGCCACCGTGCTTCGCGGCAAGAACAAGCCGGAGTTTACTCCCTTTGTTGATACCGGCGATTACGTGATCGTTATCAACGCAGACAAAGTCAAGGTGACCGGCAAGAAGCTGGACCAGAAGATCTACTACAATCATTCCGAGTATGTCGGCGGCATGAAAGAGACCACTCTTCGTGAGATGATGGCCAAGAAGCCGGAAAAGGTCATCGAGCTTGCTGTTAAGGGCATGCTCCCCAAGGGACCGCTGGGAAGAACGATGTACCGGAAACTGTTCGTCTATGCCGGACCGGAGCACAACCATGCAGCTCAGAAGCCGGAAGCTTTAACATTTTGATTAGGAGGTAGAAAACATTGGCTAGCGCAAAATTCTACGGAACAGGAAGAAGAAAAAAATCCATCGCGAGAGTTTATCTGACTCCGGGAACCGGTGTGATCACCATCAATAAGAGAACCATCGATGACTATTTCGGACTTGACACCCTGAAGGTGATCGTCCGTCAGCCGCTGGTCGCTACCGAGACCGAAGGCAAATTCGACATCCTTGTCAATGTTCATGGCGGCGGCTATACCGGCCAGGCCGGCGCGATCCGCCACGGCATCTCCCGTGCCCTTCTTGAGGCTGATGCCGACTACAGACCTGTACTCAAGGCCGCGGGCTTCCTTACCCGTGATCCGCGTATGAAAGAGCGTAAGAAATACGGCCTCAAAGCGGCTCGTAGAGCACCTCAGTTCTCCAAGAGATAATCGAGACCAACAAACACGCGAAAAACCCCGGAAATACGCCATTTCCGGGGTTTTCTTATGCCCAAAGAGAATAATTGGAATAACAAGATCGGCGCCAAGCCGCTTCCCGCTTGATTTTCTTCCGCGCATAGAATATAATAAAAAATCAGTTAGAGACAGCTAACCAGTATGGCAGAGCATCCGAAGGAACATGCGGAAGAGATAGAGGCGTTTATCTGGGGGGATCGGAATGTTTTGGGATAATGTGGCCGGTGTATATGATGTATTCGTCAATGTCATTAACAGGAAAACACATCAGAAGCTGAAAGAGATCGTATCAGATCTGATTGAACCGGATGACACGGTATTGGAATGTGCCTGCGGGACAATCCGATGACGGCGCTCAGTGAACTGAACCGCGCCTGCAAGGACAGTGGGATGCTGATCATTCCGACATATATGAATAAAGATCCGAAAGGAAAAACAAACAGGTTTTCCGATGCTTTCGGGAAAGCCGGGGCGGATTTCAAGCGGGAGTTTACCATGGAAAGCTACAGACAGTTTTTTCTTGACGCAGGGTATCCCGATGTGAAGGTCTCCCTGGCCGACGGACGTATTCCCTGTGCTGTGGCGGTCATGAGAAAGGCGTCAAAACATTTGTCAGCCGAACCTGTGTATTTAAGGAGGATCGAAGATGGGACTGTTTAAAAACTATGTGAGTCAGACCCGGAAACCGGAAGGATTCTTAGGGAAGATGATGCTGGGCGGAATGAACTCCGGACATGCGAAGCTGGCAGACTGGGGTTTTACACATTTGCCTGCAATGACCCCGGAAAGTGCAGCAGACTTAGGCTGTGGAGGCGGACGGAACGCCGGGGAACTGCTAAATAAGTACCCGAAAGCACATGTGACAGCTGTCGACTATTCCGAGCTGTCTGTAAGAAAGGCAAAGGACTACAACAAGGCCATGATCGAAGCGGGCCGGTGCGAAGTCCTGCAGGGAGACGTATCCGATCTTCAGCTTCCGAAGGAGACTTTTGATCTGGCAACCGCCTTTGAAACGATCTATTTCTGGCCGGGGCTGGAGAAGTGCTTTTCTCAGGTCGCAAAGGTACTCAAGCCCGGCGGCTATTTCATGATCTGCAATGAGTCCGACGGGACCGATCCTACGAGCCTCAAGTTTGAAAAGATCATTGACGGCATGAGGAATTATACGGCGGAGGAGATCGAAGCAGCGCTGAGGGCTGCGGGCTTTTCGGAAGTCACGAACGATCACCACCCGTCCAAACCCTGGATCACGGTGCTGGCGAGGAAATAAGCGGAAAAATGGTCACTCTGATCCTGACACTGCCTTTTGCGGCGCTGCTTATAGCCTGGGTCTGCACCCTGTTCTGAACATAGAGGTGAACTGGATGAAATACGCTGGAATGCCAATGGGCATGTGGCTTCTGTTTGCCGGATCCTTCCGGAAACAGCTGTCGGCGGTTTACGGGTATGATCCTGAAACGGCCACGGCGATCACTAACAAAGCAAAGCACAATTATAAAGAGATAATCAGCCGGCTTCCGGAATTCGAGAAGGCTGACCGGTTCCAGATGAATATAGTAAATTGCGCCATGCTTTCCGCGTTCCTGCTGAATCTGCCGGAAAGACCGACGGTGGAAGAGACAACGGAATACTATCGCACATCCATGATGACCGCTCCCATGAAGTGGTTTTGCCGGATGAGCGGAAAGAAGAAATTCAGCGACAAGGACCTTCAGGGGATGAAGGATACAGCCTCACTCCGCGCCGCGGACCGGAACCCGTATTCCTGGAACATGGAATATCTTCCCTATCCGGACGGGAGCGGCTATGAAGCGCGGTTTACGACCTGCGGCATCTGCACGCTGATGAAGGAACTGGGACTCTTTGAGCTGCTTCCTGCCATGTGCCGTCTCGACTATACTATGAGCGAGGCAGGCGGCGCATCGGAATTTGTGCGGAAATACACATTGGCTTCCGGCGGCCCGTATTGTGATTGCGGGTACAAGAAGCTAAAATGACGGGATGATGACATAGTACACACTTCCTGGAAAGGCCATCTGCCGGATCGTCTGGTACATGGATGGCGAGAAGAAATAGAATGGGTAGGGAGACACTATGAAATACGACGTCTGTGACTATTGGGTCGTCGGGGACAAAATCCGTGATCCGAAGTAGAGAGAGGTAAATTGTCCTCGTCCAGAAGAGAGAAAGGAATCAGATATGGCACGAAAAGATTCGGAACATCAAAAGAAATCTATGAGTATGCTGTTCCGGGGAAAGGCGATCTTCAAACCGCTGAACACGGGCAGGATCGATGGGCACGTCAGCTGCGTCCGGGAGTGGATCGCCAACATCTTCTTCTATACGAAGAACGGCACCACCATCATGATCGATGCAGGCTACAACTATGCACGTTTGCAGGAAAAAATGGGCTGGCTGGATCTGAATCCGGCGACGATCCGGCATATCCTGATCACGCATCAGGATACGGATCACGTGGGCGCTCTGGAGCGGGACAGCGAGCTCCTGTTCAAAGATGCAAAGGTGTATATCGGGGAGATCGAAAACCGGTACCTGACCGGCGAGGTCAGGCGAAAGGTGTTTCATGGGGCATATAAGCTGCCGATGGTCAAAACGGATAACCGAAGGACGCTACTGAAAGACGGCGAAGTGTTCCAGATCGGAGACATTAAGATCGAATGCATTCTGGTTCCGGGGCATACCTGGGGGCACATGGTCTACCTGATCGATGACGAGTACCTTTTCACCGGAGATACGATCTGGTTCGGTGCGGACGGCGGCTACAGCTTCATCAGTACGCTGGCGGAGGACAACAAGCTGGCAGTACAGTCGCTTGGGAAGCTGGAGAAGAACCTCCGCGCAAGGCACCAGCCGATCAAGATCATTACCGGACATACCGGATGGACAGATGATCTGGACTTTGCCTTCCGGCATAGAACAGAGATCTGCAAACCGTTCACGAAGAAATATACGGATCCGTCCGCGCCCTACGACGGGTATATCGAAGACGATGATACGGAAGAGAGCGCAAGAAGTGTTCTTCTCAGAAAAGTGGCTGACAAATGAAACCGGATTATAAAAACCGGGTACCGAAGAGCATGGTGTACGGGCTGACAGATGGAGCATCCGATCCGCTGAAAGAGGCAACTCCAACACATTAACCGACAAATTGGGACAATATCATTTTTGAGAAGCGTTTCTTCGGAAGCGCTTCTTTTTGTATCTTCCCGACAAAAAGAGGGATGCAGAACATATTTCTTTCCCGATAGAATTTAACACTTCTGCGCTGATCCCGTCTATTGACAGACGGTTTTCGGTATGATATTTAATTAGGTAATCGTTTTTCAAAGGAGGTTGAGCGTATGAAATCAGATATCATCAGGATTGACAATCTGGGCGGCGGATTTTCGGACGCGATAGCCGCGGCAGCCAGCACGGCCGCCTACAGAGGACTGAATGAAAAGGAATCAAAACAGCTGCAGCTGCTCACGGAGGAAATGATGGGGCTGATCAGAGGTGTGACCGGGGAAGTAGAAGCCACCTTCTGGGTCGAGTCGGAGGGCAGGGCGTTCGATCTTCACCTGGGAACAAAGACGGCGATGAACTGGAAAAAACGGGAGAATCTGATCGATTCCACGACGAACCAGCAGAACGAAGCCGCGACGACCTTCCTTGGAAAGCTGCGGGATATTTTCGAACAGGCAATGGCGGCGGATGTTCCCCTCACGCCCCATGAGCTGCCTGGAGACATCTGGTATGATGCACCGCAGAAGCCTCTTGAAGACAGCGAGTGGGACGGATATGAAAAGTCTGTTCTTCACCGGTATGCCGACAGCGTCCGGATCGGAATCGTCGGAGGAGAAGTGAGCATGATCGTGAGAAAAACCTTCGAGTAAAAAGACGGAAGAGCAACATATGGTCGTAATAGGACAAGATTGTTAGGTGCCGGGAGCAAAAACCATTGATATAATGGGCCTGTAATCAGAAAAGGAGCAGACGTCCACAAAAAGCAGACTGGGCAAAATCAGAAAGCTTTCTGCTGGGATCGTCTGAGAGGGTTCAGGGAATCTACGGATTCGGAAAGGACAGAATGATGACAGGAAAAGAAAAGCTCCAGCTGGCACTGGACCACAAGGAAGGACCGGTCCTCTTTGACATTGGCGGTCTGAACACCACAGGTATGCACTGCATCGTTATGGAACAGCTTCGTGATTTCTACGGACTCGAAAAGCGTCCCGTAAAGATCATCGAACCTTCGCAGCTTCTCGGCTGGATGGAGGATGACCTTCGTGAGGCGCTCGGCGTAGAGACGCAGCCCGTCTGGGGCTCCCGAACCTGCTATGGCTTTGAAGCCTACGGGGATGTCAGAGAATGGACGACCCCCTGGGGACAGACCGTCCTGGTGCCGGAGCAGTTCATCACCACCAAGGATGCAAAGGGCGACACGCTGATCTATGCCTGCGCGGACACAAATTCTGTTCCGACGGCCCGCATGCCGAAGGAGGGCGTGTATTTTGACAACGAGGACAGGGCGCCGGAGTGGGATGAGGACGATTACGACATCAACGATAATCTGGAGGAGTTCACCCTCTTTACCGATGAGGAAGTCGCCTACATCAAAAAGCAGATCGACGAGCTTCAGGATCCCACCCGGGTCATCACCCAGTGCAGCGTCGGTATCACCGGCGGAGGCACGTGCCTTGCGGATCATTCCATGATCGCAGGCCCGATGCTGACCGCCCCCAAGGGCATCCGCAAGCTGGAGGATTTCTACATGGTCACCGCGGGCGATCCCGAGACCGTGCAGGAGATCTTTGAGAAGGAGACGGATATCGGCATTCAGAACCTCAAGAAGATCCACGACGCCATCGGTGATTCCATCGATGTCCTTCACATCTGCGGCACGGACCTGGGTACCCAGAAGAGCCTGTTCTACAGCAAGTCGACGGTGGAGGAGGTATGGCTTCCCTACTGGCAGAAGATCAACAACTGGGTCCATGAAAATACGAACTGGAAGACCTTCAAGCATTGCTGCGGCAGCATCGAGCCGATCATCGAGGATCTGATCGAGGCCGGATTCGACATCCTCAATCCTGTACAGTGGACCGCCCAGAATATGGACCGGAATGTCCTGAAACAGAAATACGGTGACAAGCTGGTATTCTGGGGCGGCGGCGTGGACACGCAGCACCTTCTTCCGGAAGGAACGCCGGAGCAGGTCTACGAGCAGGCAAAGGAATGCCTGGACATCTTCAGCAAGAATGGTGGATATGTGTTCAACACCATCCACAACATCGTACCGGGCGTACCGGCGGCAAACGTGGACGCACTGGCCCGGGCCGTCAGGGACTTCAACGCAGGGAGATAAAGCAAAATTGTCGTATTAAACTGAAGTACGGTCTATTTCTGAAAGAAAAATGGTAGAATCTTGTGAATGTAGAAGCCGGAGCGATCGGGGCGATAATCCTGACCGCACCGGCTTGTTTTCTGCTTTTTTTTCTTCCGTGTGCATTATTGCGGAAGCAATATTTGGTCATTTTATAACAATATTATTAGGTGTATTACAAAACGATCAATTGTAACATGGATTTATCAAGAAAACAGCAGAGAGTCCTGAACGGAATGACGACTTTCTGCACAACAAAAGAAAGGAGATTTCAACAATGAAGAAATGGGGCAAAGTTTTACTCGGTGCAGCACTTGCAGTTTGCATGGCGGTTCCCGCAACGATGGTATCGGCAGAGGGGCTCAGCGGTGAAGGACTCAAGATCGGCTACGCATGCGTGGATATGAACAACACCTTCCAAACCTATCTGGTAGCCGCAGCTAAGGCCAAGGCCGAAGAGCTGGGTGCGGATATCACCATCGTTGACGCGCAGAATGACGTTGTCAAGCAGCAGGACCAGGTCAATGCCATGATCCAGCAGGGCGTGGACGCGCTGGTCGTTGTATGTGCGGATTCCAGTGCCATGGCTCCTGTTACCATGGCAGCACAGGATGCCGGCATTCCGCTGGTGTACTGCAACACCAATCCCTTTACTGACGGCGAAGTGCTTCCGGAACTGGTCCACTACATCGGCTCCGACGAGATCCAGGCCGGCAGATACCAGGGTGAGATGATTGGCGAAGCCATCGGCTCCGGCAAAGTAGCCATCATCCAGGGCGGCCTTGTCCATGAAGCAACCTACAAGCGTACCGAAGGCAATAAGCAGGTGTTCGAGGAGAGCTATCCGGATATCGAGGTCATCGCAGAGGAGACGGCAGAGTGGCAGCGTGACAAAGCCATCGACGTCGTCAACAACTGGCTGTCCGCTTACGGTGATGAACTGACCGCGATCAGTGCCAACAACGATGAGATGGCTCTCGGAGCCATCGAGGCCCTCAAGAAGGCTGGCCGCACGGACGTGAAGGTCGTCGGTATCGATGCCACTCCGGACGGCTGCGCATCTGTCCAGGCAGGGGAACTGCTCGGTACCGTTTATCAGGATTCCGTCGGACAGGGCGGCGGCGCTGTCGAGCTGGCAGTCCAGATGGTACAGAACGGAGATCTGGAAGAGGATTACACCTGGGTTCCCTACGTTCCGGTCACGGCTGAGAACGTCGAAGAATTCGTCGGCCTGAACTGATCTTCTGTTGAAAAAAGTAAACGATGACGTGACTGCGGGGCATGTGAGGACGTGACCTGCAGCTGATGAAGGATGAAGTGGGGGACTGTCTCTCACTTCATCTGTTTAAGACATGGGAGAAGCGGTATGGCAGAGGAAAAATTTTTACTGGAGATGACGGGGATCACAAAAGAGTTTCCCGGCGTCAAGGCACTGAAGGGTGTCGAGCTTCGTGTAAAGCCAGGTGAGGTTCACGGATTACTGGGAGAGAACGGTGCCGGTAAATCCACCATGATGAACTGTCTGATGGGCATCTATCAGCCGACCAGCGGCAAGATCGTTTTTGATGGTGTTGAGAGAAAGAATTATACGCCGAAAGAATCGCTTGAGTTCGGCATTTCCATGATCCAGCAGGAGCTTTCTCCCATGCAGGATCGGTCGATCATGGCAAACATCTGGCTGGGACGTGAGCCGGTCAATAAATTCGGCCTCGTCAACTGGAAAAAGATGTACGAGGATACAAAAAGGGTGCTTGAGATCATCGACCTGGATGAAGACCCGAAGACCCTGATGCGTCATCTGACAGTAGCCAAGATGCAGATGGTGGAGATCGCCCGGGCGGTTTCGTACGATTCAAGACTGATCATCATGGACGAGCCCTCCAGCGCCATCACGGAGAAGGAGACCCAGCAGCTGTTCAAGATCATCCGGCAGCTGAAGGCGGAAGGCCGTTCCATCATCTATATTTCCCATAAGCTGGACGAGATCAAGGAGATCACGGACCGGGTATCCGTCTACAGAGACGGGAGCTATGTATCCAGTGCCAATACGGATGAGATCACACAGGACCAGATCATCGAGATGATGGTCGGACGTTCGGTGGAAAACCTGTTCCCGAAGGTAAAGGTCCCGATCGGCGACGTTGTCCTGGAAGTCAAGGATCTCTGTCACGAGACCCTGTTCCGGAACGTGTCCTTTACGGTGCGCAAGGGCGAGATCTTCGGATTAAACGGTCTGGTCGGTGCCGGCCGTACGGAGCTTATGGAGACGATCTTCGGGCTCCGTCCCAGAAAATCCGGAACGGTCCTGTTCAAGGGCAAGGAATTCAACCCGAAATGCGGCAAGGATTCCATCGACGCCGGCATGGCGTTCATCACCGAGGACCGGAGAGGAAACGGGATCTTCCCGATCCAGGATATCGAGTTTAATTCCACCATTGCCAACATCGATACCTACAAAGGTGCGGGCAGGCTGCTGAACCTGAAGAAGATGCAGAAGGACTGCGCGGAGTACATCGAAAAGATTGCGATCAAGACGCCGAGCCAGGCACAGCTGATCAAGAATCTCTCGGGCGGAAACCAGCAGAAGGTGCTGGTGGCCAGATGGCTGATGACAGCGCCGGATATCATCATTATGGACGAGCCTACCAGAGGTATCGACGTCGGTGCCAAGTCGGAGATCCACAGGCTGATCGGTGAGCTGGTCAAGGAAGGGAAGAGCGTGATCATGATCTCCTCAGAGCTTCCCGAGGTCATGGGCATGTCGGACCGGATCATGGTGATGCATGAAGGAGATATGATGGGGATCATCGAAAATGATGAGACGGTCACTCCGGAAATGCTGATGGAGCTTGCCTCCGGTATTGTGAGAGAAGAACAGTAAAGGAGGCCGCGGATAATGGAAAAAAACAGATTCAAAGAGATAGCAGCCAGCAACGGGACCCTTGTGATCCTGATCGTCATGTGCGTGCTTGTAACCATCGTACGGCCTGCTTTTATCACGCCGGCCAATATCATGAGCATCCTTTCGGCTGCCTGCGTTACCGGATGTATGGCGCTGGGTATGACCTTTGTCATCATCTCCGGCGGGATCGACCTGGCGGCGGGGGCCGAGGTGGCCTTTGCGGGCTGCGTCGGTGCTGCTTTCGGACAGACGGCGGAGGCGGCTGCGGGCAAGGTCATCGATGGCCTTCCCCAACTTCCGTTTATCATTCCGCTGGTGATCACACTGGCGGTCGGCGTGCTGGTCGGTGCGTTCAACGGATTCCTGATCTCGAAGTTCAATACGCCTCCCTTTATCGTCACCCTCGGTATGACGACGGTCCTCCGCGGTGCGACCCTTCTGATGACGGGCGGAGAGCCGGTCAGTAACCTGACACCGGGCTACGTGGCCCTCGGCAGCAACATCCTGGACATCGTACCGGTGGCAGTCATCGTGTTCATCATCCTGATCATCATCTGTTCGGTCCTGATCCGGAAAACAAAATTCGGAAAAGACGTATACGCGATCGGATCCAATGAAAAAGCAGCCTCCGTATCCGGCGTCAAGGTTCCGCAGCGCAAGGTCATGATCTATGCGCTGGCAGGTCTTATGTACGCGGCGGCGGGCCTGATCGTGGCAGCACGCGCCACAAGTATCCATCCCGGAGCTGCACAGGGCTATGAACTGATCGCTATCGCGTCCTGCATCATCGGCGGTGCCAGTCCCTCCGGCGGTACCGGCACGATCCGGACGACGGTCATCGGCGCTTTGATCATCAGCGTTCTCCGCAACGGCCTGACATTGCTGGGCATCGAGTCGAACTGGCAGCAGATCGCAGTCGGACTGGTCATCGTTTTTGCGTGCGCACTCGATGTACGCAGGAACAGCTCGCGCTGACGGCATGAATGAATAGGAGGAAGTATTATGCAGGAAAAGAAAAAAAACAATACGTTGTCGATCTTTTTGGGTAAATATGGAATCATAGTCATGCTGCTGGCTCTCGTCCTTGTGATGACGATCCTGATCCCCGGATTTCTGTCCCTCCGAAATATCCAGGGAATCTTTCTTCAGGGCTCAATCTATGGTATAATGGCTTTGGGTGTTACGTTTATCATTATCTCCGGCGGGATCGATCTTTCAGCCGGTTCGCTGGTGGCCCTGGCCGCCGTGGTCAGCACGTCCTTCGGGCAGCTGGATACAGCGATGAATAAGATCTTTCCCTGGTGTCCGCAGCTTCCTATCTGGGTACCCTTCGTGGTGGCCCTGGCCTTCGGAGGATTTTTGGGAGCTGTAAACGGCCTGATGATCTCCAGGCTGAAGCTGGTCCCCTGGATCGCGACGCTTGGCTCCTACTATATCGCGCGCGGACTTGCCCTGGTCATCACCGCCGGCAAGCCGGTCGCGCAGCTGATCCCCGCGTACAACACGATCGGCGGCAAGATCGGGATTCTTCCGGTCCCGGTGCTGTTCTTCGCAATCTGCATGGCTATCAGCTGGATCCTTCTGAACTACAGCAAATTCGGATGTGATACCTTTGCCATCGGCGGCAACATGAGCGCGGCCCGTGTCACCGGTATTAACATTTCCAAAACGACCATTCTGATCTATACCTTTGCCGGGATCATGTACGGCGTGGCGGCCTTCGTGTACGCGGGACGAGTGCTTTCGGTCAATCCGGGCGCGGCCCAGAACTATGAGATGTCCGCCATCTCCGCCAGCATCATCGGGGGCACCAGCCCCATGGGCGGCAAAGGAACCATCTGGGGAGTCCTCGTGGGTACCTTGATCCTCAGCGTGATCCGCCAGGGACTGACCCTTCTGGCCGTGGATGCCTACTGGCAGCAGATCGCGGAGGGCGCGATCATCGTGATTGCCGTGATCTTTGCCATGCGACGTGAAAAGGCCGAGCTGTGATCAAAGCGGTTCCTACTTAGAAGGACCGGAACGGACACAGCAGGGACCAAAGTGGGTGATGTGGATGAGCAGGAAAAACGACGAACTTGATTTTGTTCAAAGAGATTCGGTGATCCCCGGAGAGGGCGGGATCATGTCCAAGCATGGGAAAGGCTTTCTTTTTCCCTCCCCCTTTGCAAAAAAGAATCTGTACCATGTTCTCTGGTGTGATGAGTATTTCTGTACGCCCAACTACAAGGTAGACAGAGAAAGGCTTTCCTGCTTCCTGCTGATGTACCTGATGTCGGGTGAGATGTCGGTAACGACGAACAAGAAGACCTATGATCTGAGCGGCGGGAGCCTGATCCTGATGGACCTGAACATGCCCCACAGCTACCGGGCAAAGACCAACGTGCAGATGCAGCAGTACATGGTGAACGGGAATGTGCTTCCCTCCTATTACAAGCTGCTGACGGAGAACAAGCGGCAGGGTCTGGTCGTCCAGCAGGATTCGAGGATATCCTTCCTGATGACGTCCCTCAAGAATGAGACGATGACGGGGCTTCCCAATGATCACATTATCAATATGCTGATCACGGAGATCCTAACGCTGATGGCCAATGCCATGACCGTCACCACCAGCGATCCGATCCGGCAGGCAAAATACTATATGGCCAGCCATTATAACGAGAACATCAGCCTGGACGACATCGCCGGGGCAGTCTCTCTCAGCAAGTACTATTTCTCACGGCTCTTTGAGAAGGAGACCGGCTATACACCGTGGGAATACCTGACCGAGATCCGTATGCGGAATGCCATGCATGTGCTGACCCACACAGGAGCCAGCATCGAGCGGATCGCCGAAAGCTGCGCATTCTGTAATGCGACCCACTTTATCAGGGCCTTCAAGAGCTTCACCGGTTTTACCCCCGGGGTATTCCGGAGATACTTCTCGGAGGTGCCCATGGGGATCGGCACGATCGATCCCTGAAAAAATTGATACAGCAGGAGCTTCCACCTTGCAGGTGGGAGCTTTTTCCGTCTGCGGAGCATTTTGAGAAAATTACGAAAAGAAACAAAAGTATTGACAAATCGTTTACATAATGATAGAATCATGAGACCTAATAAGAAACAAAAACGTAACAATTTGAAGCATCATTGTTACAAAGGGGGGTTATCATGTTGAAACGATTTGTTTGTATCCTGATGACAGCGGCCATGGCAGCCGGCATAACTGCATCTGTAAATGCGGAGGAGCTGGGCGTTGTTACGGCTGATTATCTGAATGTCCGGGACGGGGCCTCCACGGCGGACGCGATCGTCGGCGGGCTTTTGAACGGCGCGGAGGTTACCATAAATGAGGTTACCGATAATGGCTGGTGTGAGATCGCTTATGGAAACGGGAGCGCCTTTGTGAGCGGCGAGTATGTAACGACCGGCGGTGAAGCCGCTGCATCGGAGCCGCAGGCAGACGCGTCCGGGACTTCGGAAGAGGCTGAGGACGCGGTTGTGGAGGATGCTGCGTCCGGCGATGCATCCGCAGAGGAAGCAAAAGAGGAAGCCGGTGAAGAAACCACAGACACCGCTTCTGAGGAGAACAGTACCTGGGACGGCCCTGTGCTGACACCGAGCGCGGGCGTCGTGTACGGACCGACCGGCAAGGAGACCTACTACAATCTGGATATGTCCGGCGTCGTCGGCATCATGCGGAGCATGGGAAACAACGATGAGTACTGGGTCCGCGAGGACGGCGTGAAGATGCTGGGCGACTATGTCATGTGCGCGGCCAACCTTTCCGTACATCCCAGAGGCTCGCTCGTGGAGAGCAGTCTCGGCACCTGTATCGTCTGTGATACGGGCGGTTTTGCGGCGGCAAATCCAAATCAGCTGGACATTGCCGTGACCTGGTGAAAACCGCTTGACGGAAGCAGGCGTCCTCTTTTACAATAAGGAGGAAGAACAGGGGGACGTTTCCCGAACTCAGAAGGAGGATTATGATGAAGGTAACACAGGATATCAAGTATGTTGGCGTGAATGACCATCAGGTAGACCTGTTCGAGGGACAGTATATCGTTCCGAACGGCATGGCCTACAATTCCTATGTGCTGCTGGACGACAAGATCGCCGTGATGGACACGGTGGACATTCATTTTACCCATGAGTGGCTGGACAATGTGGCGGAAGCTCTTGGCGGACGCAAGCCGGATTACCTGATTATCCAGCATATGGAACCCGACCATGCCGGGAATATCCAGAACTTTATGAAGGTATATCCGGACACCACGATCGTCGCGAACAGCAAGACCTTCGTGATGATGGACCAGTTCTTTGACCTGGATCCCGCCACAAAACGGCAGGAGGTCAAGAACGGGGAAAGCCTGACGCTCGGCAGGCATGTGCTGACCTTCGTGTTCGCGCCGATGGTCCACTGGCCGGAGGTCATGGTGACCTATGACAGCACCGACAAGGTCCTGTTCTCCGCCGACGGTTTCGGCAAATTCGGAGCCAACGACGTGGAGGAAGAGTGGGACTGCGAAGCGCGCCGCTACTACATCGGGATCGTCGGCAAGTACGGCCCGCAGGTCCAGAAGCTTCTGAAGGCGGCGGCCGGACTGGACATTCAGATCATCTGCCCGACCCACGGCCCGGTCCTTACGGAAAACCTGGGACATTACATCGGCCTGTACGACAAATGGTCTTCCTATACGCCGGAGGATGACGGTATCGTTATCGCTTACACCTCCGTATACGGGAATACCCGGCAGGCGGTCGAGCTGCTCGCATCCAAACTGAAAGCGAAGGACTGCCCGAAGGTCGTGATCCATGACCTGGCGCGCACCGACATGGCCGAGGCTGTCGAGGACGCGTTCCGCTACAGCAAGCTGGTCCTTGCCACGACGACCTACAATGCGGAGATCTTCCCGTTCATGCGGGAATTCATCAACCATCTGACCGAGCGGAATTTCCAGAACCGTACCGTGGCCTTTATCGAGAACGGTACCTGGGCGCCGCAGGCCATGAAGGTCATGAAGGGCATGCTGGAGAACAGCAAGAACCTGACCTACATCGACACGTCGGTGACCATCAAGTCCGCCCTCAAGGCCGACACGAAGGAAGCCCTCGAGAATATGGCGGAGGAGCTCTGCAAGGACTACATCGCGCAGTCTCCCGACAAGGCGGACAAGAGCGATATGACAGCCCTGTTCAAGATCGGCTACGGCCTCTATGTCGTGACCTGCAACGACGGCAAGAAAGACAACGGACTGATCGTCAACACCGTGAGCCAGGTGACCAGTGATCCGAACCGTGTCGCCGTCTGCATCAACAAGCAGAACTATTCTCACCATATCATCAAACAGACCGGCAAGATGAACGTCAACTGCCTGTCCGTGGAGGCGCCGTTCTCCGTATTCCAGCATTTCGGATTCCGGAGCGGACGCACGGTCGACAAGTTCGCGGATTTTGAAGGCAAGCGTTCGGACAACGGACTGCTCTTCCTGACGAGCAGCATCAATGCCTTCATGTCGCTGGAGGTGGAGTCCTATACGGATCTCGGCACCCACGGCATGTTCATCTGCCTGGTGACCGAGGCCAGGGTCATGTCCGACAAGGACACCATGACCTACACCTACTACCAGAAGAACGTCAAGCCCAAACCCGAGACGGAGGGAAAGAAAGGCTTTGTCTGCAAGGTCTGCGGATACATCTATGAGGGTGATACCCTTCCCGACGACTTTATCTGCCCGCTCTGCAAACACGGAGCCGCGGATTTTGAACCGATCAAATAACAGAAGCCATGAACGGACCGGCCGTGATGCTGCGATGCAGCGTCCCGGCCGGTTATCTTTTTTCGCTTATATAATGTCGAAACTTGCGATTTATAATTGTTGACACCCCGGACAAAAGGAGAGTACCATGTAGACAGTATCCGACCGGATCAAGAATCGAACCCTGCAGAAAGACGAGCACATGAAAAAAACAGGACTCCTTGTGTGCCTGCTGCTGTCTGCACTATCTCTTACCATACGGTGTCATGCGGAGCCGTTCCTGATGGAATCCCGCGCTGCCACAGAGGCCGACGGGATCTGCCTTTTTGCGGGCGGCCTTTCCGGGACTGCGGCGGACGTCTCCGGGCTTCTCGGGACGGCCAGGGCGGATGTGACTCTGACCCGTGACGCCATCTTCAAGGTCAGGACCATGCTCCTTGTCGACAACTCCCGCTCGATCTCCGGCAGCAGCCAGAAGAAGATCCGTGAACTTCTGACGGCGGTCGTCGAGAACCGGAGTCCGGAGGAGACCTTCTGCCTGGCTGTTTTCGGTGAACAGCCGGTGACAATTCTGCCCTTCGGGACCTCTGCCGAAGAGGTCCGTAAGGCCATTCAGGAATTTCCCTTTACAGATCAGAATTCATATCTGCCCGAGGCGGTGCTTGTGGCGGCGGAAGTTTTCCCGGCCGCGGAAGAGCCCTGCTATGACCGGATGATCATCGCGTCCGACGGAGGCGAGACAAAGACAGGCGGCCTCACGGAGGAGGAAGTCATTGAGACGCTCCGGCAGAAGGAGATCCCGGTTTTTTCGCTGGGCTCTTTGTGGAACGGCAATCCGGAAGGACAGAGCTCTCTGGCATCCCTGGCCCGCCGGAGCGGCGGTGCCTATCTGCTCCTGCAGGAGCAGACAGCCCCGGAGGAACTGCTGCAGATGCTTGAAAAACAGAAGCCGCAGGTTGAACTATGTGTAAAAGTGCCTGCAGACCAGTGCGATGGCGGCCTCAGGAACCTGCAGCTCACATTCTCCATGGAGGATGGAAGCCGGGAAGTACTGAACCACGAGGTGCGGATGCCCCAGGCAGCGCTTCCGACCGGGACGCCGGTTCCGACGGCGACGCCGGTCCCGACGAATACACCGGTTCCGACGAGACCTCCGGCTCTTGTCCGGACGATCTCCCCGACACCGGTCCCTGTACGGGAGGCGGATTCCCTGTGGGAGATCCTGACAGGAAGAGAGAAGGCGCCCCTGGGGATCCCGCTCTTCCTGTGGCTCTTTGCTGTTTTGCTTTTGGCGGCAGGTGTTTCTGCGGCTTATTTTTACCGGAAAATGCAGAAGGACGAGGCACCGGCGGAAACGGAGCCGGAGCCGTTCAGCCTGTTCGGAGAGCCCGATGCACCCGCGGACGTTGCGGAACGGTCCTCCGGTCCGGATATGCCGGTGCGGCGCACAGAGCAGCCGCCTTCCGCCCGGACACGAAAATCATCCGCAGATGAAGAAGTGACGCAGCTTCTGTTCCCGGAGCCCGGCGAGGAGAAGCTCCTGGTCCTCCGGACGCTGAAGGAACCGGCCAGAGACTACCAGATGCCGCTCCGGAGCGCCCTCGTGGCCGGAAAGAGCAGCCAGTCGAGCGACCTGGTCATCGAGGATGATCCGGCTGTTTCGCGCCATCACTGCAGGTTTTCCCTGGAGGACGGGGCCGTGTTCCTGGAGGATATGCAGTCCAGGAACGGGACGTGGCTGAACCGGCATAAGATCAGCGGAAAGGAGAAGGTCAGCTCGGGAGACAGGATCCGTATCGGTGATACGGAACTGGAGCTGGAGATCCGCTGATGGGTATGAAGATCACGTTTTTTACCAAAGAGGGCTGCCGGGAGGAACGGCTTCCGGACAAGAACAACGAAGATCATTATGTGGTGCTCCCCGGGACTTTCCTGGGACTTAACGAAGCTCTCTCTGTTCATTTTGAAGTGCTGGAGGAAACATGGAGGATCTGCCCGGAGGAGGGATACGCTCTTTTCCGGGACGGGCGGGAGGTCACAGGAAGGATCGTCCTGTCCGGGAACGGGAGGCTGGAGATCCGGGCCGGACGGGAAATACGGATCCCGCTCCTCTATACAGAGATCAAGCGGCAGCTGTATCCTTTCTCCAAATACCATGTACCCTCCGGCGTTCCGGTCAGTATTGGGCGGAGTCCGGCAAGCCTGATCAGGTGCAGGAACAGCCTGGTTTCCTCCGAGCATGCGGTGCTGATCCGAAGAGGAACCTCCTGGGAGATCCGGAATCTGAGCGAGAACGGCGTCTATGTCAATGACCGGATCGTCTGGAAGACCTGTACGGCGTCGTTCGGAGACCGGGTGCATGTGGTCGGGCTGCAGCTCGTGCTGCTTGGCCGGTATATCGCCGTGGACTGCCGGGAAGATCCTGTCACGGTCCATCCATGCCTGCTTCCCATGGGACAGGAGAAAACCGCCGGAGACTCCGGCGCCCTGCCATCCCCGCGGGAGAGCGGGATCACCCTGATCCACCGGTCGCCAAGGATCGCGGCAGGGATGGGAGCGGAGCAGATTGAGATTGAGGAGCCTCCGTCCCTTCCCGACAAGGAGTCCGCCTCCTTCTGGCTGACGGCGGGCCCGTCCCTGACCATGATGCTTCCCATGCTGCTCGGGAGCTTCCTGATGGCCCTTTCTTACCGGAGCAGCGGTTCATCGGGAGGAACATTCCTGTACGCGGGCATTCTGATGACCACCTCTTCTGCCGTTCTGGCAGCATTCTGGGCTTTGTTCCAGATCTATCACCAACGAAAAGAACAGATCAGTAAAGAAAATGAATCCACCTCTGCCTATGAGCGGTACCTTGCCGCAAGGGAAAAGGAGCTGCGCGACGGCTATGACGGGGAGAGGCAGAGACTTCTGGCCCTGTATCCGGCACCGCTTTCCCGGACGGGGACGACAGAGGAAGGTACGGAGCGGGGAGGACTGTGGAACCGGAACCCGGAACACGGGGATTTTCTTGCCCTCCGGCTGGGCCTTGGTGAAGCCTGCTTTTCCACCGAGATCCGGATCCCGCCGGACAAATTCATGGTCAGGAAAAATCCGCTGTGGGACAGGCCGGCAGAGCTGAAACGAAGGTACCAGACGCTTAGGGGAATCCCAATCCTGCTGGATCTTCTGGACACTCCGCTGATCGGCCTGGTGGGAGGCACGGGAAAAGGCGGCTGCGAGACGCTGGTCCGGACGCTGGCCGTGCAGGCTGCGGCAGCGGACTGTTACACAGATCTCAGGATCGCCTTTGTTTCCAGGCGGAAGGATGCACTCTTTTCCCGGCTGCAGCAGGAACTGCGGTGGCTTCCGCACGTGTGGAAGGACGGGGGAGAACTGCGCTACATGGCCGACAACGAGGAGGATGCATCCGGCGTTCTCTATGACCTTGTACAGAACGCCGGGATCGAAGACAGGGATATGGAGGAGGCACCGGCGGATCCGGACTTACCGCATTTTCTCCTCTTCCTTTCGGACGCGTCCCTTCTCGAAGATGACGGGACAGCGTATCGCTTTTTCAGACAGCCCGGCAGGTACAGGATCACGACACTGATCCTGGCGGACGAGCAGGAGGAGCTTCCCAACGAATGTGCCTGCTTTGTGCAGAACGACGAAGATTTCAGAGGGATCGTGCGGGTCCTCCCGGAAGGGATCCGGCGGATCCCGGTCGATTTTGACCGGCCGGACGCAAAGAAGGCGGAACGGTTTGCCAGGCATCTGTCCAACTGCCGGGTCAGGGAGAGAGGGAAGAAAGGAGAGATTCCCGATCTTCTTACTTTTTTCGATATGTACCAGGTGGCCCGTGCCGAGGAACTTGGAGCCAGGGAAAGATGGCTTAAGAACAGGACCACACGAGGTATCCGCGGTATGCTGGGCCGGGGCAGCGGGGGAGAGACGGTTTACCTGGATATCCATGAGCGGTATCACGGGCCCCACGGGCTGGTAGCCGGGACGACCGGATCCGGAAAAAGTGAGACACTCCAGACGTTTATCCTTTCTCTCGCAGTCCAGTACAGCCCGGATGCCGTCTGCTTTTTTGTGATCGATTACAAGGGAGGCGGGATGGCCGGCCTGCTCGAGGGACTGCCGCATATGATCGGGGAGATCTCCAATCTGTCGGAAAGAGGAGTCCGGAGGGCCATGGTGTCGATCAAGAGCGAGAACAAAAGAAGGCAGCGGATCTTCCGTGAGTACGGGATCAACCATATTGACGCCTATACGGAACTGTACCGCGCCGGTACCGCCCCTGTTCCGATCCCGCACCTGATCCTGATCGTGGATGAATTCGCCGAGCTGAAAAGGGAGGAACCGGAATTTATGCAGGAGCTGATCAGCGTCGCGCAGGTGGGGAGAAGCCTCGGCGTTCATCTGATCCTGGCGACCCAGAAGCCGGCGGGGACGGTGGATGAGCATATTCTAAGCAACACCCGCTTCCGGATCTGCCTGCGGGTGCAGGACCGCTCCGACAGTCTGGAACTCCTGCACAGACCGGACGCGGCCGGCATCACCCGGACGGGAAGAGGCTATCTGCAGGTCGGAAATGACGAACGGTTCGAGCTGTTCCAGTCCGGCTACAGCGGAGCCCTTTGCCCGTCGGAGGACAAAGAGAAGGAGGAGGAAGCTGTTCCTGTGGGCCTGTCGGGCCGCCCTCTCATCAACCGGACCAGGGAAGGGGCAAGGCCGGGGGAAGGCCGCGCACAGCTCGAGGCGGTACGGGAATACCTGAAAAAGACGGCGGACAGCTTCGGCTTCCGGCAGACATTTTATCTTTGGCTGCCGTATCTCCCGGCATGCCTTCCTGCCGCAGCGGTGGAGGAGACGATCGAAGAGACGGGGAGCGGAAGAGGAGAAAAGGAGCTTCTGCTCGGAATGCTGGACGATCCCGAAAACCAGACGCAGATCCCGCTTACGCTTCTGCTGCCGCCGGAAGGCCATCTGGCGGTATTCGGCCTGCCGAGATCCGGAAGGACCGTCTTTCTCCAGCAGCTCCTGCTGGAGCTCTGCCTGAAAATGCGGCCGTCGGAACTCTTCCTGTATATCCTGGATTACGGGAGCGGAGAACTGAAAGCCTTTTCGGAGGCACCGCACACGGGCGGTTACCTGACGGAGGAGGATGCGGACAGGACGGCACGGATGTTCCGGATGCTTCGCAGGATGCTGAATGAGCGGAAAAAGGAACGCCAGGGAGCGGATCCTCCGGGCAGTTCACGCCCCGCCGTTCTGCTTGTCATCGACCATCTGGAGCTTTTCCGGGAGCAGACGAAGGAACGGTACGAGGAGGACCTGCGGCTCCTCTTTCAGGAGGGACCGTCCGCCGGTCTGTATCTGGTCCTGTCGGCGAACGGGATCGGGACACGTGACCTGCCGGGCCGGTACACGGAGTACCTTTCGGAGGTCTTCTGCCTGGAGATGGCGGACCGCTACGGTTACATGGAGGTGTTCCGGGGGACCGGGCCTCTGCCGGATCCGGAGAGGGGCATTCCCGGAAGAGGCGCCGTGGAATATGAGGGACGGGTCCTGGAATTTCAGACCATCCTTCCGGGTGCCCTTCAGGAGCCAGCCCTGCGGGAGGAGTTCCTGAAGGAAGAGCTTACGGCGCTTCATCATGAGCATGCCGGGGAGCGGGCGATTCAGATCCCATCGCTGCCGGAAAGACCGGAGACGGGGAATTTCGCGGTGCTGCCGGAGACGATACGTGCTCTGGAATCGCCCGCCTGCCTGCCCTGCGGGTACGATATGACGACCGCGGAGGTTTTTTCACTTCCGCTGGACCGGATCTTCTGTTTCCTCATCACGGGCAGCAGAGGGACGGGCAGAAGGAATTTCCTGAACGTGCTGCTTGAAATGACCGCCAGGAAAAACGGCACGACGGTCTTTATGGACCGTTCCGCCTATGGAAACCGGGAGATGCCGGGGGAAGCTGTATTCCTCAGGACGGAGGACGAGATCTTCCGGTATTTCAGGGATGAGCTTACGCCGCTTTTAAAGGAAAGGAACCAGGCCAAGCAGTCCTTCATGGCTGAGGGCATGAAGGAAACGGAACTGTTCCGGAGAATGTCCGGCATGTACCCGCCGGTATTTCTGCTGATCCCGGATCTCGAATGGTTTCTGGAGCTGGTCTACCGGTCCAGGAAGGGAATGCAGGGCTTTGTGGAGATGATCTTCGAAAAAGGAGCGCTTCACAACCTGTACTTCTTTGCCATCGCGGCGGGGAACAGGAAGAAGGAACTGTCCGGTTATCCGGCCTTCCGTTTCTTTGTACAGGACAGACAGGGGATCCGTTTCGGCGGAAGAGCCTCGGAGGACAGCTGGCTGGATTTTGAATATCTGGACTATCGTGAGCAAAGCCGGAAGCTGGAACCGGGGATCGGACAGCTTTCGCACGGACCTGAGAGCGGTCCGGCCGAGAGGATCCTTGTGCCCCTTGCCAGGGGCTGACAAGAGGAAAAGCATATGATACTTGTGGAGATACGGATCCCGGTTCTTCACGAAACCATTGATTTCCGGCTCAGGGAAGACGGGACGGCCGATGATATCCGGCGGTCGCTCCTTCGGAGCCTGCGGATGATGACACATGAGGACGGACCGGACGAGGACGGATTCGTCCTGCTGGACGCGGACAGCGGCCGGATCCTTTCCGGCGGCCGGACGATGAAGGAATGCGGGATCAGAAACGGCAGCAGCCTGATGCTGCTGTAGGAAAGAAGGGACAGAATATGGGAGTAATCCGCGTCGACCCGGACCGGATCCGGTCCGGATGGGAGGAGACGGGAAGACGGCAGGAGGAGCTGCGGCAGCAGATCGAAGAGCTCAGGGCGGCAGTCGGTGCTCTGGCTGCGGGCTGGAGCGGGGAAGCGGCCTCGCAGTTTGAGACAAGGGTCCTGGAAGGGCTGGCCTCTTTTGAAAAGATCTGTGCGGATCTGGAAAATCTGTATGCGTGGGAGGACCGGATCATTACTACGTTCCAGAGGGAGGAAGCGGCGGCAGGCGGACTTGTCAGCAGGGCGGCCGTATAGAGGAGGAAGAGAACAACATGGATATTCAGCTTAAGGTATCTCCGGAGCAGATCGTAAAAAAGGCAGATGAGATACAGGGAACTCTCGGAAACATCCGGAGGTCCCTGCAGGGCCTCGAAAGCAGCTGGAACGCCTGCCACCGGAGCTGGGAAGGCGAAGCGGCCGCGCGGCATATCGCCCTGCAGAAGCAGATCCAGCAGGAGGCATTCCGGGTGCTTCGGCAGATGGAAAAGTGGCCGGGCCAGATGTGCGTCATGGCGGGCGTCTACCGGAAGGCCGAAGCCGAGGCTTCGGAGGAAGCCGGTATGCTGCCCGGAGACATCCTTGTTTCATAGGATCGTACTTTGTGTACTGTTCCTGTGAAGCAAAACCGCTACCAAGGAAGGAAATACAAAAGAGATGAAAACAGAGTATCAGATCTACATGGATTACAAGAAGACACTGCAGCAGGCGGATCACCTGAGCCGTGCCGGCAAGGATCTGATCAGGGCGGCAGATCAGACGGCCGCGGGGATCTTTTCCGGAACCGGCTCCGCATGGAAGGGAACCTCTGCAGGGATTTTCAGCAGTAAGGGAAAAAGCCTGCGGCAGAAGATCCGCCGCAGCGGGAACGACCTGTGCGGGGCGGCGGATGTGATCCGCAGGACCGCGTCGAATCTCTACCGGGCGGAGATGCAGGCCCTCGCGATCGCCCGGACAAGGAACCGTGAGACAATGGATTAAATGCAGAAAGGAAAACGATATGGCAGCAGAGATCAGAGTGACCAGTGCGGCCCTCCGCAGCCGGAGAGAGGAACTGGAACAGGCGAACGGACAATTCAGGGAGCTTCTGGAGAGACTGGAGAGTACGGTGGGCATGCTTGCCGCCAGCTGGGAAGGAGAGTCCCATGACGCGTTTTACCAGGCCTTCAAGGAGGACCGGGGAAAGATGGACCTGTTTTCCGACACGGTCCGTGCCTACGGAGCGACACTGGATAATATGATCAACAAATACGAGGCGGCAGAGAAAGCCAACACGATTCTGGCGAGAAGCCGCGCATGAAAGGAGAGGATCACATGGCGATCATTCTTAAGGTATCATCGGACAAGCTTCTGGCGGCAGCCTCCACGCTGTCGGACCAGGGCGGGGAACTGAAAACACTGACGGACCGGATGCTGAACCTGATCGGGGAGATCTCCGCGGATATGTGGAGCGGTGAGGCGGCTCTTTCGTATAAAACGAAATTTGCGGCGCTGTCCGGCGACATGGCCAGGATCCACGCCATGATCAGGGAACATGTGACTGATCTGCAGGGCATCGCAAGAACCTATCAGACGACAGAAACCGAGAACCAGGAACTCTCCGGAGCGCTTGCATCGGATGTCATCTTGTGATAAAATGAATAAAAAATGATAAGGCAGGTGAACAGAGTGGACAGTTGTGATAGTCATGGTCGAAGTAGAAATACGGATGGGATCCGGCAGGCTGCTGACATCATACAGCGGCTGTCTTTTCTGTCGCCTGCGGACATTTTCTCCATGTGAGCAGTGCGCGTAAGCGGCAGTCTGGTTCCGTCCGTTCGTGAATGAGGCGAAAGGAGGAAACGGACATGGATGAAGAGCGTGTAAACACGGAAGAACAGTCCGAGAATGAAGTGAATCTGCAAAGACCGAATTACAGGGGAGATATTATCCGGATCATCCGGAGCAATGCCTCCCCTAAAGCTATGAGCTACAAGCTCAGCGATTACCATGAGAACGATATCGCGGAAGTTCTTCCCGACCTGACACCGGCGGAAAGGCGCAAGCTCTATATCGTGATGGACATGGGGGTCCTTGCAGATATTTTTGAGTACCTGGATGAAGACCAGGCAAGCGCCTATCTGTCCGAAATGGACATCAAGAAGGCGGCTGCCATCCTGTCCGGTATGGAATCGGACACGGCCGTGGACGTGCTGCGTGAGATCGAAAAGGAGCGCCGGGCGCTTTTGATCGAGCTGATGGATGAGGATTCGCGCAAGGACCTGCGGCTGGTCGCCTCGTTCGATGACGACGAGATCGGCAGCAGGATGAGCATGAACTATATTGTCATCCGCGAGAACCTGACGATCAAACAGGCTATGAGCTCCCTGATCGAGCAGGCTTCCGAAAATGACAATATCTCGACATTGTTCGTCGTCGATGAGACGGGCTCCTTCTACGGGGCGGTCGACCTGAAGGAACTGATCATCGCCCGCCAGGGAACGGAGCTGGAATCGCTGATCGTGACTTCCTATCCGTATGTGTACGGGTATGAGAGCATCGATGACTGTATCGAAAAACTGAAAGACTATTCCGAGGACTCGATCCCGGTCCTTGACAACAGCAACCACCTGCTCGGCGTCATCACCTCCCAGAGCATCATCGAGGTCGTGGACGATGAGATGGGTGAGGATTACGCAAGACTTGCCGGTCTGACCGCAGAGGAGGATCTGAAGGAGCCGCTGAAGGACAGCCTCAAAAAACGTCTTCCCTGGCTTCTGACCCTGCTGGTGCTCGGCATGCTGGTATCGACGGTGGTCGGCGCGTTCGAGAACGTGGTATCCCAGCTGACGCTGATCATGGCTTTCCAGTCACTGATCCTTGACATGGCCGGTAACGTGGGTACCCAGTCCCTGGCTGTAACGATCCGCGTCCTGATGGACGAGTCGCTTTCCGGCAAGCAGAAGATCGGCCTTGTACTTAAGGAAGTCCGTATCGGTTTATGCAACGGCCTGCTGCTCGGCAGTCTCTCGTTCGGGATCGTAGGCCTGTACATCATGATGCTCAAAGGACATACGGCCGGTTTTTCCTTCCTGGTTTCCGGCTGTATCGGCGCATCGCTTCTGGTGGCCATGATCTTTTCGAGCGCGGTGGGAACGCTGATCCCGCTGTTTTTCAAGAAGATCAACGTGGACCCGGCCGTGGCTTCGGGCCCGCTGATCACGACCATCAACGACCTGGTGGCCGTCATTGCCTACTACGGTCTGAGCTGGCTGCTGCTGATCCAGACCTTCCGGCTGGCCGGGTGAAATTCCTTTTTACAGAAGCCATCCTGTGCGTGCTATAATGGGTGCAGATAAGGGAAAGGACCTTACCGAAAAGGATCATAATACAAAGGAGTAAAGAAAAATGAAAAAGAGCAGGTTACTGGCGGCTGCGCTTTGCAGTCTCTGCCTTGTGGCGGGTGCGGTTCCGGCATCGGCAGACGGAATGAGAGTCGTTACCCTTGGCGCTGACCTTACGGACGCCCAGAAACAGACCATGATGAAGTATTTCCGGGTCAATTCCGACGAAGTACAGGTCATGTACATCACCAACCAGGATGAGCGCAATCATCTGGCCAATTATGTTCCTGCAAGCGTGATCGGTACCAGGACGGTCAGCTGCGCGTATGTCAAACCGACTTCCTCCGGCGGCATCAAGGTCCGTACGGCCAACCTCACATGGGTCACGGGCAACATGATCGCCACGACCCTTTCGACCTCCGGCGTCAAGAACTGTGAAGTCGTCGCGGCCTGCCCGTTCGAAGTATCCGGGACCGGTGCCCTCACCGGTATCCAGATGGCTTACGAGACGGCCAGCGGAACAAAGCTTGATGAGACCAAAAAGCAGATCGCCACGGAGGAGATCGTGGTCACCGGCAATCTGGCGGACGAGATCGGCAAGACGAACGCGACCAACGTTGTCAACAAGGCCAAGATCGAGGTCATCCAGAACGATGTGCAGAATGCGGACGAGATCTACAACATCGTCAACAACATCGTGCAGGAGAACAACCTCATCGTCAATCCGGAGCAGATGGACAAGATCGTAGCCCTGCTGGAGGAGATCGCCGAGCAGAATTACGAATATGAGGATATGCAGGAGACCCTCGAGCACATCGATGAGAATGTTTCCGGCGAGGTCGTCGACGCCTCCGAACTCGAAGAGGATGAGGAGGAACTGGTCGAGGTACCGGATGAGGACAGCATCATGAACGACCTGGATGAGAGCGTTCTCGGTGCCGACGTCGTGGAGAGCTCCACGGAGGATCCGACCCTTGAAGAAGAGACCGGCATGGACGACGAGGGATTTGAGACCTTTACCTTCGAGGACGACGGAGAAGGCGAGGAATTCGTGGACGTTCCGGACGATACGGTCGATATGGAGACAGACGGCGGCGAGGCTCCGGTCGATGTGATCGATGAGGACGGCAATGTCGTCGAGATTCCGGATGAGGAGCCCTCCGAGGATGGAATGGAAGAGTTCCCGGATGATTTCGAAGAGCCGGCCGTGGAGAATGCACAGACAGTGACCGGCACCGACAAGGATTCCATGATCGCGTCCCTGAGCGAGCAGACCAGATCGCAGTATGACAAGGCCGTCAAGTTCTGCGAGGGCGAATACCAGGCCAATGATGCTTCTCTGTATGAAGCGATGGGCGACGGATTCGCGCGTGCCGCAACGGTCGCTGATCCGACCGCAGCCACAAAGCTCTCCGATGCCATCGAACAGCTGTATCTCGGCATCCTGGTCAACGGAACAGGCTCTTATGTCCCGAACGGTACCGAAAAATACATGTCCACCGAGCTGAACATGATCAATGAAAGCCTCAGGAAGCTGTTCGGCATCGACGGAATGACGGTCGATCCCGGACAGGAGGATATCCTGGTCAATGTGGACGCCCAGACCAGACAGCTTCTGTACAACGATACCATCCGTTTCTTCGAGAGAATGTACGGGGAAGAGACCTTTGCCGAGGAGCCTGCCTATGAAGAGGCGGCACCGGTGGAGGAGACCTACGAGGAGTCCTATGATGTTCCGGAGGAGACTTACGAGGATTCCTACGAGGATTCCTACGACGAAGAGTATTATGACTACGAAGGAGATTCCGACGAAGAGTGGTAAACTGACCCCTTAAAAATTATAAAAACTGGCCATTGAAAAATGGCCAGTTTTTTTGTATCATTCTTTCAACTTAGAGGAAAGGCAGTGATGACATGAACAGACAGGACACATTAACGATGAGACTTGCACAGACGGCGCTTCTTGCGGCCCTGAGCTTTGTTGCATTCACATTCCTTCAGATCAGGATACCGGTTCCGGGCGGGGATGCGACATCGCTTCACATCGGGAACGCTTTCTGTGTTCTGGGGGCGCTGCTTCTCGGAGGATGGTACGGCGGGATCGCGGGGGCCGTCGGCATGACGATCGCGGATCTGATCGATCCGGTATACATCACGGTCGCTCCGAAGACGTTTGTCCTGAAGCTCTGCATCGGACTGATCACCGGTCTGGTCGCGCACAGGATCGCCCGCATCAACGACAGCACGGACAAAAAATACGTCTTCAGATGGAGCGTGATCGCTTCCGTCGCGGGACTTGGCTTTAATGTGATCGCGGATCCGCTGGTCGGATATTTCTACAAGCAGTATGTGCTGGGTCAGCCCCAGCAGATGGCGGACGCGCTGGCGAAGATGAGCGCGGTCGCGACCTTTGTGAACGCCGTGGCCTCGGTGGCGCTCGTGGCCGTGGTCTACAACGCACTGCGGCCGGCCCTGATCCGGATGCAGATCCTGAAGGTGAAGCCGCAGGAGACCTGATAAAGAAAGTATAAATGTCTTGAGAGAGGACGGCCGGAAGGCCATCCTCTTCTTTTTGTTTCTATTGCGGAGGCATGGGTTTCTGTGATAGAATAGGTGGATAATAATCCGGATGGTTCTTTTTTCGATCCGGCAGGGAGATGAACAGATGAGTTTTGCAGTCGTAACCCTCAAAAAGGGAGAGGGAAGGCTTCTGAAATCCGGAGGCATGTGGATCTTTGACAATGAGATCGCCAGCATCATGGGAAGCTTTTCCGACGGGGATATCGTACTGGTCCGCGATCATGACGGATATCCGCTCGGCAAGGGTTTTATCAATACCAATTCAAAGATCGCCGTTCGCATCCTGACAAGGGATGAGCATCAGTCGATCGATGCGCTCTGGATGGAGCAGCGTGTCAGTGACGCTTGGGAGTACCGGCGCCGCACCGTGGATACGGGAAGCTGCCGGATCCTGTTCGGGGAAGCGGATTTTGTTCCCGGTTTTGTGGCGGACAAGTTTGAGGATGTCCTGGTGGTCCAGTCCCTGGCGCTGGGGATCGACAGATGGAAGCAGACGCTTGTCGATGCGCTCATCAAGGTCCTTTCGGAGGACGGGATCCGGATCCGGGGCGTGTACGAGAGAAGTGACGCCAAGGTCCGGACGCAGGAAGGCATGGAGCTCCATAAGGGATTTATCGGTCCGGAGTTCCCCACCACCGTGGAGATCGTGGAGAACGGCGTCCGCTACGAGGTGGACGTGAAGGACGGCCAGAAGACAGGCTTTTTCCTGGACCAGAAATACAACCGGCTGGCGATCCAGAAGCTGTGCCGGGGCGCGGATGTGCTGGATTGCTTTACGCATACCGGCTCCTTTGCCCTGAATGCGGGTATTGCCGGAGCGGCCAGTGTCCTGGGCATCGACGCGTCGGAGCTGGCCGTCACACAGGCCAGGAAAAACGCGGAACTGAACGGCCTGGCGGACAGGGTGAGCTTTTTCTGTGAGGACGTTTTTGCCCTGCTGCCGGCCTTTGAGGAGGAAGGGCGAAGCTTTGATGTGGTGATCCTGGATCCTCCGGCCTTTACCAAATCCAGGAATTCCGTAAAAAACGCTTCCAAAGGCTACAGGGAGATCAACCAGAGAGCCATGAAGCTTGTGAAGGAAGGCGGCTTTCTTGCCACCTGCTCCTGCTCGCATTTCATGACACAGGAGCTTTTTTCCCAGGTGATCGCCCAGGCGGCCCGAAGCGCGCACAGACGGCTGCGGCAGGTGGAGTTCCGCACCCAGGCGCCGGATCATCCGATCCTGTGGGCGGCGGATGAGTCCTATTATCTTAAGTTCTATATCTTCCAGATCCTTTCCGATCGCTGAGGAGGTGCGTGATGAGAGAAAGATTCGAGCGTTTTATGCAGGGCAGATACGGGGTCGATCCCCTTGTGCGTTTTACGCTCAGCGCAGCCCTGGTGATGATCGTCCTGTCGTTCCTTCTGGTCCGGGTGCCGGTGGTGGGAAGCCTCTTCAATTTCCTGGGTATCCTCGGGATCGTATATACGTATTTCAGGATGTTCTCAAAGAACATTTCCGCCCGTTATGACGAGAACAGGAAATTTCTCGAGAAGACCGCGGGGCTCAGGCGGAAGCTGAACCGTGAAAAGAACCTGATGAACGAGCGGAAGATCAACCATATCTACACCTGTCCCGGATGCAAGGCAAAGCTCCGGGCACCAAAAGGAAAAGGAAAGATCGAGATCACCTGCCCCAAATGTCATACAAAGTTCGTGAAGAGGAGTTAAGATGTTCGGGTATATCATGATAAACAAACCGGAACTGAAGATCAAGGATTATGAGATGTACAGATCCTTTTACTGTGGACTCTGCAGGGATCTGAAGGAGAGATACGGCCTCTCCGGACAAGCCTCGCTCACCTATGATCTGACGTTCGTCGTCCTGCTGCTGAGCGGCCTGTACGAGCCGAAGGGCTGCAAAGGCCTGACACGCTGCGCTGTCCAGCCGGTCCTCCCGCATCCGGTGCGTAAAAATGAATTTACAGAGTACGCCGCGGATATGAATATACTGCTGACATACTACAAGTGTATCGACGACTGGATCGATGAGAAAAAACTGCTCCGGAAAGGCTACGCCGATATCCTTCACAGAAAGGCCGCATCGCTGTCGGAAAAGTATCCGGAAAAGACGAAGCGGATCAAAGCGTGCCTTAATGAGCTGTCTGGCTATGAAAAGGAAAACGTCACGGACATCGATCAGGTGGCGGGATGCTTTGGACATCTTCTGGAGGAGATCTTCGTCTGCCGTGAGGACGTATGGGAGCAGCCGCTTCGCAGGATCGGGTTCTATCTGGGCAAATTCATCTATATCCTGGACGCCTACGACGATCTGGACAAGGATATCCGGAACGGCAGCTACAATCCGTTTGCCGCGGATGCATCGGATGAGGATCTGAAGGATCGGGTGGGCGAGATGCTGCTTCTGATGATGGCCGAAGTCAGCCGGGAGTTTGAAAAGCTCCCGATCCTGAAGTACGGGGACATTCTCCGGAATATCCTGTATTCGGGAATCTGGACAGGCTTTGAAAAGAAGAGCGGGACCTCCCTCCGGGAAAGGTTCAGGAGGATCACCAGGGGACAGCGAAGAGCAGCAAAGAGCAGTAAGGAGAGCAAGTGATGTTTGATCCATATAGAGTTCTCGGCGTTGGCAGGGATGCTTCCGATGAGGACATCAAGAAGGCTTACCGGAAGCTGAGCCGCAGATACCATCCGGATGCCAATATCAACAATCCGGATAAGGAAGCTGCCGAGGAAAAATTCAAGGAGATCCAGCAGGCCTATGACCAGATCATGAAGGAACGCTCCGGAGAAGGATACACGCAGTCTTCCTACGGAGGGTACGGCAGCTACGGCGGGTTTGGCGGCTACGGCAGTTCCGCAGGAGGCGGCTATCAGGACGAGGAGAGCCTCCGCAGGCAGGCAGCGGCCAATTACATACAGAATGGCATGTTCCGGGAGGCCCTCAACGTGCTGAATGAGCTTCAAAGCCGCAACGGGCAGTGGTACTATCTGTCGTCCATGGCCCATATGGGGGCCGGGAACAACGTGACGGCGCTTCAGCATATCCGGCAGGCCTGCGACCTGGAGCCGTCCAACGTGCAGTACCGGATGCTCCTCCAGAGGATGGAGAACGGCGGCACCGAGTACAGGGAGATGCAGAGTCCCTTCGGCGGGATGCCGGGACAGGGCGGCGACGTCTGCATGAATATCTGTCTGGCCAACCTGGCCTGCAACCTTTGCTGCCCCGGAAGCGGATTCTTTTGCATTTAAGTAGATCACATAAACAGGAGGAAAAAACATGAGTATACGTATCGGCATCCTTGGCTATGGCAATCTCGGACGTGGAGTGGAATGTGCGATCAAACACAATCCGGATATGGAGCTGACAGCCGTCTTTACAAGACGGGACCCGGCGGCGGTCTCCATCCTGACAGATACAGCGGGCGTGTATCCCGTTTCGGAGATCGGTTCCTTTGCGGATAAGATCGATGTCCTGATCCTCTGCGGCGGCAGCGCGACGGATCTCCCGGCCCAGACGCCGGAGTACGCAAAACTGTTTAACGTCGTGGACAGCTTCGACACCCACGCAAAGATCCCGGAGCATTTTGACGCGGTAGACAAAGCCGCCCGGGAGAGCGGACATATCGGGATCATCTCCATCGGCTGGGATCCGGGCATGTTCTCCCTGAACCGTCTGTACGGAAATGTGATCCTGACCGAGGGATCCGACTATACCTTCTGGGGACGGGGCGTCAGCCAGGGCCATTCCGACGCGATCCGCCGGATCGACGGCGTCCGGGACGCCAGACAGTATACCATCCCCGTTCAGGAAGCGCTGGATGCCGTCAGAAGAGGTGAGAATCCGGTCCTGACAACCCGGGAAAAGCATACCCGGGAATGCTTTGTGGTCGCGGAGGAAGGCGCTGATCTTTCCAGGATCGAGCAGGAGATCAAGACCATGCCCAACTACTTTGACGAGTATGACACGACCGTGCATTTCATCTCGGAGGAGGAACTGAAGAGAGATCACAGCGGGATTCCCCATGGCGGTTTTGTGATCCGTACCGGCTGTACCGGCTGGGAGAATGAGAACAGCCATGTGATCGAATACAGCCTCAAGCTGGATTCCAATCCCGAGTTCACATCCTCCGTACTTGTCGCCTATGCAAGAGCGGCCTGCCGCCTGCATGCGGAAGGGCAGAAGGGCTGCAAAACGATCTTCGACATTCCGCCTGCGTATCTGAGTGTAAAAACCGGAGAAGAGTTACGTAAATCAATGCTGTAAGAAAAAACTTTTTCAAAAAAAGGCAGAAGACCTTGTGGCAATCTGCCTTTTTTTGTGCCGGAAATACCACATATTGTTGTTGAATAATTACAGTTCTTTTCTTAAGTGTTGACGAATGAGCTTGTTTGTACTATAATAGGCACATAAAATTGTAACAAAATCGTAAATTATTGACCGGATGGCAGCGCGTTATCGGCGCTGATCAGAAGCAGAGGTAATTATATTATGAAAGTAGTGACCAGAAAGATCAGGATCGGACTTCTTTTGCTGTTCCTTGGATTTGCCGTCGGGACCGTGTTCCTTCCGGCCACGGAGCATACGGTAATGGCTGCGACGAAGAACGGATTTGTAACGACCGGAGGCAAGACCTACTATTACAAGAACGGGACCAAGCAGAAGGGCTGGCTGACACTGAACGGGAAGAAGTACTACTTCAATACGTCCACCGGCGTCCAGGTCCAGGGCTGGATCACGCTGAATAAGAACCGTTATTATTTTACCAAGCACAGCACCCCGTCCAAACGGACGATGGCGGTCGGCTGGCGCAAGGATGCCAGCGGCCAGCGCCGTTATTTCCTTTCGACCGGCGTCCAGGTGCGTGGGAAATTCCTGAAGATCAGCGGAAAGCTTTATTATTTTGCCTCCAACGGCATTCTGCAGACCGGCTGGATCAAGATCGGCAGCGACAAGTATTACGCGAACAGTACAGGCGCGCTTTACACGAACAAACTGGCCCATGATACCAAGCGGGACATCTACCGCTACTTTGACAAGAACGGCAAAATGATCCGCGGCTGGTACACCTTCGCCAAAGGAGAACGCTATTTCCAGAGCGGCGGCAGCAAGGACGGCGTCATGGCCCGCGGGCAGCTGAAGATCAGCGGCAAGTATTATTACTTCCGGACGGACTACGGCTACAAGCAGACCGGCTGGGTCACCGACGCGAACGGAAACCAGTATTACTGTGATGCGTCCGACAATGGTGCGATGGTGGTGAATACCACCAAGACGGTCAACGGGATCGAATATACCTTTGACAAGACCGGTATCGCCAAGCAGAAGAACGCCGTGGAAGCCAAAAAATCCACCGGCACCAAGACGATCCGCAACTACCTGCTTGGCTGTATGCTTCCGGTCGGACAGGCTCTGTATGTGTGGGGCGGCGGCTGGAACGACGCCAACAGAAAGGGCGTAAGCCCAACCTGGAAACAGTGGTACGACAGCCAGACCAGCAGCTACAATTACAACAACTATCGTGACCTGAGCACGGCAAACCGGGCAAAGGGACTTGACTGCTCCGGATTTGTCGGCTGGGCGGCCTATCAGGTCATGCAGCAGAAGAGCGGCGCCTGCTACGGCTACACGGTCGTATCCGGCCAGATCGGCTCCTATTACAAATCCCTCGGCTGGGGCACCATCGTCAGCCAGAGCGATCTTTCCAAGGATAACTACAAGCTGTATCCCGGCGATGTCGGCTACAACGACGGACATACCTGGATCGTTGTCGGACAGTGCAAGGACAAGAGTATCGTTGTCGTGCACTCCACCCCGCAGGCCGGCTGCCAGATCGCCGGAACGCCGACACCTTCCGGCAGTTATTCCAGCCAGGCGGTCACGCTGGCCAAGAAGTATATGTCCAAATATCCGGGTTATACAAAGTATGAATACCATCCTTCCAGCGGCAATTACATCAAGAACGGCAAATACCTGCGCTGGAACCGCGCGACGCTTGCGGATCCGGATGGATACCTGAACAAGACGGCAGACCAGATCCTGAAAGACATCTTCGGATACTGAAACATTTTTGTAACAATTTGACCATGAATCCTTTCAGAGAAGGCTGATAATTCATCAAATAACCCAAACAGGGCGGTAGACATAATGTCTGGCGCCCTTTCTTTTCGAAAAAATTACTAATTGTTACATAATTTTGAACTTTAGAAGAAAAAACCCTTGCACATGATGTAACAATATGTTAATATATACGAGGAACGAAAAGAGAAAAGCTTTTTGTAAGTCAAAAATAAAACAGCAATGAGGGTGATTACGATGAAAAAGAGAGTGTTACTTCTGGCAATGGCATTGATGGTCAGTACGACTGCGGCGAACAGCGCAGGAGCCTGGACGGAGCAGGAACTGCTGGAGGATCAGGCGTGGACCAGCATGCAGCTGGATGCAACCTACAATTATATCGATCAGTTGTGGGCCCAGCGGGAAGCCCTGCAGGAGCAGATCTATACGGTGGACGCCAACCTTACCAATATCATGGTCTCCATCGAGGTCCTGAAGAGCGACATTGCCAAGAAGGAAGAGGAGATCGAAAAGACCGAGAAGAACCTGACCAAGGCCGAGAACGCCGAGAAGGAACAGTTCGAGTCCATGAAGGCCAGGATCAAATATCTGTATGAGAACGGCGGCGACGACGCATGGTTGACCATGCTTCTGAACGCGGACGACCTGAGCGAGCTTCTGACCCGTGCGGAGTATACGCAGAAGATGTACGAGCAGGACAGAAAGAGCCTGGAAGTTTACGCCAACACCATCAAAGAGGTCGAGACGCTGAACGAGACGTACTTAAGCGAGCAGGCCGAACTGGAAGAAATGAAGGCCGAGATGGAGCAGCAGTCCCAGGAGCTGGCTTACCAGCTGGAAGTGCTGCAGGCCAATGACGCGGACTGCGCAAACGAGATCGCGTGGGCACAGCAGCAGGCGACCGAGTACGCGAACCTCCTGGTGGAACAGCAGATCCTTCTGGACCAGCTGGAAGCAGAGAGGATCGCCGCAGAGGAAGCAGCTGCAGCTGCAGCCGCGCAGGAAGCCGAAGAAGCGGCAGCCTACTATGACGAGACGGAAGTCGTGACGGACGAGGACGGCAATGTGGTATCCTACAGCGATACGGACAGCAGCACCGAGGTCGAATATGACGAATACGGAAACGTGATCGACACCGGCAATACGGTGACCGATTATGAGAGCGGTTCCTCCGGTTCCGGCTCCGGTTCCTCCGTCGTTGATTTCGCGACCCAGTATGTGGGCAACCCCTACGTATGGGGCGGCACAAGCCTGACAAACGGCGCGGACTGCTCCGGATTTGTACAGAGCGTTTATTCCAACTTTGGCGTCAGCCTTCCCAGGACCTCCTATGAGCAGCAGAATGCCGGCAGAGAGGTTTCCTATGCGGATGCACAGGCAGGCGACCTGATCTGCTATGGCGGCCATGTGGCGATCTACATGGGCGACGGCAAGATCGTACATGCCTCCAACTCCAGAGATGGTATCAAGATCAGCAATGACGCGACCTACAGACCGATCTTATCTGTAAGACGTCTGGTAGACTGATAAAGAGTAAGGCAGACTGCCGGACTTCCTGAGAGGTCCGGCAGTTTCTTGTGCGCCCGGCGGCGCACGTTTCTAACCGGTGAAAGTCCGGAATCCGCCCGGCAGTGGGAAGGATATAGCCGAAGACAAGGGTGTCCATCGCGAGATGGAATCTGAAGGAAGTCGGATGTCGGGGAAAGTACTA
>JAFTPT010000013.1 GCA_017463155.1 Blautia sp.
GTCCAAAGACTCCAGCAAACAGCCAGCGGTTTGAAGCTAACTTCCGGCTCAGGGGAACAGACTCTACTTGAAGCAGCCCTAATAGACCCAACAGGAGAGACAAGAACTATTACCTGATTGACACTGTGGGCAATTATATCATGGGCATTAGCAAGCCGAGTGATCGATTGTCAAGGTGCTGATGGGATATGTCAGCGTGGGGGGGATACCCTTCCTCCACCATCCCTTCTTTCATATCAGAAGGACGAATAAGATGTATTTTTTAACCTTATAAAACTATTATACGAGGAGAGAAAACGGATGAGCGAATGGAAACAGCTTTGGGTAAAGCCAAGACCCATTGATGATCCGGAAGGCAACTACAATGGTTTTAACCCCTCCGTCACGGCCCTGAAGGCCGGCTACCGGCATCCGAAGGGGGACGTGGCGCTCACCTGCGACGTGGTCTGGGAGAGAGACACGGCTGTGCAGCTGCGGGACGGGACGACGATCTACACGGACATCTACCGGCCTGCCACAAAGGAACCGGTTCCGGTCGTTATTTCCTGGAGTCCCTATGGGAAGTCCAATATCGATCTGCCCTGGGTCTACAATGAGGGGGATCTGTCCCATCTGCAGAAGGAAGAGGGCGTAGATCCCGCACTCTGGTGTGCAAAGGGCTACGCGGTGGCCCATCCGGATGCCCGCGGCTTCTACATGTCCGAGGGAAATATCTATCATTGGGGGACCAATGAGGGCAAGGATATCTATGACTATGTCGAATGGCTTGCGCAGCAGAGCTGGTGCAGCGGACGTATCGGGATGGCAGGCAACTCCTACCTGACCATCGCGCAGTGGTTCGCGGCGGACCAGCAGCCGCCGCATCTTACGGCAATCGCTCCCTGGGAGGGCCAGACGGATGCGTACCGGGAGGTGATCCTGCAGGGAGGCATCATTGATAATGCGTTCCCGAGGCAGGCGATCTCGGTCATGCACAGCAACAATTTTGTGGATGACATGGCGACCATGGCGGAGGAATACCCTGTCATGAACAGCTATTGGGAGAATAAGCGGGCGGTCCTTCGGCATGTCACCATTCCTGCCTACATCGTGGCCAGTTACACGAATCCGATCCATACGCCGGGCACCTTCCGCGCGTACCGTGAACTGGGCTCTTCGGAAAAATGGCTGCGGATCCACAATTCCACGGAGTGGGTGGATTTTTACCGGCCGGAGAACCAGGCAGATCTTCTGAAATTCTTTGACCACTACCTGAAGGGGGAGGACAACGGCTGGGAGAAGACGCCGGCCGTGCGCTATTCGGTGCTTGATCCCGGCGGGAAGGATGAGACCGGGATCGAGGATACGGTATTTCCGCCGACGGGGACCGAATACAGAGCACTGTTCGCGGATGCGGCGGACATGACCTTGAAGACGGACGCTGCAGACAATGCTGTCGTATCCTGGGATGGAAAGGATCCGGAGGGATGCCTTTTGTTCCGGTATACCTTTACGGAGGATTTGGATGTGATCGGATATTCTTCACTCCGGCTGTTCCTTGAGGGAAAAGACTGCGAGGACATGGATCTCTTTGCGGAGATCGGAAAAGAAGCGCCGGGAGGGGGCTTCCTTGACTGGGAATGCACGCCGCCCAACCGCTATATGGGTCCGTTCCCGGCCTACGAGTGCCGGCTGCGCCTGTCCATGCGGGCGCTGGATCCCGGGAAGAGCGTAGAGAACATCCCCGTCCAGAGCTTTGCGAAGCCGGAGCCGGTCCGGGCTGGCGAGATCGCAGAGGCAGATCTGGCGATCCGGCCCATGGGCGTCCGCTTCCATGCAGGGGAAACGCTTCTTCTGCGCATAGGCAACGAGTTTGCGTCATTCCTTAAACAGGGAAGACAGATCGGAAAGGCAAACACCGGCGGAACGCATATTCTGCACACCGGCGAAGGACATCCTTCCTGTCTGGTACTTCCGGTCAGGAGGGTAGGATGAAGAATAAAAAGTTGAATTATTCGGTGTGTACGGACGCTGTATTTATGCATACAGGGATATCCTGTACGGATGCGATCCGGCAGGTGGCCGAGCTTGGCTTTGAAGCGGTGGAGTTCTGGTCCTGGTGGGACAAGGACATCGATGCCATGGAGAAGGAGCTTGAACGGACGGGGCTGCGGGCGGCCACCTTCTGTACCCGGTTCGTGAATCCTGGGGACAAGGAGTTGCAGGAGGCTTATCTCGGCGGACTTAAAGAAAGCTTTGCGGTCGCTGAAAGGCTGCACTGCCGCACCATCATCGCCCAGGCGGGCTGGGAATTTGAAAGCTTTCCAAAGGGGATCACCCGGGAAGAACACAGAAAGACACTGATCGAGACCATGAAGCGGAGCGGGGAGCTGGCTGTCGCGCAGGGCGTGACCATTGTCGTGGAACCGCTGAATCTGCTCAACGATCATCCCGGCTATCATCTGTCCACGTCGGCCGACGCCTTTGACCTGATGGACAAGATCGACTGCCCCAACGTAAAGATCCTTTTTGATATCTATCATCAGCAGATCACGGAAGGAAACCTGATCCGGAACATCTGTTCCAGTATCGGAAAGATCGGGCATTTCCATGCGGCCGGAAATCCGGGACGTGGCGAGCTGACGGAAGGAGAGATCCACTATCCGCATGTGCTCTCGGCCATCGCGGAAGAAGGCTACACGGGCTATGTGGGACTTGAATATATGGTGGATCATGATCCGGTTCCGGGGCTGATCGATACGGTGGAAAAGATCCTGGTATAAGGAGAAGGAAGAGAGCAGAGGATATCCCAAAACAATGGGGTATCCTCTTTTTTATTCGGACAGGCTGTGCTCCATGCCCACGTGGAGAAGAACACACCGGGAGCAGGTGTTTGACCTTGGCGGGCCAAGTGTGGTATGCTCATAGCAGTTGAGGCGCAGACATAGACTGACCGAATACAGGTAACAGGGATATCTGCCTGCGATACATGGAGGAGAAACTGTATTTATGAGAAAAATAAAAGCGTTTTTTACGGCGCTTCTTCTGGTAGCCGTGGTCGCGGTCTCTGTCCATTTTTATGCGGCGGCGTGGTCAAAGGAGTCCCACGAGGCTCTGTCCTGGTGGACGGGAGAGGCAAAATATACATCCATGGAAACCCTGAAAGGGAGTATGGATGAAAACACTTTTCCGGTGATGGGGTCGTCGGAACTGCAGCACCAGAAAAGTACGCCCTTCCATCCGATGTCGGTCTTTGCGGGGCAAAAGGCCCGGCCGATGCTGATCGGGGCAGGCTACTACCAGAGCCTGTACCATGCGACAGCGCTTGCGGCGCTGGAGCCGGCCCTTTCGAGCCGTAAAGCTGTATTGATCGTGGCGCCCCAGTGGTTTCGGAAATCCGGTGTCAAAAAAGAAGCCTATGCCTCGCGCTTTTCGGAGGAGAACTACCTGGACATGCTGGCAAACCCGGCTGTCTCGGAGGAGGTGAAGACCTTCATTGCCGACAGGACCGAGGAGCTTCTTTCCGTAGATCCAAAGACCCTGGAACGTGTGAAAGAGTACCGGGAACGGTTTCTCACAGATGTGGAAGAAACGTCTGATACCGGGAGTAAAACAACTTTGTATGAGCGGTTCCTGCGGGAGAAAAACCGGTCGAATATTGCCCTTCGCGAAAGCGTTTACGCACTTCTGCATCCGGCAGCAGAAACCGGAAATGCAGAGAAGCCGGATTTTGATGCTCTCCGCACGGAAGCGTCTCTGGCCGGCGAGGAAGCCTGCGGGGGAAATCCATTCTATGTAAAGAAGAGCTACTATGATCACTATATCGTCAAGGTTATGGACGATGTGAAGGACGAGGGGATCAAGACCGGGTATAGCGTATCTCCCGAATTTAAGGATTTTGAGTGTTTTCTTAAGATGTGCCGGGACCTGGAGATCTGTCCCCTCATCGTGATCGAGCCGGTCAACGGCTACTGGTACGATTATATTGCATTCTACCGGGAAGACCGGAAGAAGTACTATGACCAGGTCCGTACGCTTGCCGAAGAATATGACGCCAAGATCGCGGATTTTTCGGACCGTGAATACGAGCCCTACTTTATGGAGGATACTGTCCACATTGGCTTTAAAGGCTGGGTGGACGTGTGCGAGGCGATTTTTGAGTATGCCTGCGGCGATGGAACTGTTCCGGACGCGCGGGAACAGATGCTGCTTGCACGGGAGGGCAGCAGTACGGATTTGATGTTAAGGAGCTGAATATGAAACAGGTGCACCCGTTTCCGCCTTTGTATGATGAAAATTCCCGAATTCTGATCCTGGGGAGTTTTCCGTCCGTAAAATCCCGGGAGCAGATGTTCTTTTACGGACATCCGCAGAACCGGTTCTGGAAGGTATTGCCGATGATCCTGCACGAGCCTGTTCCACAGTCGATCGAGGAAAAGCGCCAGCTGGTGCTCCGGCACGGTATTGCCTTGTGGGACGTGATCGAAAGCTGCGAGATCACGGGATCCTCGGACAGCAGCATCCGGAATGTCAAGGTCAACGACCTGTCCCGGATCCTTCTTGCCGGGGATATCCGGCAGATCTATGTGAACGGTTCGACCGCGTATCAGTACTACATGAAATATACCCGGCCGAAGCTGGGAATCGACGCCGTGAAGCTTCCGTCCACCAGTCCGGCGAACGCTTCCTGGAGCCTGGAGCGGCTGGCAGAGGCCTGGAGCGTGATCCTCGAGCATCTGCCGGAGCCGAAGCGGACGATCACCTTTGAGCAGGTCTATGAGGTCGTGCGCCGGATCCCGTATGGGAAGGTTGCTTCCTACGGACAGATCGCGGCAATCCTCGGAAATCCCCGCTGGGCCAGAATCGTAGGATACGCGCTTCATGACAATCCGGACGGCGATCTGACGCCCTGTTACCGGGTGGTCAACAAAGCCGGAAGGGTCGCGGACGCGTTCAAATTCGGCGGCGGCAACCGCCAGATCGAGCTGCTCGAGGCAGAAGGCGTAGAATTCGACGGCGAAAATGTGATCATGGAAAAATACCAGTGGGACGGGAGCTCGGCCGAAGCATCCGACGGCGCTGATTTGTAATAAAAACTGATAATTCAACTAAATATCAATCATTCACAGATATTCGCGGATTTTGTCGAAAACTAACCCCACTTTCGACAAAATCTCCTATGGATTCCGGCAGATACATCTGCTATGCTTTCTTTACGAACAGGAGGGATTGCAGATGTATGAAAAAGAAACGAACCATATGATAACGAATACACCATATGATGATGTGTTCCGGACAATGATCAACGATTGCAGAGAGTTAATGCTTCCACTGATCAATGAGGTTTTTGGGGAGCAGTATTCGGGAGATGAGAAGATCGTTTTCTCCATAAATGAGCATTTCCTGAACCGTCAGGATGGGGAGGAGGACAAAAAGATTACGGATACCAGTTTTCTGGTTATTGGAAAAACTGGTTCTAAACGTTACCATTGGGAATGCCAGGCGACGGCTGATCACAGCCTGTTGTTGCGGCTTTTTGAGTATGATGCCCAGATTGCGTTAGATCAGGATGGAAAGATGATAGATAATAACCTGATCGTCTCTTTTCCAAACACAGCCGTATTATATCTCCGCAGTTCATCGATAACAAAAGATCATATGCGGCTGCAGATTGTGACGCCGGGTGGGAGTGTGTCCTATAAGATACCGGTGATCAGGATGCAGTCTTACTCGCTCCGGCAGATTTTTGAGAAAAATCTGATATTTCTTCTTCCGTTCTATATTTTTAACAGGGAGCAGGAAATCCCGGTGTGCAATGAGAATGACGAAGAAAGAAGACGCCTTGCGGACGAATTTCATTATATCCGGGAAGAATTAGAGCATCGTTGTCAAAAAAACCTGATTACAGAATACCAGAAACGTGCTATCATAGATATGACGGCTAAGGTTATCGTGAATCTCACGTCACAGTATAAAAATGTGAGCAGAGAGGTTGGTGGTATCATGGTAGGGAAAACATTGGATTATGAGGCAAAACGGATCCTTAATGAAGGAATACGGCAGGGAATAGAACAGGGAATAGAACAAGGAATAGAACAAGGAATAGAACAAGGAATAGAACAAGGAATAGAACAAGGAATCGTGCTTGGAGAGATACGCGGGAGGATCAAATCTTACCGGGAGGATCTCCACTATTCTGATGAGGAAATAATAACGAAAATAGGATCACTTTATTCATTAAGCAAAGATGAGGCGGCGAGATACTTACAGGAAGCAGTGCTTTGAGAAATGAACCGGCGTACAGGTGAAGTGTAATGAGACAGGATGGTTCTTTGTGGAAACCATCCTGTTTGTGGTTATCCAGGATGCGAAGCGGAAGCTTCAGGATCGGACTCTCGATTTAGACTGCAGATCTGTATGGGAAAATGAAGACTACACAAAATATAACAATTATGTTACAATATAGAATGAGTTAATAGGGAAATATTCTGACGATAGATCAAGAACGGGAGGAACAGCATGCGAAAGAAATTACTCGCATTATTTGTATCAGCAGCGTTGCTCGGGGGAACTTTTTCTGTTCCAGCCGAGGAGTTTCTGACGGACGGACTGTCTTATTACGAGGAGAGTGCCGGCCAGGAGGCCGAAGAGGTTGGCAGCAGCGAAGAGGCAGAGATGGCCGATGACATCCTCGACGATTCATTCGATGATCCGGAGACCACCGGAATGGAGGAGGACTTTGTGCAGGAGAATGAAAGTCCTGAGGATGTAGATGATGCGATGATGGATGAGGCGGAAGATGAGGAACCGGAAGAGGCTGACGAATTGCTCTCAGGACTGGCCGACGAGGACCTTTCCGCCGAGGAAGACCCCTCCATGGAGGGCGTGCGCTACATCAAGGGCCGCCCGCTGACCGAGGAGGAAAAAGAAGAACAGCTGGAGCCGTTCGAAAACCTGGAGCCGCTTGGCGAGATGCCTCATGTGGACAGCAATATGGGGAATGCCCATGCGGTGATGGTTATGGCGTCTTCCCTTCCGGAGAAGTATGATGCCAGGAACCTGATGACAACAGCGAAGGCACAGGGAAAATATAACAATTGCTGGGCGTTCTCGCTTGCCTCACTCTACGAGACCTCCCTGCTCAGCCAAAGACTCGGCACCTATGACCTGTCGGAGGAGCACCTTTCCTACTTCTGGGCGAACCGGCAGAACGATCCGCTTGGCAACACCGCGGATGACAGAAACAGCAAGAATACGGATTTCCGGAGCGGCGGCAACTTCTGGCTCGGCGCCATGTTCCTGGCATCCTGGTCCGGCATGGCGAGTGATTCCAAATTCCCGACGCCGACGGACTGGAGCAGCTATTCCGCGTCCGCAAAAGCATCAGCGGCGTATGATACAACGGCATACCTGCAGGACGCGGTGTTCTCAGAGTACAATGTGACCCGCGTCAAACAGCTGGTACAGAAGTACAACACGGCCGGCATTTATATCAACATGAACACCAAGTATTTCAATGCCGACACGGCGGCCTTCAGCTGTCCCACGGCCAGTGCGGTGACCCACGCCGTGACGATCGTCGGTTGGGATGACACCTATTCAAAGAACAATTTTGCCGATGTCAGCAAGGTTACGCAGGACGGCGCGTGGATCGTCAAGAACAGCTGGGGTCCCGCCTGGGGAGATGACGGCTGCTTCTATGTATCCTACTATGACAAGAGCCTCAGCACCGTACTCTGCGCGACGGCCACGACTTCACCTGCATATCCGAACAATTATTTCTATGATGGTTCCACGGCGCTTTCGTCCTACGGGCTGGACAGCGGTGAGGGTGTCGCCTGTATCTTCGAGGCGAAGGCCGGGAAAGGAAACGTTGAAAAGCTCGGCGAGATCGTCACCGCGGCGGAGACGAACAACAACAGCTACAGTATCCAGGTCTACCTGGGATTGACGGACAGAAATGATCCGACCAGCGGCGTCAAGGCTTTCAGCAGCCCGGATACCTATACCCAGACCTACGCAGGTATCGATACGATCAAGCTTTCCAAGGAGATCGACATCGCGCCGGGGACCCTGTATTCGATCGTACTGACGAACAACGGCACCAGCAAGATCCGTTACTACGTTGAGAACACTTTCCGGGATTCCTGGTATACCGCAAAAGCGGGACTTGCTGACGGACAGGGATTCCTGTATGAGGACGGCGAATGGATTGATGCCAACGAGGGAAGTCCCTGGTGTCCGCGGATCAAGGCCCATACTCGCACGACAGGTGATGTTCCGGCCTTTACCAATTCCGGAACGACTCTGCAGATGGTGCAGGAGGATACGGGAAGCTTTGCTCCGAAGATCACGCCGGCGACTCTTGGCAATTATGGATATCGTTTTTCCAGCAGCAATGACGAGGTGGCGTCGGTCACTTCCTCCGGAGTTATTACAGCCGGCAAAGCAGGAAGCGCTACGATCACGGCGACCTGCAAAGCGGCACCGAATCTCAAAGCGACCTGCAAGGTGACCGTGCTTTCCGGCGTTCCTGCTTCGTTTACGGCGAAGCAGACTGCCTACAACAAGATCCAGGTGAGCTGGTCGTCTGTGACGAACAGCACAGGATATGTGCTGTACCGTAAGATCGGCTCCGGCGGCTTTGAACGACTGGGAGAGTTCACAGGAACCTCCTTCACGGATGTAGAGAATACGGCGAACGGGCTGTACTTTACGCCGGGTGTGACAAATCAGTACAAGATCCGGGCATACAAGAAGACGGACAGCGGAACAGTCTTCCGCCCCTTCTCCCCGATCATCTCCGTCAAGGTGGATCTGCCTCTTCCGACGGTGACGGTCCGTGCGAACAACGCCATGTACAACACGATTTCCTGGACCAAAGCGGCGGGCGCCTCCGGCTACTATGTCTATCGGAAGGTCGGCTCCAAATGGTCCAAGTGGAAGACTTACTCCGGACACGGGACTCTGAGCGTCAAGGACAAAAGCGTAAAAGCCCTGCAGGCGTACCGGTACCGGGTCGTACCGTACCGTACGATCAAGAAAAAGCTGTACTTCGGCACCGGCACCTACAGTGATACATTGTATGCGTCCCCGGCCAAGCAGGCTATCAAGTCGCTGAAATCCACTTCATCAGGCATCACGATTACCTGGAAGGCACAGAAAGCCTGCACGGGTTATCAGATCTACCGGAAGGTCGGCAGCGGTAGCTATCAGCTGATCACGACGCTGACGGGCGGAAGCAAGAGCAGCTATACGGACACCGGCGCGAAAGCCAAGGGCACGTACTATTACATCGTCAAGCCCTTCAGGAAGGAATTCTACGGGACCGTGTACGGTAAATACACCGCGAAGAAGATCAAAAAGAAATAGGATATGTTGTAAAGACATTTGACCAGGCCTGCATGAAAGAGGATCATCGAAGCAAGAAGTGAGGACGTGATAAAAAGTGGCTGGAGTTTTTTGGTAAAACAGATTACCATGTATAATATGAACAAGTGTAATTCGTGATGATTCTTAAGGGAGCCGTCAAAAATCTGCTGACGGCTCTCTCTTTGTGTGACATATTCTAATTTAACGTATTAAATGGGGGCTCGCTTGCATACCGCTTGGGGGAGGTACGAGATATGTGGCTGCTCGGGACACGCTTGTCTCCTTGGGATCGCTCCGCCGTCGTTTATCATATGCTCCGGCCAAGCCTTGGAACAGAAGCCAGTGTTGTTGAATGTGTAACACTGTGCGTTCCAAGGCGGCCTGCGCGTATGAAACTATGCTCGCGATCCCCGGCGTCGACTGCAAGTGCCCCTACGCAGCCAGCATATCTCTGTACTCTTCCCCAACGCGGCAGGCTGCGCTCGCTGTGGATCTCAGCTGTCGGCCAGAGGGTA
>JAFTPT010000014.1 GCA_017463155.1 Blautia sp.
CCAGTATTTATCATGGTTTGACGTAGCAGAGGGTGGGTGCTGAATTTCGATAGGATGAGTACTGTTCCCTGATGTTGGTCCGGGCTTTGGCGCGGGGCGATTTTTACTAATTTCGTGGAAAAGTGGAGTGGGAATTATCATTGAAAAGCCCGGGAGGCCGCTAAATAAGCGGTCTCCCGATTTCAAATTTTTTGCGGAATGGGATGCATTTGCTCGAAGGTATAAACTTCTTTGTAACCGATCGTTTTCAAGATATTAATTGTTTCTGCAATATACGCTCCCAAATGTTCTTTCCGGTGACTGTCGCTCCCAACCGTTATAATCTTTCCACCAAGATTACGGTACAGACGAAGAATGTCAATGGACGGTGTCAAGTCACTCAATCCATACCGACGACATGATGTATTAACTTCTATTCCCTTGCCATCTGCAATGACGGTTATCAGGATTTTTTTAATGGTGGGACAGATTTTTTCAAACGGGAAAGAGCCCTCCTTGTCATACCTGGAAATCAAATCCATGTGGCCGAGGACGCTGTAGTTGTGATATTGCTGCACTAATTCAAGGATTTCTTCATAATACCGCAGGTTGCATTCCGCCTGGGTACGTCCGGACTGGAAATCCTGTGTCCAGAATTCTCTGTCCTCTACCTGGTGCACGGATAAAATAACAAAATCAAAAGGCCAGGCTGAAAACAGCTTTTCATACTGAGGAATAGTATGCACCTGCATACCAAATTCCATGCCCATTTTAATGGTGATCTGATCATTATACTTGTCTTTTAGTGCAGCAATCTCAGCAGCATAACGGGGGTAATCCACATTGGCCAGAGCCATGTGCTCCGGCTCTCCACAGCTGCCTCGGCGGTATAGTATGCCGCGCGGGTCATCCCAATCGCGTTTAACGCCGTAATCCACATGATCCGTAAAGCAGATCTCCTCCAGTCCCAGAGAAATAGCATCCCTTACGACTTCTTCCATAAGGTACTCGGAATCGTCGCTGTAGCTGGTGTGAACATGATAATCCGCAAACACAGTATCACCTCCTGCAAAGCTGCTCGTGTGTGACAATCATCAGTACCAGCAGTGCGAGCAGATAGAATGGCATAAGTCCGACGGACAGCGCATTTGCCACCACGCCGAAAAGCGGCGGCATCAGGCAGGTTCCGAGATAGGCACTGGCCATCTGCAAACCTATAACAGCCTGGGACTTGTCCGCACCGAAATGATCCGGTGTCGAATGAATCAGGCTTGGATAGACAGGTGCGCAGCCAATACCGATGGCAACGATACCGATCATTGCCAATGTCTTGCTGATGGGTAAGAGCATGATGATGATACCCGCAAGCATAATGCCCTGTCCGATGCGCACCATCTGCGAGTCGTTGAATCTGAAAGTGGCAAAGCCACTGATTGCTCGTCCGGTAGTGATGCCAATGAAAAACAGTCCTGCCAGCGTCGCGGCTTGCTCTGCGCTGACATTCCACCTCAGCACCAAAAAGGTACTAGCCCACAGCCCGGTGGTCTGCTCCAACGCACAGTAGCAGAAGAAGCATGCCATGATGGATTTTGCGCCGGGGATGCCAATGATCTGATGCAGGGACAGAGGGGCTGCTCCATTATCTTTTTTCTCTTTGCCCCGGTCCTTCCACAGCGGAAGACTGAAAACCAGTATTGCGGTTAGGATGATTTGCAGGATGCCGATGATCCGATAACCGCTGTTCCATCCCATGCCGCCCGTGATGGCTGCACCCATGATGATTGGGCCGACGGATGCACCGACACCCCAAAAGCAGTGAAGCCAGCTCATATGGCGGCTGGCATAGTGCAGCGCCACATAGTTGTTTAGTGCCGCGTCCACGCTGCCCGCACCGAGGCCATAAGGAATTGCCCATAAAAGCAGCATCCAGTAGGTGCCGGAAACGGAGAAGCCAAACAGCGCTGCCGCCGTCATGCCTACGCTGATGGCCGTTACCCTGCCGGTGCCGAGCCTTCGTGTCAGACGGTCGCTGAGCAGGCTGGAGATGATAGTGCCTGCCGCGATCATCATGGACACCGCTCCGGCGTAGGATATCGGTACGCCAAATTCCATGTGCATAACTGGCCAGGCTGATCCCAGCAGGGAATCCGGCAATCCGAGACTGATGAACGCAAGATAGATGATAACGAGAAGAATGTGAATCATGCGATTTACCTCTTTGAATTGATGTTGCAGAAGTTTTTTGAAGCATATATAATTATAGCGTCAAATCTTTTTAGCAAATAGGAACAATTCATCTAAAACATATAAAAATACCTTCAGAAATGAGGAAACTGAATGCTTTTATCCTGCAATACGACAGTGGACAGATCTTTTCGTGAGCAGGCTCAGCATGGAACCACCACTTTTCCGTGTGCCTGTTATTATGACGATCTGTCGAAAGGGGATGTGCCGTGGCACTGGCACGACGAGCTGGAGGCAGCAATCGTCACAGAAGGCACGATCCACGTGGTGATCGGCGGCGAGCAGTTCGATCTGAATACCGGCGACGGCTTCTTTGTCAACGCATCTGCACTGCACAGCTGCCAGGGCCTGACGGCCCAAAGCTGCAGTCTGCATTCGCTGGTTTTTCATCCCCGTCTTATCGGCGGCAGTGCAGAGAACTCCTTCAATCAAAACTATGTCCTGCCGGTCATACAGAATAAAGGTTTTGGCGGTTTGTGTCTCGACAAAGGCATTCCATGGCAAAAAGATGTGCTGGATGTGCTGGAGAAAGCGTGGCAGACCTGTGCTCAGGAGCCGACACAGTATGATATAAAGGTTCGATACACCCTTACGACGGCCATTGCCCTGATTGCGGAGCATATGATCTCCATACAGTCTGACATATCCCCCAAGCACCTGCGGGACGGTGAGCGCATCAAAGCAATGCTTCAATATATCATGGACAACTATGGAGAAGCCATTGATACTGCAGCGATCGCACGAAGCGCCTCCATCAGTGAGAGCGAATGCCTGCGCTGCTTTCGAGCAACCATTGGAACGACGCCCATTCGGTATCTTCGGGAATATCGAATAGAGCAAGCTGCTAATCGTCTGGCCGTCAGCCAGGCGTCCATCGCGGACATCGCAGCGGACTGTGGGTTTCAGGACATCAGCTATTTCACCAAGACCTTCCGTGAAATGAAAGGCGTCACCCCAAAGGCCTATCAGAAGGAACATTGAAACTGAGCGTTGAAACTGAGATGAAATCAGCGGAAAATACGCAGCGGAAAATATGGACAATACGGAAAATACGGAACGGAAAACACAAATCGGTGCTGGTCTCACCGGCTTGACACCGGAGAGCAGGTGGGTATATAATTATAGACATATAGAAGGCAAGGGCGTCTTTGAGTGAATGGACTCGAAGACGCCTTTTTCATTGGCACGGAACATAGCGAAGGAGGACATGCCGTGTTTCAAGCGAATAGAGTAAAAGACGAATGTGTGCAGTGGATCCGTGATTTCTTTTCCGAAAACGGACCGGACTGCAATGCTGTGGTCGGGATCTCCGGCGGCAAGGACAGTTCTACCGTGGCGGCTCTCTGCGTGGAGGCGCTGGGCTTGCCGGAGGAACTGATCGAGAAAACACCCATCGACGGGCTTTCCGGAATGACCGATGAAGAAAATCTCGGCTTCAGCTATCAGGAACTGGACCGGTATATCCGTACCGGCATGATCGAAGACTCAGAGAAAAAACGCCGGATTGATCGGCTGCATGACGCGAACCTTTTCAAGCTGCAGCTCATGCCTGCTTTTGATCCGCATATCGCGATCCGTCATCCCGAATGTGAAAGGACAGGAACATGAGTTTACACGAAGAATGCGGTGTCTTCGGAGTATTCTCCGATAAACCGGTCAATGCGGCCGGCATCTGCTATTACGGACTATATGCCCTGCAGCACAGGGGCCAGGAGAGTTGCGGGATCGTCGTCAATGACGACGGCATGTTCGTATCGCACAAGGATCTGGGCCTGGTGAGTGAAGTATTCACTAGAAGTGTGCTCTCGTCATTTCCGGAAGGATCGATGGCGGTCGCGCACACGCGTTACGGAACGACGGGAGGAACCAACCGGAACAACTGCCAGCCGATCGAGGTGAATCATCAGAAGGGACGGATGGCTCTTGCGCACAACGGAAATCTCTCCAATGCCGCGGAGCTACGCTCCGCGCTGGAGCTCACCGGTGCGATCTTTCATACCACCACAGACACGGAGACCATCGCGTACATCGTCACAAAAGAACGGCTTACTGCACCTTCGATTGAAGAAGCGCTCAGCATGGCGATGCACATCCTTGATGGCGCCTATTCGTTGGTGCTTATGTCCCCGCAGAAACTGATTTGCGCAAGGGATCCCTACGGATTCCGCCCTCTTTGTTACGGCCAAACCGAAGACGGCGTGTATGTGATCGCTTCGGAAAGCTGTGCGGTCAACGCGGTTGGTGCGGAGTTCATCCGAGACGTGGAACCGGGGGAAATCCTCATTTTCAGCAGGGACGGGGTCGTGTCCCGCCGAGAACACTGCGGGACAAAAAAGAAAAAACTCTGCATTTTCGAATACCTCTATTTTGCCCGTCCTGACTCCGTGATTGACGGCCGGTCCGTGCATGCGGCACGCATCGCCGCCGGCAGGGTCCTGACGCGTGAGCATCCCGCAAAGGCGGATATAGTCATCGGGGTCCCCGATTCCGGCCTGGACGCAGCGCTTGGTTACAGCATGGAATCCGGGATCCCCTATGAAATAGGGCTGATAAAAAACAAATATATCGGCAGGACCTTTATTGCGCCTGGCGACAGGCTCGACCAGGTGAAGATCAAACTGTCAGCCGTCAGGGAAGTTGTGAAAGGAAAAAACATCGTCCTGATCGACGACTCCATCGTCCGGGGAACGACCAGCGGCCGCATCATTTCGCTGCTCCGGGATGCCGGCGCAAAAGAGATCCACATGCGGGTCTCTGCTCCGACCTTCCTGCATCCTTGTTTTTACGGAACAGATATCGATTCATCGGACAATCTTATCGCCTGCCATCATTCCGTTCCAGAGATCGCTGAAATGATCGGCGCGGATTCCCTGGGCTTTCTTCCGGTTGAAGATCTTGGAGAGCTGTCCGGAAACGCGGAGTACTGCAGTGCCTGCTTTGACGGATGCTATCCGACGAAAATTCCCTCAGACACAAGAAAAAGCCGCTTTGAACAGCGGCTTTCCGAGAAGCAGTCTTCGTTTGCATAATCTATACTGCCATGGTCGACAAATAAAATGAAACTTGAGCCACCCTTGGAACACATCAAACGAAGCCGCCCGGTCGCCCGGACGGCTTTTTGCTTTCATGCAACAGCATATTCAATCGGCTCTTTTAAATATACAGTCAATAAGAATCAAGCAATTATCGTTTCTCCCCAAAAATAGTTCTGCCAAACTCACGATCCCTGCCACAGTCAAGGTCGAAGGGAAATCAGTTCCGGTCTCTGCCATTGCGCTAAACGCATTTAAAGGAGTGAAGAAGCTGAAGATCGTGACTATTGGTAAGAATATCAAAACGATCGGTAAAAATGCATTTCGGAATTGCAAGAAGCTGAAAACCATTAGCATAAAAACGAGCAAACTCTCTTCAAGTAAAGTCGGCTCAAATGCCTTCAAGGTTATTTGTTCAAAAGCGACGATTAAGGTTCCGAAAAAGAAACTGACCACATATAAAAAACTTCTGAAGAAGAAGGGCATCGGGAAAAAGGTAAAAATAACAAAATAGAGTTATGCTTCCGGGGGTCATAAAGGCTCCCGGAACTTTCTTGTAAACAGAAATAGGGAATGACGATATGAAATATCATTGTTTTGGAACGAAACTGTGATTGAGAATTCTACCATATGTGAGGCGGATAGTTGACGTCGTCCCGATTAGGGATGGTTCGTTAAGTTATAGATTTGCTGCAAATAGACATGTAAATATGTTGCAAAAACTGCTGCAGAATGGTATCCTATCTTTAAAGGAGGATGCGAATATGCCGAATATAAGACCAATATCTGACCTTCGTAATTATACAAGTGTTATTAAAGAAGTAAAATACGGAGAAAGAGTTTATCTGACACGAAACGGTGTTGGTGAATGCGCAATCATTGATATGAGGGAGTTGGACGAACTTGATAAAATGATTGCATTACGTGGACTGATGAAAGATCTGGATCGGGCAAAAGCCCGTGCGGATCGTGAAGGATGGATCGATGCAGATGAGGCAGAACGCATACTGGGGGTAGTAGATTGAAAAAAATAGTATATTCCCCGGATGCTATTGAGAAAATCCAGAAGATAGAGCGTCAGGTATGTGCGGAATATGGGGATAAAACAGCCCAGAAGGTAAAAAAAGCCATCACAGCAAGAATCCGTTCCCTCCAGTCTTTAGAAGAACAGGGTGTTTCCATGTATGATCTCTATGGAGTCACGCCGGATTACCGTCGGCTTTTTGTTGCGCACAACTATGTTTTCTATCTGATCGAGGGAGAAACGATACAGATCGTTAACCTGTATCACGAAAAAGAAGATTTTATGTACAAGCTGTTCGGTGTCAGCAGTGTGGATGAGGAGGCGGAAGCATACTGGGACGATATCGATTATGATGAGTCATTATAAACAATACAAGCAGGACATTTGAAATGGTCTGGAAGTAATTATCTCTCTGGCAACAAATTGGCAACAGAAGGTCAGAAAGGGAAGAGACACAGTATAACTGAGAGAAAAAACCGGCAAAATGCACACAGAACTTAACTGATATACGTAAGGAACATTTTCTATGTGACCTTCGGGGTTAACGGCTCTATAAGATCTTAAAAAACAACCCTGCCGAACTGATGTAAAAAACAGTTCGGCAGGGTTTTCTGCGTTCTGGAAGGATCAATTAGCCGTATCCTTTTCAGTCTCATTTCAGATCCGGTGGGACTTCCGCCCAGATATTCCCCTTGTCGAATTTCGGATATTGATAACGCCAGGTGTTGTACTCTTCTTCGGAGATCTCGCCGGCGCGGTAACGGGCTGCTTCCGTGGCCCAGGAAGTGAACAGATTCCACAGGAAGTCTCTTTTCTTGATATCTGTTCCAAAACGCAGGACCGGTTCATCCGGATCCTGAAAAAGGCGGTTGCCGTCCTTCTCGAAAAGGCGCGGAGCTTCCGGCCGAGCATCCTGGCTTCCCTGGAGAGGTTCAAGGCCGAATCGGCGGAGCAGGACCGGCAGCGCAGGTCCGCGTGGAAGGCCGTAAAAGACAGGAAGCAGATCACGGAGCGGGGACGGGGAAAAAGCCGGTAAACAAAGATCATTGGCATCGTACCACAGCTGATCCCATATGGCGGGTTCATATGTATGTTCGCATTTGAAGCTTTAGAAGCCGCATGAATACTGGCTCCAGAAGCGCGAAACCTAGGAATGCGACAAATTATTCGATACCCTTTGGTTTTGCAGTTCTAAATGCGAACATTTTTATTCCCCAACTTATTCCCCATGTGTTATAATGCAAATATGGGGATTAAAGTTGGGGAAAGGACCTTTTATGAATATTAAATCAATTGTCTTGGAATTATGTTCGTATAATGATGAACAGGAATGGTTCGAGTTTAAGGAGAACTGGTTTCAGCCGGAGGCATTGGGCGAGTATGTTTCTGCCCTGTCTAATGCGGCAGCATTTCATTACAGGGAATATGCGTATTTTGTATGGGGAGTTGCCAATGATACACACGAAATTGTCGGAACAGATTTCAATCAGTACCGTGAATACAACAAAGAGCCATATCAGAATTATTTAGCCAGAAATCTGTCTCCGAGTATCAGTTTTTCGTTTGAGGAAACAATGATCGAGGGTAACCGTGTGGTTGTGCTTATTATACCAGCTGCAGAAGAGATTCCTACGGCATTCAGAGAGAAACGATATATTCGAATCGGTTCCTCCAAAGCCAGTCTGAAAGATTATCCGAAGCGGGAGATTCAGCTTTTTAAGATTCTGGATAGAAGGACGGAAACCATCGAGACTTTGCCTGCAAAGTATCAGGAACTATCCTTTTCGAAATTGTTTGGCTATTATGGTTCAAAAGGAATTGTCCTGCGGGAAAAAACGTTCGTCAAAAACCTTGGTCTAAAAACCAGCAGAGGTGAGTATAATATGCTTGCCCAGCTTTTATCGGATGATTCCCATATTCCGATCCGTGTTTCGATTTTTGATGGCAAGACAAAAGGCTCCCCGCTGTTTTCTGTAAGGGAATTCGGCAACAACTGTCTGCTCTATAGTCTTGATGAACTATTGCGTTACGGAGATGTTTTGAATCTGATCCAGACGGATGAAAGAGAACGGGTAGTGGAACGAAAGGAAGTTCCTTTGTTTGATAATAAAGCCTTTCGTGAGGCCGTTATCAATGCTGTACTGCACAATAAATGGGTCGAAGGGAACGAGCCGATGATCTCGGTTTTTTCCGATCGTATAGAGATTCTCTCCAGAGGAACTATACCTCCTGCACAGACAATGGAAGGATTCTTTCTGGGAGAATCCATACCGGTTAATGAAAAGCTGTCGGAGATTTTCCTGCAGTTGCATATCAGTGAAAAATCCGGCAGGGGTGTGCCCAAGATCATTGAAGTCTATGGAAAAGACGCATTTACTTTCAGAGAAAACTCGATCGTTGTGACGATTCCCTTCCAGAGAATTCATAATCCCCAGATCGCATTGGGGAATAAAACTGGGGATAAGAAGCCTTTGAATGAACGGCGCAGAAAAATCATTACAGAAATGAGAAATGATCCGAATATCACTACTGCGCAGCTTCGAGTTATTCTTGGCTGTGCGGAAACAACTGTTGAGAATAATATTTCATACTTGCGTAAGAACGGCTATATAGAACGGGTCGGTTCAAGAAAAAGCGGGTATTGGAAAGTAATATAAGAGGGGGGTGAATCCGATGGATAAGAATGAGGTTAAATCCAAAAAGATATCCACCTCGGAACTGTGGGCAAAGCTGTTCAGGTCGGCTTCTGTAGAAAGATATCTTGCAGGAAGCGTGGACATGCAGGAATTGCCCTTGTTCTCTGAATATAATTCCATGCTTGCGGAGGAAAGAAACGAAAAAGCGGAAGCAGTGATCCGGCGGGGAGAAATAGAATCTTCCTTTGGACACAAGCTGTTTTCCGGGACAAGAAATCCGTCCCGCGATACGGTCCTGCAGCTTGCCTTTGGATTTGAACTGAATGCGGATGAAACACAGCAGCTCCTGAAGGTCGCCCGCGCAACAGCACTTCATCCGCGTGTGAAAAGAGATGCTGTCATCGCGTACTGCCTCCAGTATCACAGAACATTTATGGAAACACAGCAGCTTCTGTATGATAATCACCTGCCGTTGATAGGGGGAAAGAATGACAGATCGTGATGAACTTCTGCAATCTATTCTGGATTCCGACAGCAGCGCGGATTATCCTGCGGAGTTTCAGGAAAAGTATGTTTTGATGGAGTGCCTTTCGGAACAAAAAGGGATCACGACGTTCCTTGTACAGGATCCGGAAGGAAAGAACCATATCGCAAAATGCTATGAGCGCAATCTGTGGACGATCGCAGATAACAGCAGTCTACTGGACGGGTTGGATCATAAAGGCCTTCCAAAGTATACGGAATCGTTTGAGAACGAAAACGTGCTCATCACAGTCCGGGAATATATAGAAGGTCTGCCCTTGGACCGCTATGCGCAGGAGAATGAGCTATCCGTAAAAGAGATCACACGGATCTGCGCCAGGATCTGTGATATTCTCGCTTATCTCCATCATCGGGATGAGCCGATCATACACAGGGATATCAAGCCGCAGAACATCATTATCGGCCCGGACGGCAGCGTTTCTCTGATCGACTTTGATATTGCACGGGTATATCGAAGCGGCCACGATACCGACACTGTGTTTTTCGGCACCCTCGCGTATGCGCCTCCGGAGCAGTACGGATTTGCACAGACAGACGCCAGGACGGACATTTATTCTCTCGGGATTCTTCTGCGATGGCTTCTGACCGGAAGCACAAAAGAGAATAAGAACGTAAAAACATACCGGCCTCTGGATAAGATTATCCGCAAGTGCACCGGTTTTGCGCCGAAGGACCGGTTTGCGGACGTTTCGCAGGTCAAAAAAGCACTTTTTTCGGCTAACCCGAGGTCACAGGCGGTTCGTCTGACATGCGTGATCCTCTGTGCCGCACTGGCAATCGGTGCTGTTTGTTATGGGGGCGTACGGCTTTACCGATATCTTACCTGGTCACCCTTTACAGAGGATGCAGTTCCCGCCTTCACTTCTGACGCGGACCGTGTCGAGGATGCCGTATCCTATATGAAGGAGAAGTACGGTACAACCATGTTCGATGAGACAGAAGACACTGCAACGGTAGGAGATCTCCGTGCGGTCTTGACGGAACTCTACGGGTTTGACAGAGAATATGTCTACGGGATCAATGAGGATATGCCGCAGGAGAACAATGCGTATTTTCTGCCATGGGGCTGGGATGAGGGGCAGACAGTTGACAGGGATATTGCTGTGTATGCTGCAGTGAAGGCACATGATCCGGCCATGGTGGCCGACTGGTCAAGCCTGAAGGATGATAACGGATACTATCCTGGCGTGCGTGTTGCTGTTGCTTTTGCGGAGGAACATGGAATCATGAACGGCGCAAATCATCCGGGGGATATCCCGCTGGGCGAACTGGCCGTGATTTTTGCCAATACAGACCGGGTATTTGAAGCGGCGGAAACGGAAGAATAGAACTTTCGGAACTACGAAATAGATTCTCAGAAAAGAAGATCAGACAGTTGATGCTGTCTGGTCTTTTCTTTCTGTCTTTGCCAGGAAGATGGTAAAAGTGGACAGCCAGACCAGCCGATTTGGCGATCCTTCTGCTATGCTGAAAATGTATAACTATGTGCAAAACCATCCATGCTGACCAGCCACAAGAGGCACTGAAGAATGAACCGTACGGGCCGGGCACTCGTACGCTCTACCTTTCTGCCCCTGATGACAAGTCGGCATGCTACAGGCTCGTACGCATGGACGGCTCGACGGAATTCATGGTACTGCTTTCGCCCGGAGAAGAGACAAGCAGGAGTTTCCCATGCGGACGGTATACCTTGAAGACGGCCGAGGGCTTACGAGATCAGTAGCGGTACCCGGGGTGATTTCTATTCCGATGATGCCGGCGGGTTCACAGGTCAGTAGTTACGGAGGTTTTCTATATGGATGATCAAGAATTGCTGCAGATGATGGTTGCCGAACCGTGGGAGCGGTATCGCCGCGCCGACCGCCGGGAAAAGCTCGCTCTGCTCCGGCACAGTTTTTCGATGTATATTCCCCATGCCGACAGAGGATATGAGTTCTTGCGTATCGTTCTGGACGATCGCGCGGAACTGGAATACTCGGTCAATAAGGCGGCTGTAGTCGGCGACGACTACACTCTGAGGGGGTTTGTCCGCTTTGTGTTTGCGCTGGGAGAGGGCGAAACGAAAACGTTCGCATGGGTCACCGCAGATGGAATAAAAGAATGGATCCTGTCCCAGGATGATGCTGTACTCTACGTGAACGCTCCCGGGCTCGGTGAAGGCTTTTTCATCCGATACCTGGAATTCAGGGACGAATGCTTTGCGGCGTACGAAAAGCGCTACGGCTGGGGATACAATGCCGAAATTCAAAAAATCGAAGTGCCCGCGCCGGATTATGATTTTCTTAAAACGCTGGATGTGCATAATGAATTTGAACTGGTCCGATTTCTTGATGACGGCGTGTCGTTTGAGACAACGGATGCGGATCGGTTGCTTCGATACATTGATGAGCAGAGACAGCGGGAAAAATCGTCGGAGGAACCGGATGAGGCTCGCCTCCGTTCTTTCCGCGACCTGCACGCAGCTATCTGGTACTTCGTAACAGAGCAAAAACGTCTGAGGAGAGCGATGAAGCTTCGCCCCACCACGGGCATCGAACTTTCATATCTGAAAGACAACTGGGAAGAATGCGACTTCCGTTATAATGTCTCGACGGATCCGGACGATTGGCATGATGCGGTGTACCGCCGTTACGGAGATCTGCCGGACGGCAGTCATTTCGGCGTGTATATCTGGCCGAAGGCCGAAGCCTTTTCGCCTGCTTCAATAATGATGATCGTTGACAAGTCCGGAAAGATGCGGACAAACACGGTGATCAAAGAAAGCTGGAATACTCAGAATTCAGTATTTTGGCCGCTGGCGGCAGCAGCTACCCCAAGCGGTAAAAGTATCGTTTGGCTCAAGGACGGCAAGATATGGGTCTGGCGTGAGGATAAGCAGGACAAACGCTTTCTGCCGGATGCCGGAGAAGAACTAACGGATCGTATCGAAGGGATCCCTGTTTATGATGCCCTTATGTGTGACGACGGAATTCTGGTACTGTTTCAGGCCGGCAAAGTGTATGCATATCTATGCGATGAGGATATCGTGCTAGTCAAGTATGTGGACTGCCGGATACCCGCCGACACTGCGGAAGCAGTTCGGTTTGAGCAGTGTTGAATACCTGCCAACAAGGCGGAATCACCCTGCAGAAATGATTCATTTCCTGATATAAACCGTGTTGATTATTGGCCGGATTCATTTGCCGTCATGATTCGAAGCGAGGACGACGAATATGATTATTACAGCTGCGGCATCCGCCGTGTCTGCTTCGAGCCGGGGCTGGAGGTCATAAAGCCCGGCATGCTCGCAGACAATCCGGATCTTGAGTCTGTGACGATCCCGGCTTCGGTGAAAGAGGTTCAGTCGTGGGCCCTCGGCTGCTGTACGAATCTGAAAAACCTTGTGATCGAGGGCGACTTATCCCGCGTGGCGAATTGGTCGCGGGACGCCTTCGAAGGCTGCGCCTGCGAGGAAAAATATCTCTGTCTGCGCAGCGGCGGGCACTAATCGCCTCACGGGGCTTATACAGAGAAAGGAAGAAAGTTATGGCATATACAGCTTTGCAGCAGATGAAAAACAGGAACGAGAAAGCGGTTGGGAAAGGCGTCGGCCCGATCCAGCCTGAGCGGCATTACGACTCCGTAGATCACGGGTTGAAAGCGATGGCGCTGCGGTTTCTCCACGCAAGATGCGAAGAGCTCGGATTCGGTGCAGACGAGAAAGACTGCGCTTTTCACGGAACGAGCCTTTTACCGGGTCAGATTCCATACAATATGCAGATGGACATAAATCGCCTGTGTCTGGAACGCGAACTCGAAAAATTCATCGATTCCGGCGCGGCGGAGGACGCCTACACCGTTTATTACTGCTATCTGGAAATGTTCTTCGGGCATTACGGCAAATCGAAAAAGATGGTGGAGCTGCTCTCCGAGTTCGAGTCCAACGGCAGTTCTCTGCTCATGAAGCACCGCGATCACTATTCCCATTCGGTCTACGTTTTTGCGCTGGGACTGGCGATCTACGAATCCAATGACGCCTTCCGCGCAGGCTTCAAACGCTTCTATGGCTTTGATACGGACGGGGCAAAAACAGATGTTGACCATGCGGCGGCATGCTGTTTTCTGGAATACTGGGGGCTGACGTCTCTGTTCCATGATATCGGCTATCCCTTTGAGCTTCCGTTTGAGCAGGTGCTCTCTTACTACGAGGTAGCGGGCAGGAAGCGCGGCGAGGGCAGCCTGTTTCTCACCTATAGGGATGTGGACGCGATCACAAAGCTGGGAGAGCAAGCAAAGGAGCAGTTTATAAAGATTTACGGACGCCCTTTTGAAACCACGGAGGAGCTTTTTGCCTTCGGTGTCACCGAGAAGCTCGGCGCGGCGTATGACTTTACGGAAGAATATATGCTCTGCAAGATTCACGATAAGCCCATCGCGCCGGACACTTTCAACTATTTCATGGATCATGCGTATTTCAGCGCGACGCGGCTCTACCGTGAGATCGAAAACTCGATCGGGATCGAAAAGATCAACGAAAAGCACGTGGACGCTCTGACGGCGATCCTGCTGCACAACAGTTTTTTCAAGTTTGCCGTTTCCTTCTTTAATGGTAAAAACTATAAACGACCGTTGCGGATGGACGAGCATCCGCTTGCATTCCTTCTCATACTCTGCGACGAGCTGCAGTGCTGGGATCGTACGGCTTACGGCAGGAATTCCCGTACCGAGCTGCATCCGATGGCGGCGGATTTTGATTTTAAGAACAATGCGATCCATGCAATTTATTATTTCGACAAGGACGAGCAGGAAAAAATCGACACTTTCAAGGTCCGGTACCGCAAATGGGAAGACGACGGCGAAGTGGGCAAAGTGCCCCGTCTGAAAGCCTACAGCGATATGGCAGAGAAGGAGCAGCGGTTTGCTTCGGATATCGAAAAGATCGTGGACCTTGCGGATATTCCCCTCACGGTCGTTCCCGGCACCCGTGCAGTAGATCGAAAGAGCAAACACACCTACCTTTCGACAAGTAATTTCCTGCACTTGTATGATTTTGCCGTGGCGCTGAATGCGCGCTATTCCCATCAGGGTGAAGAGAAAGACATCGAGACAGAGGCGCTCGAAAAGGAATTTGAAGCGCTCTCTTTGGAATATCAGCTTTCCAACATCAATCAGGCGAAGAGCTTCGCTCGGTATCTCGATGCGCTGGGCTGCTTCTACACCGACCGTCCGGTAGATTATGAAATGGTCGCCGCCTTCACGAAAAACCAGATGGAAGTGTTTGCACCGATGGAGCATGAACGCTGGATCAGGGAGCATATCGCCATGGGCTGGATCAGCGGCGACCTCTACGAAACGGCACCGATTTCGGACGAAATGCTTCGCCGATACGGCGATGAAAAGACTGCCCGCAATGCCCTTCGGGAGCAGTTCCGTATGCACAAGCTGGCGATGGACGGCGCACCGAAACAGGCTGAGATCTTCGCTCACTATGCGGCACTGCCGCTTGAAGAACGGGAAAAAGACTATGAGCCCTTCAACAGTATGCTGAAGCTTATCAAAGAATTTGACGGGCTTCGAATCTACAAGCTTGATTAAAGGAGCGCAGTTATGGAGCAGCAGCTTACGGATCTTGAATATTCAAACACAGATGCGACGGTCGAGCAGGTCAAAGCCGCGATCTGTGCGGCAAAAGTTATTATGCAGCGACCGCTTCCTCTTACGCAAGCTTCTCCTGAAATTGCTCTGGTGGGTTATAAGGAAGAAGCAACCGGACGGTACAAGCTTCTCAAAGAATTCCGTGTATTTCAGACGGGAGCGCTGTTTGCCTCCATGATGGCGATGGACGGGCATGTGCGTTTGATTGCGCTGCGGCACATGACGCGGGAGGAGTATGAGTCGGTTAAGCCGGGGGACTTGCCTCGCTATCGGGTGTATGAGGAAATTACGGCGGACGGACAATAAACGATGAAGGGAGGGTATCCCGTGGCGGAACAGATATTCATTATCGAAGACGGAACTTTGACAAAGTTCGAATGCGACGACTATGTCGAAGTGGTATGTATACCGGACATATACGGAAAACCAGGCAGTGAAGCCGAACGATATACAAAAGACAATTACTGGCGTTTCAACGAACACATTACCGATTTTCGGGAGATCAAAACCGACGCCGGGAAACTGGAAGGAGAATCATGATGAAAAATCAGAAGGATATGCAGACGAGACTGGTCCCTGGAGTGGGACGTATGCCATACCCGGCGTATCGCGGAAAGGAACCCTACGTCTTTATAAGCTATGCGCGCTTGGATTCAGAACAAGTGTTTGCGGAGATCAAACGATTCAACGAGGCGGGGTTTCACGTCTGGTATGACGAGGGGATCGCTCCGGGCAACGAATGGTCGGATGCGATCGCTGAAGCGCTGTCAAACTGTTCCGTGTTTGTCGTCTTGCTGACACCGACATCTGCCCCACGCGAGAACGTTCTCAACGAGATCGACTATGCGCTGAACGAAGAAAAGCCATTTCTCGCTATCTATCTTGACGAAACGACGCTGCCTCCTGGTTTGAAGCTGCGCATCTCCCGGAAGCAGGCAATTCTCAAGTACAATATGTCGGAAGAAGAATACGAGTATAAATACATAGAGGCGTTCACCCAATTCGGACTGAAACGAAATGAAACTGCGTCGCCCGCTGTTAACGCAACTCAAAGCTCGGCACCTTCCGCCACGTCTTCTGAGGCTGCAACCCCATCTCCAAAGAATGAGGAAGTACATGACGACTCGCCGGAAGACGCAAAAAAAAGAGCTAACGGTGATCTGGTGCGCGTTGACGGCTTTGATATCGAACACGGCCTTTTAAGAGGCTACTATGGAACAGATAAGAATATCACAGTGCCGCGTGCAGCCAAAATCATCGGAACCAGTTCCTTTGACGGATGCCGCCTGTTTATTGAGTCTGTTGATCTGAATCAGGCGGGGAAGATCATTGCCGGACCATTATTTGGAGGATTCAGAAATTGCCCGAATCTTAAGACAGTCAAGATTCCGGAGACCGTGGATGAAGTCAGACCGGAGATGTTTCACAACTGTCCGAATCTGACAATCTATGTCCATAGAAGTCAGCTTTCTCCGGATTTTGAAAAGCATTTCACGGGTAAAGATATCGTCTATCTTGATGAATAAGGGGTGTTGATCACATGTCCTGCTGGAGAGAACAACACGTTTTACGTATGCCGGCGACGACGATCGGCATTTATACAAAAGAAGAATGGGAAGAGTTTTATTCCAAACTCTGTAAGAAGACTGACTGGAGCGCCGGATCATTCGCGCCCGCCCTTTGTTCCTATAAAAACGGACCGATGATCGATTATATCCTTGTGGACAGCGCCCCCGTGGAAGGCGGCGGATATAAAATGTCTGCAAGGGACGAAGTACACTATTGTGAATACAAATGGTACGACGCCACGGAAGCGCCGTACTGTTACTGAGATTGGATATGGGTGTAAAGATTTACAGAGACGATAACTGGAACAGGATCAAAAGCGGCATTATCTCCCGTAAGGATATCATGCACCTTAACAGAGAGAAGGACAAAGTGCTGATCGGATACCTGATTGCCCACGCTACGGAGCCGTGCCGCCAGTCCATGATGAAGTACGCTGCGGAGAAATACGGCTTGTATGACTTTCCTGAGCAACAAAAGAACATCGACGACCCGAACGATCCTTACTATGAAGAATACTTTGTTCTACAGGAGCAGGTCATCCGGGAAGACGATGCAGACGTGCTGAAAGAAGTGGCGCTTCATAGTTCCGATTACGATATGGCTGCATTCGCGTTCTGCCGGCTCACCGGATACCGCTTTCCTCCGAGCGAGTGCGACGCTTACAGTTATCGCACATTCGACTGCGGGATTCTGCCCGGAATGACAGCAGAGGATATCCGGGAGTTTTGCCGGAAGGTGATCGAGGAAAGGGGAAGATTTGCGAATGTGGCTGAAGAATGCCTGCGTCATCAAAAAGATCCCAATCAATAATGCGGCTGCGGCAGGATCAGATCCCAATGTTGCAGGGTTTATCGAGAAGGCGACCCAAACGCTTGGGAAAAAGGGCCGTTTCGTTATAAAGCTCTCGGGAATACCGCAGGAAAACAGCGTCCTTGCCGAAGGAAAAAGCGAAAGGCTTTGTAATCATTGCATTGAGGAGTTTGAAAAGCTGCTGATAAAAAAGGGTTATATGGATCATGAACACGTCTGGGAAACCCTGCAGGAAACAGATTACGGAGAAATGGATTACAACTCTTATGGCGGGGGCGTAGAACATTTCGTCGTCACCCTGTATCGCTGCCGCTTGTGTGGTGCTCTGCACAAGGAGTGCCGGGGAGATTTCTGCGGAGATCCGGAGGAATATCTTGAAATAACGGACACCGACATTGCAATTGCAGAGCGATCAAGCATGCAAACAAGTGGAAAACCGAATACTACAGGTTGGGTTTCTATATTCCCTGGCATAGAGCCAAGTGGTAAGACGTAAAGCTATACTTTCTGCATTCGGTGCTTTATATCTTGCCGGTATATCGCCGGTTATTGACAAGGGTTGCCATTCGCGATATATTGCGAGTGGGAAATCCCACACGGAACAACAGGAGATGATTCTATGCCGACGGCTGTTAAAACATATGATGCAAAGATAGATTCAAAAAAACGCATTACACTACGTAATGCTATGTATGAGTACTATCATGTAGAAGAATTTGACGACGGAAGAATCGTTCTGGAGCCTCGTGAACTGGTTCCGCCTTTTCAGATCTCAGAGAAGAGCCTCACTATGATGGATCAGGCAATGGACAATTTGAAGAAAGGCATAGTATCCAAGGAGGTTGATAGCACCGGCTGATAGCCAAATGATAGCATTCGTTCGGATAGCGTGTGGAATTAAGATCACACAGGATAAGTGAAGCAAAATAAACCAACAACGCCTATACAAAATTGTTTAGTATCAGGCGAAAAGCCTTGAGTACGAACTGTTAAAAACGGTGGTTTTGAGGCGGTCGAGAGTTAATTATATGGGAAGTTCACATTTCTGCTTGTTTTGGACTTTTGCGTCAAAAATATTGAAATTGTACGCTGTGCGTGCTAATATATATAACATGGGCAAACTGAAAGAACTGGAACAATTAAAAGAAGAAAGCGGGTTAAGCTGGCGGAAATTTGCGGAATCCTTCGGGATCCCTTACAGAACCTTGCAGGACTGGCATCTGGGCAACCGCCCGATGCCGGAGTATATCCTGCGTCTTATGGTATATAAGGTGGAGACGGAAAGACTCCTCAAAGAACACAAAATCGATAAAGGCGGTGATTCAGCATGAAGACGGCTGCTGATATCAGGAGCTTGCTGCAAAAGGGTGAAAAAAATGATCTGGAGTGCAAGGAGGCTGAAAAACAGATCCCGCGCTCCATTTATGAAACGTATTCTTCTTTTGCGAATACTGACGGCGGCACTATCCTGCTCGGAGTACAGGAAGATAAGAGCGCAATAGACCCGGCAAAACGTTTCCTGGTTATCGGAGTTACTGATCAGGAAAAGCTTATCTCCGATTTTTGGAATACGATCAATGGCAGCAAAGTAAACGCAAATATTCTTATTGATGAAAATGTCTACCCGCTGGAGATCGATGGTCGTCCGATCGTCGTGATAGAAGTACCGCGGGCGGATTATATGATGCGGCCGGTCCATACCGGAGAAAATCCCTTCAAAGGATCCTTCAAGAGGAACCATGAGGGCGATTATCACTGTTCCGAGGCGGAAGTGCGCGCCATGATCCGCGACCAGAATGAGAGTGGCAATGATAGTCTCCTTCTGGATTATTACACAATGGATGACATTGATCTGGAAACACTTCATCGTTACCGCAACCGATTCCGTGTTGTGAACGAGGACAATGTCTGGAACGCGCTGCCGGACAAGGATTTCCTGGAGGCATTGGGCGGATATCGCTATGATCGGTGCAAGAAGTCAGAAGGTCTTACCATGGCCGGCCTTCTGATGTTTGGTAAAGGACTTCCGATCCGGGATGTGTTCGATATGATCAATATGGATTACCGGGAAGAAACCGATGTTTCTTTTGATGTCCGCTGGAATGACCGCATCACCTATGACGGCACATGGGAGAACAACCTTTTCAATTTCATCCAGAAGGTCATGCCGAAGCTGACCGCTGATCTTCCGAAGCCTTTCCGAATGGAAGGGATCCTGAGGGAGGACGATACGCCATTACATAAAGCCTGCCGGGAAGCAATGATCAACATGATTATTCATGCTGATTTTCAGGGTGAAGGTACGCTCAAAGTGATCAAGCACCGGGATCGTTTTGAGTTCACAAATCCCGGCACTTTGAAGATCCCAAAGGAAATGATCTACAAGGGCGGTAACTCCAAGGCCAGGAATCCGCGGATGCAGACCATGCTCCGGATGATCGGATACGGAGATACTGCGGGCTCCGGTTTTCCTACGATTCTGGCAGCCTGGGCAGAGAAAGGCTGGCCGGAACCTGATCTCGCGGAAGATACTATATTGAATCAGGTTACGCTGACTTTACGGTTGGGGACGAATGATGGGGTTGAATCGACCTCAAGCTCAACCCCAAAGACGCCCCCAAAGGGAGATGATGCACTCAGAAACGTGGTTCTTACTTTGATCAGAAGCAATGATACAATTACAAAAAAAGAGATTGCCGAAAAGACAGGTGTTACCATGTATGCTGTCAAAAAGATTATTTCCGAACTCAGGGAAGATGGAAAAGCTGAATTTGTCGGACATAGCAGGAACGGGAAATGGATCATTCATGAATGATTGATAACATTCCGCTGATAACATTTTGATAACAAAAGTTCGGAGACCCTGTAGATACAGAATAATACGGAACAAATGGAATCACTGTATATCACAGACCCTATACAAAAGCATTTAGAATCACCTTCCCTTTGGTGGGCATGAACTGTTAAAAACGGTGGTTTTGAGGCGGTCGAGAGTTAATTATATGGGAAGTTCATAACAAATCGATGCAGTGGGGATATTGACAAAATAGGATTTATCCTATATCATATTGGTGCGAGGTAATGTAATGCCAAAATTTGAAGTGGAGTTCTATGAGACTTCCAATGGTGATCAGCCGGCAAAGGAATTTCTGCTCTCCCTGGATAAGAAGATGCGGGCAAAAATGGCAGACACGATCAGCATTTTGCAGGATAATGGATATGAACTCAGGGAACCATATAGCAAACACCTGTCTGAGGGAATTTTTGAATTAAGAGCAAAAGTCGGTTCTGATATTACAAGAGTTCTGTATTTCTTTTATGTTGAGCGGCATATCATACTGACAAACTGACAAACGGTTTTATCAAGAAGACACAGAAGACCCCGCCGAAAGAAATCGAACGGGCAAAGAAATATCGCGCAGACTATCTGCGCAGGAAGGAGAGCAACCAGTGAGTGTAAAATTTGATGATTTTCTTCAGGAGCAGCTTCAGGATCCTGAATTCCAAAAAGAGTATGAAGCTCTCCAGCCTGAACATGCAATCATACAGGCCATCATCGATGCCCGGCAGCAGTCCGGATTAACGCAGAAAGAATTGTCAGAACGAACCGGTATTGCACAAGGTGATATCAGCAAGCTGGAAAGAGGAAATGCCAATCCATCTATCCGCACACTGCAGCGTCTTGCCGCTGGTATGGGAATGAAACTGCGATTGGAATTTCTTCCGGACGTGGCCGGTGCAGCGTTAAAGAGATGATTTTCTGGAATATTAAAGAATTCTGGCAACAAATTGGCAACAGAAGGCCAGAAAGGGAAGAGACATAGTATAACTGAGAGAAAAAAACGGCTGAAAGAACACAAAACTTAACTGATATACGTTAAGCAACGTCTTGCCGGTATCGAGTACGAATAAAAGAAGAAAGCGGATTAAGCTGGCGGAAATTTGCGGAATCCTTCGGGATTCCCTATAGAACCGTCCAGGACTGGCATCTTGGTAATCGTCCAATGCCGGAGTATATCCTGCGGCTTATGGTATATAAGGTGGAGACAGAAAAACTCCTCAGAGAAAACAAAATAGATAAAGATGGTGATTCAGCATGAAGACAGCTGATGACATCAGAAGTTTGTTGTTAAAGGGCGAAAAAATTGATCTGGAGTGTGAAATCCGCGGATACAGACTATGCTGCGGATGATCGGATACAGTGATACGGCTGGCTTCAGCTTTGAGGATAAGTGAACGATATCTACAAAGGCTTTTAGATGCTACAGAATATATACATTTTACCGGAGGCGGCAGAAGTGGCTGATCCATATTTCGCAGATCTTCTGCTGAAGGTTAGAGAAGCTGGTGTTCTAATAGAAGCATTGAGGTGTTCAGTAGATGAAAACGGCATGAGCGTCGAACAAGAAATCCCTGTTTTATACTGAAGTCCGTAATGCGCGCAATAAAAAGCATTGTATCAAAAGCGAGGTGACAAAATATGCTGCGTCCAGGAAAACTGATCTTTTACGCCAAGAAGAATGAAAAGGAAAATTATCGATTTCGTACTTGGTTGAAGGTACACGCAGATCCGGAGGAACTCGATGAAAAGTTCTTTCGACTGCATCATGAGTTGTTTGCTGAGTATAATTGCAACCGTTGCAGAAATTGTTGTAAACGTTATTGTGGATTGATTCCTGTTGATGAAGTAGGGAAAGATGCAGCTGTGCTTGGACTGTCGGAAGATGACTTCAGAACAAGGTATCTAAAGGAACAGTTTGACGTAGAAGAACATGCCTATCAGACAAAAAGCGTACCCTGCGATTTTTTACAGGAAGATGGTAACTGCCTTCTGGGCGATCATAAGCCGGACAGTTGTAAAGAGTATCCATATACAGATCAGCCGGATCGAATGGAAAGTCTGCTATCTTTTCTGGAGTCTGTTTCAGTCTGTCCAGTCGCGTATGAGATTTTAGAACGGTTAAAGAAGGAGTATGGCTTTACCTCTGTTAAGCCAGTATAACCCTATCAGTGTTTGAAACCTGATGTGGCGAATGTGACTGGCTTCCACAGCGGGATAGCAGAAAGGAGACACAAGTGCAAATATCAGAAAGTACAGCATTCTGAAAACTGCCTGTGCCTTTGCAAAACGCAGAAGCAAATACGGAATTCTCCGGCAATGATAAGATGATCCGTAGGCAGAAAGCGTCTTTGATCGTGGGGGAGGCAACCCTGATAAGGTGAAAGGAATGATTATAAAATGGAGGATAAGGCCGTCCCGGTAAAGACCGAAGAAAACCGTGATAAAGTGATCATCCGGACCAGTATCGTGGGAATCCTGACCAATGTGATGCTGGCGGCTTTTAAGGCGGTGATCGGCATTCTGTCCAATTCCATCGCCGTCACGCTGGACGCCGTGAATAATCTGTCGGACGCCCTGTCCTCGATCATCACGATCGTAGGGACAAAGCTGGCCGGTAAGCTTCCCGACAAAAAGCACCCGCTCGGATACGGCCGGATCGAGTATCTCAGCGCCATGATCGTTTCGGGGATCGTGCTCTATGCAGGCATCATGTCCGCCGTGGAATCCGTAAAAAAGATCATTCACCCCGAAAAACCGGATTACAGCATTATTTCGCTGTTCATCATAGCGGTGGCGGTCATCGTCAAGATCGTTCTCGGCAGATATGTGAAAGCAAAAGGTGAGCAGGTCAATTCCGGCTCGCTGGTCGCATCCGGCTCCGACGCGATGTTCGACGCGATCCTGTCGGGCTCCGTACTGGTCTGTGCGATCATCTTCATGCTGAGCGGCCTGTCGCTGGAGGCGTTTGTCGGTGTGATCATCGCATGCTTCATCATCAAGGCCGGTATTGAGATGATGAGTGAAACACTGAACGCGATCCTTGGTGCCAGAGCGGACAAAGAGAAGACAGACAGGATCAAGGAACTGCTTACCGGGGAACCGGAGGTTCAGGGCGCGTATGACTTGATCATGTACAATTACGGTCCCGATAAAGACCTCGCGTCGGTTCATCTTGAACTGCCGGATACCATGACGGCAAGAGAGATCGATGCTCTGACCAGAAAGCTGGAAAGAAAGGTCTACAAAGAGACAGGCGTCATTCTTGTTGGCGTCGGTCTGTATTCCTATAATACCGGAGACGATGAGGCGGCCGATATCCAGAAGGATGTCCGTGAACGCGTCATGGCCCATGACTGGGCCGTTCAGTTTCATGGCTTCTATGTAGATGTGGAAGCAAAGGAAATGACATTCGACGTGGTCATGAGCTTCGACATCAAGCCGGGCGAAGGACTCCGGATCCTGTACGAGGAGATCAAAGGTGCATATCCGGAATACGACATCCAGATCGCGCCGGATGTGGACGTGTCGGATTAAAAGAAACAGAGTACTCTGTTAATGAGAATTCAATGCCGAAAGGAGGTTTTACCGAGGCATGGACTATATACTTGATGATGCCAGCCTGAACGCGCTCGTGGATGAAATGAACGAACTGAACAAGATGGTTGAATAAGCTGCTATTTACAGAAAAAGAGACAGAGGCAATCGATCCTCTGTCTCTTTTTTGGTGGAAAACACTGTCATTTCATGGTATGATATAGTATTAGAATAATTATGGGATATCGGGGGTTCAGCAGGCGTCGGAATCGGCGCGATCATTCCCTGGTACATGGAAGGACTGTCCTTTGACAGTGAGTCCCTGAACCAGACCGAACATATGCGGAACATCCGGACGGCGATATCTATATCGGTACGACGGCTGGAGCGGCTGTACGAGACGCCGGAGGAACTTGATCTGGGAGGCGTATGAGAAGAAGGCCATATAAGATGAACACAGAGATTAAAAAAAGGAGGAACAATAAAATGATGACAGGACGAGCAAAGAAATTACTGGCGGCACTGTTGGCGGGAGGCTGCATGATAGCAGGCTCCGCGATCAGCGCAGGAGCGGAAACGATCGAGCTTACCGGGGCAGCGGATTCTCCGGAATGGGTCAAGGAGATCCCGGAGGCCGAAGAGGCACAGCAGCTGTTCGTGGTGGCCGGGATCGGCCAGACGACGGCCTACATCTCCATGCATGAGAAGGACGAGAACGGCGCCTGGAAGGAGATCATGACCACGCCGGGCTTCATCGGCAAGTACGGTCTTGACAAGGAAAGAGAAGGAGACGCCAGGACCCCGACCGGTACCTTCCATTTCAACTACGCCTTCGGTATCGCGGAGGACCCGGGCTGTGCGCTCCCCTATCAGCAGGTGGATGAAAAGGCCTACTGGTCCGGCGACCAGAGAGAGGGCTATGGCTACAACACGATGGTGAACATCGATGATCTTCCCGATCTGAACACGGAGGACAGCGAGCACATCCTTGACTATACCTATCAGTATCAGTATTGCCTGAACATCAGCTGGAACGAGGACGGTACGCCGGGTCTCGGCTCCGCGATCTTCCTGCACTGCTTCGGACCGCAGAAGCCCTATACCGGCGGCTGTGTGGCGATCCCGCAGGACAAGATGGTCACGGTCATGCAGAATGTAAAGGAGGACTGCGTGGTCGTCATCGGTTCCATCGAGGACCTGATCCCGTCCCTCTATGACGAATGGGGCCTTGCACCGGTGGAAGAGACCGGGGAGGCGGACGATGCTGCTTTTGACGCGTCTGAGATCTATACGCTGGAGGACCTTGACGCCGCTTCCGCCGTGGTACTTGACGAGTTCGCCACCTGGAAGGGCTGCGAGATGTACAGCATGGACTATGCGGGCGATGAGTGCTGCTCCGAGGAGAACCTCAAATGGATGAACGAGCTCGGGGAGGGCAAGGAGTACACCCAGTGCATCGAGTTCCTGACGGATTTCCATTCCCCGGTCGCCGAGGAGGATCTTGCGGGAACGGCCTGGGAGCCGGATACGACCTATACGGGATACCAGTGGTGGCTCGCGCGCACCGACGGCGGTGAGTGGGAACTGGTCACCTACGGTTATTGATAAAAGAACGGAACGGAATTACCCGGAACGGGGGCTTTCTGCATATGATCATAGTAAAAAAGGTGTGCATGAGGTGACCGAATGGAACAATGGCTTTTGACGGGACACTTTGACTATATAGATTTCTTCATGCGGGTTTTTCTGGAGGCGACGACCCCATTAATGGCTGCTGCCTCCATCCTGTTCATGGTCGGTCTCTGGAAGATGCTGGAAAAATCCGGTATCAAAGGCTGGTGGGCGCTCATCCCCTGCGCCAAATATTACATGCTTTCCAGATGTGCCGGACGGGAGCCCGAGGGACGCGTCCTTTCCCTGACCTCGTTCGGGGGTATTCTGCTGGAGATAGTCGGCTTTATCTTCATCATTCTGTTCATTCCGAAGAACAGCAGATCGGTGGCTGCTCTTGTTCTGGACGTCTTCCGGGCAACGCTGGCCATTGTCGAGCTGGTTTATACGATCCGTGTATATGCGGGCCTGATCGAGGTTTACGGGGTCCGCAGGCGTTGGATGATCATGTGGATCTCTCCGGTCCTTCAGACGATCGCAGCGCTGCTCTGGGGCTTCAGCCCCAAATATCAGCCCGCCTGGAGGGTGGAGGACATGAAGGCGGAGCTTGAAAGGCTTGCCCATTCCGGCAGCGCGACGGTCATGGACGAGGGCCTGACCGTGAACCTGAAGGAACGGTCCGCCAAAGAATTCTTCCAGAAAAAGATCCTCCTGCGTGACATCCACATGTCCATTCCGCAGGGACACATGGTCCTGCTCCTGGGAGGCTCCGGGGCCGGCAAGACGACCTATCTGAACGCGATCAACGGGTATGAAAAGGCTGACGCCGAGGTCATGCTGAACGGCTCCAACATGTACACCCAGTACAAGAAGATGCAGTACGAGGTGGGCTTTGTTCCCCAGTCCGAGATGATGCGCGGCAAGGACACCGTGCTGTATACGCTGCTCGATGCCGCCAAGCTGCGTCTCCCGCGGGACGTGACCGCCAAACAGCGCCGCGACCGTGTGGACGAGGTGATGGAGATCTTCGGCCTGAAGCCGGTGAAAAACAACCTGGTGGAGAAGCTGTCAGGCGGCCAGAAAAAGCGCCTGTCCATCTCCATCGAGTTTCTTTCCAACCCGTCGCTGTTCATTCTGGATGAACCGGATTCCGGTCTGGACGGCGTCATGGCCAGGGAACTGTTCCAGCAGCTCCGCAAGATCGCGGACACGGGCAAGATCGTCATCGTGATCACCCATACGCCGGACCGCGTGATCGACCTGTTCGACGATGTGATCGTGCTGGCGAAGGATTCCGCGAGGACCGGACGTCTGGCGTACTATGGCAGCATTGAGGATGCCCGTAAATTCTTCGGGCGGGAAAAGATGGAACAGATCGTCAAGTCCGTGAACCGCAGGGAAGAGGGCGGGGACGGCCTGGCGGATGAGTTTGTGATGAAATATGCGGAGGTGCAGCATGCCTGAAAATGTGAAGGAAAAAACCTCGCGCAGAATGAAGATCCGCCATCGGCAGCGAGGCCCGCAGGTCTGGATCTATCTTGGAAAGCTCCTGCGGATGTTCGTATATCAGACCGACTGGAAGGTACTTCCCATGTCGGCCATGATCGCCGGCCTGGTCGGGCTGGTCACCCGCAAAACCTGTTACCTGAACATGGAAGGCACCCTGATGGGGGCTTTTGCGATGACGTGCGTGTGTATCTGGAACGGGTGCTTCAACTCCATCCAGGTCATCTGCCGCGAGCGTGATGTGATCAAGAGGGAGCACCGTTCGGGCATGCACATCAGTTCTTATGTGTTTTCCCACATGCTGTACCAGGCGTTGATCTGCCTGGCCCAGACCGGCGTGACCCTGTATGTGACGCATCTGGTGGGCGTACAGTATCCCTCCACAGGGCTCTTTACCCGGTGGTTTATGGTGGATATCGGGATCACCATGTTCCTGATCACCTTTGCCTCGGATATGCTGTCCCTGTGGATCTCCGCTCTGGCGAGGACCACCACGACGGCCATGACGATCATGCCCTTCGTGCTGATCTTCCAGCTGGTTTTTTCGGGCGGGATGCTCCAGCTTCCCCCATGGTCGAAGCCGTTCACGTATTTCACGATCTCGAGCCCCGGTCTCAGGGCGATCGCTTCCCAGGCGGATCTCAACAATCTTCCGTTCGTGACGATCTCCACCATACTGGACAAGGTCGAGGATAACAAGATCGAAGGATCCGTCGCGGTGGAGGATGTGCTCGCCCTGCTGCAGTCATCGGAGAACGCCCATATCAAAGGAGTCATGGACACGAAGCTGTCCGAAGCCTCTGACCTGACTATCGGAGGTATCCTGGAGATCCTGGAAGAGGATCCGTCTCTCGCGGATCTCAGGGCGGAAAAGGTTGATTTCAGCACGACGGTCGGGGAAGTAGTGGCGATCGCCGGGAAGGAAAGAGTCAAGAACTATATCGAGGAGGCGGCCTCCGCATCCAGGTATTCGCCGGAGTATGAATGCACGAAGGAAAACATCGCAGGCTGCTGGCTGCAGCTCCTTATGTTTGCGTTCGGATTCGCGCTGCTGGCGGTCATCACACTGGAATTTATCGATAAGGACAAGCGATAGGAGCCACATCATGAAAGACACGGACAAGACGCCCCTCCTGAAATGCACAGTGCTGATCTTTCTGTGCTTTCTGCTGACCTCCACCGGATGGCTGTCCTGGGAGTACCACCTGATGGACCAGGTGGCACCGGGGGTTTCGGACATCTGTACCATGGTGATCGGATACCTTCTGCAGGCGGCCGGCATCAGCGTGTTCGCGCTGCTGCTCCGGTACCGGAAGTCCATGGCAGAGCGGATCCTGCCGGCGGCATTGCTGCTGCATCTGGTCTTTATGATCCCGGCGGTCCTAAGCCCGTATCTGCCCGGTACGCTTGTCTTCGGGTTCCTGATGAACCTGTTCTGCGGGATCATCGCCGGGTATTACCTGTACGACCTGACCCGGAATGTGCAGGCGGACCGGAAGGCTTCCGTCTTCGGCGTCGGGTACGCGCTCGCGATCCTGGGCTCCTGGCTCCTGTCGAAGGTGGGCGGAGGCGCGCTTTATTATTCAGACAAGGTTCTGATCATCTGCGCGGTTCTGACGATCGCGGCCATTGCGGCCGGACGGAGGAGCCGGCCGGAGACAGAGGACGGGGAGAAGCCGGCGGCTTCAAAAGCGCCCGCAAAGCAGCATGACCGAAGCTTTCTGCTTCTGGCAGGCGCGCTCGTTCTGCTTTTCAGCATTGTGAACAGCAGTGGATTTGCGTTCCCGGCGGCTGATCTGGGACGTGCGGTCAATGTTGAGTTCTCACGGCTTGTCTATGCGGCCGGGCTTGTCATGGCCGGGTTCGTGACGGACAAGAGCCGTAAATACGGAGCTGTCGCGGCGCTGACGGCGCTCATGATCCCCTTTATCATCCTGGCACTCCGGGGCGAGACGGTCTCCGCCGTCATTTTCTGGGCGCTGAGCTATTTCACCTTCGGCTTTTATTCGGTCTACAGGATCATTTTGTTTTCCGACATCGCTGCCGAAAAGGATCTTCTGTTCCTGTCCGGCTTCGGTCTGCTGCTCGGACGGGTCGGCGATGCCGCCGGGGAAGCAATCTGCATTTCCCTGGGGAACCGGCTGCTGATCCTGGTCTGTGTGACGGCGGTATTGTTCGCCGTGACCGTGGCGGTTTTCTTTAAGGTCTACCACCGGCTGTATATGCCGGAAGCAAGGAAGGAGCAGAGCGAAAAGGAAAAATTCTACCAGTATGCGATGCAGCACGATCTGTCCGCGAGGGAGCGGGACATGCTGCGGCTTCTCCTTGAGGAGAAGTCAAATGCCGAGATCGCGGATGCCCTGTGTATCTCGGAGAACACGGTCAAGTTCCATATCCGGAACCTGCTGCAGAAGACCGGCTGCCGGAACAGGAACGATCTGCTGGCCTCGTATCTGGGCAGTTTTCCGGCATAAAAACGGTACCTACCCCAAACCTACCCCCGTATTTGGGGGCATGCTACCCCTTACCTATCTTGAAGCACACCGGATTATCGGCTACTGTATAGTCGTATCGGTGTGCTTTTTACTGTCATAAAGAGCACGCTGTGATCTTCAAAAAAAGGTGGGTGTCTAGTTATGATGAAAAGAAAAATCAGTTCCCTGCTTCTGGTCCTTACGCTGGTCCTCGGCCAGACTTCCATGTATGTGGTGACGGCAGAGGAAGCTGCCACGGAAGAAGCGGTCATCGTGTATGAGGAGCAGGATTCCGAGGCTGTCTTTGAAGAACAGGTGGAAAACCCGGAAGCGGTTCCTGCCGTGCAGGAGACAGTCCCGGAGCAGACGCAGGAGGAAACTCCATCTGAAGGAGCACCGGAAGAAAATGTGCCTGCGGCACAGGCTCAGAATACAGAGCCGCAGTCGGAAGAGCAGTCCTCCGCGGCGGTCGGGGCGGCCAAGGATGTCTACATCGATAATACGGTTGACAACAGCGTCGCTTATGTGACCGGGGCAATTCACCTTACCGGTTCAGGTGGAAAACAGGCAGGCTATGACGAGCAGAAGGAAATCTATAAGAACCAGGCAAGTGTCACATACTCCAATCCCAAAACAGCCGAGGTGCAGGGGATGATCGATGCAGCCGAAACCCAGGTCTATCAGACAGCCCTGGATATCAAAAACCGCGGAAAAAGCGGTGAATTCCATATGAGCACGTCCGAAAGCACAGGGAAAGTCTGGGACAACCGGAAATATGAAACGGTGGAGGATGATGACGCGGTCCTGATCGGGGATACGGATTATTTAACCGGTGCCTACGGCGTAAACGACGATTATACCCGGACGCATATCGCCAGCGGAGATTACGGGAAAGAGACCTTTTTCCAGGTGGAAGTGAACGGCTGGGTTGAAGGCTATCGTATTACGGTCAGTACGGAGGGACGAGGGATTGCGAAGGCAGACCTTGAAGCCAGCCTCTCGGAGGAGACCGTCACGCTGACGGCCGAGCCGGAGAACAGCTACAGCGACTATGTCTTCAAAAAATGGGAGGTCGTATCCGGAGGGGCCGTACTTGCCGACGTAACCGCGGCCACCACGACCTTTACCATGCCCGCCGCGGATGTGGAAGTGAAGGCTGTCTTTGAGAGCAGGGTCATCGGGTGTATGTTCGGTGCGTCCGAGGGCGGCAGCTATGCACTTGTGACAAATGAATATTCGCATGAGGCCATGAGCGGCGGCAGCGGCAACACGGGTTCTATGAACGCGACGCTTCACCGCGGTGAGACAGCGACGGTGACAGCCACCCCGGCAGCCGGCTACAGGTTCAAGGGCTGGTACGGCGGTGTGATGGGAGCAAGCCATTTCCTGGAAGGGGACGACGGCACGCTGATCTCCATGGAGGCGTCGTATACGTTCACCTGTGACGACAATATTTCTTTATATGCGGTTTTTGAGAAGGAAGATCATACGCATACACTTGCGAAGACCGACGAGGTGCCGGCAACCTGCGAACAGGACGGAACAAAAGCCTACTGGACCTGCACGGAGTGCGGCAAGCTCTTTTCCGACGCAGAAGGGACTACCGAGATCAAGGCACCGCAGAAGATCACGGCGCCCGGCCATGACTGGGATGAGAGTGTGGTGACGACGGAGGCGACGTGCGAGGAGCCGGGTGTCCGGACGTACACGTGCAAGAACGACAAGAGCCACACGAAGACAGAAGAGATCGCTGCGCTTGGCCATGACTGGGATGAGGGCGTGGTGACGACGGAGGCGACGTGCGAGGAGCCGGGTGTCCGGACGTACACCTGCAAGAACGACAAGAGCCACACGAAGACGGAAGAGATCGCTGCGCCTGGCCATGACTGGGGCGACTGGGTCACGACGGTCGAGCCGACCGAGACGGCGGACGGAACCGAGGAGCGGGTCTGCAAAAATGACCCCGCCCACGTTGAGACCCGCACGATCCCGGCCATCACGATCGAGTACCGGAATACGAGCGGCGACGGCAGCACCTACACAAAGGGAAGCGAAGATTCCCTCGCATTCACCTTCAAGCGCTCCCACGCCGATGAAGTGACCTTCGACCACTTCACCGGTGCCATGGTGGACGGAGCCGAGCTTGACAGCTCTGCCTACTCGGCGGAATCCGGGAGCGTGATCATCACGCTGCTTCCTGCCTATCTGGAGACGCTCTCCGCCGGAGAATACACACTCACCGCCATGTTCGACGACGGAAATGACGCGGATGCCTCCTTTACGGTCAAGGAAAAGAAGGATCAGAAGAAGGACGACACCGAAAAGAAAGAAAAGAATGAAGCAAAACCCACGCAGGCACCAGCCAAAACGCGGACGCCCGCGACCGGGGATGACAGCCGGACGGGACTCTTCACGGTCCTTTTTGCGGCTTCGCTGCTCACGATCCTCGCGGCTCTGATCTACAGGAGAAGAGCAAGATAAAGCCGGGACCGGAACAGGGCAAGACAAGGGCAAGACATGGGGACGTCCCTTGTCTTGCCCTTTGTCTTGCCTCAGGCACCCTGTACAAATTCGATGAATGCCTGCGCTTCCTCGAAGGTCTGCAGCCGTGCCGTATACATGTACCGGCCCATCTGGGGCCAGTTCATCGGAGGCATTTCTTCCTGCATCATCATGACATGTCCGTATCGCTCCATGATCTCCGCATGGGTGCGGGCATAGCTGTGACCGTCCTTTCTGCTGACATAGATGCAGTAATAGTGCTCCGACGATTCCGGTAGTCTTCGTTCGTCGTGGACGACCATGTCGGCATAGATCTGGTATACGTCGGTGGAGTGGGCAAAATTCATCATATCGGGCGTATAGCCGCCGGCCGGACGCATGTTCACCTCCAGCGCCACAAAATCTCCTTTCTTTCCGAGATTTTTGCGGGCCCTGGTAAGCCGGAAGAACTCCAGGTGCACAAACCGCCGGTCCACGCCAAAGGCCTTTACCGTTTTACGGCCAAGGGTCCTGAGGCCCTCCGGGACATCGGGGCAGGTGTAATACATCAGATCGAGATCCTTGTTGACGATGTCCATCACCGGAGGCCAGACGGTCATGCTCTCGAACACCGGCTCGCAGGCGGAATTGATGATCGCATCGTAGGAGCAGATATCTCCCTCGATGAATTCCTCCATCACATAGGGGACGGAGGGCAGATCGTTGTAAAAGGAGTCGAGGTCGGCGTCGTTTTCAAGCTTCCATGTGTTGGTCGCGCCGACACCCACATCCGGCTTTACGATCACTGGATAGCCCACCTTGTCAATAAAGGCGTGCCCGGCTGCGCGTGTGGAAACTATATGCTGCCTGGCGGTGGGGATCCCTGCTTCCAGGAACAGGTTCTTCATCAGGGATTTTTCTTTGATGAAACCGATGCGGTCGGAACGGATGCCCGTCAGAACATGAAAGTCGGTCCGCAGCCGGGCGTCCTGCTCCAGCCAGTACTCATTCATGGATTCGATCCAGTCGATCCTCCCGTATCTGAAGGCAAAAAAAGCAACCGCGCGGTACACCTGGTCGTAGTCTTCCAGGTTATCCACCTTGTAATACTCGGTCAGAACGGCCTTCAGCGGAGCCTCCAGACTGTCGTAGGGCGCATCGCCGATGCCGAGCATGTTGACACCGTTTCGTTTCAGCCGGTCGCAGAATTGCCAGTAGGTGTGGGGAAAATGAGGGGAAATAAAAACATAGTTCATCTATTGTACCTCTTTCTCGTCGGATCCCTCGAGCAGGAACGGGAGGAAATAGCGCATCTGTTTAAACCACCAGGGCCAGTCGTGATTGACGTCGTACCCCCAGAAATCGCACCAGGCGTGAATTCCTTTTTCATGGAAGATGCGTTCCAGGTTCCGGAGCGTGCGAACGCCGTCCTCCTCCCAGGCGCCCTGGCCGACGCACAGGATCATTTTACGTTCGTTGTAAAGACGTATGTAGGGATGGTCGGAGGGCATGTTCGGCAGAAACCGTTCCGGAGAGTTTTCATACAGTGTGGGATCCATCCAGCCGTCGAAAAAGTAGTCCGCATCGTACACACCGGACAGCGCGATCACACCGCGGAACAGGTCCGGCCTTCGAAGGAACGTGATCACGGCGTGGTCCGCCCCCATGCTGAACCCGGTCACAGCCGGAACCTGGCCGTTCCGTTCACGGATCAGCGGAAGGACCTCGTCCGTGATATAGTGGAAGTACTGTTCCTGCCGGGCAGCCCGCCAGGTGTTGTCCCCGGTCTTCCGAGACCAGCTCTCGGCGTCCACGGTGTCCACCACGAACAGCTGGATCCTGCCGTCTTCGATAAAATCGGCCAGCTGGCTGATCATGCCGAAGTCTTCATAATTATGGCACATGGAATTCTGGGTGGGAAAAGATAAAAACGGGATTCCTCCATGTCCATAGAGCATGATATGCATTTCCCGCTCCAGGCATTGACTGAAGCGGCTGATTTCTTCTCTGTACATTCTTTCGCCTTTCTTATGTTATCCACGGTTTCTGCGAATCGGTTTCCCATGCGGCCCTTCCGGTCATATCCTGTACCGGAAACAGCTGACCAGATGGCCGGAGTCCGCCTCGAACAGCCCGGGCTTTTCCCGGAAGCATTCTTCTTTTGCATGCGGGCAGCGTCCGGCAAATTTGCAGCCTCCCCGGTACTTTTCCTGCCGGCCGGGATCCTCCGGAACCTTCACAAGGCCCGGAATATCCGGATCGGCTTCCAGTATGGAGGAAACCAGCATTTCCGTGTAAGGATGCAGCGGCCGGAAGAAGATCTGGTCGGACGTACCAAGCTCCATCACGGAGCCCAGATACAGGACCGCGATATGATCACAGATCTTCTGCGTGATCTGAAGCTGGTGGCTGATGAACAGGTACGTCAGGTCCAGTTCCTTCTTGTATTCCCTAGTATACATATAGGAATTAGTGATATCATAATTCACTTCGCAGGGATTGTCAAGCCTTGGAATTATTTTTCTTCCTCCGGTAATCTCCCGGCGTCTGTCCGACGATCTTTTTGAAGGTCCGGTTGAAGTAGGAGATGCTCTGGAACCCGACCATGGTGGCCACGTCCCCGATGGAAAAATCATGACAGGCCAGGAGGAGCCGTGCCTGGCGGATCCGCACATTGGTCAGATAGTCGAGGGGAGGGATCCCCTCGTGCTGTTTGAAGATCGTCGACAGATAGCTGGGATTGTAGCTGCAGTAGGAGGCGATGTCCGCGATGCTGATCTGCTCGGTGTAGTGCTCCTGTATGTAATCCTTGGCCATCTGGACGCCACGGTGTTCGTCCTCGTTTTCGGCCTGCACAAGCTTTTCACGGGCGTGGTCGGGCAGCGGTTCCTGGGAGCTGACCCAGAGCTTGCCATATTTGATATAGCTGGAATTCTCCGCCTGCTCCCGGGAAACCTGGATGGCACGGCGGAGCTTCTCCGTTACACGCTGAGGCGTGAAGGGCTTCAGGATATAGTCCAGGCTGTTGAGTTCGATGGCCTGCTGCGCGTAATCAAATTCCGCGTGGGCGGTCAGAAAAAGGCAGACTACCTGGTTCCCGCCGCCGCGGAGCTGCCTGACCAGTGTCAGCCCGTCCGTCCCGGGCATCTCGATGTCACACAGGAGGATGTCCACGCGGCGGCTTTCGACCACCGTAAGGGCTTCGTCCGCCGACTGCGCGGTAAAGACCTCCCGGATCCCGAGCTCCTTCCAGTCGATGGAGCTGCCGAGCGTGTCCAGCGTGGCAATATTGTCATCTACGATCAGAATATTCATATCTTACACACAGCTTTCTTTATTTTCCGAAATCAGTTTCTCTTTTTAACAATGTATCCATCCGGATCAGGATCGATACCAGAACACCCTCCGTTTCATTCCGAAGCCGGAAGAGGCAGTCCTCGCCGTACAGGGAATGAAGCGTCTGCTTGACGCTCTGGAGACCGATATGCGTACTGTTCCGGTCCGGGATCTCGGTGGAATTGATGAGGGTAAGCACGTCCTCCGGAAAAGAGGGCCCGTTGTTCCTGGCTTCAAAAACGAACAGCTCTTCCGTTTCCCCGGCCCAGCCGTCGGGAAGAACGGCACTCCTGGCCGGCTCGCGGCAGGAATCCGTGGAAAGCCGCAGGGAGATCTTAAGGGTCTCTTTTTGCACGAGTCCGTGTTTGATGCAGTTCTCCACGATGGTGCTGATGACCAGAGGCGGAAAATGCAGGCGGAGCAGCTCCTCATCCACGTCAAAATCATAGAGGATCCGGTCCGGATAAGCCAGGCAGTTCAGGTTCAGGTAGCACCTGGCGCTCTCCACATCGTTTTTGAGCGTGTGGGCGGAGGAGTCCGCCGTGATGAAATACCGCAGGTATTCCGACAGGTTCATGACCGCGGTGTGGATGCCCTCTTCGTTTTTGGCATAGGCGAAGTTGTTGATCAGGTTCAGGTTGTTCAGCAGAAAATGCGGGTAGGAGATGGTGCGCAGATAGCGGTTCTCCGCCTCCTGCTGCAGAAGCTTTTCCTCGTAATAGTTCACCTTCAGCTCCTGGATCTGCCGGAGCATGGAGTTGAAGGTCTGGATGACCTCGTTGAATTCCGTGGAAAACATGTTTTCCTGTCCGCGGAAGGTCAGGTCGCCTTCGGCGACGCGGGAGAAACCGAACCGCAGATAGTTCAGCGGCCTGATCAGCTCGTGCTTCATTAAATAGTAAAATACCGGCACGAACAGGAACAGTGCCAGGAGGACCAGCAGCATGAAGGGACTCTCCAGAAACAGGGAAGCGATCCCGTAGGGAAGCAGGGTGGCCGATACCACGTCAAAGGAGTAGGCCGTCGGAAACCACTGCAGGGAGTAGTAATTCCCGTTCATCTGCAGGTGGTCCGGATGCCCGGCGAGCTTGTCCGCGGTGAGCGGACTCTGCATCGCGGTAAAGGCGATCCCGTCCCCGAGTACGGCAAACAGGCTGTTGTCTCCCGAGGCCTCCGTAAACAGCTCCAGCACGGAAGGAGCGCTCAGGTACACGCCGATATAGAAATCCTCCTGCCTGATCACATAGATATAGTAATCCGTCCCGTGGAGGGTACAGTTCTGCCAGGTGTAGCTTTTAAAGGCCTTCGGGTCCTTTAGAAGAGCGATCAGCTCGGTCTCCTCATAGACCGGCATGGGGTGGAGGCTGCTCCGGAGCAGGTAGTCCTGCCTGTGATTGTAGACGAAATAGTAGGCGCCGGAGTAGGGCGCATAGCTGGATTCCATCATGTTGAGGGTCCCCTGCAGGTCCTTGTAAAAGAAATACCATTCCGAGGGATTCCCGGAGAGGGTGCTTAAAGGATGGTAGGCGGCCATCCGCTGCAAGGACATGGCGCTCTCGGCCATGGAGGTGGTCAGGGACTCCACCCGGGAGGTCGTCCCGGCGGCCGTCGTCTCCAGGATCCGCTGGTTGACGGACTGTCTCAGATAGAAAAGGCTGACAAAAAACGCGGCCAGCAGCGCGATGAGAAGGCCAAACAAGAAGAGCAGGACCCTGCTCCTGACAGAGTAGCTTCTTTTACCCATGGAATCCCTCCACGACATGTGAGATGACATCTGGTGCTCTAGTGATTTATTATAAAAAAGAACCAAAAAATGTGCAAGTGTTTATAAAAAACGTTAAAGTCAAAGCGCAAATTTCCATTTATACTGGTAATATCAGACAAAGATCCGTGATCCATTCAGTTTTTTAAAGGAGAGGAAGTCATGAAAAGAAAGAAAATGCTTGGACTGCTGCTCTGCGGCGCAATGATCCTGAACATGGGCACCGGCTTTACCGTACAGGCCGAGGAGCTCAAGGATATCAATCTGTTTACCTGTACCTTCATGGACATTCCGAGCAGCGATGCGGTGGAACGTGTGACGGCCAAGGTCAACGAGATCATGAATCCGCTGGGCGTCAACGTCCATCTGGAGTACACCAACGTGGCCTCCTATGACGCGGAGGTCGCCCGCCGCCTGTCCGCGGGCGAGCAAATCGACCTGATGAACGCCCTCGACTGGAACTATGCCGGCTTCCTGGCGAACGGCTCCATCCTTCCGCTGGACGAACTGCTCGAGGAGTACGGCCCGGATATCAAGGCCGCCGTCGGAGATGATTTCCAGTACATGCTGGACGGCCTGACCTTTGACGGACAGCTCTACGGCATTCCGCAGCTGTCGGCCAAGCACACCTACAACGACGTGCTGATCAACAAGGACCTTGCGGACAAGTACGACATGGACCTGTCCACGATCAAGACCTTTGAGGATCTGGAGCCCCTGATGCTCACCATCAAGGAGAACGAGCCCGGCGTCAAGCCGATCATCCGTTCCGGCATCACCTTCTCCGGCACGACCGCCGTCTGTACCTTTGACGAGGACTACGAGGCCCTCGGCGACGGCGTCGGCGTCCTGATGGATCCCGAAGGCTACCAGCTGGTCGACTTCTACGAGACCGATGAATACAAACAGTTCTGCGAGACGGTCCACAGATGGTATGAGGAAGGCCTTGTATCCGACGATATCTCCACCAGCGGAGACAGAGTCCACAACTACTGGCAGACCGGCAACGCGTTTGCCTGCATCGACCACACCACGGATTATTCCACCGAGGTGGCCGGACAGATGCTTTCCAACCAGTATGGCGTCAACACCGAGATGATCCGCATCTCCACCCCGCTGTGCTCCAACCTGATCTACAGCTCCGTGATCCCCTATACTTCCCAGAATCCGGAAGCTGCCATGATCTTCCTGAATGAGATGTACAAGAACCCCGAGCTCGTCAACACCCTGTACTACGGCGTGGAAGGCGAGGACTGGGATCTGGTCGACGGCTTCATCACCGGCCGTGAAGACAGCACGGTCTTCATGAACTGCGGTACCAGCCAGACCATGATCTGGGGCAACTACTTTATCAGCGGCGTGACCGCCGGCCAGGAGCCGGATGCCATCGAAAAGACGCTGGAATACACACGTTCCGGCAAGGGCGTCCGTACCCTCGGCTTCCTGTTTGATACGACACCCGTTTCCTCCCAGTACGCAGCCATCCAGAATGTGCTGACACAGTACCAGGAAGGACTGGAATTCGGGATCCTGGATCCGGAGGTGGAGCTGCCCAACATGATCCAGGCGCTGAAGGATGCCGGCGTGGATGAATTCATCGCCGAGAAGCAGCGTCAGCTTGATGAGTGGGTCGCCCAGAAAGAATCATGAATGGCACCCGCACCAAAAAGCGGAAACTGAAAAAAAGTGATCTTGCACTGCTGGTGATGCTGCTTCCGGGCAGCATCTACCTGCTTGTGAACAACTATGCCCCGATGTTCGGCATGTTCATCGCGTTCAAAAAGATCAATTACCAGAAAGGGATCTTCGGCAGCGACTGGGTGGGCTTTGACAATTTCGAATACCTGTTCAAAACAAAGGATGCCTGGATCATGACCAGGAACACCCTTCTGTACAACCTGGTGTTCATCGCCCTCAACATCATCCTGGGCGTGGCCTTCGCCATCATGCTGAACGAGATCCGCCACGCGCTGCTCAAAAAGGGAGTCCAGACGGTGCTTTTGATGCCGCAGATCGTGTCCATGGTCATCGTTTCGTACATGGTCTTCGCGTTTCTGTCGAGCGACAACGGGTTTATCAACCATTCCATCCTGGAGCCCCTCGGCAAGGGAAAGATCTCCTGGTACACCCAGGCGGCCTACTGGCCCTTTATCCTGATCTTTGTGCAGGCGTGGAAGAACATCGGTTACAACACATTGCTGTTCCTGGCCTCCGTGGTCGGCATCGACAAGTCCCTCTATGAGGCGGCCGAGGTCGACGGCGCGAGCCGCATGCAGCAGATCCGGTACATCACCCTGCCGCTTTTAAAGCCGGCCATGATCACGCTGGGTCTTCTGATGGTGGGGCGTATCTTCTACTCGGACTTCGGACTTTTCTACCAGGTGCCCATGGATTCGGGGCCGCTTCTGCCGGTCACCCAGACCATCGATACCTATGTGTACCGGGGCCTTACCAACATCAGCAACATCGGAATGTCCTCCGCGGCGTCCTTCTATCAGTCGATCGTGGGATTCGTGGTGGTGCTGACCTGCAACCTGATCGTACGCAGGACCGACAAGGACAGCGCATTGTTCTAAGGAAGGAGAGCCTATGGGTCATACGCAGAATATTCATAGAAAAGATCCCGTGCAGGTGTTCTCCATCGTGATCCTTGTGCTGGCGTGCGTCCTGATCATCCTTCCGTTCCTGCTGATGCTGATGTCGTCCCTGACGGAGGAAAACACCCTTCTGGTGGACGGCTACCGGTTTTTCCCCGCAAAACTGAGCCTGGAAGCCTATGAGTATATTTTTAAAAGCTCCGGCATGTTCCTGAAATCCTACGGATATTCCATCCTGGTCACGGCCATCGGGACGATCGGTTCCCTGTTTTTGACCTGCACCATGGCCTATCCGCTGTCCAGGCCGGGCTTCCGGTTCCGTGGGATCTTTTCCTTTTTTGTGTTTTTTACCATGCTGTTTAACGGTGGACTGATCTCACAGTACATGCTGTGGTCCACCATCTTCCAGATCAAGAACACGATCCTGGCCTACATCGTGCCGAACCTTCTGATGAGCGGCTTTTATGTGCTGATCGTCCGAAACTATTTTGCGGCCTCCATCCCCAACGAGGTGGTGGAATCCGCCAGGATGGACGGCTGCGGCGAGTGGTACGCGTTCTGGAAGATCGTTCTTCCCATGGCAAAGCCCATCCTGGCCGCCATCGGGATCCTGACAGCGCTCAACTACTGGAACGACTGGACAAACGGCCTGTACTATATCACAAAGACAGAGCTGTATACCTTTCAGAACCTGCTGAACCGGATGATCCAGCAGATCAATTTCCTGTCCAGCGGCCAGGCCTCCCAGGTGGCCAAGGCGGTGGGCCGGGTGCCCAGCGTCAGCGTCCGCATGGGGATCGCCGTGATCGGCGTCCTGCCGATCCTGATCATGTATCCGTTTTTTCAAAAGTATTTTGCCAGCGGCCTGACGGTAGGCGCTGTCAAAGGATAAGAGGGGTGATTTGATTGGCTGTATTCAGATGCGAGGCCGACTGGCCCGCGGTGAAGACAAAAAGCGGCATGGTCCGCGGATTCTATTATGACGGTAATTATATTTTCAGGGGAATTCCCTATGCGAAGGCAAAGCGGTTCCACGCGCCGGAGAAGCCGGATGCGTGGGAGGGCATGTTCGATGCAACCAATTACGGGTATGTGAGCCCGCTTCTTCACTATGAGAAGCCCCGGACGGAGCTTCTGTTCCAGCACAGATACTGGATCGAGAACGAGAACTGCCAGAACCTGAACGTCTGGTCCACGGATCTTGACCCGGCAGAGAAAAAGCCGGTGTTTGTCTGGATCCACGGCGGCGGCTTCAGCGACGGGTCTTCCATCGAGCTGGAGAGTTACGACGGGGCGGACCTTGCCAGGACCGCCGACTGCGTCGTCGTCTCGGTCAATCACAGGCTCAATATCCTCGGCTATCTGGATTTCTCGGACTACGGCGAGGAATACGCAAATTCCGGCAACAACGGTATGCTGGACCTGATCGAAGCCCTCCGCTGGGTGCGGGATAATATCTCTGCCTTCGGCGGGGATCCCGACTGCGTCACGATCGCCGGCCAGTCCGGCGGCGGCGGCAAGGTGACCGCGCTGCTCCAGATGGCGGAGGCCGACGGCCTGTACCACCGGGCCATCATCATGAGCGGCGAGGTGGCAAGCCATGACGCCGAGGTGCTCGGAAGCGCGAAGGACTGCGTGGAAGCCATGATGGACTACCTGAAGGTGACGGACGTCCATGAGCTTGAAAAACTGCCCTACTTCCTGCTGGCGGACGCCTACAACCACGTGATGCCGAAGATCGCAGCCGAGGGAAAGAACATCGGCTGTATGCCCATCCGGAACGGAGCCTTCGAGGGAAATCCGCTGCGGGTGAACTGGCGGGAAGGATCGTTAAAGGTCCCGTTGGTCATCGGTTCCTGCTTCAGTGAGTTCCTCCATATGGATTCGCGGGGGATCGACCGGAGCACGATCACCAGGGAAGAGGGGATGGCGCTTGTCTCCCGGGAGGTGGGAGAGGAGAACGCACATAAGATCGCGGAAGCTTTCGCGAAAGCCTATCCGGACCGGAATCCCGTGGATATCCTGTTCGCGGACTGGCTGTTCCGCAAGCCCACATCCGAACATGCACGCCTGCGGGCAAAGCAGGGCGGCAAGGTATGGTCCTACATGTTTGCGGTGGACTTCCCGCTGGAGGGCGGAAGGACAGCCTGGCACTGTGCGGACATCCCGTTCCTGATGCACAACACATACAAAATGCCCCTGGAGGACATTCCGGGTGTATCCGAAAAGATTTCCGACCGGATGACGGCGGCTCTGGCGGCCTTCATGCGGACCGGAGATCCGAACTGCGAGGCCGTTCCGGCCTGGGCGCCTGTATCGGCGGAGGAAGAGCCCGTCCTCATTGTAGAGAAGGATTTCCGGGTCGTCCCGGACTTTGACAGGGAATTCCTGCGGTATCAGGTAGAATTCGCGGAACAGCTGAAGACGGGAGCCATCGTACATGGCTTTGATTTGGAGGAATGATGACAGACAGACCAGTACTTCTCGGCGTGGGGGACGTGATCCTGGATGCCCCGCAGCCGGAACGGTTTTTTGACCATGCGAGGGACCTGCTGCGCGGGGCGGACATCACCATCGGAAACATGGAGGTGCCCCACACCGCCCATCCCTGCTGGAGCAATATGGAATCACACTCGGCGCCGCCGGCTAAGCTTGAGAACCTGAGCGGTTTTCCGGACGCCGGCTTCGACGTGGTGACCATCGGCGGGAACCACGTGTTTGACCAGGGACCCTACGGGATCCTGGAGCCCATCGAGTATTTCAAAGAGCAAGGGATCGCGGTCTGTGGTTCCGGCAGGAACTACGAAGAAGCCCGAAGACCCGCGGTCGTGGAGAGAAAAGGGATCCGGTTCGCTTTTCTCCACTACAACCTTACCGGACCCAGGGAATGCTACGCCACACCGATGAAGGCCGGCGCCGCCTACATCCGCGTGGCCACGGCCTACTGCAATGACCGGGCGGAGCCGGGCGGTTCCCCCACGGCCATCTACACCGTGGCAGACCCCAGAGGTAAAAAGAACATGGCCGACGATATCCGGAATGCAAAGTCTCTGGCGGACCATGTGATCGTTTACTTCCACAGCGGAAGCGCGGGCAAGCCGCTTCTGAACCAGTATGAGCTTGACCTCACCCACTACGCGGTGGATCTGGGCGCGCAGATGGTGCTCTGTGCCCACACCCACGCCCTGAGTTCGATCGAGATCTACCGGGGAAAACCGATCTACTACGGCCTCGGCAATTTTGTCACCGTCACGGGCGGTATGGATCCGGACGCGCCGAACGCGAAGCAGAGGCACACGGACTTTTATGAATGGCCGGGTATCCAGCCCTGGTGGGATTTCGACGTATTCAAGATGATCCGTCCCGGAAATGTCCCCTGGTATCCGTTCGCGGAGTATTCAAGGAGCACGATCATCGCGAAGGCGGAGTTTGACAGGGAGGGCATCGTATCCGCGGGCTTTATCCCCTGCTGGATCGACGACGGTGCGCGTCCCACGCCTGTTTCAAGGGACGGAAAAGGAGCCGACGTGGTCGCCTACCTGCAGAACTGGGAGAGTAACGCCGGCTTCCGTCTGGATTTCACCTGGAATGAGGCAGGAACCGAGGTCGTCTTTGACTTAAGCCGCGACACGGAGTCTGTCTACTTTGATCCGTGAACGGAAACGTACATGAGAACGGAAATGGCAACATTTCACATATGAAAACAAGTAAAGGAGATGTTAACATGAAAGGATTCAAAAAACTGCTGGCACTGGCGGCAGCAGCCGCAATGATCACCGGCACCCTTGGTGCCACGAACGTATGGGCGGATGAAGTACCCGTATCCGAAGCCGCGGACGAGAGCGTAAAGCGCGGTGGCGACCTGAAGCTCGGCATCGGCCATGACCTGGTGGACCTGGGCGTTCCGTCTGTGGGACTTACCTTCCAGGGATCCCTGATCGCGGACACGGCTATTGAGCATCTCTGCCGTTACAACCAGGACGGCACACTGGAGCCCTGGCTGATCTCCGGCTATGAGGAAGATCCGGACGCCCTGACACTGACCGTGCATCTTCGCGAGGGCATCAAGTTCCATGACGGTTCCGATTTCAACGCGGACGCGGTCATCTTCAACTGGGAGCTGTGGACCGAGAACGGCAACATCGAGCTTGCCGGCGTGACCGAGTATGAGAAGGTCGACGACTATACCATCGTCGTACATCTGGGCGAGTGGAACAACGCCATCGCCACTTCCTGCCTGTACACCGCAGGCGCCATGATCTCCAAAGAATACTATGAGGCCAACGGCCAGGATGCGGCCAACGCAAATCCCTGCGGCACAGGCCCGTTCGTCTTCTCCGAGTGGAAGAAGGACCAGTACGTCAAATTCACGGCCAACGAGAACTACTGGATCGAAGGTCTTCCGTATCTGGATTCCGTTGAGTTCGATTTCATCAACGATCCGGCTACCCAGATCTCCGCATTCCTTTCCGGAGAGATCGATGCAGTGCTGGAGTGCAGCGCGGATACCTGCCTGACACTCAAGTCCAACGGCTTTGAATCCGAGACCAAGCCTCTCATCAGCGGCGGCGCTTCCACCATTCTGTGGTACAGCTGCCAGGATGAAGGCCCGATGGGCAACGTGGACGTACGTCGTGCCATCGCTTCCGCCATCGATATGGACGCGATCTGGGAGTACTGTTCTTCTCAGACAGGCGCCATCTATGACCGTACCATCCAGTGGGGCCCGAACGATGTCTGGTCCTGCAACCCCGAGACCAAGGGCTATCCCTACAGCGAAGAGGCCGCGAAGGAATACCTTGAAAAGGCCGGCTATCCGGATGGCTTTGACATGGTCCTCTATCACATCAGCAACAGCAGCCAGGATGAAGCCATCTGCGTACTGGTGCAGGATTACCTGGCCAAGGTCGGCATCAACGCCAGCATCGAGGCTGTTGACCAGACCAGACTGAACACCATCTCCGGTATCGACGGCGAAGCCTTCACCGGCATGACGCTGAGCGCAGGCCGCGCAGAGGTCGACCTGACCACCTACTACAACCGGACCTTTATGCCGGACGGCGTCCGCTGGGTCAACCAGGTGGACCATTTCGACGATATCGTGGATACACTGACCGAAGGCATGACCTGTAAGGAATTCGAAGAAAAAGAAGCAGCCTGCCAGAAGCTTTCCAAGATGGTCATCGACGACTACTGCGAGCTCCTTCCGATGTGGACCAGCAGCAGCGCCATGTACACCCACGGAAACCTGAAGGATCACGGCATCTACCAGATCAACTACATCATCTGGACCCCGGAGATCGCGCACTTCGAGGAATAACTGATCACAAGGGGCTGCCGGCCGGAGGTCAAATACCGGCCGGCAGCTTTTTCGTATACAATCTCTCTGATCTGAAAGGAGTACAGAATGGGACGGTATATCTGCAAACGTCTGCTGCAGGCCATCCTGGTGATCTTCCTGATCTCGGTGTTTTCGTATTTCCTGATGTACCTGGTTCCCGGTGATCCGGTGTACGCGGTACTGGGCAGCGATATCACCCGTGAGCAGTACATGGAACAGTTCTATCTGATGGAACTGGACAAGCCCATCATCATCCGGTATGTCCACTGGCTGACCAGATTCCTGACAGGGGATTTCGGAACCTCCTACCGGTATTCGGTACCGGTCTCGGAGCTTCTGGCGCAGCGGCTGCCCATCACCATGTACCTGGGCATCATTTCCCTGGTCATCAGCGTGATCCTGGGCGTCCTGTGCGGCACCATCTGCGGCACCAACCGTGGAAAGGCGGCGGACAATATCCTGACCGTACTGGCCAATCTGGGATCGGTGGTCCCGGGCTTCTGGCTGGCGGTGGTCGGCATGTACATCTTTTCCATGAACCTGGGGTGGCTTCCTTCCTACGGCTTTGCTTTCCCCTGGGAAGGGGCGGGCGTAGCTGCGAGCCTCAAACAGACGATCATGCCGGTCGTCTGTCTGAGCGTCGGCTCCATCGCCGGCCTGACCCGTCAGATGCGGTCCGGCATGCTGGAGGTCATCCGGCAGGATTACATCCGGACAGCAAGGTCCAAGGGACTGAAGGAATCCACGGTGGTCGTACATCATGCGATGAAGAACGCCATCATCCCGGTGGTCACCATCATCGGACTGAGCCTTCGGAATATCGTATCCGGTGCCGTGACCATCGAGACGGTCTTCTCGATCACGGGCATGGGCTCGCTTCTGGTCAACAGTATCCTGGCCAGGGACCTGCCGGTGATCCAGGCCTGTATCCTGATCATAGCGGGAATGGTCGCCATTTCCAATCTGGTCGTGGACATCTGCTACGGATATCTGGATCCCAGGATCCGGATCCAGTGAGAGGGGGTGCGTCATGAAACAGAGATCAAGATTTTCGTATACCATGAAGGCCCTTTTTTCAAGGCCTCTCGTCGTGGCGGCCGCCATCATAGTGCTTTTGTTCCTGCTGGCGGCGATCTTTGCCCCCTTCCTGTCGCCCTACGACCCCTATGAGACGGACATCACAGGAGCCTTAAAGGGCCCGACGGCCGCCCATATCCTGGGGACGGACAAGCTGGGCCGGGACATCGCCACGAGGCTGATGTACGGTGCCAGGACATCCCTTCTGATCGGCTTCGCGTCCGTCATGATCTCGGCCCTGATCGGGGTCCTGATCGGTCTGGTATGCGGGTTCTACGGCGGCATTGTGAACGAGATCCTTTCCCGGGTGGTGGACGCCCTGATGTCCATCCCCAACATCATGCTGGCCATGGCGCTGTCCATGATGTTCAGCAGCGGGACCATCGTCGGACTGATGATCGTCCTGGGACTGGCCACCGTGCCCACCTACGCCCGGATCATGGCCGCGGAGGTCATGCGGATCCGGGATTCGGACTTTATGGTGGCGGAGAAGGTGCTGGGCATGAGCAGCGCCCGCAAGATCTTCTCGCACCTTCTTCCCAACTGCATCTCGCCCATCCTGGTGGTGCTGACGGCCAACATCGGAACGACGATCCTGTGTGAATCCAGCCTGAATTTCCTGGGGCTGGGCGTGGCCGCGCCGACGGCCAGCTGGGGCGGCATGGTCAATGAAGCCTACATGATGATGATGCTGACGCCCGCCTACGCGCTGGCGCCGGGACTTTGCATCATGCTGCTGGTGCTGGGCTTCAACATCCTCGGGGACGGCCTCCGGGATGCGATCGATCCCAGACTTCGCGGAACCTTATAGGAGAGAGGGAAATGGAACATTTTTGGGAAATAAACAAGCTGTCTGTCAGCTATAAGACCATGGACGGCATGACCAAAGCCGTCGACCAGGTTTCCCTCTACGTCGACAGAGGAGAGACCATCGGGATCGTGGGGGAGAGCGGCTCCGGCAAGAGCCAGACACAGCTGGCCGCTCTGCAGCTGATCCCTGTTCCGCCGGGAAGGATCGATGAGGGAGAGGTGCTCCTGTCCGGCCGGAACCTGCTTTCGTTCTCCCGGAAGAGCCGGGAGATGCGCGAGGTCCGGGGCGGGCAGATCGGAATGATCTTCCAGGAGCCCATGACAAGCCTGAACCCGGTCAAGACGATCGGCGCGCAGATCATGGAATCCATCACGCTGCACCGGGGACTTGCAAAAGAACAGGCCAGGAAGGAAGCCGTCGCTCTCCTCGAAAAGGTCGGGATCCTGGACGCCGAAAGCCGGCTGTCCGACTACCCGCACCAGTTTTCCGGAGGCATGCGCCAGAGGATCATGATCGCCATTGCCCTGGCGGGAGATCCCGAGATGATCATCGCCGACGAGCCGACGACGGCCCTGGACGTGACCACACAGGCCCAGATCCTGGAGCTGCTTCACCAGCTGTCGGTGGAAAAACACATTGCCCTGGTACTGATCACCCACAACCTGGGGATCGTCGCCCGCTACGCGAGCCGGATCTACGTCATGTACGCGGGGAATGTCGTTGAAACAGGCACCGCGGAGGAAATCTTTCACCAGCCGGTGCATCCGTACACAAAAGGCCTTCTGAAGGCCGTTCCAAGGCTTGACAGCGAGGATGAGCGGCTCACGCCCATTGACGGAGTCCCTCCGTCCCCGGCGAACCGGCAGAAGGGCTGCCAGTTCGCGCCGCGGTGCAGATACGCGACCGAGGCCTGCCTGGATGGCGGTATTCCCCCGATGCAGGAGATCGCGCCCGGCCATTTTGCGGCCTGCCATCTGTCATCGGTCAGGCAGACCGCCGCAACTGCGGAGCAGGAGAAGCAGGAGAACAAAAAACCGAAGCCGGCTCCCGGCGAAGAGGCCGTGCTGCGGGCGGAGGACCTGTGCGTGTCCTTTGCCGTGCGGAAGGGTCTTCTGATGCGGGAGAGCGGCCGCCTTGAGGTGCTCCGGAACGTGAATTTTACTCTTCACAAGGGAGAGACACTGGGCCTGGTGGGAGAGTCGGGCTGCGGCAAGACGACCACGGCCAAGGCTGTGCTGAAGCTTTTGAATGAGGCCACCGGCAAGGTGTGGCTCGGGGATCAGGATCTTCTGGCGATGCCGGAGCGGACCTTTAAGAAGCAGCGCAGGCGGATCCAGATGATCTTCCAGGACCCGTACAGCTCTCTGGATCCCCGGATGACGGCGGGCGGTATCGTCGGAGAACCATTGTTCCCCTACGGACTGGTCAAAACCCGCCAGGAATATGACAAACGGGTCGACGAGCTGTTCCGCCTGGTGGGGCTGGAGCCGTCCATGCGGGACCGGGTCGCCCATGAGTTCTCGGGCGGGCAGCGCCAGAGGATCGGGATCGCGAGGGCCCTTGCCACGAACCCGGATATCCTGATCTGCGACGAGCCGATCTCGGCCCTGGACGTGTCGATCCAGGCGCAGATCATCAACCTTTTGGAGGATCTTCAGGAGGAGCTCGGGCTGTCTTACCTGTTCGTGGCGCATGACCTTTCGGTGGTCAAGCACATCAGCCACCGGGTGGCGGTGATGTACCTCGGGACCATCGTGGAGATCACGAGCAGCAGGGATCTGTACCTTGATCCGCTTCACCCTTATACCAGGGCGCTTATGCAGGCGGTTCCCATTCCGGACCCGTCGGCCGAAAAACAGCGGGAGCAGGTCATCCTGGGCGGGGAAGTGCCCAGCATCCTGCGTCGTCCGGAGGGCTGTCCCTTCAGCAACCGCTGCAGCCACGCGACAGATCTGTGCCGCAAAGAGCAGCCGCAGCCGAAAGAGGTCAAGGAAAAGCACTTTGTGGCGTGCCACTTATACTGAGAAGGAGATAGAATCATGGCAGTTATGCAATGCAACGGCTATCAGCTGGAATATGAGGAATACGGGAGCGGGGACAGAGTGCTGCTGTGCTGTCAGCAGAATCATTCCCGCATCCAGAACTGGACGATCTCCCTGGCGGAGACCGGTCTGTTCCATGTCTATGACATCACCATCCGCGGCTACGGGAAGTCCACCCACGTGACGGAGGACCTGGGCGAGGAATGGTACGACGTGTGGGCCAACGACGCCTGCGGGTTCGCGGACGCCATCGGCGTTGATAAATTCTTTTACACCGGGATGTCCCACGGGGCCGGGATCGGCTGGCACCTGTGCGTACAGCATCCCGAACGCGTACGGGGCTTTTTCGCCATCGTGGGAGGCCCCCACAGCAAGGACGGAGCCGATACGGGCGAAGCCCGGATGCGGACCATCCGCGCGGCCGAGAACGCCGATACCTGGAAAGCCTACTGCGACGGGATCGACCAGAGGAGCAGACCCGTGCGCACGGACGATATGACAGACGCAGAATGGGAGAAGGCCCTGGCTCTTCACGAGGAGGATATGAGCTTCTGGTACGGCATGACGCTGGAGGAAGCGCGGCTGAATCCCCGTAAGCCTTTCCCCAAACTGCACACCGAGGCGGAACTGATCGAGGTGCTTTCAAAGATCGAAGTGCCGACCCTGATGATGGGCGGCATGAAGGACCCGATCTCACTGCCCGAGAACATGATCCGCTCGCTGAAGGCGGTCAAAAACTCCAAGCTGGTCCTTTACGAGGATGCGACTCATTCCCTGGACCGCGAGCACAAGGAGGAGATCGTCGAGGACATCTGCGCCTTTGCGAGGATCAGGGGCCTTCTGTAGAAGAGCCTCGGTTATTAGAGGAGAATACCGTGGAAGAAGTCATCATCACATCCGGCAGGGCACGCTTTGCCGGAGAACGCCGGGGGGAAGCCTGCTGTTTTTACGGGATCCCCTTTGCGGAAGCCGGACGGTGGCAGAGGGCCAGGGCCGTGACGTATCCGGTCGATACCTGCGTGCATGCCTCCGGCTTCGGTCCTTCTCCCTGGCAGCCGGAGAATCCGGCGGAATTCTGTACGCCGGCAGGCCTCGCCGAGGACTGCCTGAACCTGAATCTCTTTGTCAGCCGGCCGCAGGAATCCGGAAAGGCCGTGCTTTTGTGGGTCTACGGAGGCGCCCAGGTGATGGGCAGCAACACCGGTCCCCGGACAGAAGCGGGAAGCTGGCTGTTTGACGGCGCTGATCTGGTCACGGAGCATCCCGACGTGCTCGTCGTGGTGCCCAACTACCGGGTCGGTACCTGGGGATCCGCAAACCTAAGCTTTTTCCCGGATTTCCGGGAGGAATACCGGTTTGCCAACAACCTGGCCAGGCTGGACATTCTGGAATGCCTTCGATGGGTCAGAAAAAACATCGCCTCCTTTGGCGGGGATCCGGACCGGATCACCCTGGCGGGACAGTCTGCCGGGGCGGCCAATCTCTCCAGCCTCCTGCTGATGCCGGAGGCAAAAGGGGAGATCCACAGGGTGCTGTGTGAGAGCTCCTTCTGCATGGACATGGGCCTCACAAGCTTTGACGACAGCGTCCGGATCTCCAGAGCCTTTTTTGAGGAGGCAGGCGTACATACGCTGGCCGAAGCCCTGGCGATGACGTCCGGGGAACTCCTGGAGGCGCAGCAGAAGCTTCTGGCAGCGTCGATGGGCGGGAGTCCCGTTTTCCGGGATATCCCCTCCAAGCTGTTTTCGCCGGTCGTGGACCGCGAGGTGATCTTTGACGATTACTGGGACTATCTGGCCGCGGAAGGCTGCCGGGGCGTCTCGTTCCTGGGCGGCACCAACGAGGGGGAATACGACCAGCAGTTCGAGGGGTTCGAGGAACCCCGGGATCTAGCGAAGGTCCGGGACCTGGTGATGGACCATTGCTTCTGCAGGCTGAAGGACAAGGATGCGCTGATCGGCCGGTATCTTTTATCCGGGCCCCGGGACCGCACGGAGCTGGAGGCCTGGATGGATCTGAAGCGGGACATCTACCTGCGGGTTCCGTCGGTCTGCTACGCGGAGCTTTTTTCGAAAAACGGTGCCGGCAGCTGGCTGTATTTTCTGAAGGGACAGGAGGGCAGCGAACCCGGACGGCTCCGGTTCCGCCACGCCTCCGAGATCCCCATGCTGTTCAAAAAGCCCTGTCCGTATCCGGAGGAAGTATCTATGTTCGTCCGGGAGAACTGGCTCGCTTTTGTGCGCAGCGGGAGGCCGGGCGCGTCCTGGCCGCCTTACGGAGAAGAGAAGGAGACGATGGTGATCACGGAGCATACGCACATGGAGAACGGGATCCGCGTCGAAGATATAGAACTGCTGAAGCCGCTGTGCAAGGAATTTACGCAGGGCCGGAAGGAGAAATGACATGGCAAAGAAGAAACTGTCGATGGTGCTGACCGGAGACATTATTCTGGGAGACAATTCGGAATACTTTTTTAAGGGGACGGATGCGCTTCTTGCGGAAGCAGACCTGGTCCTTGGCCAGCTGGAGGTTCCCTACAGCGACCGGGCGCCGGAGCTTCTGGACCTGTACCGGAGTCCCGCCGTACTGGCACCGCTGCCGGAGAGAGTGGACGCGCTTGCGCTGACCGGCAATCATCTGTATGATGCCGGCGAGGTCGGCGTCCTCGACACGATCGACTGGCTGAAGGAGCATAAGGTCCCCTATACCGGCGGCGGACGGAACGATGAGGAAGCCAGAAAGCCCGTGATCCTCGAGAAGGATGGCTGCCGGGTGGGCTATATCAGCTACAACTGCGTCGGTCCCCGCGCGACCTGGGCCGGGAAGAATAAGGCGGGCTGTCCTTACGTGGAGATCCTCGTCCATTTTGAGATGGGGGACGTGGCAAATCCCGGAGGACCGCCGGAAAAGACCTACACCTGGCCGGAACCGGTTTCCTTCGCCCGTATGCAGCAGGAGATCGCCGCACTTCGGAAAGAGTGCGACGTGCTGTGCGTGTACCTGCACAAGGGGATCGTCCACAAGCCGGTCAAGCTGGCGGATTACGAACAGGTGGTGGCCCATGCCGCCATCGACGCCGGCGCGGACGTGGTGAGTTCTTCGCACTCGCACATCCTGCACGGGATCGAGATCTACAAGGGTAAGACCATCTACCACGGGCTGAACAACTTTATTGCCTGGGTGCCCTCGCTGCGGCCCGATTTCAAGCGGACAAAGGGCGTCGCGACGGACCTTTTTGACCCGGAGGACTGGGCTAAAAAGCGGATCGAGCGGTTCGGATTCGTGCCGGATCCGGAATATCCGACCTACCCCTTCCACCCGGAAGCGATCTACACCTGCGCGGCAAAATGCATCGTGGAAGATAAGAAGATCGTGGAGACCCGGTACGTCCCCATGATCGTGGATAAGGAGGGTGTGACCAACGTCGTCTCCCGGACGTCCGGAGGCGAGGAGGTTTTTTCGTACATGAAGAAGATCACGGACCAGGCCGGCCTGAACGCGGATTACGTCTGGGACGGCGATGAGGTAGTGATCAAGGAGAAACAGAAATAGGAGGTAAAGAAGATGGCTGCGATCGGAACGATTCCCAAAACAATGAAGGCACTGGTGGCGTACGGTAAGGACGATTACCGCCTGGAGCTGGAATACCCGACGCCGGAGTGCGGCCCGGACGACATCATTATCAAGACGGAGGGCTGCGGCATCTGTGCCGGCGACCTCAAGTGCAGCCACGGAGCGGCGACCTTCTGGGGCGATGAGATGACTCCCGCATGGGTAAAGCCTCCCTTTATCCCGGGCCATGAATTCTTCGGCCGGGTGGCGCAGATCGGGGAGAACGTGACGGAATACAAGCTGGGTGACCGGATCACCGCGGACCAGATCGTCCCCTGCGGCAAATGTCGCTTCTGTAAGGACGGCCATTACTGGATGTGCCAGCCCCACGATATGTACGGCTTCCAGAGCTACAACAACGGCGGTATGGCGGAGTATGTGCGGTACCTTCCCAATTCCGTCATCAGCCGGGTGCCGGAGGAGCTGAGCTTTGAACAGGCCCTCCTGATCGAGCCCTACGGCTGCTCCAAGCACGCCGTGGACCGCGGAAAGATCTCCAATGAGGACGTAGTGGTCATCAGTGGCGCCGGGACCCTCGGCCTTGGTATGGTGACCTATGCCAGGATGAAGAATCCGAAGATCCTGATCTCGCTGGACCTTCAGGAAAACCGCCTGGCCAAGGCGAAGGAGTTCGGGGCGGACTATGCCTGGAATCCGCAGGAGTTCGACGCGGAGAAAAAGATCCTCGAGCTGACCGACGGCTACGGCTGCGACATCTACATCGAGGCGACGGGCAATCCCGAGAGCGTCCGCCAGGGCCTGCGCATGATCCGGAAGCTGGGCACCTTTGTGGAATTCTCCGTCTTTCAGAACGAGACCAGCGTGGACTGGTCCATCATCGGCGACCGCAAGGAGATCGACATCTTCGGCGCACATCTGAGCCCCTACGCCTATCCCTTCGTGATCGAGAACATGGCCAAAGGCAACCTCAAGACGAACGGCGTCGTGTCCAGCGTATTCGCCATCGAAGAATGGGAAAAAGCATTCGAATACGCGACAGGGAAACACGGGGATCTGAAGGTAGCATTCAGGTTCTAATTTAAGGTATTAAATGGGGGCAGGCCGCGTAAATTGTGACGAGATGTATGCGGCATTTTCGACAACAAATCAGATAGCCACATATCTCGTATTCCCCAAAGCGGCATACAAGTGAGCTGCAAGATATTACTATACAAAAATATTTTTTGATAGTATAATGAACCTGTACCTGATGAAGTTGCGTAGTAATTAACGAAAGTCATCTGACTTTATCAAGGAGGGACATTTTATGAAGAAGTGGATTGCTTTGCTGATGTGTGCCATGATGTTGGTCTGTGCTTTGCCGGCCGTTACCTTTGCGGAGGGAGAGGACATATCCGGTGACTGGTATCTGAACAGGATGAGAGAGGGCGATCAGGAGATGGATGCCTCGTATCTTTCCCTGATGGGTCTGGAATCAGTCACTCTGACACTGAATGCAGATGGCACAATGGCCATGGATTTTGGCGGCGATAAGTCCGAAGGAACCTGGGTGTACGAAGGCGGTGCCGGAACGCTCACATCGGATGGCTCTGACGTAGCATTTACCGTAGCGGACGGCGAGCTGACCATGGGCGAAGGCGATGAGTGGATGATCTTCACAAGGGAACAGCCAACCGTCGAGGCTTTTGAAGCTTCACCTGTCGTGGAAGCACCGGCTCTTGAGGACTTTAACGGAGAGTGGAAAGCTGTTACGATCGTGGCGGCCGGTCTGCCGCTGCCCATGTCCATGGGAGGCGGAAGTGAGATCAATATCACGATCCAGGATGGGAACATCACCTACAAGACCGTGACCGAAGGGGACGACGGTGAAATGAAGACGGATGAGTTTTCTGTGGTCGGCGAGCTGGTCGACGGAACACTGAAGGCCGTCAATGGTTTGAACAGCCTGACCTTCCAGATGCATGAGGATGGCACCATGACGGATGGTTATACGTTGGCGGTAGAGGGTGACCCCAATATGCAGGAAGCGGCAGCGCCCGACTTCTACACCATTTACGAAAAAGCGGAATAATATCCCCGCCCCCGGCGGCTGCTGACCGCAAATTGTGGACATCCGGGGCAGAATTTTGTTGAATTGTATAAAAAACGGTTGTCACTGGAGTGATTTTCGTGTATAATCGTTCCAACCGATGAGAAAGAAATAGTACCACTGTCTCTTGCCTTCCAGAGAGCTTCCGATGGTGTGAAGGATGCAGGCAATGCAATGGGAATGGGCCTTTTGAGGTTGTCGTTATGAAATGAGTGGGCGCAGATGGATCTGCGTCAAGCAGGGTGGCACCGCAGGAGTCATGAACTCCTGTCCCTACAGCAGCTGTAGTCGGACAGGAGTTCTTTTTTATTTCTCCGGACGGTACTGCCGGGACCCATTCCCGGCACCCGTACCGGTCCTGTGAAATGAAAATGCTCCTCGAGGATACAGGGAGTTTCCTGACAGAGAAGGATTGCATCAAGAGAGGAGAAACAACATGAGCAAGAACACGATCCCCTACAAATTGTATCTGGAAGAGAGTGAGCTTCCCAGGAACTGGTACAATGTCAGGGCCGACATGAAGAACAAGCCGGCGCCCCTGATCCATCCGGGAACGCTGCAGCCCCTGAAATTTGAGGACATGCAGCCGATCTTCTGTGATGAGCTCATCCGGCAGGAACTGGACAATGACACAGCCCTGATCCCGATCCCGGAGCCGGTGCTGAATTTTTACAAGATGTACCGTCCGTCCCCGCTGGTCCATGCGGAGTTTCTGGAAAAGGCACTCGACACGCCGGCACATATCTACTACAAATTCGAAGGCAACAACACCTCCGGAAGCCACAAGCTGAATTCCGCCATCGCCCAGGCTTACTACGCCAAGGAACAGGGGCTCAAGGGCGTGACCACGGAGACCGGCGCCGGACAGTGGGGAACCGCGCTTTCCATGGCCTGTTCGTATTTTGGCCTGGACTGCAAGGTCTATATGGTCAAGGTTTCCTATGAACAGAAGCCCTTCCGCCGTGAGGTTATGCGGACCTATGGAGCGTCGGTGACGCCTTCTCCGTCCATGGAGACGAACATCGGCCGCAAGATCAACGAGGAATTCCCGGGCACGACCGGCTCTCTCGGGTGTGCGATCTCCGAGGCCGTGGAAGCGGCCACTTCAACGCCTGGATACCGCTACGAGCTGGGAAGCGTCCTGAACCAGGTGCTTTTGCATCAGTCCATCATCGGCCTTGAGACCAAGGCAGTCTGCGACAAGTACGGCATCAAGCCGGACATCATCATCGGCTGCGCCGGCGGAGGCTCCAACCTGGGCGGCCTGATCTCACCGTTTATGGGAGAGAAGCTCCGCGGTGAAGCGGACTACCGGATCATCGCCGTGGAACCGGCTTCCTGTCCGAGCTTTACCAGAGGCAGATATGCTTATGACTTCTGCGATACCGGAAAGGTCTGCCCGATGGCGAAGATGTACACCCTCGGCCACGGCTTTATTCCCTCCGCAAACCATGCGGGAGGACTTCGCTACCATGGCATGAGCCCGGTGCTGTCCCAGCTGTACGCAGACGGCTATTTGGAGGCAAGAGCCGTGGAACAGACCAGCGTGTTCGAGGCTGCTGTACAGTTTGCGAGAGTGGAAGGAACCCTTCCCGCACCGGAATCCAGCCATGCGATCCGCGCAGCCATCGATGAAGCTCTCAAGTGCAAGGAAACCGGCGAGGAGAAGACCATCATCTTCGGCCTGACCGGCACGGGCTACTTCGACCTGAAGGCTTACGAGGCGTACAACAACGGAGCCATGAGCGACTATATTCCCAGCGATGAGGACCTGGAGAAAGGATTCGCCGGGATCCCGGAGGTGTAAAGCATTTTCTGATTAAACGTATTAAATGAGGATCGCTGCACCGCAGAGGAACGCGGGGACGGTTCTTCGTTCTGCCGGAACGGAGAACCGTCCCCGCGTTCCATTGACGCGCTCAATTAGCCCAGCTTTGGCCGGGGCTTCTTCGAGCTTTTTCAGTCGCAATTCTTGAAAAGGGCGGCCTTGCAGAGTATAATTGTAAGCGATAACCAGCAGGAGAGATTCGCCCATCATGCAGTGAAGTCGAAGATGGCACGGATGTGACAGAGACGGTAAAGAAAGCGGAGAGCTGGCTTATTGAGCACAGCTTCTGACCTGCAATATAAAAGTGCCTCGCTTGCGAGGCACTTTTATATTGCGTATATTATTCAGACGTTTCATCCTGTGCACCCATGGCAGCGATGATCTCGGCAAACATCTCGATATCCTCTGCCTGTTCCGGCATCTCTTCCTTCAGCTTCTCTACGACCGTAGTAAGGTCTTCACCGGATTCCAACGCTTCGGTAATCTTATCCATGAGCTCGTTGTATTCGCCCCACGGGTCTTTCTCCGGATCTGCGGTGCCGTCCGCGTGATAGCGCATCTCCGCGGCATTGGAGGACAGGCCTGCGAAGCTGGCGCTCCGGATCGTCATGTCGCTGTAATCGCCGGTATCCTCATGTGACAGATATTCTTCAAAGGACTCGTTCATGATCAGGTCATAGCTGTAAAGCCCGTAGGATACAGTGAAGATGACTTCATCCTCCTCACCGCCGCTGCCGGAGGAACTGATCTCATAGCCAGCTTCTTCGAGCTCGAGCATTGACTTGCCGGCAAGCGCATCTATTTCATCCTGGGACAGTGGCTCAGCCGTGATCTCTTCTATGTAGGAAACGGGCAAAGCTTTCAGATGCTTGTCAAACGCCTTGAAGGCAGCCTCAATATCATCAGCCTCCGCGATGGCGTCGTTGAGCTTCTTGCCTTCCTCATCCATTTCGGCAACCACACGGAAGTATTTTCCCTCCTGCTCAACGACCACAAGAAAGTGCTCCTCGCCGCCGCCACTGATCCCTTCATAACCATCGGATTCCATCGCCTCGCCAAGTGTGGCAAACGAAGGCACGGCCTGCTCCTCCGTGACAGCATTCCCGTTGACGGCTGAAGGCTCCTCGGCCAGGACCGCACAACTGACGCAAAACAACATGACCATTGCAATAGTAAAACATTTCTTACTGCTCATCATTAAACCTCCTCATGTTTTCTTCATGTCCATACGGATACCTTGATCAAGTTTTGTTCTCACATCGGCACTATCTTATCATATCACACAAGTGAAGGGAAGGAGTTTAAATAAAGTTGAATATAATGTAGGATCGCTCACGGTTTAAAGGGGTGAAGTGGGGACGGACGCTGCCGGGGGACGAAGATCTCTCTGCCCGCAAGGCCCCGGGCAACGTCGAGCTGAGCTAAGCGCTAACTTCAACCAGGAAAGAAGGGCGATGTCACTTGAATGAGTGACATCGCCCTTCTTTCTGCAAAACGCTCAGCAGAGGCTTCGCGTTTTGGGTTTCCGTAAGCGCTGGATCTCATCTCTCCTACAAACGCCCTCAAAAGCCCTTGCTATGGCAGAGATGATCTTCGCTCTCCCGGCAGCTGTTCCGCCTGGCCTCCACGTAGCTTTATACAGTTCGCTCAAGAGGTGTCGCAGCTCGAGACCAGTGGCTATCTGATTTGTTTGTCGAAAATGCCACATACATCCCGTCATAATTAACGCGATTCCGGTGGAACGAGGGGACGCTTCTCCGTTCCGGTAGTCCGACGGTGATTCTAGGAGCGGGAATGGAGTCAAGGGACAGCACGCTGGACGCGTCAGCGTCCGGGCAGCCCTTGACGGAATGACA
>JAFTPT010000015.1 GCA_017463155.1 Blautia sp.
AGCAAGCCGATTGATCGATTGTCAAGGTGCTGATGGGATATGGCAGCGTGGGGGGGATCCCCTTCCTCCACCATCCCTTCTTTCATATCAGAAGGACGAATAAGATGTATTTTTTAACCTTATAAAACTATTATACGAGGAGGGGGACGAATGAAGAATCTCAAGATGAAAGCGGCCCGCGCGGCCAAGGACCTCTCCCAGGAGCAGCTGGCAAAGCTGTGCGACGTGTCCAGGCAGACCATCAGCGCCATCGAGAAGGGCGACTATAATCCGACCATCAATCTGTGCATCGCCATCTGCAAAGCCCTCGACAGGACGCTGGATGAGCTGTTCTGGGAAGAATAATACATGGTCAGGGGATAGTCAACGACGGTGTTTTATGGTATACTCTCTTATATATGGCTTCATGCAGAAGCCGGAGCGGCCGTCCCGCGAACGGACGGCCCGTCAGGGAGGTACTCGCGATGTCGGACGGTCAGATCATATTCCGCCCATCTGTTGAAAAAAGAAGGATCCTTCTGATCGAGGATGAGCTCATCAACCAGGAGATCCTGAAGATGTATCTGGAGGATACCTACGAGGTGATCCCGGCGGCGACAGGTACGGAAGCATTGGACCTGATCCGTACGCAGTATGAGACGCTCAGCCTGATCCTCCTCGATCTGAACCTGCCGGATATTCACGGCCTGGACGTGCTGCGCGCGGTCCGGTCGGATGTCCGCTATACCCGCCTGCCGGTCATCGTGATGACGGCGGACAGTGACGCCGAGGTGGAATGCCTGACCCTCGGTGCGATCGATTTTATTCCCAATCCCTACCCGCAGCCGAAGGTCGTCCTCGCCCGGGTCCTCCGGACCATCGAGCTTTCCGAGGACAGGGACCTCCTCCGCTGGACGGAGCGGGACCAGCTGACCGGGCTGTACAACAAGGAGTTTTTTTACCGGTACGCTGTACAGCTTGACGCCTACCACAAGGACTATCCGACCGACGCGGTCCTGGTGAATATCAACCACTTCCACACGATCAACGACCGGTACGGCAAGAGCTACGGGGACAGCGTGCTGAAAAGCCTGGCGCAGAAAGCGCTGGATATCGTGAATGACACGGGCGGTATCGCCTGCCGCAGCGAGGCTGACAATTTCCTGATCTACTGCCCGCACCGTTCCGACTACGAGCACCTGCTGGAGCAGGTATCGGGATATATCAACGAAGGCGAGGAGGGCGGCAACCGCATCCGCCTCCGGATGGGCGTCTACGCAGGTGTGGACAAGGTCCTGGACATCGAGCGCCGCTTCGACCGGGCCAAGATGGCCGCGGACACCGTCAAGAGCGGCTATACCAAGGCTGTCGGCATCTACGACGATTCCATGCACGAGGAGGAGATCCTCGCGGAGCAGCTGATCGAGGATTTTCCGACCGCCATCCGCGAAAAGCAGTTCCTGGTGTACTACCAGCCCAAGTATCATGTCCATCACGAGGAGCCGGCGCTCAGCAGCGCCGAGGCGCTGGTCCGCTAGAAGCATCCGAGGCTTGGCATGATCAGTCCCGGGGTGTTCATCCCGCTCTTCGAGAACAATGGCCTGATCCCGGCCCTTGACCATTATGTGTGGTCGGAGGCGGCCGCCCAGGTGCGGGACTGGAGGGACCGGCTCGGCATCACCCTGTCGGTGTCCGTCAATGTTTCCAGGATCGACCTGTACGATCCGCAGCTCATCGAAAAGCTGCAGGAGATCGTGGAAAAGAACGACCTCAGCTATCACGACCTTCTTCTGGAGGTCACCGAGTCCGCCTACACGGAGGATGCGGAGCAGATCATCGAGAAGGTGCGGGGCCTCCGCAAGGTCGGATTCCGCATCGAGATGGATGATTTCGGCTCCGGCTATTCCTCCCTCAACATGCTTTCGGCGCTGCCCATCGACGCGCTGAAGCTGGATATGCAGTTTGTCCGGACCGCCTTCCGGGAACGCAAGGATACACGGCTCCTGGAGGCGATGATCCAGCTGGCGGAGTCCTTCGAGGTCCCGACCATCGCCGAGGGCGTGGAGACGGCCGAGCAGGCCTTCACCCTCAAGACGATGGGGTGCGACATCATACAGGGCTATTATTTTTCCCGTCCGCTTCCGGCGGAGGAGTTTGAGATCTATCTTCTCAAGAACAGGCCGGAGGCCGTGGATCTGTGGACACGGGAGGTCAAGCCGAGGAGCGACCGGTTTACCTACAACGCGCTGCACGATTCCCTCACGGGACTTTACAACTACAGCGCCTTTGACATCCTGTTCCATGATGCGGACCGTGACCATATCGCCGTTCTGATCATGGAGATCGACGAGTACCAGAAGCTTGTCGGCAGGTGGGGGCAGGAGTATGCGGACCGGGTCGTCTGCAGTGTCGCCTCCATCCTCAAAAAGAATTTCCGCTCGGTGGACCACATCTGCCGCCTGAAGGAGGACGAATTCGCGGTCATCATGACGCGGGTGACGAGCAGCGGAAAGGATCTTGTTTTCGGAAAAATGCAGAAGGTCGGCGAGGAGCTGCGTGCTGAGACCCGCGAGACCGCGCCGGTCACGCTGAATATAGGAGTTGCCTTCTCCGATCTGGAGAGACCGGACGGAGATGTGTTCCAGGATGCAGATGCAGCCCTGCGGCGTCTGAAGGAAAAAGGACAGAAGGGCTTTGAAGTGTTTTAAAGGAGGAGGATGAACAATGACGATTGAGAATCTGGCTGCATACGGGGCCAACACGCAGGAGGGACTGCAGCGCTGCGTGAACAATGAAAGCTTTTATATCCGCATGGTCAGGATGATCCCGGGAGACCCGAACTTCCAGAAGCTCTACGACGCCATCGACGCGGGCAATCTGGACACGGCCTTTGAGGCGGCTCATGCGCTCAAGGGCTCCACGGGGAACCTTTCCCTGACGCCGATCTTTGCACCGGTCTCCGAGATCACGGAGCTTCTCCGGGCCAGGACACAGACGGACTATTCGGCTCTGGTGGACGCGATCCGGAAGGGCCGCGATGAGCTGGAGCGAATCTGCGAAGAGTAAGCCGCGGGAGGGCCAAAGCAGAGGCCTTCCGTATAAAGAACGCAGACCTTTCTGCGGGCACACATGTCCCCGGGAAAGGTCTGCGTTCTTTGCAGACGCCGCCATAAAAGGGTGCCTACGAGGCTTTTTTCCACCACAGGATGTAGCGGAGCACGCAGAACACGGATGACAGGAACCAGGTGAGGCCGGCGGATGCCCAGATGGTCCACACGCCGGTATGAAAAAGAGACAGGAGCAGGAGCGGAAAACTGATCCGGCCGATGATCTCCACGATGCCGTTGATAAACGAAAAGAAGACGTCGCCGACACCGTTCAGAACGCCTCTGATAACGTAGATGACGCCCAGGAAAAAATAAAACAGGCTGGTGATCCGGAGGGCCCGGCCGCATCGACGCGATATAATTGTAGAGCGCGACCAGGGGAGCCGAGGCCGCCATCACGCGCATATAGGTGACGGCGTCCGGCAGGATCTCCGGCGGTGTCCGCATCAGGGACAGGATGGCGGGCGTCAGAACAAACGCAAGAAGGCCCGTGACCACGGAGAATCCGAGCGTGATATAGGCGGAATTTGAGATGGAAAGGCGTACCTGGTCCTCCTTTCCGGCCCCGAAATACTGGGACGTGACAATGCCGCAGCCGCTGCCGATACCGTTAAAAACAGAAAAAAACAGGAATGTGATGGAGCCGGTCGTCCCGACGGCGGCGAGGGCGTTTGCCCCCAGCATCTGTCCGACGATCATGGAATCCGCCAGATTGTAGACCTGCTGGAAGATATTCCCGATCAGGAGCGGGAGTGCGAACACGGAAAGCAGTACAAGAGGCCTGCCTTCCGTCATGTTCATGGTCGTGCTTTTTTGCATGGGACCATCCTTTATGTGTGTATGGCTTGAATAAGTATGGATTTATGGCTCTTCAGGGGTGATAGTGGGTGAGAAACACCCACAACCCCTGTAATTATGCGGATCAAGCGTTTTTCAATCTCCGATTAGGTAATGGTACCCGTAAATCTGAGCAAACCAAGTACACCATATCCAACATGTTCTGG
>JAFTPT010000016.1 GCA_017463155.1 Blautia sp.
AAGACTGATACAGAGCGGCTTCTATGATTTGGCCACAGCGTACCAGTCGGTGCACGTCAACTATTGAAAGCGCCGTATACGAGAACCGTACGTACGGTGCTGTGAGAGGACGGGGGGTAATCACCCCCTCCTACTCGATTTTTCCAAAAAAAGGAGGATATCATGGGAAAATATGACCATCTGTTTGTGAGGACGCCGCGTCCCCTTGAACTGACCCATTACCGTCTGCCGCAGGACATCCGCCGCAGCATCGCCTGGATGGATTCCAGCGTCAACGACGGAGCCTGCAGCATCGAATGCATCTGGTATTACAAGCCGATGGAGGGACCGCCCGCCCATGTCCACGAGGACAGCACGGAGATCCTGGGCTACTTCGGCTCGGATCCGTCGGATCCCTACAACCTGAACGGCGAGATCATCTACACGATCGATGGGGAGGAATATTCCATCACGGAGAGCACGCTGATCTTCCTGCCCAAGGGCCTGTGGCACAGCCCGTACAAGGTCGTCCGCGTCGACAAGCCGATCTTTCACTTTGCGATCCTGCCGGAAAGACACTTTTCACAGCTTTTAAAACAGCAGGAAAATAAATAAGCCGCCCTGTATGAGGGCAGCGGAGAATTATTGCAGACAAGCCGGGACGGAGGTGACGGAATCGATATGACATACACTGTATTATCACCCTGGGCGGCGGTCGAGACGCCGGAAAGCACGATCTTCAGCCCCAGGATCACAGAACTGGAAGGGAAGACCATCGGCCTTTTTTCGATCTTTAAAAAGACGTCGCCGATCGTGCTTGCAGAGCTTGGGAAATTTCTGAAACAGGAGTATCCGGGGATCAGGCTGAAGGAATTCCAGTATCCCAGGGATACCGAGGAGATCGAGTTCGACACGAAATACGAACCTCGTCTCCGCAAATGGCTCTCCGATGTGGATCTGGTGATCTCCGGCTACGGGGACGCGGGGAGCTGTGCCATGTATATGGCGATCAACACGGCCTACATTGAAAAGCTGGGCGTTCCGACTGTCGCCATCTGCCGGGCCGGCCTTTGGACCTCCGCCATGCAGGGCGCTTCCTCGCATTTTATGCCGAACCTTCGCCTGATCGAGCTGGAACTGCAGGATCTTTCCATGGTACTGGTGGACCAACACTGTATCGAGGATGTGATCCGTCCGGCCGTGCTTACGATCAAGGATGAGGTCGTCCGGCTCGCCACGGCTCCGATGACAAAAAAAGAACAGCCGGTCAAGGTGGAAAAGGACCCCCTGGCGGCTGCGACATTCACGGGAACGCTTGATGAGATCAATACGATCCTGTACCGGCATGGCTGGACAAACGGCACCCCGGTGGTCCCTCCCACCCGGGAAAAGGTAGACGAGATCCTGCAGGGAACGGATCTTAAGCCGGATGAAGTGATCGGAAGGATCCCGCCCCGCATGGGCATTGCGACCGTGGAAAAGATCGCCGTCAACGCGGTGATGGCCGGCTGTCTGCCTACGCACCTGCCGGCCGTGATCGCGGCGGTGGAAGCCATGCTGGATCCGGCCATCCATGTGGTAGGCTGGACCTGCAGCGTGCGAAGCTGGATGGGCCCGTTCATCACCATCAACGGTCCGGCGAGGCTGGCGCTCGGGATGGAAACCGGCAGTACGTTCATGGCCGGATACAAGAGAGCGGCTTCCTCCATCGCCAGGGCTGTCGCCTACTGTATCATGAACATCGGCGGCGTCCGTCCAAAGCTCGAGGACAACGCGTTTCTCGGCGGCGAATGCCGGTTCGGCGTCTGCTTTGCCGAGGATGAGGAGAACAGTCCCTGGAAGGGACACCAGACGGATTTCGGCTTCAAGGCCGAGGATTCCACGGTCTCCCTGTTCTGGCCGGTCGGCCGGCAGAAGATCATCTCCGCGATCGAGCACAACGATCCGGAGAGCATCCTCGAAAAGCTGTGCATACCGGAGGACATCGGCTTTGTTCCGGGGTGCATGTATGTGCTGACCCCGCCGGTCGCGAAGGCCCTGCAGGACTACGGCATGTCCAAGAAGGACGTGATCGACTATATCGTGGAGTATGCCCGCCGGGATATATCTCCCGAATACCTGCGCTGGGTGACCGGCAACAACCACATTCCAAAAGGAGTTCCGGTTCCCGCCAACACGCGCTACAATGTGCGGAAGTACTGGAACAAGGACCATATCTGCATCATCGTGGGCGGGAGTGACAAGGTGTACACAGGCTCTGCTTTTGTGGGCGGCGGGGACCACGGCGGTCCCGTCTGCGCCAAGATGAAGCTCCCGAAGAAATGGAACAGCCTGGTCAAAAAATACAAGGATATGACATAACGGCACGGAACGGGCAGGGATGATGATCACCCCTGCCCGTTCTCTCTGTGCAGAATGCTTTATTCAGCTGTTTTTGGAGAGCAGCCGGACCATGTAGTAGAATTCCTGCCGGTATTCGTCATCACCCAGATGATCCTTTGCGAGCGTGAGGACCGTGTCAAAGGAGGCGTCTCCCTTGTTGGGATCGTCCCGGAGGATCATGGCGAACTCGGCTACCGCGGAGGCGAAGAGCAGGTCATCGCCCGGATCCTCGGTGAAGTCGGCGGCGTTGACCGCGTAGGCAGATTCCTGTGCCGCCGTTTCGCCCGGCTCCTTGTAGCGGATGGAGACGGTCGCGTACTCGGTCGAGAAGTTTTCGTCATTGTTTTCCTGTTCAGCGGACCCGGCGGACGGATCGTCCGTGCCTGCGCCTGAAGGAGCGGATTTTGCGCTGCTGTTCTTCTGGTACTTGAGGCTCACGGATTCCTCGCTGCCCGCGGGGATCAGCTCGTACAGAGCGATCACACTGTGGCCGGCACCGATCTCGCCGGCGTCCTTTTTGTCGTCGCGGAAATCGGTGGCATCCATCAGCCGGTTCTCGTAGCCGATCAGCCGGTAAGCGTTCACCTGCTCCGGATTGAACTCGACCTGGAGCTTGACGTCCTCCGCCACGGTGTGGAAGCTTGCGCCCATCTCCTCGACCATGACCTTGCGGGCCTCCAGAAGAGAGTCAATGTAGGCGTAGTTACCGTTCCCGCAGTCCGCCAGACGCTCCATGTTGTCGTCACGGATGTTGCCGGTGCCGAAGCCAAGGACCGAGAGATAGATGCCCTTGTCCTTCTTCTCGCGGATGAAGCGCTCCAGCTGGTCCGGTTCGGAGATGCCGATGTTCAGGTCCCCGTCGGTGGCCAGGATGATACGGTTGTTGGCGTCCTCGCGGTAGTTCTGCTCCGCCAGGGCATAGGCCTTCTGGATGCCGCCATCCCCGTTGGTGCCGCCTTCGGCCACGAGTTCCTCGATGGCGTTTGCGATGGCCTTTTTGTCATCGCCCGTCACGCTGTCCAGCACGACCTCCACGCCGTTCGCGTAGGTGACGATGGAGATGGTGTCGTCCTTGTCCAGCTGGTCGACGAGCTGCAGGAAGGATTTCTGCAGCAGCGGCAGCTTGTCCGCGTCGCTCATGGAGCCGGACACATCCAGGAGGAAGGTCAGGTTCTCGGCAGGCGCCTCGGAGAGATCGATGTCCTCGGTCTTCATCCCGATGAACAGCAGCTGGTGCTTTTCGTTCCAGGGACACGCGGCGACCCGGGTGGTGACGCCGAATTTCTCACCGTTTTCGGGGGCCTTCAGGTCATAGGAAAAATAGTTGATGAATTCCTCCGGACGGACGGCATCCGGGTCGATCCAGTCAAGCTCGTATCCGTCCTCGATCATGCGCCGGACGTTGGCGTAGGAAGCGGTATCCACATCCGCGGAGAAGGTGGAGAGCGGCTCGGTCTGGACCAGGGAAAACCCGCTGGCCTCGTTCTTTGCGTAGGTCTCGCCGTTGTAGGGCACCGGGTACGGATCCCAGTAGGCCACATCGGCAGTGTCGCCCACAAAGTAGGCTTCCGAAGCCATGGCCGGAGCCGCTTCCTCGTAGGCAATCTCCTCCGCCATAAACAGGTCGTTGCTGTCCTCGTAGAGAACGTCCTCCGCGATATCCGCCTCCGCTTCCGTGACGAGGTCTGCCTCCGCCGGCATCGGTTCAACAGCCGTACTTCCACTCTGAGACTCTTCGATGGTAGGCTGATTGGCGGCTGTGTCTGCGTTCGTGCTGGCATTTGTTTTGGCAGTCTGCTCGGTTTCACCGGTAAGTTCGGCCGAATTCCGGCTGCGATTTGCCTGGTACTGATATGTACCGATGCCGATCCCCAGCACGCAGGCCGCGGCGATGACGCCCGTCATAGCCCGGAAGGACAGGATCTTACGCTCTTTTCCGGCGTTTTTTTCTTCTGTAGGATTCATACCTGGTGCTTTGATTTCGACCGAACCGTGGCTGCTGTCTTTATCCGCAGGCTGTTCTTCCGATATCCGGTTCACAACATTCCCGGAGGTATTATCCATATCTGTTTGCACATCATCCGGATTCTGTCCGGTCAGCTCCGGCTCGATCCGGCTCCACAGATCCGGTGTCTTTTTATTCATATACTCTTTGTACTCCTGTCTGAAATCACGCTTCATATCCATACCTCCTCAGCTTGTTCATCGCCTGGCGGTATCTCCAGGTTACTGTTCCCAGGGGCATTGAAAGGATCTCGGCGATCCGCTCAAAGGTCTGCTCACCGATGATCTTCAGGTGGACGATCTCACGTTCGGATGGCTTCAGCCTGGAAAGGATCTGCTCGACCGTGACGGAGGCGACCACTTCCTCGGCAATATCCTCCTGTACAGGAGCGGGCACGCCGGCTTTTTCCGGGTCCTCCGTATAATCCGTCGGGATCTCCCGTCCGGCGGTGCGCAGATGATCGATCGCGGCGTTGTGGGCGATCCGGGAGAGCCACTGCCTGTGACCGTTTCCGGGGATATACCGGTCTGCCTGTTTCCAGATCCGGATGAACAGATTGCTGGTGATGTCCTCCGCGTCCTCATAGCTGCCTACGATCGCAAGGACCAGGTGAAACAGATACCCGGCATAGGCGTTGTAGATCTGGTGCAGCGCATCCTTGTCACCGCTCCGGATGCGGCTCATGCAAAGATCAAATTCTTCGTTTCCCATACAAACACTCCTTTCTGCGGTGGGCTTCTACTCTATATACGAACCACGGCAGAGATTTTTATGGCTTTTTTTCTGCTTTATCATAAGTATTTTCGGCCGGGTGATCTTGTGCTATACTGAAATAAGAAAGGCGGGTGGTCGAAATGCTTCGGATCCTGGCAATCTATCTGGTCTGCATCAATATTTTCTCATTGCTTCTGTTCGGGATCGATAAGCGAAAGGCAAAAAAGGGAGCCTTCCGAATCTCCGAAAAGGGATTGTTTCTGTCAGCCATCCTCGGCGGGAGCATCGGAGCCATCCTCGGCATGCATCTGTTCCATCATAAGACAAGACACTGGTATTTCCGGTACGGGCTGCCGCTGATCCTGGCTGTCCAGATCGTTATCGGCCTTTTTGCTTATTGTAAGTGACAGGTGCCGATAAGACAAGTATGGTTGGTGGATGATCATGCAGATCCAAACGATTATAAAAAAGGAGGAAGGATACAAATGCGTAAAACAAAGATCATATGCACGATCGGGCCCTCCAGCGCCAGTGAGGAGATCCTGACAAAAATGTGCCGGGCCGGTATGAATGTGGCTAGGCTGAATTTCTCACACGGAACACACGAGGAGCATCAGGAAAAGATCGATCTGATCAGAAAGGTCAGGGACAAGCTTCAGTATCCCCTTCCGATCATGCTGGATACAAAAGGACCCGAGTACCGGATCCGGGATTTTAAAAACGGAAAGGAAATCCTGAAGGACGGGCAGACATTCTCGTTTACCACGGAGGAGGTTGTCGGAGACAATACAAAGGTTTCGGTCAGCTACAAGAAGCTGATCCAGGAGCTTGCGGTCGGAGATGAGATCCTTGTCAACAACGGACTGCTGGTCTTCAAGGTAAAGGAATTAACGGATACCGAAGCCGTCTGCGAGGTCGTCTCGGGAGGCGAGATCTCAAACCGGAAGAGCATGAACTTCCCGGGACATGTATTTGAAGGCGACTACCTGAGCGAGCAGGACAAGGGCGATCTTCTGTTCGGGATCAAAAACGATGTCGACTTTGTCGCCGCGTCCTTTGTCTCCAATAAGGAGAATGTGCGTGAACTCAGAGATTTCCTTGATGAAAACGGCGGAAGCGGTATCGATATCATCGCAAAGATCGAGAACCGGTCCGGTGTCGACAACATCGACGAGATCTGCGAGATCGCGGACGGGATCATGGTGGCAAGGGGAGACCTTGGCGTGGAGATTCCTTTTGTCGAGGTACCGGCCATCCAAAAATATCTGATCAAAAAGTGCCGGCTTCTCGGCAAGAGGGTCATCACGGCTACGGAGATGCTCGAGTCGATGATCCACAATCCGAGGCCGACCAGGGCGGAGATTTCCGATGTCGCGAACGCGGTCTATGATGAGACCTCGGCGGTGATGCTTTCCGGTGAATCGGCAGCGGGAAAATACCCGGTTGAGTCCGTCAGGAACATGGCGGAGATCGCGGAGTATACAGAAAACAGCATCGATTACGTGGCCAGGTTTTTCAGGACCGAGTATGTCATCAGGAACAATCTGGACGCACTTTCCCATGCGACCTGCGCGATGGCGATCGATACGAAGGCAAAAGGGATCGTGATCAGCTCCATGTCCGGGACCACGGTCCGGATGGTGAGCCGGTTCCGCTGTCCGGTGGACATCGTTGGCATGACGACGTCGCCGAAGGCCTGGCGCAAGCTGAACCTCAGCTGGGGCGTGACGCCGGTCCTGAGCGAGGAATTCGATTCGGTGGATGTCATGTTCTACCACGCCGCCCGCCATGCCAGGGAAGTTCTGGGCGTGCAGAAGGGCGACAACATCATCCTGACCGGCGGACAGAAGAGCGGTCAGGCCGGAGGTACGAATACGATCCGGCTGGAGGAGATCAAGTAAAGGGATCGTTGGAGGAAAAAAGATGAACGAGATCTTATTGAGACAGCTGGCGGCTGACTACTGCTGCTCCGAAGAGGATGTAAGAGATCGACATAATCATTTTACGGTACACGAATTTCGGGAAGAACGGAGGAAGTACCGGGAAAGCAAGGAATGTATCCTTAAGATCGCGGATGTGAACGGGAAGCTCCTGTTTACAGGCCACGAGCCGATGATCGGCTGGTGCGGGGAACGGTTCAGAGATACCGGCAGTGAATGGTTTTTTGACGCTGCGACATTCCGAAGCCTGGACGCGCGGCTTACGGAAGAAGGATTCCGGATCATGACGGTCCGCCCGTTCTTTATTTCGGATACGGTCACACCGGTTGAACCGGACGGTTTTTCGGTGCGCTGGTATGAGGCGGACGATATCGAAGAGTTCCGGGGAGGGGACCGCTTTAAGGAGGCCTACACCTTTGATCCGGACGCGCCGGACGTTCTGGGCGTAGCTGCCGTACGCGGGGAGCAGATCCTCGGCATGGCCGGAGCGAGCGCCGACAGCCCGTCCATGTGGCAGATCGGGATCAACGTGGAACCCGAGGCAAGAGGGACAGGCGTAGCCAGGACGCTGGTGACGCTCCTCAAGAACGAGATCCTGCAAAGGGGAAAGCTCCCCTACTACAGCACAGCCATGTCACATCTGGCGTCCCAGCGGGTCGCCCTGGGGTCCGGATTCAAGCTTTCGTGGGCGGAGCTGCTCACCGGAAGAGCGGAGTGACGGAAGGATATGATCGTGCCGCAGACAGGATGTTTTTAAGCCCTGGGAGGATCATCAGTATTGAAGACAGCGGCGGATTCTGCTAAACTATAGATGGATTGATTTCAGTACCAACGGAGTGGCAGCGGGGCTTCGCGGTCATTCCTTGTGATCAAAAAAAGGAGGTTTGCAGCAATGGAAAGACCACACAGCAGAAAAGTCAAGGTCGTAGAAGGTGAAGCCGAAGTCAAAAAAGGCGAAAAGCTTGATACCGTAATGGCAGGCAGCGGCGAGGCTCCGCTTGCCGGAAACGAGAAAAAGGAAGACGAAAAGGAAGGCTGATCCAGAGCCTGTGAAAAGGAGATAGGACATGGGTAGATTCAGAAAAGCGTTACAGGCGGCGGGGATCGCCGCTGCGCTGTGTGCAATGCTCTTCCAGAGCGTGCAGGCGAAAGGCGTTGATACCAACTATACGCAGGTCTACGGCCAGGTGGCCAAGGGCGCACGGAACAAGTACGTGAAGCTCCGCGGCAACGGCAAGGACAAGGTCACTCTCATGGTCTACATGATCGGGACCGACCTGGAGAGCAAAAACGGCATGGCTACGAGCGACCTGAACGAGATGCTCTACGCCGGCCTTGACAATTCCAAGGTGAACGTTCTCATCCAGACGGGCGGCTGCAAGCGTTGGCGCAATTCCGTGGTCAGTGCGGGAAAACAGCAGCGCTGGGCATTGAACGGACAGGGGATCGCGCTCCTGGATGAGAAAAAAGAAAAGACCAGCATGACGGATGAGGACGAACTGTCCGATTTTATCAAGTTCTGCGTCAAAAACGCTCCCGCGGACCGCTATATGCTGATCTTCTGGGATCACGGCGGCGGTTCGGTCAGCGGTTACGGCTATGACGAGACAAATCCCACGGATTCCATGAATATCGGCGAGATCTCCAAGGGCCTCAAGGACGCCGGCGTAAAATTCGATTTTATCGGTTTTGACGCGTGCCTGATGGCAACGCTCGAGACAGCCATCGCCATGGAGCCCTACGCGGACTACCTGATCGCCAGCGAGGAATCCGAGCCGGGTACCGGCTGGTACTACACCAACTGGCTCAAGCTGCTGAACGAGAGTTCTTCGACGAACACGCTGAACCTCGGCCGGCAGATCTGCGATGACTTTACCTCCAAGAACGCCATGTACGCGTCCAGCACGGGCACGACTCTTTCCGTGGTCGATCTGGCGGAGCTCGGAGGCACCGTGGCCGGCAGGCTCGGCGATTTCGGCGCGGATCTGACCACACAGCTGCAGAGCAACCAGTATCAGGAGGTCGCAACGGCCAGGAACGGAAGCCGGGAATTCTCCCCGTCCAACCGTCTTGACCAGGTGGACCTGGTGGACTTCTGCCTGAACCTGAATACCAAGGAGAGCAAGAGCTTTGCGGAGGCGGTCCAGTCTACCGTCAAATACAACCGTGTGAACGGGATCACCAACGCCTACGGCCTGAGCATCTATTTCCCGAATTCCAGCCTGAAATCCGTCAACTCGATGGTCCAGATCTGTGAGGACATCGGCGTGGATTCCGGATGGATGGAGGGAATCCGTACATACGCGACGCTTGAACAGTCCGGACAGATCATGGCGAACAACGGCTACAGCTATGGCAGCGGCTCCGGCAGCCTTCTGGATATCCTTCTCGGCAGCGGCAGCTCCGGAAACGGCTCCTACAGCTACTCCAGCGGCTCCGGTTCCTCCGGAGGCGGAAGCTTCTTAAGCTCCCTGTTCCAGGATGCTTCCTCCGGCTCCTACAGCCAGAGCTCCGATACCGGCAGCCTGCTTTCCGCGCTCTTTGGCGGCGGCAGCACAGCCACACAGACACAGCAGACGCAGAGCACAGGCTCAGGTCTTCTCGAGGCGCTGTTCGGAGGCGGAAGTTCTTCTTCCTCTCAGCCCTACACATCCTACGGCTCCTACGGGAACATGAGCGAGCAGGATATCTACAACATGCTCATGCAGGCCTATGGCCAGCAGGGCACGAACAACGCCTACAACGCTTACGGAAGCACCAATCCTTACAGTGCAGCCGGCGGCGGGACCGCGGCCAGCCTGATGGACCTTCTGACCGGCGGCTATCAGTCCACCAGCGGCGCCTACTACGGTGTAAACGATTATTCCTCCATTTACGGGAACTCCGGAAGCACCGGCTCCACCGGTTCGGACCTCATGAGCCTCGCGGCACAGATGCTGTTCGGACGGGCGATGGTCGGTTCCCAGACTCTGGAGCTCACGGAAAAGGACGGCGAGCAGGTCCTTGAACTCAGCGAGGATATGTGGGACCAGATCACGGATGCGGAGCTGAACGTATTCGTGGACGACGGAGAAGGCTACATCGATCTGGGACTTGACAATGTCCTGGATTACACGGATGACGGAGACCTGATCGACGACTGGAACGGTACCTGGCTTACGCTCATGGGACAGCCGGTCGCCCTCTATCCGGTCAGCGATGAGGACGTGGACGATAACGGCCTGTATATCACGACCAAGTTCACGCCGGTTCTTCTGAACGGCGAGCGCGTCAACCTGATCATCGAATTCAACGAAGAGACGGGCGTGGATTCCGTCCTCGGCGCACAGGATGTACTTCCGACCGGCGTGCAGGCGAAGGGTTATCGCGATCTGGAGCCGGGCGATGTGATCCAGCCGGTCTGCGATTACTTCACCTACGACGGTACATTTGAATCCCAGTACACGCTGGGCGATCCGTTCATCGTGCCGGATGACGCCGATCTTCAGGTTGCGAACATGAAAGTGACCGGCGGAAGCCGCATGCTCTACACAGCCCGCCTGACTGATATCTACCAGGCGAACTACTGGCTGCCGATGACCGAGTTCAAATAATAAACTGAAACAAGACACGCGGAACGGGGGACCGTTCCGCGTTTTCATTGAAAAAAGACAGAGAACCGTCCCTTTGTCTTGTTTGTCTTGTTTAATTCGATCCAAAGAGCTTGATCTTATTTCGCACGACTTCTTTCATGGCTTCAATCTCATAGGGGATCAGGTTCATCAGGGTATGTGCGCCGGCCTCAATTCCACGGTCGATCCCGGCCCTTCCGGCCTTGTCCAGATCCGTAAAGATATTCACTTTGCAGATACCGCGCCGGGCTGCCTCGCGAAAATCGTCGTCAGAAAGACCGCTGCCTCCATGGAGCACCAGCGGCAGATCCGTGAGCTTCGAGATCCGGCTGATACGGTCAAAGTCCAGCTTGGGCGGGAACCGGTAGTCTCCGTGTGCGTTGCCGACCGCGACAGCCAGGGCATCGATGCCGGTCTTATCAACGAAATCCAGGGCCTGCTCCGGGTCCGTGAAATAGTCTGAAGGCTTCGCCAGCTTCCCTTCTCCTTCATTGTCTCCCACGTGTCCCAGTTCTCCTTCGACGGTAGCCCCCATCGCATGACAGATCCGTACCATCTCCGCTACGCCGGACAGGTTTTCCTCATAGGAGGCCGTGGAACAGTCATACATGATGGAAGTGAAGCCGAGCTTCAGCGCTTCCATACATTTGTCAAAGGTCAGGCCATGGTCGTAATGCACGGCCACGGGTACGCTGGCTTTTTTTGCCATGGGAATGAGATATGCAGCCACAAGCTCCAGCGGCATGGCCGGCAGCAGCACTTCAGCCGTGCCTACGATCACCGGCGCGTGTAATTCCTCGGCTGTTTCGATAACGGCTCTTGCCATTTCAACGTTTACTGCGTTAAAATAGCCAATAGCATACTGATTTGTCCTGGCGTCCTCCAATATATCCTTCATATTTACAAGCATTCTATTATTCCTCCCTTCGGTCGGACATCCTTGCTTAGCATATCATAATCGGAGGCGCTTGTGTATGCCAAAAAAGAGCATCCGGAAAAACCCGAGGGAGAAACCTTGACACAGGAGTGACCATACATCCGATGAATGACAAAAAACAACTGAAAGGTCATCTGCTCTCCATTCTCTGCGTCATTGCGTGGGGAACCTCTTACCTTGTGAGCAAGAACCTGGTGGAAAAGATCACGCCGGCACAGCTGATGATCCTGCGCTTTGTGATCGCGTGGGCAGCGATCTGGCTCCTCTATCCGAAGTGGTATTTTAACTGGCGGGAAGAAGGACAGTTTCTTGTACTTGCACTGGTCGGCAATACCCTTTACTATCTGGCCGAAAACACGGCGCTCCGATTGACCCTCGCAAGCAACGTCAGCATTCTGGTCTCGGCGGCCCCGATCGCGTCTGCTCTGATCCTGCGGTTTTTTGAAAGGGATGAACGCCTTTCAAGACGGCAGATCACCGGCATAGGGATCGCTTTTTTCGGCGTCCTGTTTGTTGTTTTTAACGGTGTGTTTGTGCTGAAGCTGAATCCGCTGGGAGATCTGCTGGCGCTCGCAGCAGCGTTCTGCTGGGCGCTTTACGGATTCCTGTGCAAACGGATCATGGACAGATACGATACGTTTCTCTGCACCCGTAAGCTGATGTTTTACGGAATGCTGACCATAACGCCCCTTCTGCTTAAGGACGGAGGCCTGAAAGGCATCCGGCTGCTGCAATTCAAAGATTTCTGCGGCGTGGCCTATCTCGGCCTGGTCTGCAGTGCCCTTTGTTATCTGATGTGGAATGAAGCGATCGCCGAGATCGGCGCAATGAAGGCGAATCTTTATGTCTATGCCGTTCCGGTCGTGACCATGATCGCGAGCGCCATCTTCCTTTCCGAGGGAATCACATGGGGCGGCGCGGTCGGAGGTATGCTGGTGGTCGGAGGAATGCTGCTGAGCAGTGTGACAAAGCCTTTTGGAAGGAGCAGGCATGTATGATCATTCGTGAAGATATGCTGGAGCTGACAAGGAGAATGACGCGTTCCAGGAATTGTTTTGACAGGATCGCCGGCAGTTATATGGACCGGGATGGGTATTCCGACGGCAGTTTTAATATAAGCTTTTTGAAGCTGTCAGCGGCCGAGGCGGAGGAGAAGCTGCGGATCGCAAAGACGATCCCCTTTGCAAAGACCAACGAGGAGCTGAAGCTGCATCCTTTTCCGGGAAGGGATACAAAACAGATCTGTCAGCTTCTGATGGGGCTTCGGGAATGCGGACTAAAAAATGACGCATTGATGGACACATTCTGTGAATGGGTTGCCGGCCGCTACCGGAGCGAGGTGGATTACGGGATCTTTTTGTATCACGGAAGGTATGACGTGCCGGTCAAAGCCTCTGATAAAGAACGGCTGTGGGAATCCGAGGAAGTCTATGATTTTCTGATCTGCGCGGTCGGTCCGCTGACAGGGGATTACGAGATGACGGATCCGGAGTGGGGATTTCTGTTCCCGGCGTTTACCGACAGGAGCACGGATCTGTCGCATATCGCGGTATACAACAGAAAAAAATAGAGAAAAGAAAATGACCGCCCCTCCCCAGGATAACGGTCATTTTCTTTTAACCTAACTGGGCTAACCGTCTATCGGCAGCACCTTTTCTACATTTACTATAGAATATAGATTCATGTATGTCAATTGTGAGAGAGTACTCTGGGTTTCGACAGATCTGCTTGCAGTCAATGGTGCAAGTATTTTGTTGTCAACATAGCGAGAATGCCTTATAATTGAATAAACAATACATGACAAAGCTGGTAAATATGATTTTACCATAAATTCATGTTTAGATGGAGGACAATGAAATGAAAAAGAATCTGTTCCGATTCATCGTCTTACTGGCCTTGACACTTCTATTTCCGTCTGCAGTGACATGGGCAGAAGAGGCACAGGAAATAGAGAGCGTTCTGTCTGACGGAGCGGAAGTTCCGGAGGATGCACAGCTTGAAGAGGAAATGGTAACTTTCGAAGAAGAGGCTGAAGCTTTTGAAGAAGAGGGAGAACCTTTCGAAGACGAGAGCGGAGCCTTGGAGGAAGAAGAGCTTCTGACAAGCAATGCGCCTATTGTCAACGAGGGGAACAGTGACGGGGAACTGGAAATCAATATGTACCTGACCGTCGACGGTGGCACTCCGTTGTATCTTCACGATATCACATTTTATGTGGGATTGTTTGAAACAGACGAAGCCGGGGACGATTATCTTGTGGATATCGAGCCAATTTCCTTCTGGGATTCCTGCAGTGAATCCGCTGTCATCAGAGGACTGGATACACAGAAGCAGTACCATGTGAATGTGGTTGATGAGTACGGTGAGATTGTCGAAGTAGGTACGATGGGCAATAGCACATACGCTTCATATTTTTGGAATGGAAATGAGGTGCTGTTTTCAGAATCTGATACGAGTGTACAAGCAGATGTTTCAATCGAATTTATTGATGTTCCCGATGGCTATTATAAACCTGGTGAGATAAAGATCACAAAGAAATGTTTAGGATCCGACGGGAAAGCGAAAAAATCCATGCAGACCTTCTACGCAGGGATTTTTGCAGATGCAGACTGTACGATTCCGTCGGATCGGGTCGCTGAAAACATACTCGAACTCGATATGGATGGTAATTCGTCTGTTACTGTATCCACACTGGTGGAAATACCTGAATCCGACTTTTCGCTATATATTGCGGAGGTGGATGAAGACGGGAATCCGGTTAGTGAAGACATACAATTCCTGAGTAAATACCAGGTCAGCTACAGTAACAGCAGAGTCGTATTTGATACAGAATCATTGCAAAAAAGTGTAACCATCACAAATCGTGAGAAGCCGGCTGAGCCTGCTTTATCAATTTCCAAAAAAGCTGTTACGCTGTATACAAAGGGATCGACCAAAGCAACTTTGAAGGCGACTCTTAAGAATGGCAAAGGCACCATAAAATTCAAGACATCGAATAAGAAGGTTGCAACCGTTTCCAGCAAAGGTGTCGTCACAGCCAAGAAGGCCGGAAAGGCAGTGATCACAGCATACGTAAAGATAAACGGGAAGACGTATGCAGCGGACTGCACTGTTACGGTAAAGAATCCGTCACTGTCTGTAAACAAGACATCGGTGACTCTGACGGAAGGGAAGACCTTTACAATCGTCGCAAAAGCAGTTCCTTCCGGAAAGGTGACATATACTTCTTCGAGCAAGAAGACAGCCACGGTAAGCAGCAAAGGGATTGTGACGGCGAAGAAAAAAGGAAATGCAACCATAACCGTGAAAGCGAACGGTGTGACGAAGAAAGTCAAAATCGTTGTCAAAGCCAAGCCTAAAGCCGCAAGTACGACGACGAAAAAAAGCTCTGGAAGTAGTTCGTCGTCCTCTTCTTCGAGCTATGTGTATGTAGCTGGCAGCGGTACTAAATACCACACGACCAATCACTGCGGAAATATGAATCCGAATAAAGCCCGTCGCATGACTTTACAGCAGGCAAAGAGTCGAGGATACACGGCGTGCAAGAATTGCCATTAATATGTATGAGACAAATACCCCTCAGTTCATCTGCGGGGTATTTGCTTTAAATGGAAAAGAGCTAGTCAAAAGAAACTCAGTCCAATAAGTTGGAACAATAAATAACTCGAGAAGGGTGTGCAACAAAATAGATAATAAGAACATATTGAGCTAATCATTGTTGTGTGATAAATTATATTTGGGTGCTGCCATAGAAGGTAGGCGGTTAGCCCTCTGCGGAGGGCGTTTCTTGAGCCCTCCGGCGAAAGAAAGGAGGGCGATGCAAATGGACGTAATCGAATTGATGACGGTTTTGGGCTACACGTTTACCGTGTTTTTCGCCGGAATCACTTTAGGTGCGTTTTTGAGTAAAAGAAAATGACCGCCCTCCAGCTAAGGTTAACGGTCATTTTCTTTTAAGTTAACAGGGCTAGCCGTCTATCGGCAGTACCTTTTATGCATTTACTATAGCATACGGAATCTTACATGTCAATTACAGCGGGATGGTCAAAAGGATTCCGAGGGATTCCAGAAGGATTTCAGTCCAATAAACTGGAATGATAAATTACTTGATGGAAGGAGAAGTATATGACACTTGAGGAACGAGATGAACGGATGCGCGAAGAGGGCCGTGAAGAAGGCCGTATGGAAACGCTGGTATCATTGGTGTGCAAACAACTTTCCAAAGGAAAAACACCGCAGGAGATCGCGGAGATTCTGGACATGGACCTTTCTGTAATTCAGAAAATCTGCGATACAGCGGCGGACTTTGCATCGGAGTATCCGATCGATGATATTATGGCTGCTCTTGAAGAAAAAGAATGGATATGAAAAGAGCAGGATCACGAAAACTGAAAACATATTTGTATTCAATTGTATATGAGTTGGTTGTCCATCAGGGGGGATTCAAAGAAACTCAGTCCAATAAGTTGGAACAATAAATAACTCGAGAAGTGAGTGCAACAAAACAAATGATAAGAACATATTGAGCTAACCATTATTATATGATAAATTATAGTTGGTGCTGCCATAGAAGGTAGGCGGTTGGCCCTCTGCGGAGGGCTTTTCTTAAACCCTCCGACGAAAGAAAGGAGGGCGATGCGAATGAACGTAATCGAACTGATGACTGTTCTTGGATACACGTTTACTGTGTTTTTCGCTGGAGTCACCGTAGGTGCGTTTTTAAGCAAAAGAAAATGACCGCCCCTAGCCCAAGGATTGCGGTCAATTTCTTTGAGTAACCAGGGCTGACCGTTTATCGGCAGCACCTTTCATGCATCTACTATAGCATATGGAATCTGATATGTCAATTGCAGCGGGGCGGTCTGGAATTCGTATATGGGAGAGTATTCTGGAATTCGTAAAAATTACAAGCGCTCATAATGAGAAAAACAGGTTTTCAAATAATTAACTGGATTGCCCCCGTTTCGTTGAGGAGACGGGGGCAATAATGTTATGATAGCTGTATCGATACAGAAACAACATATACGCTCGTTCTCGCAGCCTTTCTGTAAAATGAAGGCATGGAGCTTTCCAGAATACGATATGTAAAAAATGAACACAATGATTCTGACGTTATTGACAATTATAGACACATTGATTATAATAAAAATGATAGTGATCATTTAGTTATGGAAATGGAGAGTTGTATGCTTTCAAGATGGGTTTTAACGGAAGAAGAACGGGACAAATACATAGATGCATTGACGGAAGAACTCACGGTGCTCCGGGTAAAGGTGGGTATCTCGCAGAGTGATCTGTGCAATATGATCGGTGTATCCAGACAGACTTACTCCGCAATCGAGAACAGCCGTAAACGGATGACATGGCCGACTTACCTGTCGTTGGTTTATTTTTATGACTCCATGAGTGCCACGCGGGACATGCTGCGGAGTTCTCCTGCATATCCAAAGGAACTGCTGTATCGTCTGAATGATGGAAAGAGCCCGGAGGCAGGCCTTTTTGGACAGACGGACTTGAACGACATACTGAAAGAACTGGATGACCAGGCCATGCATTCTCTTCGTACAATGATTCTGGTAGAATATGCGCGCTGCAAGAAGCTGCCGGGAGATGTTGTAGTGAAAGCCTATGAAGGGGTGAATTTTATGGAGGCTGCCCCGGACGCTGCTACAGAAACCGCATTGCAGAATATCAGGAACAGAAAGAAATGAACAGCACAGAGATAAAGAAGCTGGTTCGAAGATTCCGGTCCGAGTACAAAATAAAAGAAGTCACGGCAAGTTCTTTGGAAACAATATTTCAGAAGCAGGGTTTTACGATCGTGGAATTTAATCCGGTATTGAATGACCCTGATGTTTCCACGGTTATAGAGAATCTTGGCCTGACGGACATGGTTCGCCGCTCAAACGGATTTCTTTATATGGATTCGAACTACCGCCTGGTTTTTGTAAATGAAAAGCTGAACGAGGATGAGCGGAAGATCGTTCTGGCACATGAAGAAGGTCATTATCTTTGCGGACATGCATTTACAAGAGAAGTTGTGGGTCGGAATGTGGCTGAAGAACAGGAGGCGAATGAGTTTTCTCATTACCTGTTACAGGATCCGGTCAATGTCCGCGCATCAAGGGCAATATCCCGTTACAAAAAGCCGTTGATCATCGGTGCCGTTGTAGCCGGGCTTGCGGGCGGAGGCAGTGCGGTCTCCCGGGAATACCGTGAGCAACAGTTGTACCAAGGTGAGTACTATGTGACTATGCATGGGGAGAAATATCACAAAAAGAATTGCGTAACGATCGAAGGACATGAAGTCAGACGATTGACAAAGGAAGATGTTGAATCGGGCAAATATGAACCGTGCAGCGTCTGCCAGCCGGACGAGGATTAAAAACGAGGTGTTTTGAGTGAAGAGATTTATACATGCAGTATATACCCTTCTTTTGATGCTTGCTCTCCTGGGAACCATCAGCACGGTTCGTGCAGCGGAACCATTCGAAGTGCATGTGCTGGATGTGGGACAGGGACAGGCGGTACTGATTGAAGCAGACGAGCACTTTATGCTGATCGACGGTGGTGGTAGAAGCGCCTCTTCCTTTGTAATCAGTTATCTGAAACAGCATGGAGTAGATGAACTGGATTATGCTGTGGTTTCTCATTATGATGAAGATCATATGAGCGGGATTATCGGTGTATTAAATGTATTTCCGGTCAATATCCTTCTGCTGCCGGGATATGCCGGAGATGGAGATCTGTACCAGTCGCTGGCAGTAGCTGCACTTTCAAATGGATGTGCGATCCTTCATCCGGATACAGGAATGCTTTTATCTCTAGGCACGGGACAGATCGATGTGGTCGGACCCGTGAGATCAGACTATCCAACAGACAATAACAGATCTCTGGGATTCCGAATTGGGTATGGAGACACACATGTGCTTGTATGCGGAGATGCGGAGCAGGACAGTGAGATCGATATGGCCGACAGTGGTCAAGACCTTTCAGCCGATGTTTATGTGGCAGATCACCATGGCAGCAGTACCTCCAGTATGGATGCGTTTCTGGAGTCAGTCAATCCTGCTTACGCGATCATCAGCTGCGGGCAGGACAATGGATACGGACATCCATCCATGGAAACGCTGCAGCGGCTGCAGAATCGTGCAATCTCCATGTTCAGAACGGATGACCAGGGGACGATTGTAGCCTGCTCAGATGGCACAGACATCTGGTTTGAATTACCTCCTTCAGATAACTGGGCAGCAGGGAGTGGTTCTGTTGCATTGGAAATGGAGCCGGTTGAATCAGAGACTTTGATTACCAGACAGGTGAATACCGAAGATGCAGATGGTCAGCAAAACGATGCAGAATTCCGGTATGTCTGTAATACAAACACGAAGAAGTTCCATGAGCCGGATTGCAGCAGCGTTGAAAAGATAAAAGAGAAAAACCGGCTGAACACGAATCTCACCAGGGATGAGCTGATTGCTGAAGGGTATGAACCATGCGGGAACTGTAAACCGTAGTGAATAAAGAGAGTAGCAGCATATGCAATAATAAGGAACGAAGGAGGCCTCAGAATGAAAAAGCAAATTGGTTTACTATTGGCATTATGTCTGATGACTGCACATGGAACCAGTGTATCTGGCTCTGACATAACGTATGTTGAAGATCATATTGGCAGCTTATACTATGAGGTCCCGAACATAGCATCAGATCAGATTCGTGAAAACGAAGATAGTAAGTTTTATAATGGAGATGGCTATATAATCGGAACAATGTTCACTCCTCTTGATATGGACGTCTCAGGTACGGCTACCACAGCGTATGCGGATGCAATCTGGTGCGGGGATGGTGTTGGTATCCTTTTGGTGACATTCCCGAAGGATTCCTCAGAGCAAATGAAAACGACGTGTAAAGAAATTTTCGAACATATGGGTCAGACCGTATATTCGGAAGACTGGACAGAAGAACCGACGGGAATCACCTTTGAGGGCACCTCGAGTACGAATGATGAAGAGCCTGCTTCATTGATCTCTGCAGCAGGTGCCTCTCGGGAGACATCAACAGGATCAGCTTCAACAGGCGAAGCAAATGCCCTGTCCCGTGCAGAATCGTATTTGAAATTCTCCGCATTTTCACATGAAGGCCTTGTTGATCAGCTTGAATTTGAAGGCTTTTCTCATGAAGAAGCCGTGTATGGAGCTGATCATTGTGGAGCAGATTGGAATGAGCAGGCAGCTCAGAAAGCGAAATCCTATCTGTCGTTTTCTTCATTCTCAAAGAGCAGCCTGATTGAACAATTAGAATATGAGGGCTTTACTAATGAACAGGCTGAATATGGAGCCGAACACTGTGGAAGCGATTGGGATGGCTCTCAGACTGGCGTTTCAGCGGGGATGGAGAATGCACTTAAGAAGGCGGAATCTTATCTGAAATATTCTGCATTTTCCTATGAAGGCCTGGTCGATCAACTGGAATTTGAGGACTTCTCTCATGAGGAAGCCGTATACGGAGCTGATAACTGCGGAGCGGATTGGAATGAGCAGGCTGCTCTAAAGGCAGAATCTTATCTGAAGTATTCTTCATTTTCAAGAAGTGATCTGATCGGACAGCTGGAATTTGACGGCTTTACACATGCACAGGCGGAATACGGAGTGAATGCGGTGGGGTATTGATGCCTTATCTGGGAGCATCATCAGTTTATGAGAGAAAAATGAAATAATAGAAGATGGATTAAATGATAAAGTAGCCGAAGACATAACAGTAGAGAAACCAAAACACGAGAGGATTACTTTTCTTACCAGCTTTAAGCGTTCAACAGGTTTTACTTGACGCTTGGCAGGGCAAGAAACTCTTTAGGGAATTGTAAGTATTGATCCTAAGAAAAAACGTATTGTACCTGGTTTTTTAACCTGAAATGACTAAACACATTAAAAGATCGGAGTTTACAGATGAAAAAGAAAGAATGTGTACTACTTTTGACGGTCGTTTTGTTGGCTTCTACTTCTGTGCATCAAGTGATTGCAATGCCTGATTTATCTGGTTTGATTGAGGCTGCTTCTGAAACGGTAGCGGGTGTTTCTGCAACTGCTGAGAGTGCAAAAGAAGCGGTAACCAGTGCTGCGGGAGACGCAGGAGAAGTTATTTCTGGTGCGGCTAGTCAGGCGGGAGAAACTATTTCTAATGTTGCAGGCCAAGCAGGGGAAGCTTTAACTAACGCTGCTGGACAGACGGGAGAACTAATACTTAATACTGCAGAGCAGGCTGGAGAATTAGCATCAGGTGCAGCAAAAAAGATTGGAGATACTGCAGTAGTAGCAATAACTCAGGTTCAAGATATTTCATCTGGATTTGCGTCAAAAGCGGAAGATGTAATATCGGTATGGGCAGAGAACGCAGGAAATACAGCTGATAATATTAAGAAGATGGCTAGTGAAGCAGGAGTGACAATTCAAGAGAATGCTACTGATTTAGGAACTCTTACCATGGAAGAAGTGTCCAAATTGACCAAAACGGCTGGAGGATTTGCTGATAAAACCATTAGTACAGTTTCAAGTGCTTCAGATCTTGTAATTGATCAAGCAGGACATGTAATTAATCTTGCTGCAGTAGGAATGGGCCAAGTGACGAAAAGCGCAGAAGAAGCCGTTGAAGTTCTAAAACAACATGGTGCGACTTTAGTGGAAATTGCTAACGAGGCAGTTGCTGAAATTGATTTAGATGATGAGAACAACTGGGAGATAGCCAGAGAAAAAGTAGATTATGCTATTGAGAAAGCTGTTAATGCAGGAGTGATTGGAAGAAAACTTGATATGGACACTGTACATTGTGTTACGCGAATAGTGTTCGGGGCGATGATGTATGGACATCAGTATTCTTCCGGGCGTATTACCCTTGGTAAATTCGCAACGTCAATGTCGGAAGTACTCATCAGGGAAGGACTTCCTACAGGTGTTGGATTTGTAGTAAACCGTTTGTTTCCGGAAGCCAGCGGTATGGCAAAAGATGCAGTCTATTATTTCATTGCCGTAGCGTATGGCGATAAGTCTGGCGATGAAATCCAACAGGAAGAGGAAGCTTTATTAAAAGTCGGAAATGAAGAGATGGCAGATCTTGTGGTTAATCAAGGTAAATAGGACTGGAAGGTGGTTTTGAAAGATGGCTAATTTCTCTCAAGTTGATAATTATTTGAATAAAGGATCAGCTACTTTATTGACTATAACAAAAATGATAGAAGGGATTATGACAGGCTATAGTCTGTTTCTTCTATGGCGCACATTATCTCCAATAATCAAGGAAGTGATGCAAGGCTCCATTGATTTTATAGAAATTCTTAAGCAGCTTGGCTCGGAATTAGGGCTGACAGACTCTATTTTTAATGGTTGGTTGGATGTGACTACTGTCGGCATGGTGTTTTCTTCTATTATGTATTTTGGATTGTTTATTGCTATAGTTGTAGAAATGCTGATGATCGTAATTGAGAGTATCTCTCTGCTTATTCTTAGAGTAACGAGGTCAGGAGCTGCGGTAGTTAAAACTTTACATCAGTTTTATTTGGCCTTTGACATAGTTCATTTATTATGGATGGGTTACGCAACGTTCTTGTATTTCCAGAACAATCAGCAAAATAGTACGGGAAAAAGCTTAATAATAGCCCTGGTCATCATAGGAATTGTCTATCTAATTGTAATGTTATTGCATATATGCTACCATAAAGATATTGCGATGGCTATGTCAACGGTTAGTTATGAGATAAGAGAGGGAAAGACAGGAGACCTCAAAAAGACTCATTTATCAGGAATCAGTTTTCTATTTGGGACTCCGTATATGTTCATTCTTGTTATGGTAGTAGTCGATATGTTTAAAGCGCAACCGTCTTTGCGGGAAATGTCAAGGGGACAATTAGCGATTACAATTACAATTCTTGCAGTTTTTGTAATTAAACACTTATCAATTTGCTTCTGCAATAGGAATCTGAAAGCTGCAAGGTAGCACTTCTTGAAGATTATTTCTTCTGTATTTGTAATAATTGCCGGAATTACCTTTAGACTGGGGCTTCAGCCCTATATTAGCTAAGTAGATAACCCGAGTCGGTAGGATTGCTTGCTATGAGCATGGTAATGCATATATTGGCAGTACTGCTTTAATCATGCCTGTGCAGATACGAGCCTATAGCATAGATAAGGATTCTCTGTATAACGGAAAAACAATCGACGAGATGGAAGAAAACTATGGGGGTCGCCTCCAAATCGAAAGTGTGTATAGAGATGGGCAAGAGCTTGAGCTTAAGCAAAGTCAAGTGGTAAGGGCGTCGGACGTAATCGTTATAGTGGGAGAAATACAAGATATTGATTCTTTTGATGATAATGGCTTAACAGAAACTACCGATGAGAAGTATCTATCTTTTGAGATGTCAAAACTTGAGATAGTTGTATCGGAGAAGAAAGTCGAGAAGATATTATACAAACTATCAGATAAGGGTATTCGGATTAATAGAATTCGCAGACGCGGTAAGGATATCCCGATTTCGGAAGATCTGTTTGCTGAAAAGGGCGATATAATATCTGTTACCGGTAGGACTCAGGCGATAAAAAAGAGTATAGAAGATATCGGTTATATCAAAGATGATGGGGATGTTGCAGACGTTCCATTACTTCTATTATCAATCGCTCTTGCAATTCCGATTGGCTTAATCAGCTTTCCAGGCACATCATTATCGCTGGGTACCAGCTGTTGCGCACTTATAATCGGGATGATAGTAGGATGTGCGCATGATTCAAAGCCTAGGATTGGATATATTCCCACAGGAGCTAAGTGGTTTCTTAGAAGTATCGGCTTGAATCTTTTTATTGCAGCTACTGCTTTAGAGAGACCTTTATTACCGAGTGAAATATTCAATGTTCAAAACATCTATGTCGTGCTGGCTGGTATTATTTCTATCGTTGTACCTGCAGCACTTGCAGTATTGTTCGGAAGGATAGTACTACGCCTTGCCCCGGCGGATTTATATGGCGGGCTGTGTGGATGTGCGACTTCAACACCTGCATTAAACTCTCTGTCAGAGGTTACAGGCAGTACTATTTTTACTGTTGGATATGCCCCGGCTTACGTAACAAGTAATATCTGCTTGACCTTGGTTGGAGCCATACTTATGACATTATTATAATTAGAAGCAGGTGTAAGCTAAATGTCTCCTAGAAAACGAATTTATGAAGTCATTGAGAAGTCTGATGGAAAAGACGCATTAAGCAGTATCTATGACTATGCAATGATCATAATCATTGTACTCAGTCTGTTGCCCTTAGCATTTAAGCAAGATGTTCCATTTTTCAGGATAACGGATGTTATTACGGTAACCGTATTTATCATCGATTATTGCCTTCGGTGGATGACTGCAGACTACAAAATCGATAATAGGAGCGTTAAGTCTTTCATCAGATACCCGTTTACACCAATGGCAATCGTTGACCTCTTGTCAATTCTGCCATCCCTGACTGTTTTGAGTCAAGGTTTCAAGGTCCTGCGTGTTCTTCGTATGATTCGTGCAATGCGGGTAGTACGTGTGTTTAAAGTGATGCGCTACTCAAAGAGCATCGAGATTATTGGGAACGTACTCAAGAAATCAAAGGATTCACTGATTGCAGTATGTATGCTCGCAGGAGGGTATATCCTGATATCTGCATTGATTATTTTTAATGTGGAGCCGGATTCTTTTAATACTTTTTTTGATGCGATTTACTGGGCGACGGTGTCATTGACAACGGTCGGTTACGGAGATATCTATCCGGTGTCCACGATGGGACGAATCATTACCATGATTTCTTCTGTGTTTGGAATTGCAGTTGTAGCATTACCGGCAGGCATTATAACGGCAGGATATATGACGGAGTTGGAGAAACGGAATAAGGAGATCTGAGCATGAAGATGATTAAAATGGTATGCCCATACTGTGGTGCACAGCTGGAAATTGGTGAAGACCGCAGCATGTGCTACTGCTCCTACTGCGGAAGCAAGATTCTCATTTCGGACGATGAAAACAATATTACCGTGCGTTTTGAGAATGCGAAACAAGCGGGATATGAGTTTGAAAAAGGGCGAATGGAGGCCCAGGAAGAGGGCCATTCGAATATCGAACTTGCGAATACGATAAAAGAGTTGATTGAGCCGCTGGAGCAGCGGGACCTCCTGGAAGGACGGAAACAGAGTTTAGAATCATCGTATAATAAGCTGCATACTGAGCAAACGAAACAAAGTAAACGATCAAAGGCAGGTCCTGTATTGACGAGTGTTCTTTTCTTTTTCTTTCTCGCTGCGGCTTCTTCTGCGATGCGTTCAGGGTTATTTGCTTTACTCGCGATCGTGCTGCCTGTTTTGTTGTACAAATTGCTGAAGAAAAAGAATCTGACAGAGAAAGAGGACCTCGAAAAGCAGATTCGTTTGAAGGAAGAGGAGATAAATCTCACAAGACAGCACATAGAAGAACTAAACGACAGCTATGATTTTTCTGTTGTTCCCGAAGAGTATCAATATTCCGAAGCCATCGATTTCTTTTATAGAGCGTTAATGACTTCGAAAGCATATACGATGCAGCAGGCAGTTGTATTATATGAAGATTATCTTAAGGAAGAGGAGAAAAAGCTGCAAGAGGAAGAAAGGTTACGTCTGCAGAAGCAGGAACTGGAAGAACTGAGAAGCCTTAAAGAATCTCTGAAGAAAGAGAACAAGAAGAAAAAGAATTCAGATACCCTTGATAAAGCTTTAGTGATTGGCAGCACTTTATATGCCGGAGCAACTATCATTAGAGAATTGAAAAAACTATCTGACAAGTAGGATTGAAATACGGAGCTATGAGGTTTACGCCTGGTATCTTAAGCCACCACCTTGAGTACCAGGTGATTTTCTTATCTTTTCAATTGGGACTATCTGTTGCGCACAGGCAGACTTTATGCTACTATATCAGTAAGCAAGTCTAATCTTCTAACACAGCAGATCCTGCTGTTCAAAGTGGAGTTCTCCACGGTTACCCTTGCTGGAAAACATAATATCGGCAGGGAGCCGTTGGAGCGTATCTAGATATGAGGATGGGTTGCTTTTGTGTACTCCTCTAATAACGCATGTTATTATCTGATCACGTCTGGCGGATGCCAGTGCTGTCAGCCACTCACGCTTCGCGTTCGCGGGACAGTACTAGGCTCCCTGACCACCACAGAAGGGAGTACTTTATGGAAAAAACGAGAAACACGGTCACAAACGGAAAAACAAATGCAGTTAAGCGGTACGAGGACCTTGATTTTACCGATGATTTTATGTTCTGCAAGATCCTGCAGAATAATCCGCAGCTCTGCAAAGAACTGACGGAACTGATCCTTGGAAAAAGGATTGGCGGGATCGTCCAGGTTGACCGTCAGGAATCTATTGAGATCACAGCCGATGGAAAAGGTGTTCGGTTTGACATCTATATGGAGGATGACGAGCAGACAGCCTACGACATTGAGATGCAAAAAGGGCTGTTCAAGGCGATTCCGAAACGTGCGAGATATTATCAGGGAATGATCGATCTGAATCATCTGGAGCGTGGAGCACGGTATGAGGATCTGATGCCCTGCTATATTATCTTTATCTGTATGGAGAACCCGTTTCCGGAAGTGGGTTTGCATAAGTACACGTTCCGCAATGTCTGTGACGAGAAACCGGACCTTATACTGGAGGATGGTGCAGTCAAGGTGATTTTATCTGCGGAAGGAACGGCCGATGATGTTTCGGAAGAGATGAAAGGCTTTCTGAACTTTCTCACTAGCCGTCAGAGTAATACGGACTTGACCCGACGTTTGGCAGAGGAAGTGGAAAAAGCCAGGCGTCATGAGAGATGGAGGATGGAGTATATGACATTACAGGAACGGGATGAACGGATGCGTGAAGAGGGCCGAGAAGAAGGCCGAGAAGAAGGCCGAGAAGAAGGCCGAGAAGAAGGACGTATAGAAACGCTGGTATCGTTGGTGTGCAAACAACTTTCCAAAGGAAAAACACCGCAGGAGATCGCGGAGATTCTGGACATGGACCTCTTTGTAATTCAGAAAATCTGCGATACAGCGGCGGACTTTGCACCGGAGTATCCGATTAATGATATTATGGCGGCTCTTGAAGAAAAGATATGAGATGAAAAGTCAGAGCAAAGGAGGATGAAAAACCGATGAGTACACAGATGGATCTCATCCGGCAGCGGCACAGCGTGCGACAGTATCTTGACAAGAAGATTCCGCAGGATGTCCGCGAACAGTTAAACGGCTTTGCCGACGAGTTGAACCGGAAAGCACATCTTCATATACAGATCCTCTATGATGAGCCGGAATGCTTCTCCTCCCGTATGGCGCATTATGGCAAATTCGAGAATGCCGATAATTATATCGTTATGGCCGGAGAGAAGGCGGCAGACCTTGATGAGCGCTGCGGGTTTTACGGCGAATTGCTCGTCCTGAAGGCACAGGAGTTAGGTCTGAACACCTGCTGGGTGGCACTGACTCATGGGAAGAGCAAGGCTGTGCTCGCACCGGGTGAGAAAGTAGTTATCATCATTGCCCTTGGCTACGGGAAGACGCAGGGTGGAAAGCACAAAAGCAAAAGTGCGGCTGATGTCAGCAATATCAGTCCGGATGCGCCTGCATGGTACAAGAACGGGATTGAGGCCGCGCTTCTTGCCCCCACAGCCGTCAATCAGCAGAAGTTCAGGTTTGAGAGGAACGGAGATACTATAACCGCGAAGGCAGGGATCATCGGAACCTGCCTGAAGATCGACCTCGGTATCGTAAAATGTCACTTTGAGATCGGCGCGGGAAAAGAAAACTTCAAATGGGGTTGAGAAGGAGGTCTATGATGACGACAGTTTATTGTTATTCCAGATGTTCCACATGCAAGAAGGCCCTTAAATGGCTGGATGACAATCAGGTTGGGTATAAGGTGATCGATATCAAGGAGGACCATCCGGATGAAGCGACGCTTCGGAAGCTGCATGCGAAGAGCGGCCTTCCGCTGCGGAAGTTTTTTAACACCAGCGGGCAGCTTTACAGGGCGATGGAGCTTTCAAAGAAGCTGCCCGATATGAGCGAGGACGAGATGTTCAGGCTGCTTTCGTTGGACGGGATGCTGGTCAAGAGACCGCTTCTGATCACTGACGATAAAGTGCTGACGGGATTTAAAGAGGATGACTGGGAGGAAGTGCTTATTCACAGATGAAGAAGACTGTAATTCGGAAATTCTGTGATGTGGAGTCCGGATTTGCACCGGAGTAACCGATCAATGACATTATGACTGCTCTTGAGGAAAAAGGTGTGAGATGAAAAAGGATAAAATTACGGTTCCGTTAAAGCTGATCACCGATGCAATCGAGATGACCATGGATGAATGGAACCAGTATCTTGATATTGAAACAATGGAGGTCGTAAGTCTGCCTGAAGATCTGTATGATGAAGAGGACCGGGAAATGGCAGAGCTGATTGACGAGGGTTGGAATACACGGTTTTTCGCGCTGCCCTCAAAATACGATATTCACGAGTACAGCATCATGGAGAGCTTTATCTGGAGCCTGCCGGAAGGACAGATGCAAAATTATCTTCAGAACGCAATCAGGGGCAGAGGGGCATTCCGGAGATTCAAGGACGAAATCCTAAGATACGGGGTTGAACAGAGCTGGTACGCATATCGGGAAGAAGCCTACCGAAAGATCGCCCGGGAGTGGTGTGAGGACCATGGTTTCTTGTATGAGGAGGACCGGAAGCCGGCAGCAGAGAATACATCCGTTTCATCGGTGGATGGAAGGGACCCGCTGTCCTGAAGCTTCCGGCCCAAAAGATCGAAGAGATGATCAAAAACGGAGACTTTCAGCAGGCCATGCACATCGCCGGTGAGTGTCACTCCCTTGTCGGTAAGCTCCCATTTGACGACGGCACGCTGGCTGTCAATGGCCATGGTACAGTCTTTATCGTTGAAATCAAGGCTTCTTTCTCAGAGCGGTTCAACTGTTTGATATGCCACTCCCGGCTGAGAGCTTCATGCTTGTCAGCATATTCTTCGAAATAGACAAGTTCCACAGGTCTTCGCGACCGCGTATATTTCGCACCGGTTCCGTTATTATGGGCTTTAAGACGGGCCTCCAGATCTGTCGTCCATCCACAGTACAGGGATCCGTCAGCGCAGCGGAGCAGATATACGTAATTCACGGCTGCTTCAGAAGGCTTCGACAACCTGTTCAATGACAGGAGCCTTTGTGAGCAGCGGCTTGAAGGCATCGGAGCATTCCGGCTTTGTTTCAAACATGGCGATGATCGTGATCATGGGCATTACCTCCTTTGAAATGATTGTATCATACTTTCACGCTGGTGTGGGCATCGACCTTTCGATCCTCGAGATCTTTTTCGAGGTGCCGGTTGACGACTTACGAGAGGAGACAAGCTAACGTGGTATGAATGAAAGATCCTTCTTCGTGAGAATGTCTTTGAAGAATACAGCGGAACCTTTACCGAGCAGTTCGTTTTTGAACAGCTGATCAGCTTTTCGTACATACAGGCAGAAGGAGCAGAATGCAGGAAGGGAAAGTCATCGTATGCCCACCGGGAAAACAGGTAGCAGCAGACGGAGGGAGTGATACCCAATGAATTCCTTTGATGAATTGGTAGAAGTTGTACGTCGGTTACGTGCAGAGGACGGCTGTCCATGGGACAGGGAGCAGACGCACGGATCCTTGAAGCCTCCCGTGATCGAAGAAGCGGCGGAAGTGATCTGCGGCATCAATATTTATGAACAGACCGGGAATCCGGACAATCTGCAGGAAGAACTGGGAGACTTATTGCTTCAGGTGCTCATGCAGGCTCAGATCGCGGAGGAAGAGGGCATCTTTACCCTGGACGATGTTATAAAAGGTATCAGGGAAAAGATGATCCGTCGTCATCCGCATGTTTTCGGGAACGCAAAAGTCAAAAATTCCGGAGAAGTCCTGGTGAATTGGGAGGAGATCAAGAAGCAGGAGAAAGCCGGCAAGGAAGATCCGGGGAGATACCTTGCAGATGCTTTTGATGAAGCAGAGAAACTGATCGACAAAGCGCGAAAACGAAAAGAAGGTCACTGATGGAAAGTCGGAATACAGGAGGATGAGAGATTATGAGCATACAAATGATACTGAACAGGATGAAACCAATTCTTTTTTTACTGTCATGTCTCATCTGCCTTGCCTGCCGGATTTCCTATGCGGAGGACCTGGGCTATAAACAGATCGACCAGGAAACAGCAAAAGAGATGATGAAGCAGGAGGACGGCCATATCATCGTGGATGTCCGCACGCAGGAGGAGTATGCCGAGGGGCATATCCCCGGAGCGATCTGCGTCCCGAACGAGTCCATCGGCACCGATTCTCCGGAAGAATTGCCGGATCCTGACCAGATCATCCTGGTGTACTGCCGGAGCGGGCGGAGGTCCAAGGAAGCGTCGCAGAAGCTGGCGGCCATCGGGTACACGAATATTTATGAGTTCGGCGGTATTATTGACTGGACGGGTGAGATCGTAACGGAGGATGCCATGAAGCTGATGATTGGTGATACAGAAGTCCCTGTAATCTGGGAAGAGAACGCGTCGGTGGAGGAACTGGCCTCACTTCTTCCACTCAGGATTCCGATGTCCATGTATGGCGGGTTCGAGCAGGTCGGCCCCATCGGACAGAGCATCATAAGCGACGATGAACAGACGGTGACGGAAGCTGGTGACATCGTACTTTACTCCGGAGACCAGATTGTGATCTTTTACGGTTCAAATTCCTGGGCGTACACGAGGCTCGGGCATGTGGACCTTGATCAGGAAGAGATGGAAGAATTGCTGGGAAATGGCGACGTGGAGATCACGATAGAATGAGGTTGAACCGTATGTTTAAAAAGAGCCTGTCCGAGGAGCGGCAGCTGAAACCAACTACAAAAACCCGATTCTTGAAAGGAGACCAATCGTATGAAGCTTGGAATCTGTAATTTTTGTATCCCGGGGACGGGCGTTTTCGCGCCGCAGATCGTCAGTGAATTTGGACTGGACGGTATGTCGATCGAGTATGGCTCCTGGGAGCATGGAAATCCGCTCTCCCAGAGACGTCTGCAGGACCTCTATCTGGAGGCACAGCAGAAATATGCCATCGAATATCCGAACATCGGTGTGAGCGACGGCGACAATATCCCGTTCAAGGCAGCACCGGGAACAAGGGAAGATGAGATATTCAATATGATGGGCACGGGCGCTGTCGACGCGGCGGCCTATATGGGAATAAAGCTGGTCTTCTTTTCCAATTTTGGTCCCAGCCATATTAAGACCGACGAGGATTTTGAGAACGCGGCCCGGCGGTACCGCTATTTCTGTGATTATGCAGGGGAAAAGGGGATTCAGATCGGATGTGAAAACCCGAATACGGTGGAAGAGCAGAAAAAGCTCTATGAAATGGTAGACCGGGAGAACTTTTATCTGTTCTTTGATTCCGCGAATCATCACTGTCTGGCGGATTACGATGTACATAAGTGCCTCCGGGAGCTCTATCCTTACTATGTCGATCAGATGCATGTAAAGGACGGCGTTCCGGGCAAAAATGCGTCCATGGTCCTGGGAACCGGCTCCACGGGATTCCGGGAGACGATCGATATCCTGAAAGAAAAGAACTATGACGGCTGGCTGATCCTGGAGAACCTGTATGAGCTGGAGGATATGCGCAGGATTGATCCGGATTATTTTGAGATCATGAAGGCTGACATTGCGGCGCTGAAGGCGGCCGTCCGGAGATGAGGATCAGGTGGGGAAGCACTTTGACGCGGGAGGATCGAATAGACTCCCGGGAAAGATGTCACTGGAAAGGAGTAAGCCATGAAGCTGATCAGTTTGAGATGCACAAGCTGCGGTGCGGAGCTGGAAGTGGATCCGGAGAGAAGCGTGGTATTCTGCTCATACTGCGGGACAAAGCTGCTCATCGACGATGAGTCGATCCGCATTACAAACCGGATCGTGGATGAAGCGAGGCTCAGGGAGGCGGAGGTGCGGCTGAAGGAGCTGGAGTATGCTCATGAGAGGGAGCTCCGCGAGGAGACGATCCGGCAGGAGCAGAAGAAGTCATTCCGGCTCGCGGTGATCGCCTACGTCTGTGCGCTGGCGGTGTCCTACCTGATTCCGTGGCTTCGTGAATATGCGATCCTGGTGTTTGTTTTTGGCGGGATCGCGCTGATAAGCTTACGGAGCGGGGACAGGCGCAGCAATGCATCCGGGCTGCCGGCGGGGACGTCGTCCCGCAGCAAAGGGGCCGCCGCTCTCCTCTGCTTTTTCTTCGGCGTGTTCGGAGCCCACTATTTTTACGTGAGACGGATCGGAATGGGATTTCTGTATCTGTGTACGTTCGGACTGTTCGGGATCGGCTACGTGATCGACATTATCCGGATCCTGTGCGGCACGTTCCGGGACAGTGAAGGACGGTATCTTCGATAGAGAAAGAATGCCATATTCAGATCATGAAAAGAAGCGCCGCCGGAGGGTTTTCCTCCGGCAGGCGCTTCTTTTCGGTTCATCCGGGCTGCGGATCAATAATGTCCGTATTTGTCGAGTGTTTCGAACATGGCGTCCAGGTTTTCGGGTTTGGCGTTCTCGAGGGAACCGTCAAAGTCAAAGATGTATCCGCCGTCGGGCATGCAGTCCTCCAGCAGCTGGCGAGTCATCCGGATTACGGTTTCCTTGTTGCCGAATTCGAGCTGGGATACGGGAAGGTTTCCGCTGATGCAGGCGGTCCCGCCCAGGATCTGTTTGGCACGCTTCATGTCTGCTTTTTCAAAATGATACAGGACCTTCCCCTTCGGAACGTCCGTCAGCATATCAAGACGGCTGTTGTAGGGGCCTTCCGTGTAGATGTAGGGTGTCACGTCCATATCGATCAGGGCCATCATGATCTTTTTGAGCGGCTTCCAGTACAGGCGCTCGTACTGCTCGTCGTTCATGAAGCCGTCCATCGCCTTGTGCAGCGGGAAGAAGACCCTCTTTACCGGCATGTCGACATATCTGAAATACTGCAGGTTGGCGATCTGCTGGTTCGCGAACATGTCGCAGGCCTGCTCGATGTACTCCTGCATGTCTTCATCAATGAGGTCTTCAAAGATCCCCATCGTGCCCCTGAAATAATCACCGAGGATATCGTAGGGAGCCTCGGAGCTGCCGGTGAAAAGCGGCGGGAATCCGATGTCGGACAGCTGTTTGGAATAGACATTGCTGATCGCCGCGCATTCGGCATCCGCTTCCTGGATCTGCCGGAGTATCTTAAAGGCTTCCTGCATGGCAGGACTGTAAAGCGGCGCCAGCATGCCGGTGTTCAGGACGACCGTGGGCGTAAGCTTTACATTTTCGAATGCCTTCAGGGCAGGGTATGCTCTTGGGATATATTTGCGAAGCATAAATCCCGTAAAATCGCCGAGCATCTCCGGGTATTCTTCCGGAGTCATGAACTCACGCTCGATGACCTGGTGGGAACTGGTGTCGGGAACCTTGGTCCCCGGACGTCCGGGCCAGTCGATCATCTGGGACTGCGCGATCTCGTTTGCTTTTCCGCTGGTATAACGAGCGCCGTAGGAGCAGTCCAGCATGGGATGAGAACTGTAGAAGGCAACAGCCGCTTTGCCGGCCGCTTCCTGATCATAGTAGATATCCCGGTAACTGGAGCCCTGGGAGCGCTGTACCCATGACGCAAAGAAAGGCGCCAGGGGGACTCTGTCTGTTTTTTCAAGGCGGATCGCCTTGTTGATCCGTTCCAACCGCTCATTGAATTTTGCTTTGTTATCCTCTGACATACTGATACACCTCCGCGATACTGTATCAATCATTTGTTTCCTGCCGGTACATGGCAGACGGCCCTTTGGTCCATCTGTTTTTATTATAGCGCCGGGAGAAGATTTTCATAGCCGCCGCATGTTGTTATTCTTCCGCAGCTATGCTACAATTTGTAGCATAGACATCGATACCCGGACGGGGCAGATGAAAACACCGGAAGGAGGGGCGGTTTGTGAAGATTACGATGGATATGCTGGCTTTTCTGCTGCAGGAAAAGGAGCGGGTGGATGAGCCGGAGCAGGCTGGCCGGATCCTTTATGCACGATTTGATGTGCCGGACCGGGAAGTCAGGCACATCCGTCTGCTGCCGGGCCGGTCTGAGGCCGGGCCCCGCAGTGGCGGACACGTTGCACCGGGCTGCAAATCCGCACCGGAAACGGATGATACATTGTACGTGACGGACAGCGAAGATTTCCTGCGGGCAGATGGCTGCGGGAGAGGAAAACGGCAGCTGATCGTGGCCCGAAAGCCATCCGGCAGCAGCGGGCCGGAGGTGGATCAGTCACTGTTCCGTGAAGCAGAAAACTGCCTTGTTTATGAGACGGAGATGGATGAGCAGATGTTCATGGAATGCCTGCAGGATCTTATGCAGGAGCTGCTGCAGTGGGAACTGTCCCTGACGAACGGGATCCTGACGCTTGCGAGCGCGGAGGAACTTTTTTCCCTCGGGAGGCAGGTTCTCCGGCGGGACTATGCCATCGTCGACGTGGATATGAAGCTTGCCTATTGTACGGAGGGATACGCGAAAAGCCGGCAGCTCACGGACGGGCGCCTTTCCGAGGAGCTTTTCCAGAGCCTTGTGTCGCGCAGGGATTTTCATGAGGTTGCCGCGGAGCGGAAGAGTTTTTATTTTACCAATCTGCAGGATGGCGGCAGGATCATCTGCCACAATATTTTTGCCGGAGGGCAGTACATTTCCCGGCTGGTCATGCTCCTCGGGAAAGAGGAGGAGACGCTTCAGAGCGGCGGCGTCAGGCTTTTTGAATTTTTTGCAAAGCAGGTCCAGTTTATCTATTCTCACATGAACCTGATGCAGGGACATCATTCTGCCGACAATATGCACAGCCTCTGCCGGTCGCTGCTCGCAGGAACGATGACCGATCCGGCTGTGCAGAAGGCGGTCCTTCGGACCTACGAGTGGGATTCGGGGCACCGGTTCACGGCGGTCGTGCTGCGGTTTTTCAGCGGGGACGGCTGGGATCCGCAGCTTCTGACCACCTTGCCGTTCCTGGCCGTACAGCTGGAACGGCTCTATCAGGGCTCCTGCGCGGTCCAGAGTGAAAAGGAGATCGTGCTGGTCGTCAATTTTGACAGCCCCGCACAGCCCGGCACGGACAGCAGCCTCCAGAAGGGCTTCTGGCAGCCGCTTGCCTATTTTGTACGGGACAACATGTGCAAGGCCGGGATCAGCCCGGCGTTCAGCGATTTTTCACGCTTTACGGACGCGGTAAAAGCCGCGCGGGCCGCCCTGGAGATCGGGACTGTCCGGGATCCGGATTTCTGGTACTACCGGTTTGATGATTACCGGCTTTCCTTTGTGGTCACCGAGCTGCAGAAGACCCTCTCGCCGCAGATGCTGTGCCATCCGGCGCTCGACATACTGGCCGCCTACGACAGAGAGCATTCCGCGGACCTTTTCGAGACACTCCGGATGTTTCTGCTCTGCAATATGAACATGACCACGGCGGCCGGAAAGCTCTTTATTCACCGGACTTCCTTCTGCCGGCGCATGAACCAGGTGCTGGCGCTGACGAAGCTGAACCTGGATGATCCGGACACCGTCTTTTCACTGCAGCTGTCTTACCGCCTGATCGGGCCGGAAATAGAAAGGAGATAAAAGATGCCATTTCGAATCGTTCGCAACGATATTACAAAAATGCATACGGATGCTATCGTGAATACGGCCAATGACCAGCCCACCGTGGGTACGGGCTGTGACAGCGCCATCTACAAGGCAGCCGGATATGAGGAGCTTCTGAATTACCGGAAAGAGAAGATCGGCGTCGTCCCGGAGGGAGAAGCGTTTATCACGCCCGGTTTTCATCTGCCGGTCAGGTATATCATTCACGCGGTGAGCCCCCTGTACCGTGGCGGGGGTGAAGGAGAGGAAGAAAAGCTCCGTTCCTGCTACCGCAGGAGCCTGGCCCTTGCGAAGGAGCATGGAGTCCGGTCGATCGCTTTTCCGCTGATCTCGACCGGCGGGTTCGGGTACCCCAAGGAGGAAGGCATGCGCATCGCCGTGGACGAGATCCACGCCTTCCTTCTGAAGGAGGAGATGGAGATCTTCCTGGTCGTCTTTGATGACAAGGCGACGAACCTCGGTGAGAAGCTCTATCCAGGCCTTGATTCCTACATTGACCGGCACTATGTGGAGGAGAAGCGAAGCGAGGAGTATGGCGCGTACGTCGGCACAACACGGCCCGCGGCGGCAGGGCCGGCAGCCGCGCAGGGCACGGGAGGGCTCCCTGTCGAAGAGATAAAGGAGCGGCGGCGCAGATCTGAAGCGGCGGAAGAGGATGCGCAGGAAATGCTGGCGGAGCCCCTGTGCCTCGATTTCGAGGAGGAGCATGAGAGCCGGCTGGAGGAGCGGATGCGGCATCTGTCCGATACCTTCTCCCAGTACCTGATGTACCTGATCCAGAGCAGGCATATGGAGAACGCGGACGTTTACAAGCGGGCGATCGTCGATAAAAAGATCTTCTCCAAGATCAAGAACAATGTGAATTATCATCCGCAGAAGCTGACAGCGCTCTGCCTGTGTGTCGGCGCAAAGCTGAACCTGGATGAATCGAAGGATCTTCTGGCCAGGGCCGGGTATGCATTGTCGCCCTGTGACAAGACGGATATCATTTTTTCGTATTTTATCGAGAACGGGATCTACGATATGATCGAGCTGGACATCCAGCTCGAGGAGCACGGACTTCCCTGCATTATTTCCTGAGTTGCTTTTGGGGCTTGAAAATGCCGGACCTGGAGGGTCGCTTCGCGGGAGACCTGTTTTAAAAATCTTTGTCGTATAATGAGCCTGACGAAAAGAAAAAAAGCCCTTACGGGCCAAAGAACAAAAGGAGGGCAATCATATGCGTAAAGGTTTGACAGAGGTCGTTTTTATCCTGGACAGAAGCGGTTCCATGAGCGGACTTGAGGCCGACACTATCGGCGGTTTCAACTCCATGATCGAGAAGCAGAAAAAGGAGGAGGGCGAGGCGCATATCTCGACGGTACTATTTGACGACCGGTCCGAGGTGCTCTATGACCGGGTGCCGGTAAGCCGGGTCGAGCCGATGAATGACAGGCAGTATTATGTCAGGGGCTGCACGGCGCTGCTCGACGCGGTCGGAGGAGCGATCCATCACATTGCGAACGTGCACAAATACGCGAGAGAAGAGGACCGGCCGGAGAAGACCCTGTTCATCATCACCACCGACGGCATGGAGAATGCCAGCCGGGCCTACAGCTACGAGGAGGTCCGCAGGATGGTGGAGAAGGAGACCGACAAGTATGGCTGGGAATTTCTCTTCCTGGGCGCGAACATGGACGCCATCGAGGTTGCCGGACGGTTCGGGATCCGCTCTGACAGGGCGCTCAACTATGAGAGTGACCATGTCGGAACGCAGCTGAATTACCGGGTCCTCTCCGAGACGGTTTCCGCCGTCCGCCGCGCCAGGACCCGTGAGGAGGTTTCCGAAGGGATGGAGGCCTGCTGCGCACCGATCAGGGAGGATTATAAGAAGAGACACAGATAAAAAGACAGACGGAACGAGGGGACGCCCGACCATTATGTAGATGTGGTAAGGGGGATGCGGATCGTGACCACGGTCCCGCCCTCCTTCCGCGGGGTGATCTCGAGAGAAGCGCTGCACATGAGATGCAGCCGTTCGGTGACATTCGCAAGACCCGTATGGATCTCATCGTCGGAGGCCGGCCTGTAATCCGGGCCGGTGTTCTCCACGATCAGGATGCTTTCCGTGTCGGAACGCCGGGTGCGGATCGTAATATACAGAGGCGACAGCTCCGGATCAACGCCATGCTTGACGGCGTTTTCCACGATGGGCTGCAGCGTCAGCGGCGGCAGCCGGAAGGCTGTGTACGGTGTGTCATATTCGACGAACAGCAGTTTTTCGTAGCGGGCTTTTTCAACCGCCAGATAGGCTCGTGTATGCTCGAGCTCTTCTTCAAAGGGGATCAGCTCCTTCCTGGAAAGGGCGCTGAAATTCTTGCGCAGATAGGTCGTGAAATCCTCGATGACCTGCTGCGCTTTTTTTGCGTCGATCGCGCAGAGGTAGTAGATGCTGGACATCGTATTATAGATAAAGTGCGGGCGCATCTGCAGAAGGAGGATATCCGTCCGCTGCTGCTCATTTTCCTTTGTCTTGGCAATGATGTTTTCGACCAGGTCCCAGAGCAGCTGTATATACATGAAGAGGCCGGAAAGCGTTGTTCCGAAGACGATCAGTAAAAGACCGTAAAAGCGCATCTGGATCAGCATGGCGATCAGAGGGCCAAGCAGATAGGAGTAAAAGGCCTGCCGCTGTCCTTTTGACAGCTTATGCCGTGAGCGGACGATGGCCGCCAGCAGGATCAGGATCTGCAGGGCCGGCGGCACGAGCAGCCATGGGTAGGAGGCGCCTCGTTCGTACGTATTTGCCCCGGTGATGCGGTAGAAGTTTCCGGCTGCAAGATTGGAGATGAGCATGACGACATAGATGCTCCACAGCGCCAGGATGATCCGGAGCAGATTGCTTTTTCGCCAGTCTTCACCCAGGGTGTGAACAAAAAAGAGCGTAAACATCGGGATCAGGAGAGAGGACAGCAGGGATTCCAGAAAAAGGAAGAGCCGGGACTGAAAAGCACCTTCCGGCCCGACTAAAAGAAGAGACAGATTTGTGATCAGGTCGGAGGACACATAGGCGAACATGACAAGGAAAAAGGAGATAAAGAAGGTGCGCTCCTTTGGGTCAAAATAGTGGATCCGGAAAGACAGAATGACTCCAAGGACAGTCACCACCAGGCCGGCCGCAGCGATGGAAAAATTGAGAAGATCGATCCATTCATTCATGTTTATCGAAGCCCTCCGACAGAGTACCGCAGCTTTTTGAGCTGGGAAAGCACATCCTCCTCATGGAGCGGTTTTACCAGAAAACCGCTGGCGGGGGTATCCCAGGCGGAGATCGCGTAGCCGGGATAAGCCGTCAGGAAGATGACGTTGGTAAAGGGATAGATCTCGACCAGCCTGCGGCAGAGCTCGATACCGCTGGTCTTGCCGATCTCGATATCCAGAAAAGCGATGGATACACGGTTTTCACGGGCATAGGCCAGCGCTTCCGAGGCTCTGGTAAAGCCGACGATCGAGGCATTGGGCATGGCTGCTGTGAGGACCGGTATGGCGCCGGCGAGCATGATGTCTTCGTCATCGACGATGATCACGTTCGGCGAGGCCGTCTCCCGGGAGGCCGCATTCAGCAGGACGGAGACATCGACGTCAAGGCACACGGCGAGGCGTGAGATAAGGATGGCATCCGGCAGCCGCCGTCCGTTTTCCCAATGGGCGATGCTGGACCGGTCGACAAACAGTTTATCTGCCAGCTGTTTCTGGGACAGGTTTTTTTCTGCCCGGAGAGTTCTGAGTATTTCGGCAAAGGTCGGTTCCATACATTTATTCCTCCGGCTGTTTTCCGGTTCGATGTCCGGTCAGTGGTTTCTTTCTCTTATAATAGTTTCTTTTCATCATTTTTGCAATGACAGCCGGAAAGAAGTCGTGGCAATATGTCACTGTCTATTGAAAAGCCATCCCATACAGCTTATAATATATGTAATTTAAATGCGCAGATTGTAACACCCACACAACCGCTTTGCAGGACATAGCAACGCAGGATTCAGAATGAAACAGAAAGGAACGGAATGATTAGTTATTATTCTTCGATCATCCTATTATGCTGGGCGGCACTGGGTGTTCTTTGTGTTCTTGTCAGTGAGAATGACCGGATCCCGGCCGAAGAAAAGCGCAGCCTCTACATGACCTATCTGGTGATCGCGGCAGCGGCCCTGGCGGAGTGGATCGGCGTACAGCTGGATGGAAGGGAAGGGATCCCCCTGCAGGTACTGGCCATGGTCAAATGCGCCGACTATGCGCTCACGCCGATGGCCGGCGGCATGCTGGTCTGGGGAATGAAAGAGGGCAGACGCTGGAAACAGCTGTTGCTGGGGCTGTTGATCAGCAACACGGTATTCCAGATCGTTGCCTGCTTTGCCGGATGGATGGTGGCTATCGACGAACATAATCACTATACCCACGGACCGCTGTATTTTGTATATGTGCTGGTCTACCTGACTGCGATGGTGCTTGTGGTCATCGGCTTTATCTCCTACGGGAGGAACTTCCGGCAGCGGAACCAGAAGTCCCTGTATATGATCATGCTGATGGTGTTTTTTGGAATCCTGATGCAGGAGTTTCTGGGAAGGGAATTCCGGACAGCGTACATTTCCATGACACTGGGCGCGGCCCTTCTGTATATTCATTATTCCGAGTTCCTTCAGATGCGCATGGACGAAGAGATCCTGAAGCAGCGGGTGCAGATCGATACGGACCCGCTGACAGGTACGTACAGCCGGTACGCATATTCTCAGGCGCTTAAAGGGATGGACGCATCCGGGAGGATTCCGGAGGACCTGGTCATCTTTGCCATCGATATCAATGAGCTGAAAACGATCAATGATACGCTTGGACATGATGCGGGCGATGAATTGATCTGCGGTTCAGCCCGGTGCATTCAGGAGGTCCTGGGGGAATACGGACGCTGCTACCGGACCGGAGGAGACGAATTTGTGGTCCTGGCGAACATGGACCGGCAGCAGGCTGAGGAAGCAGTCCGCCGCCTGGATCAGGTGACGTCCTCCTGGAAGGGGCATCTGGTTAAGGAAGTTGCCTTGGCCGCGGGGTTTATCGTGGCTGCGGATTTTGAGGGGCTTTCGGCGGAAAAGCTGGTCCGGGAGGCGGATTTTGCGATGTATGCCGCCAAATCAGAGTACTACAGGCGGACCGGAAAGGACCGGCGCCGGAAAAGATGAAAATAAGACAGGGTAAGACAGGGGACGGTTCTTTGTCTTGTTCGCTTAAGCAAACAAGACAAAGAACCGTCCCCTGTCTTATTTTCTTACCAGGAGCCGTAGCGGATGGAGATGATCTTGGTGGCATCTGCTTCCACGGCCAGCTGGCGGTAATTGCTTCCCTCCCAGTAGTAGGTGATGCCGACGGCGGTCGTCCGTTTGAATCCGGCTGCGGTCAGCTTCTTGAAGGCCGTATCCTTGTTCATGCCGATGGTGACACCGAGCAGGCAGTATCCGTTGACGTTTTTGGTCAGGTTGATCATCGAGGCCGGAGATTTCTGCTGGTCTGCGACCGGCTTCGGGAAGGAGAAGGTGATGCCGTCCTTCCAGGTGTAATAGTTGTACTCCGCGTACCGGGTCTGGTAGCTGCCGCCCGGGAATGTCTGGATGATGCTGCTGTAGGGTTTGCGGTAGTAGCTGGTCAGGTCCGTCATCTTTTTGACGGTCACCTTGCAGGTGGCCTTGACCTTGGTTCCTTTGATGGTGGCGGTGATGGTTGCCGTACCGGCCTTTTTGGCCGTGATCTTGCCCTTGGTGCTGACGGTAGCCACGTTCTTGTTCGAGGAAGACCAGATCACGGACTTGGTGGTGTTCTTAACCGTCGCGGTGAGCGTGGCGGTCTTGCCTACATACAGGGTCTGGCTGGTCTTGCTGAGCGAAATGGACGGCTGGGGCTTTTTGACCTCGACACTCTTGGTGGCGGAATAGCCGCTGTAATAGTACTGCCCGTCGATATTCATGAGGGAACGGACCTTGAAGTAATAGCGTTTGCCGCCCATGAGGCCGGATTTGGTATAGGAGAGGGTGTTCCTGCCGCTTACCCTGGCCAGGAGCTTAAATCCGGAGGACTTTTTCTGCGAATAGGAAATCTCGTACCCGTCGGCGTGGCTTACCTGTTTCCATTTGATAGCGGCTTTGCCGGCAGAAGGGCTGCTGACGGAGGAGAGCGTGGGAACGATCATTTCCTTTGAGAAATAGCCCTGGATCTCCGTGGTACCCATGTCCGCCATGACCATGGCCATGTAGGTGTAATCCATGTGCTCCTTGAAAACATCGGGATAGTATTGGTACGGCGTGTTGACCAGATAACGGAAGGCGAGGTCGAACCGGTGCTTCCGGCTCTTGTTCGTCATGTTTTTGTAGTCGAAATAGGTGATCGAACCGCCCTTTCCGCAGTCGATCCGCACGGGGACCTTTGGCACTACATCGGCTTTGTTTACATAGTTGTAGAAATTGTAAAAATCGGAGGCTCCGGTTCCGTTCGTGTAGTAGTTGGGGCAGGCGTAGGTGTAGACGTACGTCATGTTCTGCGGAGCCAGGGAGGCGCCTTCCAGAGCGACCCTGGAAGCCACGGCGGCGCCGTAGCTGTGCCCGACGATATACAGGATGGTATTCTTGGAGGTGAGCTTGTTGTCGCTCAGGTATTTCTTCAGGTCCGCCAGCGCATTCCTGCCGGGCGTCTGAAATCCGTCGGTCTGTGACTGGACATCGCTCTTGATATCCTGCCAGTTGGTGGTTCCCCGGAAAACGGCCAGCACGACGGTCCGGCGGTTGACCTTCTGCGCGCTCATGGCGAACAGGGAGGCAGGCCGGTTCATCTCATCCTTGTCAAAATGGAGCTTTCGGATGCTTTTGGTAAAGCCGAGAGCCTTAGCGGTCCGTTCGACCTTCTCGTAGGGGTGGGAACCATAACCCGAGTCCGCACAATTGCCTGCGATGGCGATGCCTGCGGCGGCGAGCCGGCTGTTGGGCCCCTTGATGGAGGAGGTCTTAAAATCGTTCCAGTCCCAGCTGAGAAGGATCGTCCGGTTGGAGAACGGGACCGAAACCTTTTTGACCGTGGAGGCTGCGTGTACCGGCATGGCAGTCAGCAGGCAGAGAAGCAGCCCCAAAAGAAGGATTGCGTGAGGACTAACTTTTTTGAAGAGATGCATATCACGGGTCCGGAGGACCGAGCGCTTGTTTTTCATAGTGATACCTCCCGTAAGTACAGCTGCGATTGAATTGTGACGGCTCTGATGCTTGTCTTTGGTGATGGGGCCTTTGTGTATGCAAACAATGATTCTCGGCCCGGTCATTCCGTGCTGTCGGTTTCCATGTTCACGTCTCCGGAATCTGTGGAATCGACCGAATCGGCTGATTCGGTGGCTGCTGCAGAAGGAGCTGCCTTCGCAAGCCCTGCTGTGTAATCGAGCTCCGTGTCGGAGTAGTAGGAGCTGGAGATGTCAAGGCCCAGGTTTCCGTAGTACTGCAGCTCCGTGATGGAATCATTGTCGTACACGTAATTGCCCTGGGGATCGAGCATGCTGCCGTCCCAGTCATAGCGGACGTCCAGAAGGCTTTCCGCGGTGCTGGGGGTCACGTTCATGGACATGACCTCCTTGAATTTGCGGTTGAGGTTCCTGACGGTGAAGATATCACCGATGTAGTTGCGGACGCTGTGCTGCGCCGCCAGGGTATCGTTATAATCCTCCAGCATATAGGGCCCGAATTCGCCGGTATCCATGTTGTAGTGCATGACCAGCGGCCGGACCGTCTGGTCCAGGATATCGATGGTGGTCACGCCGTCGGTCACGGTCTTCTGGATCGTGAAGGAGGCCATGCCGCCCAGAAGCTCCGGAAGCTCCTGCTGGGTGGAGACAAAGTTTCCGAGGGAGTAGTAAATGGCCATGTTGTGGCCCTCGTTGTCGGTCAGCCGGCCATAGGGCTGCAGCACATGCGGATGTCCGCCGATGACGACGTCGACACCCTGCTTCATCAGGAAATTGGCCCATTGCTTCTCATATTCGTTGGGCATGGGCTCATCCTCGGTGCCCCAGTGTGCGACAAAGATCACACAGTCGGCGGCGGCTTTGGCCTTGGCGATCATCTGGGCGACCTTCTCGTGGCCGACATTGAACATGTCGATCATGAATTCGCGGCCTTCGCCGGCTCCGGAATTGTTGGTTCCGTAGGTATAATCAAGAAAAGCGATCCGGATGCCGTTGACGGTCACGACCTTGACGGAATCCGCGTCCTCCTGGCTGTCGTGGATGCCGAGGTAGGTGATCTCCGGATGGCTGTTCTGCCAGAAATCCAGCGTCTGCTCGATAAAGTCGTAGCCATAGTCGTCGATGTGGTTGGTCGCATGCTCCACGACGTCAAAGCCCATGTTGACCAGGGAATCTCCGACCTCCGTCGGTGTGGCGAAGGAGGGATACGAAGCGATGGCGTCATGCTCGTGGGTCAGAACGGTCTCCTGGTCCACGATGGCCAGATCCGCCGCCTGGATCTCATCCGCGACATGTTGATAGATCTTGTCATAGTTCCAGACGCCGGAATCACTCTGCCCGGCCTGAAGAAGGCTTCCGTGGTACAGGTTGTCGCCCACGGCGATGACGGAGGCAGTCGATATCACGGGAACCTTTTTGGCGGCTTCCTCGGCCTCGGCCTTCTCCTCGGCTTCTTTTTTGGCTTTCTCTACAGGCTTCTGGACAATATTGTAATCCAGCCGGTTGAACAAAAGCACCAGCAGCACCAGCACCACGACGGCACAGAGCATGCTGATCTTGGAATTCATCCTTTCAATGATATTTAAGGGAGTGTTCTCATTTCTTTTCATAACGGGATCCTTTTTATGTCGGCCGCGGGCAGAAGACCGCGTACGTTTTTTGATTATTTTCTTCCATTATAACAGGTTTTCGGGAAAAACAAATCCCATTTTAGGACATTTCATGAGAAGATGCCTGCGACAACCTTCTGTAAGTATGATATAATAGGAACAGTTTCGAAAGACTTCCTGAGACGCAGGATACAGAAAGGACTTATCGCAATGAACAGAATTCCAGAGCAGGATTCATCCGGGTTTGTGATGCTGTCGGATTTTATTCCTTCCATCGTGCAGGAGATCCGGTATCATTCTACCTATAATTTTGTCGGGGAAAGGATCGACGGGTACGAGGAGCCCTGCGCGCTCCTTACGATCGAGGCGGCCCGGGCGCTGAAGGCTGTCAGCAGCGAGATGAACGTTAAGGGATACCGCCTCAAGATATTCGACGCCTACAGGCCGGTTTCGGCCGTGCGCCATTTTATCCTGTGGGGCATCGAGGACCAGGACATCCGCATGAAGCCGTACTTTTATCCCGATGTTGAAAAGCAGGATCTTTTTATCAAGGGATATATTGCCAGACAGTCGAGCCACAGCAGGGGGAGCGCGGTCGACCTGACGCTGTTGGACATGAAGACCGGAAAAGAGATGGATATGGGCAGCCCGTTCGATCTTTTCAGCGAGGTGTCCCATCCGGATTACCGGGGAATTACGGAGGAGCAGTACGAAAACCGTATGTTCCTGCAGAACGCGATGGTGCGGAACGGCTTTCTCCCCATCGATTGTGAGTGGTGGCATTTTGCCCTGAAGGATGAACCTTATCCCGATATTTATTTTACATTTCCGGTCACGGTAAGGTCTCTGCGGAGATGATCCGGGCGACCCATCCGGCCGATACGCTTTTTCGAACGACAGGGATAAGATTCCTGAACGGCGGGGTTTCACCTTTGGCGGCGCGGCTGTGCAAATAACAAAACGGAGGATTCGAACTATTATGGAAAGGATTTATGATACGATCATCATCGGTGCGGGCCCTGCGGGGGCGTCCGCGGCAATCTATGCGTCGAGGGCGAGACTTTCTGCGCTTTGGCTTGATAACCGGCTGATCCCGGGAGGACAGATCGCGGACAGCGGCAGGGTCGACAATTACCCGGGGCTGCCGGGGATCAGCGGGGCGGACATGGGCGAGGCTTTTGCGGAACACGCGAAGAAGCTCGGCATGGAGCCTGTCCGGGAGGAAGTGAAGGAGATCAGGGTTACGGGAGCATCTGCAGAAGGTGCGCCTGTGGCCGGCAGAGGGCCTGCGAAGCCGCTGTTTCTGGTCACGACGTCGAAGGGACAGTACCAGGCTTATACCGTGATCTACGCCGCGGGGGCGGCGCACCGGCATCTTGGGATTCCGGGCGAAGAGGAACTGTCGGGCGCGGGAGTATCCTACTGTGCGACCTGCGACGGTGCTTTCTACCGGGATCTGGAAACCGCGGTCGTCGGCGGCGGCAATACAGCCTGCGAGGACGCTTTGTTCCTGTCCCGGGTCTGCAGCAAGGTCTATCTGATACACCGCCGTGATCAGCTTCGCGCAGACGCGGTCCTGCAGGATCTTGTCAAAAAGTGTGAGAATATCGAGATCCTGTGGAATACGGTTCCTGATTCGGTGGAAGGGGAAGAGGAAGGGGAGGTCACGGGTCTTGCGGTCAGAAATGTGGCAGATGGCGAGATCCGCACGCTTCCCGTGCCCGGCATTTTTATCGCAGCCGGGATGATCCCCAACACGGAGCTCGTGAAGGATCTGGTACAGACGGACGACGGCGGGTATATCATCGCGGATGAGACCGGCCGCACCAGCTGCCCGGGCTTTTTTGCGGCGGGGGATATACGGACCAAGACACTCCGCCAGGTGGTCACTGCCGTCTCGGACGGAGCCAACGCTGTGAACTCGGTGCAAACTTATCTTCTCATTTAAAGTATTAAATGGGGGCTCGCTTGCGTGCCGTTTGGGGGTAGGTACGAGATATGTGGCTGCTCGGGACACGCTTGTCTCCTTGGGATCGCTCCGCCGCATATTATTACGTGCTTCAGCCAAGCCTTGGGCCAAATGCTACTGTATGAAACGTGGAACGGTATCGTGTCCCAAGGCGGCTTACGCACGTAAAGCTATGCTCGCGATCCCCGACGTCGACTGCAAGTGCCCCTACGCAGCCAGCATATCTCTGTACCCTTCCCCAACGCGGCAGGCTGCGCTCGCTGTGGATCTCAGCTGTCGGCCAGGTGCTATCTCAAGCAAGTGGAACGCTCCGCGTTCCAGAAAGACAGGGGACGGTTCTCTGTCTTGTTCCACCCCCGTTCCACTGCATCTAATTCCCGGGCTCTGCCCGGACCCGCCCCTCGTCGGGGAGGCAGGAAAGCAGCTTCTGGCTGCTTTCTACTTATAGGGTGATCCGTGTCATTCCGTCAAGGGCTGCCCGGATGCTGACGCGTCCAGCGTGCTGTCCCTTGACTCCATTCCCGCTCCCAAAACATCAAAAAAGACAAAGCTGTCTGTCTTTTTTTTTCTTGATTATGTAGTAT
>JAFTPT010000017.1 GCA_017463155.1 Blautia sp.
AAGACTGATACAGAGCGGCTTCTATGATTTGGCCACAGCGTACCAGTCGGTGCACGTCAACTATTGAAAGCGCCGTATACGAGAACCGTACGTACGGTGCTGTGAGAGGACGGGGGGTAATCACCCCCTCCTACTCGATTTACAGAAGCTGTTTCTGCAGAAGCTGTTCTGGGAGATTCTATCACCTGTTTCTGCGGCAATAGCAGCTTTTCTGCTTGTGAACCAAATAAAAAGTACTTTTGAGATCGTAAAAAACCTCTGTTTCAGGTATAATATTTATATACCCATCAGGAGGTGAATCATGCCTTACATTAATTCCGTTGACCGCTATCAGATCCAGATGCTCTCCCTGGATGAAAGAGTCGAGCAGGACAGTGAAGTCAGGGTCATCGATGCTTTTGTTAACAGCCTCGATCTGAAGAAACTGGACGTAGCGAAAGCTGTCCCCGCACTGGAGGGTCGGCCTGCTTATGATCCGAGAGACCTTCTTAAACTGTATATCTACGGCGCCCAGAATGAGATCCGCTCTTCCCGCAAGCTTGAAAAGGCCTGTAAAGTAAACCTTGAGGTCCAATGGCTTGTCAGAGGGGTACGTCCCGACTTCCGGACCATATCAGATTTCCGTAAGGTAAACGCCTCTGCGATGAAGAAAGTCTTCCATGCGTTCAATCAGCTCCTTCGAGGGCAGTTGACCAACGAATTCCTGTCTGTGGACGGCAGTAAATTCTTTGCCAATAACTCCAAGGACCGTAACTTCACAATGAGCAAGCTGGACGACCGTATCAGTTGGCTTACAGGGCATCATGAAGACTACATGCGCCAGCTCGACCAGGCAGACCGGCTGGAAGGCAGCACCCTTCACGGCTCCTTTTCAGAAGAAGAACTGAAAGCGAAGATAAAGGAGAGCGGGGAACGCCTTGAGCGTTATCAAACTTATCGGCAGATGATGGAAGAAGAAGGCTTGTCACAGCTCTCAACGACCGACCCGGATGCCAGGCTCATGAAAATGAGGAATGGCTTCGGGGTTTCCTTCAATGTCCAGACAGCAGTCACCTCGGAAAGCCACATGATCACCGATTTTAACGTAACGAGTGATGTCACTGATTATGGCCAGCTGGAACCGACTCTCAAAAGCTATAAGAATGAATACTGCAAAGATGAGATCCTTGAGGCAGTAGCAGACAAGGGATACCAATCAGCAGAAGACATCGGCAAATGTCTCGAGGAAGGTATTGCTGCACATGTCATACTGCCAGATGGGAAAGACACCTGTGAGATCGAACTGCCGTATGAGGAAGCACAGGATCTTCATCCTGAGAGCAAAGCCCCGGAAGAACTGAAGAAATGCCTGCGTGCAGGTATCATCCCCGAAGCTTATAAAGGGTTCATCGAAAGCGCAACTGTCACGGAGAAGATGTGCAGAGTCACAGAAGGGGCATCTTTAATAAGAACATCCCCGTTTGTGAATACCCTGGAAATGAAGATCAAGGCGGCCGAAGGTTATTTTGTCCGTGATCCTCAGCGTAACATCGTTTATTGTCCGGGAGGAGCACAGCTGCGGCAAAGTTACGTTACCAAAAAAGAACGGATCCGGTATACAAACAAGCAGGCCTGCCGGAATTGTCCTGACAGAGACAAATGCTGCAGGGCAAGAAAAGGATTCCAGGAAGTAGAATTCAACAAAGATGAATTCTGTAAGCCAAACGGGAACTGGCTGAGAGAAGAGGGAAAAGAAGTCCACTTCCACAGATCCGAAGTCAAACGGGAAAAGCGCAAAGTTGTGACTCTGGTCATCAGGCCGGACAAACAGAAGATGGCACAGAGGATGTGTCTGTCAGAGCACCCGTTCGGAACCATAAAAAGATCGATGAACGGCAGCTACTTTCTTCTCCGCGGGAAGCAGAAAGTGGAGGGGGAGTTTGCGCTTCTGGCGTTGGCATACAACATACGACGCGCGAAAAACCAGTTCGGAACCCAAAAGTTGCTGGAACTGATCGCAAAAGCAACGCATATTTTTTGTTCCATTTATAAGGTTCGTGTAAAAATGAGAGCTGTGACGGTAATAACAGTCAAAAATCAGCCAGTATCGCTCATTAAGGCTATGGCTTGGTAAAGTATTCAGACAGTCTGAGGGGACGGTTCTGTGTCTTGTTTGTCCTAACAAACAAGACACAGAACCGTCCCCTGTCTTTTTGGTCTTTTCCTGTTTCAACCGCAATAGATCTGAATTGCCTTATCCACAAATTCCGCGGTACCTTCCCCGCCGTACGCATCAATGTTCCGGGTTAATTCTCCGCCCCCCGAATACATCTTTCCCAAACCGCAGAGGATCTTGTCGGTGCAGGTATACAAATTCTCCGTAATGAATGCCTGTATCCTCTTTACAAGGTCCTGCGCTTCGGGCGACGCGGGATCGGAATCCTTGATCTCCCCGGCTTCTTTGAAGAGCAGCATAAATCGGTCCGCCAGAAGATTGTCTTCTTCCTTCGTCCTGTTCTTTGTTTTCTCCTGCATCTCCTTGTATTCCGGCGTGTTTCCGTACAGCTCCTTTGCCTGTCTGGCATATTCGTCCAGCTTGCTTCTGTCAAAAGCCTTAAAGTCCATGTGCTTCACTCCTATCAGTTTTATTCCAAGCGCGAAGTTCATCAGGTTCTCAATGTGTTCCTTCTTGAGCCTCAGCAGCTCGATCTGCTGCTCCAGGGCCCTGTCCCTGTCAAACGTGGGACTGTTCATGATCGCCTTGATGTCTTTCAGAGGAAACTCCAGTTCACGGAACAGTAAGATGTGCTGCAGGCGTTCCAGATCTGCATCGTCATACAGCCTGTAGCCCGCATCGGTGTATCCCGTCGGATGCAAAAGACCGATCTTGTCATAATACTGCAGAGTGCGTATACTCACTCCTGCAAGCCTGCTCACCTCATGTACCGTCATCATTTTCGTATCCTCCCTTCCGCTTGTAATAACAGCATAAACTATTACGTAACGTAGGAGTCAATACCTTTTTTTACAGATCCGGCTGGTTTTCTTTTTTAGGATTCTCCTGCACTTTTCCTTTTCTTCATCGAATCCATTTGTCCGTGATGGTCAGCCGTTCATATCCCCAGTCTTCTCCGACCGCATGGACGACCAGCGTAAAACCGTTTTTCCTAAGTACATTGGCGGATGCCTGGTTTTCGACCATCGTGCTGGCCGTGATGATCTCGATATCGGTTTCTCCGTACAGGTACTCGACCATGAGCCTGAGTGTCTCCGTGGCGATCCCTCTTCCCCAGCAGCGTTCAAGAAGCCTGTAGCCCACGCTGATCTTGTGGATCGGGTCGCGATAGCCGTAGAATTCCGCCAGGCCGGCAAAACAGCCTTCCTCAAACACCCCCAGGATGATCGATTCCTGAAAGCACTCGTCATACAGATGGCGGATTACGTCATCGATATCCGGGTACTTCTTCTCATACAGAAAGGTCGGCAGATACCGGTAAACGGCCGGACTGTTCACCAGCTCTGTAAGGCCGGCCGCGTCATCGGGCGTGATCTGCCGCAGCGTGATCCGGTTGCTGTGCAGATATGGAATCTCGGAAAACAGTTTTTTCATACTTTTCAATGCCTTCACCCTCTGCTTTTCGGAATCTCCTTCGATTTTTTCCGGTGAGATATACTTTTACTATTTTCACCGTAAATTTTAACTGTTTTATGCCAATGCGTCAACGGGATTACGCTTTCCTTGACTAGTACAAACCAGTCTATCCAGAAATAAGAATGCTCACTTGATTGTAGCGCTTGAAAGCGCCGGAATCAACGGGTTTGTAAGACTAAACGCATCCTTTGCAATACTGATTTCCAGTTTGGCCGGTTTTTGTAAAACTTATTTCTGTTTTCAAGGTGCGATTCTGGAGGTGTCTTTTGCAAAAAAGGTCATAACTCGAAGTTAACCTTGCAAACTGGAACCTGTAATTGCAATTCACCCGGTTTAAACCCATCTCTATGATTATGTTTGAAAAAGTGTGCTTTTGTATGGAAAACTCGTCCGAATAAGTGTACTATTATACATAAATCTCATCTAAAAAAAGTGTGCTAATTAATGGTAAACTCATCAAAAAAAGTGTTGATTGAAATAAGGAATATGGAGTATACTAAGTATACATGGTAAGATGGGGGTGAAAATGTGAAAAGAGATGCCATGCAGAAATTAGTTGAATGGAAAGAAAGGCCGAACCGAAAACCGCTCATCATAAAAGGAGCCAGACAGGTCGGGAAGACATGGCTGATGAAAGAATTTGGACGGATGTATTTTTCAAAGGTCGCTTATGTCACGTTTTACAACAACCAGCTCATGAAGCGCGTATTTGAGGATGACTATGATATTGCGCGTATTATCATGAGCATTAATATTGAAACCAAAACTGAGGTTACGCCAGATGATACCTTGATCATTTTTGATGAAATCCAGGAGGCGCCAAGAGCATTGGAAGCGTTGAAGTATTTTTGTGAAAATGCTCCGGAGTATGCCGTAATAGCAGCGGGTTCTCTGCTTGGGGTCGCCATTCACGATGGCGTATCTTTTCCAGTTGGAAAGGTGGATACCCTCGAATTACATCCGATGAATTATCGTGAATTTTTGCAGGCGATGGGGGAAGCACAGCTTGCGGATCTGCTTGGAACAAAGATATATCCGGAAATATGTGACTGTAACAATCGGTATATTCATTGGCTGAAAAATTACTATTATGTCGGCGGCATGCCGGAAGTGGTGGCATTCTTTGCAGAGCACAAGGATTATGTTGAGGTCCGTAGAATACAGAATGCAATTCTGGAACAGTATGAGGATGATTTCGGAAAACATGCCAACGGCACAAACCTTGCCCGGATTCGCATGGTATGGAATTCAATACCCATGCAATTGGCGAAAGAAAACAAAAAATTCTTTTTCGGAAAAATAAAAAAGGGCGCCCGCATGAAGGATTTTGAAATTGCGATCGAATGGCTTTCAGACTGCGGTTTGATCCACAAGGTCTATAAAGTAAATGAGCCTCATTTGCCACTAAAGGCATACATTGATTTCAGTGCTTTCAAGCTGTTTCTTCTGGATGTCGGCCTTCTGGGAGCGCTCAGCGAATTAGATGCGTCCACTATTCTTGAAGGTAATGCGGTTTTCGTAGAATTTAAAGGCGCATTGACAGAGCAGTATGTCTTGCAGGAACTGGTTTCTGAAACAGAATATACGCCCTATTATTACGCAACAGATTCCGCATCCTTTGAGATGGACTTTATGATACAAAAAGGGCGCGATATTGCACCGATTGAAGTCAAACCAGAGGCAAATCTCCAGTCGAAGAGTTTAAAGGCATATTGTGAGAAATACCATCCGGCATATGCAGTTCGAACTTCCATGCGCGATTATGAAGAACAAAAGGCGTTCACAAATCTTCCATTGTATGCTGTGTGCAATTTGTGATGGTCATGTGTTAATAGAGAAAAAGGAAAGAGCCTATCGGCTCTCTCCTACCATGGCTTCGATGGGCATCTACTTCGCCCTTTTCTTTTCGGCTCGTTCCTCGAGTTTTTTGATGATCCACTCGTGATAGATATGATCCGTGATGGCCGCGGCGGGGATGGCCACAAGGATGCCGGGCACGCCGAACATCCGTCCGCCCACGATGATGCAGATCAGGATCCACACGGAGGAGACGCCCAGCTGTCCGCCGAACAGCTTCGGCTTGATGATATAGCCGTCCACGGTCTGCAGGATCAGGGTAAAGATCAGGAACCACAGCGCATGCCAGGGATTGTTCAGTACAAGGATAAAGGCGCCGATCAGCGCGCCGAGGATCGGTCCGAAGGTCGGCGCCAGGTTCGTCACGCCGACGACCACGGAGATCAGGATGGCAAAGGGCATCCTCGTGATCATCATGAAGATAAAGTTCAGGACGCCGATGATCAGGCCGTCCAGCAGGTCAAAAACGATATAGCGGATCAGGATCGAGTTGCAGCGGCCCCAGAAGGCCAGTGACGCCTGAAATCGTCTGGAGGGAAGGATGCCGCGCATCAGCCGGCGGATCCCGCTGACCAGTCGGTCCTTATCCACCAGGAAATAGACCGCCATGATCGAGGCGATGACGCCGACGAACACGCCCTTGCCGATATTCCAGGACGTATTGAGGATCCGGTTGAAATTCTGCGGGATCGTCTGCGCCAGCCTGTTGACCAGGTTCTGCCCCATATCGATCAGCTCGGAAATATCGATATCGTGCCGTCCGGTAAACTCGCCCAGACGCTTCATCAGGGCCTGCAGCGTGCTGGCATAGCTGTCCATATTGGAGACCAGGCCCACGATGCTGTTGATGACCTCCGGAACCAGCGCCACCAGGAGGATCACGATAAACACGAGCAGCGCCACGATCGTCACAATGATCGAAACATTCCGGCGAAGCCTGGGTTTTTTGATCCGTCGGAATACGTACTGCTCAAAAAGCTTGACCAGCGGATCCAGCACGTACGCGATGATCACACCGATGATGACCGGCGAGCAGTAGCCGACGAGCCTTGCAAATCCTCCCGCGAAAATGTTCAGGTGGGTCAGCAGCACGAACAGAACCACGGCCGAGCAGGTCGCAATGGTGTAGGCGACCCAGTTTTTGTTCAGATTATCTTTGTTGAATTTCATACAGCAAGCCTTCTTTATGCAGGAATCTACAGGTCTGTTGTCTTATCAGGATAAAGAGATCCGGTCGATCTCGGTCAGTTCCTCTTCGCTGAAATGACAGTTTTCGATCGCTTTGATATTATCCAGGATCTGTTCCGGACGGGAGGCCCCGATCAATACGGAGCAGACCTCGTCGTCCTTCAGGATCCACGCGAGGGCCATCTCCGCCAGGGTCTGTCCTCTTTGGGCCGCGAGCTCATCAAGCGCACGGATCTGGGAGAGCCTCTCTTCGGTCAGGCTGCTCTCCTTCAGGAAACGTCCGTCGCTTGCGATCCGGCTGTCGGCGGGGATCCCATGGAGATACCGGTCGGTCAGAAGGCCCTGCGCCAGCGGGCTGAAGGCGATGATGCCCATGCCGTTCTCGTGGCAGAAGCGCTTGACGCCGTCCTTCTCGATGGTCCGGTCAAAGATCGAATACCGCCTCTGGTTGACGATCAGCGGGCAGTGCAGCTCCTTCATGATCTCCATCGCTCTTCGGGTGTACTCTTCGTTGTAGTTGGAAATGCCGGCGTAGAGGGCTTTGCCGCTCCTGACGATCTGGGCCAGGGCTTCCATGGTCTCCTCGAGGGGCGTCTCCGGGTCCATCCGGTGATGGTAAAAAATATCCACATACTCGAGCCCCAGGCGGCCAAGGCTCTGGTCCAGGCTTGCCACCAGGTACTTTTTGCTGCCCCAGTTTCCGTAAGGGCCCTCCCACATGTCGTAGCCGGCCTTGGTCGTGATGACCAGCTCGTCCCGGTAAGGCCGGAAATCCTCGCGAAGGATCCGTCCGGCGCTTATCTCGGCACTTCCGTAGACCGGCCCGTAGTTGTTGGCGAGGTCAAACTGGGTGATGCCGTTGTCAAAGGCGGTGCGGCACATGGCCTTCATGTTGTCGTAATTGCCGTTGCTGCCGAAATTGTGCCAGAAGCCAAGGGATACGGCCGGGAATTTGAGCCCGCTCCTGCCCACATGGTTGTACCGCATGGTTCCGTAGCGTCCTTCGTCTGCCTTGTAGATATCGATCTCTGCCATGTTATGATACCTCCGCTTGTTTTTTCCTGATACCCTTTTTCCATGCACCGCTTATATAGAACAGCATTCCGAGCCAGAAGGGGGTGAAGCCTGCCAGCGCGTCCCCGAGCCAGAAGCCCATGTGCTTCATGTCAAAGGCCAGCCCGAACAGAAGGGCCAGTCCGATCCGGAGCACGATGCCGTCCAGGATCGCCGTGATAAAGTTGACCTTGGAATTGCCGCTGCCGTTGATCAGCGAGTTCATGCCGGAGCGGGCCGCGCTTCCCAGGAAGATCAGCACCGCGATCGGCAGGTAGGTCATACCGATGGCCAGAACCTCCGGATCGTCGGTGAAGCATCCGTAGATCTGCTTCGGGAACACCAGCATCAGGAACGTGAGCAGGGCCGCCACGCTGAAGGTGATCTTGTAGACCGACGCGATGACCTTTTTAACCCGCTCGAACCGGCCCGCGCCGATGTTCTGTCCGATCATCGAGGAGGCGGCGGTGTTGAAGGCATTGGAGATCAGGTTGCTGGTGCTGTTGATCTTGTTCGCGATCCCGGCAAAGGCGGATACCGCCACGCCGTAGGAGTTGATCCACGAGTTCACAAAGAGCTTGGAAAAAGAAACAGCCGCGCTCTTGATGGCCATGGGGAAGCCCAGCTTCAGAAGCTCTGACAGCATGCCCGGCTCCATGTGAAGGAACTCCCGCCGGCTCACCCGGATCTCGTACCGGTGCCGGTTGCGGTAGATAAAAATGCCGCAGCTGACAAAGGAGACCGCCTGGCTGATGACCGTGGCCAGTGCGGCGCCGCCGCTGCCGAATCCCAGCCCCATGACGAACAAGAGATCCAGGACGACGTTCAGAAGAGCCGCCACGCTCACAAAGATGAAGGGATGGATCGAATCGCCCATGCCCCGCAGCACGGCGCTCACCATGTTGTAGCCGTAGATAAAGACCAGTCCCGCCATGCAGATCGTCGAATAGTTCATCGCCTCGGAAAAAGCCTCCGGGGGCGTGTGCATGATCTCGAGGATCCCCGTCCGGAAGGTCAGGCAGATGATGCTCAGAACGATGCCAACGCAGGTCAGGAACGAGAACATCGTCCCGATGAACCGTCCCAGAGCCTTTTTGTTGCCGGATCCGATATACTGTGAAATGATGACCTGCCCGGCGTTTGCGAATCCCATGGCAAAAAAGGTCAGGAAATTGGTCAGATCACCGCCTACCGACACAGCCGACAGCCCGACCTTTCCGATCTTCTGTCCCACGATGATCATATCCACCATGTTGTAGACGATCTGCAGCATGGTCGACAGAAACAGTGGGGTCGCGAATGTCAGGAGCTGGCGGAACACGTTTCCTTCGGTGAAATCCGTGATCAGCGTCTCTTTGTTGCTCAAAATGATTTCCTCCCCGAAAAAATCTTCTCTTTTGAGTATACATCATCCGGCTTGAAAAGAAAACGACAAATCTGCACAGGATACAAAGGGACCGCACTGTCTTCAGTGCGGTCCCATACTAAAGCTGTCTTTACATCAGCATACGGAACATCTCGATGACCTGTTCCTTGGTGGCCTCGCGCGGGTTGCCCGGATAGCAGGCGTCCGCCAGAGCGTCGGCGGCCAGGATCTCCAGATCCTCCTCGCGGATCTTCTCGTTCTTTTCCGGGATGCCTACATCCTTGGAAAGCTGCTTGACGGCCTCGATGGCGGCGTTCCGGTACTCCTCCTGGGTCATATCGTCAACGCCCTTGACGCCCATGACGCGGGCGATCTCACGATAGCGTTCCCCGGTGTATTCCTTGTTGAACTCCATGGAGATCGGCAGGAACATGGCACAGGCTACGCCGTGCGGAGTGTCATAGTGTGCGCTCAGTGTATGTGCCATCGCATGGTCGATGCCGAGGCCTACGTTTGAGAAGCCCATGCCCGCGATATACTGGGCCATAGCCATTCCCTTGCGGCCTTCCGGCGTGTTGGCGACAGCACCGCGCAGGTTCTGCGAAATCAGCTTGATGGCTTCCAGATGGAACATGTCGGTCAGCTCCCAGGCTGCACGGGTCGTATAACCCTCGATGGCATGGGTCAGGGCGTCCATACCGGTGGAGGCGGTCAGGCCCTTAGGCATGGAGGACATCATATCCGGGTCCACGACAGCGACCTCCGGGATGTCGTTGGTGTCGACACACACGAATTTACGCTGCTTTTCTACGTCGGTGATGACGTAGTTGATGGTGACCTCGGCGGCCGTGCCGGCTGTGGTGGGAACGGCGATCGTCGGAACCGCATGGTTCTTCGTGGGAGCCACGCCCTCCAGGGAGCGGACATCCGCAAACTCCGGATTGTTGATGATCACGCCTATGGCCTTGGCGGTATCCATCGATGAGCCGCCGCCGATGGTGATGATGGAATCCGCGCCGCAGTCCTTGAAAGCCTTGACGCCGTCCTGTACGTTCTGGATGGTCGGGTTCGGCTTGATCTCGGAGTAGACCGTGTAGGGGATCTTCGCGCCGTCCAAAAGATCGGTCACTTTGGCGGTCACGCCGAACTTGACCAGGTCCGGATCGGAACAGACGAATACATGCTTGAAGCCTCTTCTCTGGGCTTCTCCCACGATCTCGCCGATGGCGCCTGCGCCGTGATAGGAAACGGTATTCAATACGATTCTGTCAGCCATTTTGATCAGTCCTCCTGTTTTATGATCGTAACTATTGTTTTCTGGTTCCATATTTATACCTTAAGTATAGCATGCCGGTCATTTTCTGTAAATCATTACAGCTTCACAAGTCCCGGATCCGCCTCTTCCCCGGAAGGTGCCTCCGTCGGCTCTGTTTCTTCGCCGGCAGGCTCCTCTTCGGCAGGTGTTTCTTCCTCCGTTATGGCCGGCAGCTCCGGCACTTCCTTCTTGTCTTCACCATCTTCGGTCTCCACAGACTCCACGGCACCTTCAGCCATGTTGGGGTTGATCGAAGAATAGATCGAATCGCCAAAGAAGAGGACGGCCAGCACCACGCAGATGCCGATCAGCACCTTCTGTCTGATCTTGGAGAGAAGGAAGTCAAACAGGGGCGCCAGCAGATACACGATGACGCAGCACCCCACGCCGAAGACCAGAAGTCCCTCCGCACAGACCCGTCCGTGGAGATTCAGGAAGTATCCGTCATAGGACCACCATCTCTGATGGTACCGGACCTCCAGAAGCCAGCCCGACATGTATTCGATCAGGCCGCAGAGTATGATCGAGGTGATAAACTCCAGTACGGGCTTTTTGCGGAAACGGCTGCAGAGGATCAGCACGACAATGCAGCCGGTGCCGTAGATCGGAAGCCACGGTCCGTGCAGGGTCCCGCGGTTCGCAAACTGTCCGGTCTGCATATAATGGAGGGCGACCTCCCAGCTCCACCCGGCAAAGGAAAAGACCAGGAAAAGAAGGAACAGCGTCCAGATCGTATAGCTTCGGAGGAACGAAAAGCTGCCATGCTTCTGCAGCTCTTTCCGGCGCCACAAAGGATTCAGCCACTGGGGATAGGCATTTCCCTCCATACTCAGCTTGTAGCGCTCGATCTCGTATTTACGTCCTTCCTGATCGTCATAACGCTTTTTCTCGCTGAGACTTCCGAGCCAGATGCCGAACCATTCCGCCACTTTGGCCTTGAAGCCGGTCAGCACGGTCTTGTTCTCATGGATCACGGTGATCTCATCGACCACATCAAAATAGGTCTCGGTCAGAAGGATCCGGTCAGCCTTTTCAAACAGATACCGGTCATTCAGGATCTCCGTCCCCTCAAGTCCCTTTGCAAGTGCTTCTTCCCGGATCTTTGCGTAGAATTCACCACGACAGGTGAGCCTGTAGGCGGCACCGTATAAAAGATCTGAAATACCGAAGGTAACGACCCCAAGGATCACCCAGCCGAGCATCGTCACGTCATACTTGAACAGCTCGAGCTTATGTCCGTCCATCATTTTACGGGAAAGGGTGATCGCCTGCTTTGGGGTAACATCCGGGTTTTCCGCCACGATATAGGGCACGGCAAAATACGAATAGCCTTTGATGATCCCGCCGACGATGGTCAGGCTCCACAATACCTCATACACATACTTGACAAACATCACCCAGCAGGCACGGATCCATTTGCGGACGGCAGCAAAATGAAGCACATCCATAAAATGCACGCGCCCGTACACGCGGGCTTCCAGGTAGATCCTCCGCATCACGGCGGAATAAACGTTCTTCAGGAAGAAAAAGATCAACGCATACCAGAGAAAAGCGCCAAGCGTATAGACAACGGCGGCTCCCACATCGGAATGGGTGATCGTCCGGAGTGTCTTTCCGAGCTGGATGGCCAGCCTTCCGGACGTCACGGAATTGACGAGACTTGCAAGTACACCCTCCGTTCTTCCGAGGAAGGACGGCGTATCTTTCTCGTTTATCATCTCTTCCGCCTTTTTATCCGCGATCCTGGCTCCTTCGTCCAGTCTTCCGCGCAGGATATAGTCGAGCACGCTGTCCGCACTCAGCACATTTCCGGGATCATCCTTGTTTTCGATGCTCTCAAAGGGATTGCCCTCCCAGTTCATGGTCGAAAAGGAATATTCCGTACCGAAAACAGTCATGACGAGCATCAGGAAGATCAGCACGACATAGTGTCCGCGCAGTACCTGGTGACTTCGCTGCTTCAGTTCTTTCCGGTGATTGAAAATGGCATCTTTTTCCATAGATGTACGCCTCCTGTTGTTGTTTATTTACCGAAACGGATATGGACGACCGTGATCTCACTGTTGGTCCCTACCCGCATGGGAGGTCCGTAATATCCGATCCCCGAAGTGACGATCGTGTCAAGCCCGCCCGCGTTCTTGTAGCCGTAGGCATTCTCATTAAAGAACGGAACGATCAGGTTTCCGGGGAAGATCTGTCCTGCATGGGTGTGCCCGCAGAGGGCCAGATCGGCGCCGTTTTCCTTGAGTCCGGCAAATTCCACCGGCTCATGCTGCAGAACGAGGACCGGCTTCTCCTTGTCGACATCTTTCAGAACTTCGGACGGGCTCTTTCTGTCGGCCGTTCCGTCTCCGGCCTTCTCGCCGTCCACGCGGCCGGTCAGCTGTACGGCCCCGCCTCCTATGGAGACTGTCTCATCATACAGGACCGTAAAACCGCAGTCCGCAAAGAACTGCTCCATCTCCCGGGTCCGGAAGGCCTGGGAGATCGGCGAGATCGGAAAACCACCGAACAACGTTTCCTCGACGTCGTGGTTCCCGTACACGGCATAGACGCCGTCCCGGGCTTCCAGTCCGCAAAGGACCTGCGCATAGTTGCCCGGATCCCGGAGTCCTGCGTAGGAGCTCGTAAAGATATCGCCCGCGATCACGATCACGTCCGGCTGTTCTTTGTTGACCATCTCCACCATGCGCCGGATGGTGGGCAGATGTGAATTGACACTGAGGTGCAGGTCCGCGAGCAGCACGACCTTCATTTCCTCCAGGTCTTCCGCCTCTTTTTTGATCGTGACATCATACTCCGTCACGATCGTCCGCTGCGCGTGCCAGGTCCCGTAGCCCAGAAGTCCGAGCCCCGCCAGGAAACTGACGAGAAGGACCCCGGCGCGTACCTTGCGCGGCAGGTGCCCGGCAAAAAGCCTCAAAAGTCCCGCCAGGATATAGAGGACCAGCAGGATCCCGCCAAAATATACCATAAAGCCAAGCCAGACGTTTCCGAACCGCTGCAGCGTGAATTTGAAACCGCTGTCCGGCAGAACAGCGCCGCCGACCGGCATCAGTGACAGCAGCAGGTAGATCACAGCTGCTGCCGGATACCATCGGACCGCTTTTCCGGATGATCGGCTGTTTTTGTCATGACGCAGACACAGGTACGCAAGTACCAGGATGACCACCTGCATCAGAAGATACAGCCCGATCGATAATACCGGGTGCATTTATATCAGCTCCTCTTGTTTTCGTTTTTTTCGATAATATTGAGATAATTGTAGGGAATCTCGATCCCTGCCGACCGGAGAGCCTGCCTGACACGGCTGTTTACATCGCTTTTCATCATCTCCGTGGATACCGTCGGCTCATAATAGACGGTCACTCCCATCACAAGGCTGCTCTCCTCAAATGCCAGAAAGTATACCGGTCCATACACGTTTCCTTCGGCCGAAGGCTTGCCCGGAACCGTGTACGGGCTCTCCTTGACCGCCCGTCCGATCACCTCCTGCGCCTTCGCGGTATCCGTATCGTAGCTTACACCGAAGCGGAAATGAACGGAACGCAGCGTGGAATGGTAGCTCATATTGGTGACCTGCATCCCGTTCAGCTTGCTGTTCGGGATGACGTACGTGACCGTATCGATCCCCTGAAGCACCACATGCCGCAGGGTAATGTCCTTGACGATACCGGCCGTTCCGTTCTCCAGTTCGATCCGGTCCCCGATGTCAAAGGGTTTGGCGGAGCTCAGCATGATCCCGCAGAACAGGTCCGCCAGAATCGGCTGGGCCGCGATACCGGCAACGGCGCCCAGGATCGCTGTCCCCTGGAACAGCACCCGGCCGAAGGACTGCGTGAGCGGATTGCTCATCATCACCCACATCACAGCCACCAGGATCACGGCCCCGCGGAGGATGTTCTCCACAAAGCGCCGGTTGATCGTCTTTTTGCCGGTCAGCAGTTTTTTGGATATCTTTTTTTCGATCCTCAGGATGATCAGTACCGCGATCGTCGTCAGGACCGCCATCAGGATCAGCTGAAGGATCTGTTCCAAAGTCGTATGCGCCTGAAAAAATTCCCTAATACCCTCTTGCATTTGATGTTTAACCCTATCCTATGTATTAAAAAACAGGCCCGGTGCCGGATCCCTCCTGCACCGGGTCGTCTGTCACTTACCTCTCTATGGACTCTGTCCCGTGTTCACTCGATCGTCAGGATATCCGAGAAACCGGTGACATCAAAGATCTCCTTGACATCCTCGGACGCGTTCCGGATGACCATGCGCCCCTGCTTGTTCATGACCTTCTGTGCAGAAAGAAGCACCCGGAGTCCCGCGCTGGAGATATACTGAAGCTCCGCCATATCGAGGATCAGAGAATCCACCCCGTCAAGGCTTCCTTTCAGTTCGTTCTCGAGGGAGGGAGCGGTCACGGTGTCCAGCCTGCCCTCAAGTCCTATCAGTAATTCGGTTCCATTCGTATTTTTTGTGATATTCAGCATGTATGAATCTCCTTTCTTGTCTCTTTCTGTCATACTCTGTTGATCCCGGCCAGAACCGGATCATCCTCACAGGTCCTTGCGGAAAGTCATGATATTCTTTCCGTCCTTATACTCATAATGGACATGATCCATGCTCTTCTTGACCATGTAGATCCCGAGTCCTCCGATCCCGCGTTCCTCCGCCGGCAGTGACACGTCCGGGTCCTGCCTGGAGAGCGGATCAAAGGGAATGCCGCTGTCCTCAAACGTGACGGCCACGCTGCGCGGATCCTCCGTATCCTCGACCCTGATCGAGACCATACCCGGTCCTTCTTTTATGTTCTTCAGGTGCTGGTACGCATAGCTGGCCACATTGACAAAGATCTCCTCCATGGCGACCGAGATCTGTATCTGCGCCTTTGGCGTACAGTTCAGCTCCTCAAGCCGGCTTTCCAGAAAGGCCATGACTTTGTCGAGATTCTCTTTTTTCGCTTCGATGGTAAGTTCCCTTACGCTCATCTTGTCCTCCCTTTTCCTGCGTCAGATACTCCCCGTATAATGGTTCACACTCCGGAACAGGTCAGGTGTTCGTATTAACTCTGTCCATGTAGGCTTCCGTAAGGCTTGCCCAGGCATAGGAGCTCATGTATTCCCCACGGAATGAATTGACCGCGTCGATATCCCCCGCCAGGAAATGATACAGGTCACAGTCCAGCATTTCCGGGCAGATCCTCATCACGCCTTTGTGCATCTCGAAGATCTCGCTGATCCCGTACTCCTCCAGCGTGTTCCTAAGACTCCGGATCACCACGTCCAGCTGCTTCTGCATGGCCCGGTCATATTCCGCATCCTCCCACAGAGCGGAGAATGCATTGACACGGGTGACACTGTTTCCCTGCCTGTCGACCAGGTAGGCCAGAAGCTCCTTGGCCCGTGAACGTGAAAAATTGACGATCACCCCGTCGACGCGGATATCGAATTCCCCAAAGGTACTGACCTGGATATGCGCCTGGGGCTGCAGATGGTTTTTTTTGGCCGCATACGCGAGTTCATCGGCAAGTCTCTCCCTGCTGACCGGCTTGAGAAGATAGCCGGAGGCATGCATGGCAAAGGCTTCCACCGCATATTCTGAATATCCGGTCAGAAAAATGATGGATATGTCCGGGCAGACCTCTTTGATCCTGGCCGCAAGTGCAAGCCCGTCCATCTCGGGCATGTTGATGTCAAGGATGGCTACATCCGCAGGATCGTTCTTAAGCCGGGCAAGAGCATCGCCCGGTCTCCGAAAGCCTTCGGCCTGCGAAACCATAGGTATCTCCCGGCACAGAGAAAGCGTGAGCTGAAGGACCAGATCCTCATCATCCACACAAATAACCTTCATGAATGCTGTATCCTCCTTTTTCGGCTTTTCTACAGTATCATACCACAGAATAAGCGTAAGTCCAACAGCCAATTTTTCGATTTCGTTACGCGATCGAGCTCCCGCAGTATTCGCAGCATCCCTTGTCATCCGGGATCGTGCTGGCCTGGCAGTGGGGGCAGATCATCGGCTTTTTCGGCGCGTTCGCGGCCGCGGCCTCCTCACGGACGTCCTGCCGGGCCTGCATGAGCGTCTGCCGGATCTCACGTCCCATGTTCAGATATTCCTGGTATTCAGGATGATAGGCCTCGCCTCCGCCCGTGCCCGTTGCCTGGACAAGGACGTCAAGAATGCTGCCGACCATGTCCGCCGTGCTGCCCGGCTTGCGGATTCCTGTTTCCGTCGCCCGCTGTTCCCCTGTATCCACGGAGAAATTGTTCAGCTTGAACTTCATCTCGTCAAAATAGGGATGATTGACGCGGATGATCATATAGAAGTCATAGGAATACTCATACCGGGGCGGATTGTAGCTGACGCTCTTGCCGTCCTTGTCCGTCCGGTAAAGCTCGTTCCTGTTCTCGTCAATGTCCAGATCACAGCCGGTCACCTGCGAGAAATCCAGCACGTCCGGATTGTCCTCCTCCAGGTCCTTGGCCTTTGTGACCATGAATTTCCTGGCATCCTCATCGATCAGGACCTTGGTGCTGCGGCCGTAGGTCAGCGTGGTATGAAACTGTCTGACTGCGTCTTTGTTCTTTTCACGGTAGGCAAGCTGCTCCTTGATCTCCTCCAGCGTACTGTGGCGCCTCTCGTTGAACCAAGGGGAAAGCTTTGCCGCGCAGTGCTTGCACAGGTTGGCGTCCTCCAGCTTACGGTTGCCGAGAAGACCGATCTTTTCTCCACATACGTCACAATACTTCTTATCAAACAATCCCATATCGCACCTCCTAACTCAGTATGGATCATCAGTAAAGTACCTCTGTTTACAGTCCGTCCGTAACGACGGCTGTCTCTTATAATTATATGATGCCGGTGTCATAAGGTCAATCAGATTCAAAAGGAAAATGAACCTCCACAGCCGGCGCAAGGGGCATTTCTTGACGGCCCGGAAAGGGCAGGGTATAATAAGCCTCAGAAAAGAGGGTATTATATGCAATCTACTACAACCGTCCCCGGCATCGAGGTGGACAAGATCACCCAGACCTACGGCAAAAAACAGATCCTGAAGGATATCTCCTTCTCGGCACAAAAAGGCTCCTGCGTCGGTATCGTCGGTATCAACGGCGGGGGGAAAAGCACGCTTCTGGACATCCTGGCGGGCATCCGCCGTCCCCGTTCCGGCAGCTACCGCATCTTCGGGCAGAACATGTTCGAAAACCGTTCCTCCTTCGGGAAATGGATCGGATACCTTCCGCAGGGCAACCCGCTTCTGGAGGATCTGTCCGTCTATGACAACCTGCGTCTCTGGTACGGGCACAAGGTCACGCCGGAGCTTCCGGTGCTCGAAAAGCTCCAGCTTCTGGAACTGCTGCCCCTCAAGGTACGTGAGCTTTCCGGCGGCATGAAGCGCCGGCTCTCCATCGCCTGTGCGGTCGCGGAGAACCAGCCTGTGCTGATCCTTGACGAGCCCTCCTCCTCCCTGGACCTGCACCAGAAAAAGATCATCCGGGATTTCATCTCCGATTACATCGGTGAAGGCGGCATCGTCCTTCTTTCCACACACGACATGCAGGAGATCCGCCTGTGCACGGACCTGTACTATCTGGAAAACGGCTCCACTGTCCGGCTGACAGCCGACGAGGCGCTCCTGCGCCTGCAGGAGGGAGTACAATGAAGCTTCATCCCATACAGCCTCTTTCTGCCGACCGTAAGAGCCGGCAGATCTATTTTGAGCTGATCCTGAAAAAAGGCCTGCTCTCGCTGCCGAGATTCCTGCTGGCACTCGCCGTCACGGGCGTGATCCTGCTCGTCTCGGCCCTGGCCATGTTCGCCATGACCGGGCGCGACCAGCTGAGCACCACCATCCCCGTGGGGATCGTGATCCCGGAGGGCGACATGCTGACCAGCATGGGGGCCGGTATGCTCGCCGAGATGGAATCGGTCAAAAGCATCTGCAGCTTTCAGTATCTTTCCGAGGAGCAGGCGGACGCCGCCCTCTCGGACGGAACCATCCAGGCCGCCATCTATCTCACCAGGGATCTCTACCAGGACATCAACAGCGGCGTCAATACGCCGATCCGGATCCTGATCCCCCGGGACTCGACCCTGGGGGTAAGCCTTTTCCGGGATCTGGTGACGGTGGGCGTGTCCATGCTGCAGGTCGGGGAAGCCGCCGTATATTCGCTGGAGGAGACGGCGGACATGTATGAGGTCGTCACGCCGGTGCAGACGCTGATGGACGATATGGCCATGGAGTTCGTCTCTCTCGCCATGTCGCGGAATGCCGCCTGGGACAGCACGCTCCTTTCGGAATACGGCAGCATCACGATGACCGGCTTTTACCTGATCACGGCGATCCTCGCGTTTCTCTCGGTATTCTTCGGGATCGGATTTTCCGGCCTCTATGAAGCCAGGGAGCTGGCCCTGGAAAAATGCCTCTCCCGCAAGGGCATCGGTGCTGTTTCCCGTTCCCTGGCACGGCTTTTTCCCATGACGGCGGTGCTTTTTGTGCTGCTAAGCGCGGCCCTGTCCGTGGCGGCCGCCGTTTCGGACCTGGTGACCATGCGCTGGTATCTGCTGCCTGCCCTTTTGCCGGCGGCTTTCTGCCTTGCCTGTTTTATCCATATGATCCACAGCCTGACGCTACGGACCTCCGGATGCCTTTTTTACCTGCTGGTGACCGTCCTCATGTTCATCATGGGAAGCAGCCTGTTCCCGGCTTCGTCCCTTCCGCGCATCCTTCGCCCGCTGCCGTCTGTTCTGCCGGTCCATGTGTGGCAGAAGTATCTGTCGGACGTACTCTGGAACGGTTTTTCTCTTCGATCCTTTCTGTCCTGCCTCCTGACCGGCCTTGTCATGGCCGGGATCGGAGCCCTTGCACTCAAAAGCCATGAATACAGACAATAAGATCTGGGGCACAAGATTTCTTCTGCTCCTCAAAAGACAATTGAAAAAACCGGGGATCTATCTTCTGGCCGCCTGCTTTGTGTTTCTGCTGTATCTGTTCCAGAACGTCGTCTTCCCCTCCTTTGAGAGCCGGAGCGCCGGCATCGTGATCGACGGGTCGAAAAGCGGCGCCTCCATTCTCTCCTACCTCAAAAAGACCGAGGGACCCTATGCGTTCGTGGAGATCAGCTCCCGGGAGGAGCTTACGGAGGAGGTCGGCTCCGGCCGCCTCGACTGCGGTTTTGTGATCCGGGATTCCCTGGATCAGGTGGTCTCCCTCTCAAAGATCGAGCAGGTGGCGGAATACTATGCCTCCCCCTCGACCATGCGCGGGGCGGTCCTTAAGGAAAAGGTGTTCTCCGCGATCCTTCGCCAGGTGGCCGAACAGGTGCTGACGGATATTTCCGGGAACGGCAGCCTGTTTGCCGAAAAAGGCCAAGCGCTGACCGGGGATCTCCTTGCTTCCTACCACGATATTCTCGAGAGCGGCAATACGCTCCAGGTTGTCTTTGAGACCGTCGATGTCAGTGGAGATGCCGGGGCAAAAGAAGACGGCAGTACCCCTGCCGTCCGTTTCTATGCGCTCATTTCCACGCTCCTGTTCGCGGCGGCGATCCTCTTCGGCCGCAGCCGTTTCCAGGATGAGACCCGCGTGATCGGTTCCTCCCTCCGCGGCGGGGAGAGGTTCCTGTGGCGGTTCCTGCTGGTGCTCGCTCCCATGCTCCCGATCACCCTGGTGCTCTGGCTCATGTGGGCGTATTACCTTATGAAAAACGGGCTTTTCACCGCCGGCATCCTGCTGTCGACGCTTTTGGCCCTCTGTGTGTACGCAGTCTTCTGTTCACTCTGGACCTGCCTTTATACAAAGCTGTTCCGGAAGGAAGAATTCTATCTGGTCAGTGTTCCCTGCGTGCTGGTGCTCGCCATCACAAGCTGCGGGGCATTTATAAAAGCCACCTCATTCCTCCCTGTTCTGGGAGTCCTGAAGTGGCTCTTTCCTGTCAGTTATATGCGCCCGTGGTAACGGGCCTTGTCCTTCAGCATTTCCATATCTGACTGCCGGAGTCCCTCCTCAAAGTCGAAGGAGTCCTCCTGCATCTCACAGATCCCGTACGCAAAAGTCACCGGGTATTCTTCAATGGACAGCCTCGAGGCCTCCTTGCGGAGGTCTTCCATTCTTCTCCGGGCTTCGTCCTGGCTGATGCCGGGCACGATCACCAGAAATTCATCCCCGCCCATCCGGATCAGGGAATCGGTCTCTCCCGCAAAATATCTGCGAAGCAAGGCCGTCATGGTCAGCAGCAGCTGGTCGCCCTGCTTGTGTCCGTAGTTGTCGTTGATCTTCTTGAGGTTGTTGACATCCACGGAGATGAACTGTAGCGGGAATTCGACGCCCGGAAGAACATCCGCATCCCAGAATTCAAGGAAATTACGGTTGTAGAGGCCGGTCAGGTAATCCTTGTAGGCCATCTCCTGGAGATGCTCTTTTTCCTCCTGCTCATACTGCATGCGCAGCTGTCTCTGCAGCTTGTGCGCACGTCGTTTGACGATCGCGAAGACCAGCAGCGTCAGCAGCAGCAGACCCAGTGCGCTCAGCAGTATCCGCATCCCGGTGCGCTCGTACCATTTGCTCACCTTCGTGAACGGAAGTGTCAGCTCCTGCAGGGTCTCGCCCGTCCCGGGATCCTGGATCCCGTAGTGGAACACATAATCCCCGCCGCTCAGGTTGGTATAGCTGATCGGCGTAAGGTCCGAAAGCTTCCGGACCGTCTTTTCCTTTTCGAAGCCCTCCAGGTAGAAGAATACCTGCGGGTTCTCCGGCGTATAGGTAAGTACATGGGCGTTGATGCCGATCCTCCGGGTCTCTGCCCCGACCGTGATCTCCTGCCCTTCCGATATGTAAGCACGCTCGCCGTCCTGATCCACGCTGTCCACGGACAGCTGGAAGTGCTGCGCGGCCGCGTCTTCATTCTCTGTGTGCAGCGTAAATACGCCGCCCGATCCGCAGATATAAAGCAGGCCGTGCTCCTCGTCAAGGTACTGGTAGGCATTGGCCGTCGCCTCGAAGGGAAGGCCGTCCCTGTGGCCGAACATGGTGTAGGCAAGGCCCTCCTCGGAGAGTAGATCCTCCTGCCTCGTCTCCACGATCCCGACGCCTGTCAATATCCAGACATAGCCGTTGTCCAGCAGGATAAAATCAAGGATATTGCTGGACGGGAAATCCTCGACCGTCGTAACGTTTCCGTCAGGATCCAGAAGAGTCAGGGCGTTGCCGGTCACCATCCAGATGCCGTATTCCGGGCTCTTCAGGAACCGCATGATCACGTTGGAGGTAAGTCCCGTATCGGAATTGACGACCTTTTCCACCTCGCCGTCCTTCACAATGTAAAGGCCGTAGCCGTCCGTTCCGAGATACGTCGTCCCGTCCTCATCCACAAAGGCTGTCAGCACACGGCTGGTCAGCACGGAAGGATCGTTCAGCACATTCTCGACCTTGTCTCCGTCGATCAGGTAGGCACCCGCGTCCGTGCCGGCCAGAAGCTTGTCCCCGGCCGGGACGATGCAGCGGAAATTATCCGAACCGATCTCCGGATATTCTTTGGAGGTATAGGATTTCCATGTGCCGTCGCTCTGATAGCACAGCGCGCCTTTTCCCTTGGTGCAGATCCACAGGCTGCCGTCGGCGTCCTCATAAATACAGCGGATACGCACGGATTCCAGCTCTTTGAATTCCGGAAGTGAAAGGATCTCATAGGTGTCGGCATCCAGGATGATCAGGCCGTCGTCATGTCCGATAAACAGCCTGCCGTCCTTCATATGGACGGCGTTGACGACCAGGGTGTCAAGCCCCGCGATCTGGCTGATGTTCTCGAACCTTCCCCTGCAGACCTCAAGCACGCCCTGCCTGGAGGAGACGAACCACATGCTGCCTTCGCTGTCCTCGATCATAAGATCGACGGAATTGTCTACCTGCATCCGCTGGATCCGGAGTTCTCCGTCCTCAAGGACCGCGATCCCGTTGTCCGCGCAGATCCAGAGGACACCGTTCTCCTTGCTGTACAGGTCGTTGAGGCAATTCAGGCCGCCGGCGGAGATGATCTCCTGTTCCTCAAAGCCGGCGCTGCATTTCAGGATATCGCTGCCCATGGTCCCGAGGTAGAAACCGTCACTGGCCGCATCCGGCTCGATGCTCCGGATGTTGCCGTTGTTCTCGCCCAGATCGATCTTTTCACACGTCTCCCCGTCATAGGAGAAGACATTGCCGTCGCGGGCCACCAGCAGCAGCCGTCCGTCGGAAGCAAAGGTAATGTGCCTTACAAAACAGCCGGAAAGCTCCGGGATCGACAGCATCTGTGCCGTTTCATCCCTGAAGCAGCCGATCCCGTTCTCGGTTCCGAACCAGATCGTTCCTTCATTATCCTCCCCGATGCACTCCACATCCCAGCGGGTCCCTTCCTTTACGCCCGGCACCTGCACAAAGGAGCCGTTCTCGTAGCGGAAAAGGCCCTGGTCGGAGGAAGCCGCCCAGAATCCCCCTTCGCTGTCGCAGAACAGATCGGAAATATTCGCGAGCCTGCCCTGTTCCCAGGGTTCAAAGTTCTTGCCGTCATAGCGCACGACCCCGCCGTAGCCGCCGATCCAGATATAGCCGTCCGCCGACTGGGCGATCGCCTTGGAGGAGGTCGACAGCAGGCCGTTCTCAAAGGTGAACAGCTTCTGTACGTTTCCGTCACTGTATAATTCACTGTCATTCGCCTGCGCCGTGACCGGGACCATGCACAGGACCAGCAGGCACAGGAATGCAAATAATCGTTTCATCTTCATCAGCCTCATCGGTTAAAATCGAATACACGATAGTATACATATCTATTTTAACCGAATTCGACAAATGAATCAAGATTAACGAAAAAAGAATTGCCGGATTACTGAACTTTTTCGGCAGACAGCTCATGCAGCGTCGCCCGCACGACGTAGATCGTGATCAAAAAGGTCAGGAAATCCGATACGGGCATGGAATAAAGGACGCCGTCCAGGCCGAAGAACCGGGGCAGAAGGATCGCAAAGCCCACGCCGAACACAAGCTCCCGGAAGAGGGAGATCAACGTGGAGGCCAGAGCCTTTCCCAGCGCCTGCAGGTAGATGAAAGTTCCCTTGTTGACGGTGGCCAGGACCATCATGCACAGGTAGATGCGGAAGGAACGGATGGCAAATTCCGTATAATAGATGCTCTCATTCCCGGCACCGAACAGGGAGATCAGCTGCTTCGGGAAGATCTCCACGATCAGAAGCGCCGCGAAGCCGACCAGGGCTTCCAGCTTCAGCAGCAGGATAAACAGCTCTCTGGCGCGGTCGCGCCTGCCGGCGCCGATGTTGTAGCCGGCCACGGGGATGCACCCGGCCGCCATGCCGACGGAGATCGAGATTACGATCTGGAAGAATTTCATGACGATCCCGACGACCGCCATGGGGATCTGCGCCAGCTCTTCCTGTCCGAAGGCCGGATCCAGGGCCCCGTATTTGCGGATCATATTGTTGATGGCCGCCATGGCAGCCACCAGCGAGATCTGGGACAGAAAGCTGGTGACGCCGAGCGGGATAAAACGGCGGACCAGGTCACCCCGCAGTGCAAAATCCCTTCTCCCGAGCGACACTGCTTTCATGTGGCAGACATACCAGACGGCCATCACCGCGGTCAGCACCTGGCCAAGCACGGTCGCCACGGCCGCTCCCATCATCCCCCACTTGAAGCCGAAGATGAAGATCGGGTCAAAAATGATGTTGAACACGGCACCGGCCACGGTGGAGACCATGGCAAAGCGCGGGCTTCCGTCGGACCGGATGACGGGATTCATCGCCTGGCCGAACATGTAGAACGGCAGTCCGAGCGTGATATAAAAGAAATATTCCCTGGAATGGTGCAGGGTCTCCGCATTGACCGTCCCGCCGAACATGGCCAGGATCGGCTCACGGAAGACAAGGTACAGGACCGTAAGCAGGAGGCCGGAAGCGACCGTTAAAAGCACGGCGTTCCCCACGGTACCGGACGCGTCCTCCTTCCGTCCCTGCCCGAGCAGGATGCTCACGTACGCGCAGGCCCCGTCGCCGATCATCACGGCGATGGCCAGGGCGATGACCGTGAGCGGGAATACGACGGTGTTGGCCGCGTTTCCGTAGGAGCCCAGATAGGATGCGTTGGCGATAAAGATCTGGTCGACAATGTTGTAGAGCGCCGCCACCAGCAGCGAGATGATGCAGGGGACCGCATACTTTCGCATCAGGCGGCTGACCGGCTCTGTTTCAAGAAATGAATTTGTTTTCTGTTCCATGGGAACCACCTCCGATTATTATAAAGGGATAAAAAAAGAAGCGGGCTGCACACTGCCGGACTTACGCAATGTGCTGCTCGCTTCGATGCTTATTTTAATACGTGGATCTTGAAATTTCAAGCGTTTTTTTATTATCCCAGCGCCACGTCAAGGGCCATCATGAGTGTGAATCCGACCGCGAACATCACAACGCCGATGTTGGAATGTTCTCCGGCGGACATTTCGGGGATCAGTTCTTCCACCACCACGTACATCATGGCTCCGGCGGCAAAACTCAGAAGATACGGCATCGCCGGCACCACAAGGCCTGCTGCCACAATGGTGAGGAGCGCGCCGATGGGCTCCACGGCCCCCGACAGAGCGCCGGCCGCGAACGCCTGGCCGCGGCTTCGCCCTTCCGCATGCAGCGGCATGGAGATGATCGCGCCCTCCGGAAAGTTCTGGATCGCGATACCGAGGGACAGCGCAAGCGCACCTCCGGCCGTGATCTGGGCCGACCCTGTCAGGTAGCCGGCGTAGACGACGCCGACCGCCATGCCTTCCGGGATATTGTGGAGCGTCACGGCCAGCACCATCATGGTCGTCCGGGCGAGACGGCTCTTCGGCCCCTCTGCTTTTTCGGAGTTCAGATGCAGGTGCGGGATCACCGTGTCCAGAAGCAGCAGGAACAGGATCCCGAGCCAGAAGCCCGCCGCCGCGGGGGCGAACGAAAGCTTTCCCATGGACTCCGTCTGCTCCATGGCAGGGATCAGAAGGCTCCAGATGGACGCTGCCACCATGACGCCGCTCGCAAACCCCGTCAGCGCCTTCTGGACGGTGGCGCCCAGCTCCTTTTTCATAAAGAACACGCAGGCCGAACCGGCCGCTGTCCCGGCAAAGGGGATCATAAGTCCCCAGAAAGTTTCCATATTCATTTCTCTTATCCTTCCTGCGAAGTCAGGACGCCTTTCTCCATCCGGTAGATCCTGTCCGCATAGGCAGCCGCCTCGGCTTCATGCGTCACCAGCAGGACGGCCTTTCCCTCATCCGCGCACTTCCGAAGAAGTGAAAGAACGATATGCGTATTCTCATCGTCCAGGTCCCCGGTGGGCTCGTCCGCCAGCAGGATCCCCGGGCGTCGGATCAGTGCCCTCGCGATGGAAAGCCGCCGCATCTCTCCGCCGGAGAGCTCGGACGGATAGGCGTTCCGAAGCTCCGCGATGTCCATCTGCTCCAGAAGCTCTTCCGCATATGTCTCCTGCCCTTCGATCCCGTACATGACACAGGGAAGCAGCACGTTCTCGAGTACCGTCAGGCTCCTGAGGCCCGTCTGTCCCTGCGGGATCACCCCGATGGATTCGTTCCGGAGGCGCGAACGCGCTGCGTCCTCCTGGGCATACAGGTCCGTGTCACCGAGGAAAACCTTCCCGGTCGTCGGGGTCAGAAGTCCCGCACAGACATTTAACAGCGTACTCTTGCCGCTGCCGGATCGTCCCGTGACCTCGGTCACGACGCCCTCCTCCAGCGTAAGGTCTGTTTCCTTGAGTGCGTTAAATACATTGGTACCTTTTCCCTGGCGGAAGTACTGGCGGCTGACGCCTTCTGCTCTCAGCTTCATCTCACACATCCTCCCTTAAGATCAGTCCGGTCTCCCCTCGGGTGATCTTCCGGACCGAGATCGCGCTCGTCAGCGCACCGGCGATCACGGCCACGGCGATGGAGAGCACCAGCAGCACAAGGATCACAGGCAGTCCCGGAAGCAGCATCGGAAGATCCAGCTGTTCCCGGATAAGGCCCAGGAACGGGAAGATGACCAGGCTCGCCGCTCCCACACCGATCACGGCGCCGATCAGGCTGATCATGCCCGCTTCGGACACCAGCAGGCGGGACAGCATCTTCTGCGACGCGCCGACCACACGAAGAACCGCGAATTCCTTTTTCCTTTCATTGACGATCATGGCAAAGGCGACGATCATGATGACGATGGACAGGAGCCAGATCATCAGGACCATCACACCGATCACGCGGGACACACCCGTCAGTCCCTCGGCGATACCGGAGATCATGGTCTTGGCCTGCGTCGCTTCCACGCGGCGGATATGGATGTTCAGATCCCCCGTCACCTGGTCGATGTCATAGCTGTCGGCCACCTTGATCATCACGGAAGAGATCGCGTTCTCGGCAGGCACGTCGGAAAAATAGTCGAATCCGAGCAGGACGGAGCTCTCCATCATCTGCCGGATCGTGTTCATATTGGCATAGACCGCATTGTCGAGGCCGGTCCCCGTACGGGCCAGCTTCGCGGCCACATTGCATTCCACATTGTAAAACGTAAGCTTTCTGGTCGAGGGGATCTCGATATTGCTCCCCACGATCAGGTCGCCGTCCCCGAAATCCCCGCTGTAGCTTTCCCGGATCCAGGGCTTGATCGTAAAATCCGTTTCCGGATCGAACCCGATGACCTGTACACTGACGCTGCAGCAGCCGGCCGAGGCCGACGCCAGATAAAACTGCGGCGTGGCGACCTCCACGCCCTCCGTATTCCTTGCTTTTTCGAGCACGGAATCCTCCATATAAAAGTATCCCGGGATCCCCTGCAGCAGGATCGATTCGATGCTCCCGTGGCTCCTGGCCTGGTTGGGCACGATGATCACGTCCGCGCCGAGCCTGGACTCATAGCTGTCGAGTCCGTTCTGCAGGCTTTTGACCACGATCGATCCGCCGAACACGGAGAAGGCGAGAAAAGCCGCCAGAAGGATCAGCGCAGCCGTTCTCCCGGGCTTTCGTTTCATGTTTTTCCATGCGAGACTGTTCGCAAATTTCATGCTTTCTGTTCCTTTACTCTCTTGATCTGGACGATGATGTCAACCGCGGCTGCAAGGATCACAAGGATCGAGAGGACCAGCGTCCCCGGGAGCATCAGCTTGTGGCACTTCATGTCCGCCATCATGCAGAGGCTGATAAACCTTCCCGGGATCAGCATGCTCATGAAGGCTGTCGCCACCATGGCAAAGGAGATTCCCTGCTTCCGGTGCGGTTCACTGAACACAAGGTGCAGAAGCGACTGCAGAAGCAGCGCGACGGCAAAGGCTTCGACGCCCCGGTGCGCCCAGTGGCAGCTCATCCAGGTCCCGTCCTCCATCGGTCCGCAGGAGCGGAAGACCAGCATCATCAGGACAAGGTACAGGATCGAAGCTCCTGCAAGCAGGCAATCCGTAAATCCAAATCGTTTCAGTTTCTTTTTTTCCATAATAACCTCCTCCAGACCGCGGCCGCGTTGGACCGGGCCATCAGTCCCTGCAGATCGATCCCCGCGGGGCAGATATCCTGGCAGGCCAGTGATTTGCCGCAGCCCTCAAAGACATGCCTTTTGTACTCCGCCGCCAGTTCTTTCTTTTCTTTTTCCGGCATCTGGACCAGCAGCCTTGCGGCCGGTACCATGGACGCCATTCCGTAAAACCGGCCGTCCACGGCAAAGTTCGGGCAGATCTCCAGGCAGCAGCCGCACTGCAGGCACCGGGATGCCTCGTAGGCGTCGGGATTCTTCTTTTCGGAAGGATCGGCATCCGCCGTAAGCCAGGCGTTCAGATCCTTCAGGTTCTGAAACAGGATGCTCCTGTCCACCATCAGGTCCGCCACCACCGGGAATTTGCGGAGCGGCTCCAGCCGGACCGGACTCTTCAGGGCAGACAGGCTCGCGTCGCAGGCCAGCATCGGCCGGCCGTTGATGACCATGGCACAGGCCCCGCACTTCTTCTGCAGGCAGCTGTTTTCCCAGACGATGGGGTCCGCCCTGTTTCCTTCCTTATCCGTGAGGGACGCCTGCTCATTCAGCCTCCGAAGAGCCGTAGCCACTGTCTCGGAGGGCTCCTTCGGCTCGTACAGGAAGCTCTGCAGATATGCCGGCTCCTCTTTGTTTTTTCTTCTCAGGACGTCGATCTGTATCATTCTTCGCCCTCCTGCCTGTCTTTTGGAATCTCCTGAAAACCGATCTGTATCTCTCCGTTCACAAAACGGGCGGCCGTCGTCTTCCGGAACTGCTTATCATCACGTTCCGGGTAATCCGTCCTCGTGTGGGCACCGCGGCTTTCCCGGCGGGAAAGCGCCGACAGAAGGATCGCCCGCGCAAGTAAAAGCCTGCGCTTTTCCCTCTCCGTCAGGGCCTCCGTCCAAAGATCTTCAAGTCCCTGCAACGCCTTCTGCATATTCTCCTCCGACCGGAAAACAGGCAGGCCCTCTGCGAGAAACCGCTGTACCTGCCCGGCAAACGCAGGGGAAAGCATCTGCTGTGCCTCGTCAGAAGCGGACATTTTTCCACAGGAGACCGCGTCCGCCTCGTCCGGTTCATTCCCCGTCCGTTCCGGATCCGTATGCCGCAGGACCATCTCCGCCGCGTTTTCCGCGGCCACATGGCCGCCGTACACCGCCGCGATCATGGAATTTCCGCCAAGACGGTTGGCTCCATGATACTGGCAGGCACACTCGCCGGCCGCCCACAGATCCGCAACACTCGTCCGGTGCTGCTCATCCACCAAAATCCCGCCCATAAAGAAATGGATCCCCGGGCTCACCGGCAGTGGATCGGCCGCCGGGTCGAGCTGCAGGTAATGGATCACTTCCTTCCGAAGATCGGCAAGCTTCCCTTCCCAGGTCTCCCGGCTCAAATGCCGCATATCCAGGTAGACCCGGGAGCCGCAGGATGGATCCTGCGTCACCATGGACATCTCCCTGGAAACCACATCCCGGGGCATCAGATTTCCGAGCTCCGGGTACTTTTCTTCCATAAAATACCAGTTTTCCGTGCGGCCGCTCTCCGGATCCGTCCGTTCGACAAACAGCCGTCCGCCTTCCCCGCGGGCCGCTTCGCTCACCAGCAGCCGTTTGCCGGGAATGGTCATCGTCGTCGGGTGATACTGGATCATCTCCAGATTCCCGAGGGCCGCTCCGGATACAAAGGCCGCCGCCGTCACATCGCCCGTGTTGGCGGTGCTCCCGGTCGTCATCCCGGAAAAAAGTCCGTTCATGCCGCCGGTGCAAAGGATCACCGGTCCCCGGAACATAAAGCATTCGCCGGTAAAGGTATCTCTTGCCAGGAGACCCGTACATCTGTTCTCTTCGATCGCCGGCGACAGGATCTCCATATGGGGATAGCGCCGGATCAGGCCCGAGGCTTCAAAGCGCCGGACTTCATCGATCAGGGCCGTCATCGCCACCTTGCCGGTGCTGCTCATGGCATAGGCCGTACGCCTTTTTTTCTGTCCTCCGAAGGGCCGAAGGACCAGCTCTCCGTCCTTCATCTGAAAGGGGACGCCAATGGCGTGCAGCCTCCGGATGATCTCAGGCGCCGCGGATGTAAGTCCCCGGACCGCGTTCGGATCCGCCAGATAAACGCCGCCCTTCATGGTATCTTCGTAATGGAACGTCGGGGAATCCTGCTCCCCCATGGTATCGAGAGCCGCGTTCATACCGCCCTCGGCAAGCACGGACTGAGCCCGCTCCGAAGGCTGTACGGAGATCAGATTGCAGCCGATCCCTTTTTTCGCTAATGTAAGTGCGGCGGATAGTCCGGCCAGGCCGGCACCCGCAATATTGATCCGTTTCATCGCTCTACCACACATTCCATATCAGATAATAGATCACGAACCCCGCCGCCATGAAAAGCAGGAGGACCGACAGTACAAACAGGATATCAAAAGCCCGTTCCTTGAGGCTCCTGATCCCGAACGAGATCAGCACCGGCTTCACATTCATCAGGATATGAAGAGCCAGTGTGACGACCAGCAGCAGCTGCAGGAGCAGCTGGAAACCGCCGAAGGCCTTCAGCCGTACCACGCCGTCCACCTTGCCCGTGAAGGCCGACATGTGCAGCGCCAGCAGGATCATCAGCGCAAAGCCGCTGATGCGCCGGGCCCAGAAGAGCCGGTTCGCCGCGGGATAAGAGACGCCCGCTTTTTTCTGCGCCTTCAGGGTATCGATCGTCAGCTTTACGCCGATCACCCCGTGAACGGCGGCCAGGGTAAAGGCCGCTCTCGCAATGGTCTTGTGCCAGGTCCCCGCGGCGCCCAGCATCTGGAAAGCGCCCAGCACCCCGTGGATCACAAAAAGGAGCATGATCAGGGCGGTTATGACCGCATTTGCTTTTCTCATCTCTTCACCGTCCTTACCCGCCCGTCACCGGTACAAACGCAACATCCGGATTCCTGCGGACCGTTTCCACGGAGCAGGCCTCCGCCATCTCCTCCGAGAGGACCATGACGTCAAACGCGCCCCACTGGGCTTTGGACATCGCCATCAGCGGTGCCTCCGATGTAACCGTCATCTGGTTCTCCGCGAGCCTTGCCTGGTACCTCTGTGCCAGCTCCTGCCCGCCCGCATCCGCGGCAAGTGTGATGCACGTGATGTCCTCAAAGATCACGTCCACCGGCTTCTCCTGAAAGAAATCCGTCCATTCCTGCAGCGTATCCGTATGATTTGTCTTGTTGATCAGCACCAGGTACTCACCGCCCGGCTGGTCCGGCAGCTCCAGGGTCGCCCCGGTCAGCGCGTCCACGTCATTCCCTCCGACGACCGACAGGAGCAGGCCCCTGTTCGCGATCGCCGGGATCCCCAAAAACAAAAACAGGGAGGCGATGATGATCAACAAGTGTCTGAATCCGCTCATTTTTCTCATACCTCCCTGTTCCATACTCTGTTTACTTGCCCGACGCCTGGTCAAGAGCGTCGTTGACGGCCTCGTTGAACTCGTTGAACGAGATCGTGGCGCCGGAAATGGCGTCCACGTCCGCCAGATTGCCGGCCTCCGCCAGCTGCTCACCGTACTTGGTGCTGGCCTGAACCGCCCGCTGGGCCTTGTTGTAGAAGTCCTGGTTGGCGATCTCGCCGTTCTGCTTGCCGTAATCCGGGCCCTTCAGCGTCCCGTCCGGCTCAAAGGTCTGGAATTCACAGCCCGTGATCTTTCCGCCGGAGATCGTCACCTTCGCCACGCCGTAGCCTGCGCCGCTGCCGTCCTCCTCGCCTTCGTACACGCTGCTCTTTCCCTCGTAGGTTCCGTCCTTAAAGCTCTTGCTTCCGCCGCAGCCCGTAAGTGCCGCGGCCATAAGGGCGCCTGCCAGAAGCAGTACGCCTGCGTATCTTCTTTTCATGGATTCCTTCTCCTTTTCCCGGCGCTTACTTTCCGAAGTTCTCGTTGATCAGGTCGCTCTTGATCCGCCCGTGGTCCAGCGTGATCGTACGCTGTGCCACCTCGGCGACCTCCGGGTCGTGGGTGACGACGATCAGCGTCGTATGCTCCTCGTGGAGCTGGTGGAACAGATCCAGCACGATGTTCTCGTTGGCCTCGTCCAGATTTCCGGTAGGCTCGTCCGCCAGGACGATCTCGGGATGATTGATCAGCGCCCTGGCGATGCAGACTCTCTGCTGCTCACCACCGGACAGCTGGCTCGGCAGATGCCTGGCGCGCTCCGCAAGGCCCACCCTTTCGAGCGCTTCCATGGCTTCCTTTTCATCCGGGATACTGTGGTAATACTGCGCCACCATGACGTTTTCCACGGCGGTCAGGTAGTTGACCAGGTGGAACTGCTGGAAGATCAGGCCGATCTTGTCACGGCGGATCGCGGTCAGGTTTTTGGCGCTCTCCCGGGCGATATCCACGCCGTCCAGGAGCACCTCTCCCATCGAAGGCTTATCCATGCAGCCGATGATATTCATCATGGTGCTTTTTCCGGAACCGGAGGGCCCCATAATGGCTACCCATTCCCCATTGTCCACAGAAAGATTGATGTTGTCAAGAGCTTTCAGCTCCCCGTATATCTTCGAAATATTCTTTAATTCCAACAGGCTCATATTGTAGATCCTTCCTTTCTCGGAAACTGTCCGTTCACTCCTTATTCACCCTTCAGCACCAGTGCCGGGTCGATCTTGGTGGCATTCCTGACCGGGAACAGGCACGCGGCGCCCGTGATCAGGATCGACACGATGATCGTGACCGGAAGCATGAGAGGCTGGAAGGTGATGGAGCTGGCAAATACCCGCACGCTGACGAACTGCGCGAACAGGAAGCCCAGGATCGCTCCGACGATACCGCCCACGAGCCCCAGAAGAAGCCCTTCTCCCATGAACTCCCGGATGATGCTGCTGTCGGAAGCGCCGAGGGCTTTCCGGAGGCCGATCTCCTTACGGCGCTCCGCCACCACGGCCGCCATGGTCGTCGCCACGCAGATCATGGTCAGCACCAGCACGACCGCCGTCACCAGGAACACCAGTGCCTGGAGCTTGGTAAGAACGGTACTCTCGGACTCGGTCACACGTTTGACCAGTCTCGGTGTGACCTCCTCCACCTCTGCGTCGATGGTGTCCACGTATTTCGAAAGCTCATCGGCCGTCGCCGAGATGGACAGCTCCGCCACGTCCAGTTCCCCGGGGCCGACCAGGCCTTCCAGGTCCTCCATGGCGATGTAGACATAGTTTTCTTCCGAGCCGCCGGTATCCAGAAGGCCCGTAATCTTCATGTCCACGCCCAGGTTCAGAAGATCCTCGCTGTCCTTTTCCTTGGAATCATCGGAGCTCATGACATTGACGGTATCCCCGACCCCAAGGCCCAGGGATTCGGCGACGTCCTGCCCGACCAGCATGTCGCCGGTCACGGAGGGCCAGTCGCCCTCGATCATCCAGTAGGGACTGGTGGTCCGGACCTGTTCGATGTCCGTACCGGCCGCCACCACGGGCTGTTCATGGATCCGCACCGTCTCATACCGGTACGGTGAGACGCCCACCACCTGGTCCGGCGGGATCAGAGCGGCTCCCTTCTCCACCGCCGCCCGGTCAAAGACCGCTTCGTTGGAGGAAGCCATAAAGATCATATTCGCGCCGTAATTCCGCATCTCCGCGCCCATCTGGCGGGGTACGTCGATGTAGATCGTGACCAGGCCGGACAGGATCGTCGCGCCCACCGCGATGGCAAGCAGGGCCACCAGCATGCGGCTCCTCCGCCTGACCAGGGACGCGGTGATCATCTTGAAAAACATTTTTCTTTTTGACATATCAGTTCACCTCGGTTTTTTCCTTATCTTCCATGAAGTACCTCTGCCGGACGCAGACGAAGCAGCATGCGGATCGCAGGAATGCTTCCCGCCAGTGTGACTGCCAGCATCAGTACCGCCACGATAGGAATAACAAAAGGCTTCATCTCGATGCTCGAATTGAATACGGTATGACCGATGATCTGCGCAAAGCCGAAGCCCAGGAAATAGCCTGCGACCGCTCCGACGACGCCGGTGATGATGATCTCGGTCAGCACCAGTCCGGAGATCGAGCTGTCCTTGGCCCCGATCGCCTTGAACAGGCCGATCTCGCTGGAGCGCTCCATCACGGAGGCGGTGACCAGGTTGGTAATTCCGAGGGCCGACCCGATCAGCGAAAGGATCGTGATCAGCACCATCAGGAGCTGGGTCTTTTCGAGGATCGCGCCCTCCGAATCCGCCACCTGACGGACCGGCGCCGCCACGGAATCCGTGATGGCCTCCTGGATCTGGTAGCAGATGGAGCTCACGTAGGCCGTGCAGTACCACAGCTCATACTGGGCGATCGTAAGGCTTTTCGGGTCTTTTGCCGCTTTTTCCGCCAGCTCGTTGTCCGGCGTCGTCAGCGCGCTGACCTCGATCTTGTTGAGATAGCCGTCCAGGTCGGAAAGCTCCTGCGCGAGATCCAGCTGCGCGAAGATCTGGCTGTCCTCGTCTCCGCCGGCGTCAAAAATGCCCTGTACGACAAGATCGGCATCCTTGACGGGGCCCTGCACATGGATGGTGTCTCCTACGGAGATCCCTTCCCGTTCGGCCAGGACCGTCCCGATCATGACCGCGTTCTCCGGCGTTCCCTCGACCTGCTCATCGATCCACTCGCCCTGGTCCACATCCCACCAGGTACGGAGCGTCTTTAATCCCGCGTCCAGGCTCTCGCCGGTCGGCAGGTCCAGATGATGATTGAACCAGGTTCCGACAAGCGGTACGCTCTCCCCGTCCGGCAGCGTCACGGACGCGTCGATGAACGGGGTAAAGTCCACGATATTGAAAGCCCAGAAGATCGTCTTGATGTTTCCGAGCTCCGATTCCAGCAGATAGGAACCGGAGTCTTCGCCTCCGCCTTCCATCTCATACAGGTCGCTCATGACCGAGACGGATTTCGGAAGGACCGTGATATTGGCGCCGTAGGTCTTCAGTTCCTGATTGACCTTGTCCCCGACGTCCAGCATGACGTTGATCATGGCTGTGGCCAGGGAGGTGCCGAGCATGATGGTCAGGGCGATCACCAGCATTTTTTTCCATTGACGGGCAAATGCGCCCCGGATCATTCTGATAAACATGATCGTTTCCCCTTTCCGTTATTTGAATTCATCCTGATGCTCAATGAGCGTGGAGGTGGGCACGCAGATGTAGCCGTCCCCGACGCTGTAATCGATCACGATGGGATTACAGCCGCCCTTGAACCCGATGGTATTGATGTTCATGACTACGTCGCACAGCTTGCAGACGATCTGCCCGTTCCGCTCAAAATAGCCGGTCTCTCCGCAGATATCGCAGGCGTCCAGGCCGACGCCGTAGGAGGAGGAATTCGGCTTCTTGATCACGATAAAGCGGACGGTGATATCATCCGGCGTTGTGTAGGCGAACCGGTGAAGATGTCCGTCCTCCACCTGCTCCAGCGGGACGTAGACATTGTCGCCGTCGAGGATGCTCTCCTCCACCGGGGAAAGCTCTACCGGGCGGTTCGCGTATGCCTTGACGGGACTCAGGATCACGATCCCCAGGATGCTGCAGATCAGGGCCGTGCTGCCCCACCTGCGGATACTGCGCCATTTCGCGCGGATCTTCCGGTGCTGGGCCGGATTCTCATAGGGCTCGTTCACATGGAAGCTGCGGACCCACATGACGATGGGCAGGACAGCCGCGGCTGCCATGACCCCGTAGATAAAAAGGTCCTCGTTGTTGGCGCTCCACTTGACAAAATTGAAGACCGTGGTGCCGCTGATGACCCTTCTGGTATAGAGGACCGACGCGATCTTGCCGAACTGATGTACCGTGTTGACAAGTACGGCCGCCACAAGGACGCCCGTCAGGAGTCCGCGCGGAGAACGGCTGCCGATCCGTGCGGTCGCGATGCCGGCCAGGATGGACAGGAACACGCCCAGGAGCAGACCGACAAGCCTTGTGAAGAACGCGGAGGAAAAAACGCCCGCGCCTCCCAGCGAAAAGTTAAAGGGGGCTGCATATATGTCGGGCAGGGCATAGAACAGCAGCGCTGCCAGATAGATGCCTGCCATCACGCAAACCAGCCTGTCCAGGAAGACCGATCTCTTTTTCATCCCGATCAGCCCGAAAACAAGCAGCAGAAGCGCTGCGGCCAGGGCGACGGTAAAGATCCGCACATTCCAGGTGCCTGTATGGACCAGGCTGGTGGTATTTTTCATGTAAGACATGACGATCGCGGCGATCATGCCGCAAAGAGCAAAACCATGAAGTATGTATTTTCCGGTATTTCCGTATCTGCCTGAGATCCACGCATACAGAAGTCCGGCTATGATCGTGGTAAGGATCATTCCTTCCGCGCCAAGAATCAGATATTTCAACATAATGATTCTCCTGTCTGGAGTATAGATTTGATTATTGCTTACGCGCACGAAAGCCAATCCTGCTCTCGCAGGATTGGCCCCCGATAATTGTTCAGTTTTTATTCAGCAGTGGATCTTACCACTCCTGCGGAGCATACTCCCAACCTTCATAGGTAACAGAAAGATTGCCTTCTCCGAATACGTCCTCAAGAAGTCCTCCCGGGCCGGTCTCAGCATCGCTGTGGATGAGATAGCCGTTCTCGGCGGGTGAATGGAAGGTAAAGGTGACGGTGTAGGTGTCAGCGCTCGGCAGAGAAACGTTTGCGCCGTAGTGCGGGCCGTCGGATGCGCTCATGACCATGAACGTGCCGTGTGCTTCGTTTCCTTCTTCGGTACCGACTACATCATAATCGACGGTCAGATACGGTACCCAGTCGCCAAGGCCGTAGCCAAGGTCGTTTTCCATAGCGGATACATCGCACTCAAGATGCATGTTGTAGTTCTCGGTGTCTTCCTGGCCGGGAGCCATGGGTACGGGCTGGAAGTAAACAGCCGATACGTTCATGAATCCAACCTCTTCGTCTTCGAAGATCGGGATCTCCTCAAAACCTGCCTCTGCGTGAACCGCTGTTGCTGTAACGCCGAATGCCATCACAGCTGTCAGAAGTAATGCAACTGCTTTTTTCATGTCTTTTCTCCTTTTTTGTTTTTTTATCTGATCCGGGCCGGAAGACCCGGTTCAAACCATACATATATTCAGGCCTGTGCCTGTTTCTGTGCCTCCGCCTCGAGACGGATCCTCTTGTTCCGTTTCAGGACGATCACGAAGGTGACTACCGTGATGACCAGCAGGATCACCTGCGGGATAAAGGTTCCCAGATACGGATAGAAGCCGAGGGTGTTGCAGACCTCCGCGGCCGTTCCACCGGTTCCGGACGCGGCGTCCGGGATCCACAGAAGCCAGCTCGGCTTGGTCAGCATGAACTCGAAATCATCGAACACGCCGCCCTCCATCAGTTCCTTGATACCGGAGCCGAGGAAGCAGATCGTCATGAAGGCCATCAGGATACTGGTCGCCAGGAAGAACGGCTTGATCGGCAGCCTGATCGACAGGAAACGGATCAGCAGGAAGACGACCACCAGGACCGCGCATCCTACGCCAAAGCCTGCCCAGACCATGTTGGCGTGACCTTCTCCCAGCATCGGCTGGTAGAACAGGATGACCTCGGCGCCTTCACGGAAGACCGCCAGCCAGGCGGTAAAGCCCAGTGCGAACATGTTTCCGGTCTGTACGGAGCCTTCGACCTTCCCCTGGATATACCCTTCCCAGGCGGCTGCCTCGGATTTGGAGACCATCCAGTTGGATACATAGAAAAGGACAACGACCGCGATCAGGGCCGCGAAGCCTTCGATGATCTCCTGGGTCATGGTCGTCTCCGGGTTGATCGATTTGAGCCATGCCAGGATGCCGGCCATGATAAAGCTGCAGACGATACCGAGCACCGATCCGACATAGACCGGGATGATGCCTTTTTTGTTTCCGGACTTGATCAGGTAGGCGATGATGGCGCCCACGACCAGGATCGCTTCCAGGCCCTCACGAAGGATGATACCGAAGCTTCCCACGAATGTGGCGGCCGCGCTGCCCGAGGAGATCGTCGTCGTATCCGCCGCCTTGGTCTCAGCCGCATCACCGGCTTCGGCCGCTGCGCCGCTCTCGGCGATCGCGCCCTCCGGACTCAGCACAAGCGCGTCCTCGTGGAGCATGTCGGACAGCTTCTGTGCCTCTTCCTTGACCGTATCAAGGCCCAGATCCTTCTTGACCGCCTTCCGGAGTGTTGTAAACTGCAGCTCCACCGCACTCACGCGGGATCCGGAGATATAGGTCATGACGTTCCGTTCAAACCCGGTCGTCTCGTAATAACCCCAGTAGGTCGCTTTTGCGAAGTCGTAAGCCTGGTCCATATCACCGGCTTCGTAAAGATCCGCCGCGTGGAAAGCCACCTTTTCGATGGCGTCCGCCGCGTCGTTCCAGTTCCAGTTCGTGATCCCGTGACCGGCAATGTACTCTTCCCAGGTCAGGTAGTAATCTTCAGCCTGCCCGCCGCCGACCGAGGCGATCGCGCCCTCCGGGCTCAGCACCAGCGCGTCCTCATGGAGCATGTCGGACAGCTTCTGTGCCTCTTCCTTGACGGTTTCAAGGCCCAGATCCTTCTTGACCGCCTTCCGGAGCGTTGTAAACTGCAGCTCCACCGCGCTCACGCGGGATCCGGAGATATAGGTCATGACGTTCCGCTCAAACCCGGTCGTCTCGTAATAGCCCCAGTAGGTCGCCTTGGCGAAATCGTAGGCCTGGTCCATGTCGCCGGCCTCGTAAAGATCCGCCGCATGGAAGGCCACACGCTCGATGGCGTCCGCCGCGTCGTTCCAGTTCCAGTCCGTAATGCCGTGGCCTGCGATATATTCCTCCCAGGTCAGGTAATAATCACCGTCGCCGACGGTCTCCGTCGTCGCTTCGGTATCCGTTGTACCGCTGTTCCGATTTCTGGCCGCATTCCGGATCACCGTCGCCACGGCCGGCGACAGGAGAAGGACCACCATCGCCACGACCAGGATCATCGGGATATAATTGACCAGATTCTTGTTTTTTGATGCTGTCATTATCATTACTTCCTTAAAAGTTATATTTGTCGAACGGTTAGTTTTTTTTAACTAACTCACTTTCCTATTATAGCCTTTCCGAGTTATTTGTATATAACAATATTGACTTTATCTTGTTTACCGGTGACACAATATTGACTTTTCCGTTTGAAAGTTATATATATTTAACCAGAGAGTTGTATGCGTTTAACCGCCGCCCCCGACGGGATCGCAGAACGCTCCGGAAGATACTTATTCACGGAAAGGGTGCCGAACGCATGACAGCGAAAGAATTTCCCGACACAGAAGCAAAGCCCCGGATTTTCTTAGGAACCAAAACTACACGCACCGTCTGCCTGCCCACCTGCCCTGTCAAAAAGGCCGGATCCCGGCATCTGATCGTGTTTGACAGCATGGAGGAGGCTCTTGCCCAGGGCTACCGTCCCTGCCTCCGCTGCCGGCCGGACCAGCCGGAGTGGGAAGGGGCAAAAAAAGAGCTTGCCAAAGCAGCCGCAAGGCTGATCGACAAGCATTATAAGGAACCTTTTTCACTCAAAGCACTGGCAGGCGAGCTCTACATCAATGAAAGCTATCTGGCCCGTACCTTCAAGCAGGAGACCGGACAGACGCTTCTCTGGTATCACAATCATGTCCGCTGCAGAAAGGCAGCCGAGCTTCTTGAAAAGGCAGACGTTCCGATCTCCTTCATAAGCAGCGAGACCGGGTTTTGTTCTTCCTCGCATTTTACGAGGATCTTCAGGAATTATTACGGCTGCACTCCCTCCGAGTACCGCAGAAAGAAACAGTAACACCCGGGACCTTCCTCGTGGTATACTTATACGCAGGAGGTGCAGGAGCATGGACAGAAGACAGCAAAAAACAAGACTTGCCATTCTTACGGCCTTTACAGACCTGCTTGCCGTAAAAAGCTATGGCCGGATCACGGTGCAGGAGATCATCGATGCGGCCAACGTGGGACGTACCACCTTCTATTCTCATTTTGAAACAAAGGAGGCGCTCCTCGACACTCTCTGCGATGCACTTTTCGGGCACATCATCAACGATGCGCTGAACCAGGAGCATACGCACGGACTGTATCCGGACCAGGAACAGGAAGTGTCCATCTTTTTTCACGTTCTCGCCCATCTGCAGGAAAACGACCACAACATCCTGAAGCTCCTGTCCGGGGAGAGCAGCACTCTCTTTATGCCCTATTTCAGGAACGGCATGAAAAACGTGATCGAAGTGCGCCTGCACAACAGAAAAGCCCGCGTGGATCTTCCGGAAGAATTCCTGGTCAACCACATCGCGGGCAGCTTCATCGAACTCGTCTACTGGTGGATCGAGGGCGGCATGAAATATACCCCCAGAGAGCTGGACGGCTATTTCCGCCTCGTCACGGAGCCTCTTCTTGAACATAAACAGGCGTCCAGGGACTGACCCCCGCCGTCAGGCATCCAGCACGCAAAGCTTTTCAAACAGATCGGAGATCAGGCAGCCGGTCGTCTCAAAATGGATATAATCCGTCACATACTGATCAAAAAGCACCTGGACCTGGGCGTCAAAGTCCTCGTCCCGGTCCCAGAAGATGACCTGCATCGGCAGGAAGGAGAAGGCCCGGAACTGATATCCGGCGTCTCCTTTTTTTATGTCTGTTCCGCCGAATGCTTCACACGCCCTGCGAAAAGCCCCGCAGCGCCCGGAAAACCGTCCGGCAAATGGAGCGAGCAGCGGGTCATTGACCGCCGGGTTCCGGGACACCACGCCGTCCAGGGCGGATCCGGGTACCCAGACGCCCGCGTACCGCGGCGTGTCGGCTGTATACAGCAGCACATGGTACAGCGCCATTCCTTCATTAAAGAATACATTTTCCGTCCAGGTACGCTCCTCTTTCGCGGTGCTGCGGCCGGACGGCCTTTGCTCCGGAAGATCCGGCTCCCCGGTATGGATATGCCGGATCTCCCTGTCCGGTTCTCCCGGTTTTATCTTTCTTTCCAGCCGTCCCGTAGTCAGGACAAGCCGGTACAGATCATCAAAATACGGTATGTACAGGTAATCGTCATCTCTTTGAAGGCCCAGGATCCCCGCGATCCTTTCCGGGTCATATCCGTTAAACTTCTCATACCACTGCTCCGCGTCCGCCTCATGCTCGCCAAGCAGATAGCCGCGGTTCTGGTAGGCATGGTAATTCACACTCATCTGTCTGCTCCTTCCACAGTCATATTTGAAAAGATAACGCTCCGCTCCTCACTGTTCGGGGGTCCCGTCGTGCATGTTCCGGAATTCCGTGGGCGTGCATCTGTTCAGCTGCTTGAACATGCGGAGGAAGGCCGAAAGGCTGGAAAAGCCGGACTGCAGCGCCACCTCGATCACCGTAAGCGACGGATCGGCCAGCAGCGTCTTGGCGTTGTCGATCCTTTTCTGGTTCAGATATTTATAGAAGGAACTGTCCGTATACTGGCGGAACAGACGGGAAAAATGATACTTGCTGAAGCCGGCCAGCGCGGCCACCTGCTCGAGCGTCAGGTCCTCGGCAAAATGCTCGTCGATGTAGCTCGTCACGAACAGGAATTTTTCGACGTACTCCTTCTGGCGGGAGTTCGCGGACGCGAGATGCTGGTCCGCCAGGCTTCCGTGGTTCCGTCCCACCAGGACCAGGATCTCCAGGAACCGGGAAAAGATGCTGCTCTCCGCGTAGGGCGCGTAGCTGAAATACTCATCCTTGATCTCCAGCATGTTCCGCTGGATCTTCTCATAGATCTGCGGATACTCCTCCGGTGTGATCAGGAGCGCCGGGCTCATGACCGACACGAGCAGGTTCAGCTCCTTGATGCCGATCCGGCTCATGCCCGGCTGGAAGATGATCCTCTCCCCCGTCTCGGGCGCGAACAATTCATGGATCATGCTGGGGCAGATGATCAGCACGTCCCCCTCGCGAAGGTGATAGTCATGCTCCCCGCAGATCACGCGGTACTCGTTCTCGATCGGCATGATCACCTCGAAGGAGGTATGCCAGTGGGGCGGGTAATTCTCGTATTCATTATTATAATAGAGACAGATCTGTGAATCCTGGGGATAATCCACCGTTTCAAAGATACCGTCCAGATGCTTGATCATGACCGGACTCCTCTCCCGCATTCCTGCGCGCAACAAAGTCGATATTAAATCTTGCTTTATTTCCTTATGAAGTACTCTAGCAAAAATAAGAAAAAAAGGCAAGCATTCTTTCAAAAACAGGGCATTTTTATGTTGACCCTTCCCGTTTTCAAAAAACTATGCACAAAAACCTGGCGTATTTTTTAGATATTTTCACAAATCGGACATTTTTTGTTGAAAGGGACAGCAAGAATTCGTAGCTAAATAGCAAGAATTACAGAGATAAGCATAGCAGCTTTTGCTATAGTGAGTACAACGAATTTCACTCGTAACGCAAAATCATTTACGAAGGAGGATTTTTCAAATGAAGAAAAAAATGCTCTCAATCCTGCTCAGCGCAGCACTCGCAGCCGGCTCTCTTGCAGCCATGGCAGTTCCGGCCTACGCAGAGGACGGCGAAGTCGAAGAGATCACCTGGATGTTCTGGGATGATCCGGCGGCTTCCACAGATACCATCTCCATCACCTTCGGCGAGACGATCGATCGTTTCAATGCCGATTATGAAGGCCAGTATCATGTAACCCCGATCACCACCACTCTTGAAGAGTATTACACACAGCTGAACGCACTGGTCGACGCAGACCAGACCCCCGATGTCTTCATCGTAAGCCCGGGCGCCAACCTGACCGACTATGTGACACCCGGAGTTGTCGCTCCGCTGAACGAGTATCTGGATGCCAACGACGGCGAGTGGAGAAGCCAGTTCTCCAGCGACGCGGTGTTTGACGGAGCCACCTATGACGACGGCAACATCTACGCAATGCCGCTGCACATCGCAGCTGCCTGCGTCTTCTACAACAAGGACATCTTCGCAGAAGCCGGCGTTGAAGTTCCGACCACCTATGACGAGCTGCTGGATGTCTGCCAGAAGATCAAAGACGCCGGCTACACCCCCATCACCATCAGCGCCGGTACCGCATGGTGCCTGTCCATGCTGGCTGGTTACCTCTGCGACAGAGAAGGTGTTGACCTTGACGCTGTGAACAGCGGTGCAGAGAGCTGGAACAACGAAAAGTGCGTCGCTGCAGGCGAAAAGCTTCTTGAGCTCTCCCAGTATTTCCAGGAGACCGCTGCAGGCGATTCCAACGACGATGCTACCACCGCTTTCTACATGGGCGATGCTGCGATCCTGATCCAGGGCTCCTGGGCGATCGGCCAGATCAACGGCGGCAATCCGGACTTCGAGCCGAGTTGCGGCGTATTCCAGTTCCCGGCTATCGAGGGCGGCAACGATCCCAACAGGATCATCGCAAAATCCGACTCCCTGGCTATGTCCTCCACCACCCAGTATCCGGAAGCTTCCATCGCTCTGATGAAGTACTTCAGCGACGACACCACCCAGAAGGCCATCGCAGAAGTAGGCGGCAAGATCCCGGTTACCAACGTCGAGTTTGATCCGTCTGTTGCTCCCGCACAGCTCTCCGATGTTATGGATATCTTCGGAAATGCCTCCGGCGTCTTCGGATTCTACAATGAGTCCCTGGTCTCCTCCGATGCAGGTTCCGAATTCGACAACGAGATGGTCGCGATCTTCCAGGGCGAGAAGACTCCGGAAGAAGCCTTCCAGAGTGTTGAAGACTGGTATGCTGAGAACGGCTACAGATAAGTAACGCATTGATCCCGGGCGGGGCTGTCCTTTTCGGCAGTCCCGCCGATTTTTTCGAAACAATATTTGTAAAAGGGGATTTCTCATGGATAAACTATTGCGGAATAAAAAAGCGATCATTCTGTTCGTCGCACCGGCGTTCATCCTGTTCACAGTAGTGCTGTTCGTGCCGATCATCACGTCCTTCTACTACGCGCTGTGTGACTATGACAAGGCTACCCGGAGCTACAACTTTATCGGACTGGGGAATTTCCAGAAAATGCTCCGGGATCCCACCATGCGGATCGCGCTCAAAAACTCCATGTTCTTCCTGGTGTTCTCCTGCGTATCGCAGCTGATCATGGGCCTGCTGCTCGCAGGTCTTCTGACCAACATCAAAAAAGGAAGAAACCTGTTCAAGAACGTCATTTACATGCCCTGTGTGCTGTCAAGCGCAGCTCTGGGTCTTCTGTGGGCCTTCCTGTTCCACGCGAAGGTCGGTATCAACAACCTCCTTGCCAACATGGGGATCATCGAAAGGGCCGCCAAGGGGCCGGCCTGGCTGTATTCGATCACGGGCTTTATCACACTGCCCATGTGGGTCGTCGCCTTCGTCGCCCTGTGGCAGTACGTCGGCCAGTCGATGATGCTCTACATGGCGCAGATCTCCGGCATCAGCAAATCGCTCTATGAGGCGTCCTACATCGACGGCGCCACCAAGGCAAAGGCCTTCCGCTACATCACGCTGCCGCTGATCAAGCCCATGGTCGGGACCGCCATGAGCCTGAACGCCATCGGCTCGCTCAAATTCTTTGATCTGATCTACTCCATGCTGGGTGACAAGACCGAAAACCTCAAGATGGACGTACTGGCCACCTACCTGTACCGGACCGGTTTCTCCTCCAAGGGCGGAAACCACTACGGGTACGCGAGTGCCATCGGCGTCGTGCTGGTCGTCCTGTGCCTGCTGGCCACGGCCATCATCAACCGTATCTTTAAGACCGAAAACTACGAGATGTAAGAAAGGAGTGGATGAAAAATGACTGCAAACAAGAAAAAAGCAAAGCCCTCCACCATCCTGATCTACGTCTTCTTCATATTCATGATGGTGATCTACATCGCACCGGTCCTCTGGATCGCGATGACCTCCGTCAAGACCAGAACGAACATCTACAAGGATCCCTTCGGCTGGCCTGAATCCTTCCATTTCGAGAACTACGTCACGGCCTGGACGAAGGGCAAGCTCGGCATCGCCATGCTGAACTCCCTGTTCGTCTGCGTGATCACCCTGATCCTGACCATGCTGCTCGGCTCCATGGCCGCCTTCGCCATCGCAAGGCTCCGCTGGAAGCTGGCCAACGCCTTTATGGTGTACATCCTGATCGGCATGATGATCCCGGTACACTGCGTCCTGATCCCTCTGTTCGTGCGTTTTGCCAACATCGGCCTCAGCAACAGCCTGATCGGCCTGATACTGCCTTACCTGACGTTCTCCCTGCCAACCTGTGTGTACATTATGACAGGGTTTTTCCGGAGCATGCCGAACGAGCTGATCGAGTCCGCCTGTATCGACGGCTGCTCGATCTACAAGATCTTCTTCTCCATCGCTCTTCCGCTTGCGAGGACCGGCCTTTTTGTCACCGGCCTGATGTCCTTCATCGCCAACTGGAACGAGCTGCTGCTGGCGTTGGTCTTCATCTCCAACGACCTCAAGAAGACGCTCCCGGTCGCCCTGACCAAATTCGTCACGCCCTATCAGTCAAACTATGACCTGATGTTCCCGGCGATCATGATCGCCATCATCCCGACCATCGTTGTCTACACCTGCTTCAGCAACCAGATCGTCGACGGTCTGACCACCGGTGCGGTGAAGGGCTGATGCCGTTCGAGCCCCGGTACAGACTGTCCGGCAAGCATCCAGGAGGTTCACTATGAACAGACAAGAAGCTGCAAAACGGGCGGAGGAGCTGGTCTCCCGTATGACGCTGGAGGAAAAAGCCAGCCAGCTCCGCTATGACGCACCGGCGATCCCGCGTCTCGGGATCCCGGCTTATAACTGGTGGAACGAAGGCCTGCACGGGGTAGCCCGGGCAGGACAGGCTTCCATGTTCCCGCAGGCCATCGGCCTCGGCGCCACCTTTGATCCTGCCCTGATCGGCGAGATCGCCGGCGTGATCGCCGAGGAAGGGCGCGCCAAGTATAATGCGTATGCCGCCAAAAATGACCGTGACATCTACAAAGGACTGACCTTCTGGTCCCCCAATGTCAATATTTTCCGTGATCCCCGCTGGGGAAGAGGTCACGAAACCTACGGCGAAGACCCCTGCCTCACAAGGGCACTCGGAACGTCCTTCGTAAAAGGCCTGCAGGGCGACGGCGAGGTGATGAAAGCCGCCGCCTGTGCCAAGCATTTTGCCGTCCATTCGGGGCCGGAAGCTCTCCGCCATGAATTTGACGCACAGGCGACCAAAAAGGACATGACCGAGACCTACTTAAACGCCTTTGAAGGCCTTGTCAAGGACGCCCATGTCGAAGCCGTCATGGGTGCCTACAACCGGGTCAACGGGGAACCCAGCTGCGGGAGCCCTGCTCTTCAGCAGATCCTCCGCGGGGAATGGGGCTTCGAGGGACATTTTGTCTCTGACTGCTGGGCGATCCGCGATTTCCACGAGGGACACATGGTGACAAGCACCGCTCCGGAATCGGCTGCCCTGGCCATCAACAACGGCTGCGACCTGAACTGCGGCAATACCTACCTGCACATCCTGAAGGCGGTGGAAAAGGGGCTTGTCTCCGAAGAGACCATCACCCGGGCTGCGGTACGCCTGTATACCACGCGGTTCCTGCTCGGACTTTTTGACGAGACCGAATTCGACACGATCCCCTATTCCGTGGTGGAATCCGAGGAGCATCTCGCCTTATCCGAAAAGGCCGCTTCCGAAAGCTTTGTCCTTCTCAAAAACAACGGGATCCTGCCTCTCTCCAAAGAAAAGATCAGGACCCTCGGCATCGTCGGCCCCAATGCCGACAGCCGCGCTGCTCTCACCGGCAATTATCACGGCACCGCCTCCTGGTACATCACCGTGCAGGAAGGCCTGCAGGATTATCTGGCCGGCAGCGGGATCCGCGTCCTGACATCCGTGGGCTGCGACCTGTTCCGCAGCAAGACCGAGAACCTGGCCTTCGAGAACGACCGCCTTTCCGAGGCCGCCATCGTCTGTGACAACAGCGATGTGGTGATCCTCTGTGTGGGCCTCGACGAGACCCTGGAAGGCGAGGAAGGCGACACCGGCAACAGCTACGCCTCCGGCGACAAGAATGATCTTCTGCTGCCCGAGTCTCAGCGGAAGCTTTTGGAAGTCTGCAAGGCCTCCGGGAAACCCGTCGTGCTGTGCCTGCTGGCCGGCAGCGATATCGATCTCTCCTACGCATCCGAACACTTTGACGCGGTCCTGGTTCTCTGGTATCCCGGTTCCCGGGGCGGAAAAGCCTGCGCGAAGGTCCTCTTCGGCGAGGAGGAACCGGGCGGTAAGCTTCCGGTGACCTTCTATGAGACGCTCGAGGAGCTTCCGGACTTCGAGGATTACAGCATGAAGGGCCGGACCTACCGCTACATGGAACACTCGGCCCAGTATCCCTTCGGATACGGGCTTGGTTACGGAAATATCGCGGTGACGGAAGCTTCGCTTGCCTCCTCTTCGGAAAAAGCCGGGGATGAAGGCGTGAAGGTCCGCGTGACCGTCTCAAACACAGGCAGCCGCTCCGCCACGGACGTGGTACAGATCTATGTAAAGAATCTCGATTCTCCGCTCGCGCCGCCGAATCCGTGTCTCGCAGGCTTCCTGCGGGTCGATCTGGCCGCGGGAGAATCCCGTGAAGTCATCCTTCCTGTCCCGGAAAGAGCGTTTCTTGTCGTCGACGAGGAAGGAAAACGGATCAAGGACGGTGAACACTTTGCCATCTACGCCGGCACCTGCCAGCCGGATGAAAAGAGCATCTCTTTGACCGGCAAACCGCCTGTAAGGATCATGTTATGAAAGTAAAGAATCCCATACTGCCGGGCTTTTACCCGGATCCGTCCCTCATCCGTGTGGATGATGCCTACTACCTGGTCAACTCGACCTTCGCGTATTTTCCCGGCATCCCGGTGTTCCGAAGCCGCGACCTGTGCACATGGGAACAGATCGGAAATGTCATGGACCGTATGTCCCAGCTGCCTCTTGACGGCGTCAGGCATTCGGAAGGCCTCTACGCGCCGACCATCCGATATCATGACGGTACCTTCTATGTGATCTGTACCAACGTGCATGGCGGCGGGAATTTTGTGGTGACGGCCACAGATCCGGCAGGACCCTGGTCCGAGCCCCATTATCTGCAGGAAGCCATCGGGATCGATCCGAGTCTCTATTTTGACGATGACGGCTCCTGCTGGTACATCGGCCAGCGCGAGAATTCCGCCGGCTACACCCACAACGGGGACTGTGAGATCTGGATCCGCCGGCTCGACCTTGACACCTGGCATCTCACCGGCGAGGAATATGTGGTACTGTACGGCTTTGCCAAGATGGCGATCTGGCCCGAAGGGCCGCATATCTACAAAAAGGACGGCTGGTACTATATCATGCACGCCGAGGGCGGCACGGACATGGAGCATTCCATCATGTGCGCGCGAAGCCGCAACCTGACCGGCCCCTACGAATACGCCCTGTACAACCCGGTCTTTACCCACCGCCATATGGGCCGCTGGGCAAAGGTGACGTGCGTGGGACATTCCGATCTTTTTGACGACGGGCAGGGCAACTGGTACCTGGTGATGCTGGCCTGCCGGCCCACGGACGGACGGACGCTGCTCGGCCGCGAGACCTTCCTGGCCCGCGTGGAATGGGAAAACGACTGGCCCTTTGTCAACCCCGAAACCGGTATGCTGGAGGACGAAGTCCCGGTGGCGGACCCGCTGTCCGGAACTCCCTCCTTGCCATATACAGACACATCCTCCTATGAATGCGCTCACCTCCCGGAGAACAGGGACGGAGTCCTGCTCCTCTCCTATGATTTCTCCCGGGAGGCACGCGCACTGCCGCTGAACCTTCTGCAGCTTCGGAATCCGGTCCCGGATACGGTCACGCTGCAGCCGGAAAAGGGCGTTCTTCGTTTGCGGCTGAATCCTTCCACGCTGAAGGACCAGGCTTCCCCCGCCTTTGCGGGCTTCCGCCAGCAGACAAAGCTCTGCACGGCCGAAACGGTCTTTACGCTCTCCGGTAACGGAGACGGGGAAGCAGCGGCGGGACTTGTGTACCTGCAGGACAACAACAATCACATCCGCCTCGAATACCACGAGAACGGCGCCGACAGCTGGATCCAGGCGGTCCGCTGCCTCCAGGGGGAGGATACGATCCTCGGACGGGTGCCGGCCGAAAAAGGCATGCTGTACGCCTTCCGCATCCACGTGCGGGATCTGCAGGCTGCCTGTGAGGTGAAAATGGCATCTGCCGGTGCGGATCCGGCTTCTCTTCTCTCTTCGGAGGATGGCTGGACGACGGCCGCCAAGGGGATCTCCCTCCGGTTCATGGGAACCGAGGAAGCCCATCCCGAAAACATGTGCTGCTTTACCGGCACGGTGTTCGGCATGTACGGAACCGCAAAAAGCGCCGGAAATTACGCGGATTTTTACGTATACCGGCAGCTTCCGCAAGGGCTTTAACGGCTGTTTCGCAGGCAGCCGCAGTTTCCTGTTATTTTTTAAAAATACTACTTGATTTTTTCATGCTCCTATTATATAATATCACTTGTCGTTGAGAAACGGCATGTGAAGGGCTATCGCCAAATGGTAAGGCAACGGACTCTGACTCCGTCAGTTGGAGGTTCGAATCCTCCTAGCCCTGCTACAGGAGGTCTCCTTTGGGAGACCTCCTTTTTACTATATGGAATCAGACAGTCACCATTGATCTCACGGGCGATCCAGCCCCAAAAGAAAAGAGGTACCACCATGAGTGCTGACAATCTTACGCTGCTCACCGACCTTTATGAGCTGACCATGATGCAGGGGTATTTCAAGAACCCCTCCAGCCAGACCGTCGTGTTTGACATGTTTTACCGCACCAATCCCTGCGGAGGCGCCTTCGCGATCTGCGCAGGCCTTCAGCAGATGGTCGACTATATCAAAAACCTGCGGTTTTCCGACAAGGATGTCGAATACCTGCGGTCTCTTCACATCTTCGAGGAGGATTTTCTTCAGTATTTAAGTAATTTCCGCTTCAGCGGCGATATCTACGCCATCCCGGAGGGCACCGTCGTCTTCCCGCGGGAGCCTCTTGTCAAGGTGATCGCTCCTATCATGGAGGCGCAGCTGGTGGAGACCGCCATCCTGAACATCATCAACCATCAGAGCCTGATCGCCACCAAAGCTGCCAGGGTCTGTTTTGCGGCCAAGGGCGATCCAGTCATGGAATTCGGCCTTCGCAGGGCGCAGGGCCCAGATGCAGGCATCTACGGCGCCAGAGCGGCTGTGATCGCGGGCTGTGCCGGTACCTCCAACGTGCTGACCGGCCAGATGTTCGACGTGCCGGTGCTGGGCACCCACGCCCACAGCTGGATCATGAGCTTCCCGGACGAATACACGGCCTTCAAGACCTACGCGAGGCTGTACCCCAATTCCTGCACGCTCCTGGTGGACACCTACGACGTGCTGAAGTCCGGCGTCCCGAATGCGATCCGCGTCTTTGAAGAGATGCGGGAGGAAGGCATTCCGCTGACCCGCTACGGCATCCGCATCGACTCCGGCGACCTGGCCTACCTTTCCAAGGAAGCCTACAAGATGCTTTCCGCCGCCGGCTTTGACGACGCCATCATCTCCGCCTCCAGCGACCTGGACGAGTACCTGATCGAAAGCCTGAAGGCCCAGGACGCCCGGATCAATTCCTGGGGCGTCGGCACGCGGCTCATCACCGTCGCGGACAATCCCGCGTTCGGCGGCGTCTACAAGCTCGCGGCCGTCAAGGATGAGAGCACAGGTGAATTCATCCCCAAGATCAAGCTCTCGGAGAACACGGAAAAGGTCACCAATCCCGGCAACAAAACCGTCTACCGGATCTACAGCAAGACCACCGGAAAGATCAAGGCCGATCTGATCTGCCTGGCGGACGAACACTTTGATCCCGAGGAGACCATGATCGTCTTCGACCCGATCGACACATGGAAAAAGACCAAGATCCTCGGCGGCACGTATGATATACGCGAGCTGCTGGTCCCGGTCTTCAAGAACGGCGAATGTGTCTACGAATCTCCCTCCGTCATGGAGCTGCAGGCCATCTGCAAAAAGGAGCAGGCGACGCTGTGGGATGAATCCCGCCGCTTCCACAACCCCCAGAAGGTCTATGTGGATCTGTCGCAGAAACTGTATGACATGAAAAACGAACTGTTGGAAGAAATGAGTGAACAAAATCTAATTTAAGGTATTAAATGGGGGCTCGCTTGCATGCCGCTTGGGAGGGGGACGAGATATGTGGCTGCTCGGGACACGTTTGTCTCTGTATCCTTCCCCCAACGCGGCAGGCTGCGCTCGCTGTAGATCTCAGCTGTGAGCGATCCTACATTAAATCTTCAGCATTCGATATCCTATGCCGACATGTGTCTGTATAAACTGTGGTGAGTCCGGTGTCGGCTCGAGTTTTTTCCGAAGCGTGACCATAAATACGCGAAGAGAGGCAATATCTTTGTCCCAGCTCCGCCCCCAGATATTCTGTGTAATGTACGTATGTGTCAATACTTTTCCGGTATTTTTGGCAAGAAGGCACAGCAGCTTAAACTCAATGGGCGTCAGCTTCAGCTCCTCTCCGTTCATAAAAACGCATCCGGCAGGATAGTCTATTTTCAGGCTTCCGTTAGTATAGACAGAGCTGTCCGCACCGTTTCCTGAATTCATGATGGAAAGGCGTCTGATCGTAACGCGAAGACGCGCAAGCAGCTCGTCCACAGAGAACGGTTTTGTAAGGTAATCATCTGCCCCTGCATCCAGTGCTGTTATTTTGTCATCGTCATCACTTCGGGCGCTGATCACAATGATCGGCATGTTTGACCAGCTTCGAATCGACCGGATCACCTCAACACCATCCATATCAGGCAGACCGAGATCCAGAAAAACCACGTCCGGATTATGAGAAGACGCCAGCATGATGGCTTCTCTTCCCGTCGGCGCAGTCAGATACTTATAATCATGTGTTTTCAGGGTCGTACTCATCAGGTTGCGGACGGGCACATCGTCCTCAACAACAAGAATCATCGGCTTATTCATTGATCGTTACCTCTCCTGAGGGCAATGAGAAGGTAAAGCAGCAGCCTGTAGGATCACTGTCCGTCAGAGTGATCGTCCCCCCATGCGCCTCTATGATGGACCTGCACAAGGCAAGTCCAAGACCCATTCCCCTTCTTCCATCGGAAACATCGTTTTGCCCGGTATAGAACATCTCAAAGATATGGGGCTTCCTGTCATCCGGAATCCCCGGACCGTTATCTTCAACATGCACAAAGACAGAATTGCCGGCCTGCTCACTGCTTATCCTTATTTCAGAACCGACCTGTGTGTTTTTTATGGCGTTGTTGACCAGATTGATCAATACCTGTGAGATCAGGCGCGCATCCATCCTGGCAATCAGAATATCACCGCCCGGCTGAACGATGATCGAATGCTGAGCGGCATTTTTATCTACGTGCCGCAGGGCTTCCTCGATCACGTCATTCACGACCTCCAGCGACAGATGAAGATCCATCTGCCCGTTTTCAATACGCGAGATCGAAAGCAGGTTCTCAACGAGGTCGATCAGCCATTCCGAATCATCATAGATGTCCGAAAAGATCTGTTTCAGCGTTTCCTCATCCAGCTGTTCATAATGTGTCAGCAGGTTGCTTGCATTCCCTGAGATGGACGTAAGCGGAGTCCGTATATCGTGAGAGATCGAACGAAGCAGGTTTGACCGGAGCTGCTCGTTCCTCATAGCCATGTCGGCCTGTCTTTTTTCTTCCGCGTTTCTGAGTCCTTCCAGCGCCATGGCACACTCGCCTATGATAGAAGAAGAGACACTGTACTCAAATGCTTCCAGGCTTTCACCATTTAAATAGATCACGATCACTCCATAACAGTAACCATTCAGACTGACAGGGTGATATAGCGAAGAAGTATCCCGTGTGATCAGACTATCCGGCTCTTCGTTATGGCTCGACGGAATAAACGCAACATCGCGGCCCAGAAGTGTTTTTATCTGCTGTGCAGTGATGCGGATAACCTCCTCCTCACAGTCTGCCTTCTGCAGCATCTGGTTCGTATCAAAAAGGACCTTTGCGCGAAACGCCTCAAGAGAAGACTGCCGCGCGCTCCCTTTCAGCTTATTCGCCAGTGTTCCTGTGATCAGGGACGAGACAAGCATGATGAGAAAAGTGACCGCATACTCCGTTTGGTATGTGTGAAAGCTGAACCTCGGCTCGATAAAAAACCAGTTGAACAAAAGGACACTTGCCAGCGAGCTCACAATGCCGTAGACCGGGCTCGACGTGAAAACCGCGATGATCAACACTCCCAAAATCAGGACTGTAATGATATTTGCTTCTGAAAATCCAAAGAACATGAACAGGAGGCCAACACCTGTAGCGGCAGCGAGAAGCAGCAATGTAATGAAAGAATCTCTCCACGTTGGCCGGATCCACGTCTTCAGATCCAGCTTTTTGCTCTGCTGCTTTATATCTGCCGAAGAATCAGGGATGATATATACATCTACGCCCGGTGCGTTCAGAATGATCTGCTCTGTCAGGGGGTTTTTGCTCCAGAAGTGCCGCCTTTTTGCTCCGCTCCGCCCCACGACGATCTTTGTCGTGTCGGAGATATGCGCGTATTCCGCAATCCGGGCAGGAACGTCCTCCCCGATGATCGTTACAATGTCCGCTCCGTTCTGCTCCGCAAACGCAATATTGCTTTGAAGGCGGAGCCTGTCATCCTCCGGAAGCAGATCATCGTTTACAGGCTTCACATATATGGCCGAGAACGCTGCGTGAAAGGCCTCTGCCATTCTTGCCGCGGCATCAATGACCTTCTGGTTTGAGGGTGAGGCAGAAAGGCACACGAGGATTCGCTCGTTGCTCTCCAGATCCGTTTTCATCTATGTATCCCTTTCATTTCGCTTATGATCCATTATATCATAGTTCATCTCACATTCATCCATAAACTTTCCAAAACGGTCCACTGCATGATAAACGAAGGCAAAAACCGCAAGCATCAACAGGATCAACAGGATATCTTCCACACGGACTCACCTCTTTCCGATATAAGGCCGGTATTGCTAGATCTTAAAACACTTATGCATGGCCTTCCAATCTCCGAGAACGAGCAAGGTTACTGTCTCATGCAGGATCGTGTCCGATGTCACGGAAAGGTTCATTTTTCCGCCCTGTTTAACAGCCAGGATATTGATCCCGTACCGTTTCCGTATATCGATCTGACCTATGGATTTCCCGATCCATTCGTTTGGAACAGTTACTTCATAAATGGCATTGTCTTTATCAAGGTTGATATAGTCCAGAATGTGATCGGATGCATAGCGTATTGCCGCCCATTTTGCAATCTGCTTCTCGGGAATGATCACCTCGTCCGCTCCGTTTCGAAGCAGAAACTTCGCCTGAACCTCTCTGTCGGCCCGGGACACAACAAGCCGGCCGCCCAGCTCCTTCAGCAGGGAAGTCGTTTCCAGTGAGCTTTGGAAATCGCTGCCTATCGTGACAAAGCATACATCAAAATTGTTGATGCCAAGAGAACGCAGGAAAGCTTCATTTGTACTGTCACCGATCTGCGCATCCGTGACGATGGGAAGTATGGCATTGATCCGCTCCTCTTCCCGGTCCACGGCCAGAACCTGGTGCCCGAGAACATGCAGCTGTCTTGCGAGCATGGCCCCGAAATTGTTGATCCCTATCAGCAGTATGGATTTCATATTCGTGTCTCCTTATCCGACATGTATTTTTTCGACAGGCCGCTGGGAAACCTCTGCGCTGGTCACATTGATCGCTGCATAGATCAGCGTCAGACCACCCACCCGTCCGAAAAACATTAAAAGTATAAGTATAAGATGCGACAGAAGGCCGAGAGAAGGCGTAAGCCCCAATGACAGCCCGACTGTCCCGATCGCGGATGCCGTCTCAAACAGGCAGCTTCCGACAGGAAGGTTTTCCAATATGCTTATGACGGCCGCGCAGATGACCGGCAGGGTCAGGTACATCAGCAGGAGCGTTGCCGCATGCCTGATCGTCCCGTCCTCGACTCTTCTTCCGAAAAGATATACATTCTTCTTTCTTCGACATACCGAAAAGGCCGTCGCGGCAAGCACCGCGAGGGTCGTTGTTTTCAGGCCGCCGGCCGTCGATCCCGGAGAACCGCCGATCATCATCAGCGTGATCAGCAGCATACATCCCACGTCCGACAAAGACGAAAGGGACGCTGTGTTAAAACCGGCGGTCCTTGGCGTTATGGCCTGAAACAGAGAAAGAAAGAAGCGTTCCGTGCCTGAATTCCCGGAATATTCAAACACAAACAGGAGCAGCAGTGGAAAAAGGATCAGTACTCCCGTTGTGACAATAACGACCTTGCTCTGCATCCGGTATCTGTGAAAGTGCAGCCGGTTTACAGCTATATCCTCCCAGGTAAAGAATCCGATCCCGCCTATGACGATCAGAAGGCAAACCGGAATGACGATCCCCGGGTTGACCGCATAGCCGGTCAGGGAGGAAAAAGGCCCTGTCTTATCTCCCATAATGTCAAACCCGGCGTTGCATAATGCCGAGACGGAATGAAAAACGGACATCCAGATTCCGTAAAAACCGTACTGACCGCAAAATACCGGCATCATGAGAAGCGCTCCGGACGCTTCGGCAATCAGGGCGATCTTAAAAATAAAGCCGGTCATTTTTATCATCCCGCCTATGTGGATCGCTGAATAACTCTCCTGCAGCATACTGCGCTGCAGCAGGGTGATCTTTCTGCCGGAGATCATCACAAAAAAGGCGGCGACAGTTATAATACCCAGACCACCGATCTGTATCAGCGTCAAAATGACGGCCTGGCCGAACCCGGACCAGTATGTGGCGGTATCCTCCATGATCAGCCCGGTCACACATACAGCAGATGTGGATGTGAACAGGGCGGTCTCGATCGACGCGCCGCAGCCGTCTTTCACCGAAACAGGCAGGAGCAGCAGCACCATTCCGATCAGGATGACTCCCAGAAAGCCGAGAATGATGAGCTGGAAGGAGGATAGCTTTTTCCATGACAATCGTACAGACATAGGTTCTCTCCTTCTTTTTTGATAGACCCATTGTAAAACCCGGGCTGCAAAGATAGCATTAAGATGCCGCATCAGAAATTAAGATTGAATTAAGACGATGACAGAAAAACCCGCAGGCGCCTGCCTGCGGGTTTTTCTGTCATTCATGCATTGTATTCGTTTTCCGGTATTCACGCCGGTCCGTTGACCGGGATCACCGGTTTTTACTTATCGTGGATCATGGCGTGCAGCTCCTGCAGGGATCTTACCTCGCTCGAGCCGCGCTTTTTGATAGCCTTGATGCCGCTGGCGGTAGCCCTGGCGGCCGCCATGGTGGTCATGTAGGGCACCTTCTTGCGGATCGCCCCTTTACGCAGGTAGCTGTCGTCCCAGCCGCTCTCCTTGCCGCCCGGCGTGTTGACGACCATGTCGATCTTGCCGTTGGTGATCAGGTCCAGGATGTTCGGACGTCCCTCCTGCAGCTTGTTGACATACTCCGCCTCGATGCCGTTCTCCACCAGAAGCTTCTGGGTTCGGCCGGTTGCCAGGATGTGGAAACCGCACTCCGCGAAATCGCGGGCGATGTCGACCACCTCGGGCTTGTCCTTGTCGTTGACGCTGATCAGCACCGTTCCGGAAAGCGGAAGCCGGGTCTGGGTCGCCTCCTGCGCCTTGTAGAAGGCTTCGCCCCACACATCCGAAAGGCCCAGCACCTCGCCGGTCGAACGCATCTCCGGTCCGAGCAGCGGATCGACCTCCGGGAACATGTTGAAGGGGAACACGGCCTCCTTGACGCCGTAGTACGGGATATTCTGCTCTTTCAGTGCCGGTACGGGCGACGGTCTGCCCGTCAGTTCTCCGGTCACGATATCGATCGCCAGCGGCACCATGCGGATGTTGCAGACCTTGGAGACCAGCGGTACGGTACGGGACGCTCTCGGATTGGCCTCCAGCACGAAAACCTTTCCGTTCTCGATGGCATACTGCATGTTCATCAGACCGCTGACATGCATCTCCTCCGCGATCCTGCGGGTATATTCCTTGATCGTAGCCACATTCTCGTCGCTTAAGTGGCGGGACGGAATGATGCAGGCGGAATCGCCGGAATGCACGCCGGCCAGCTCGATATGCTCCATGACGGCCGGCACGAACGCGTGGGTGCCGTCGCTGATGGCATCCGCCTCACACTCGGTCGCATGCATCAGGAAACGGTCGATCAGGATCGGACGATCCGGGGTCACGCCCACGGCCGCCTCCATGTAGCCGACCATGCTCTCCTTGTCGTAGACGACCTCCATGCCGCGGCCTCCCAGCACGTAGGAGGGTCTCACCATGACCGGATAGCCGATCTTCTCGGCGATCTCGATGGCATCGTCCACGGTAACGGCCATTCCGGATTCCGGCATCGGGATCTCCAGCTTGTCCATCATCGCGCGGAAATGATCTCTGTCCTCCGCCAGGTCGATGACCGACGGGGAGGTGCCCAGGATCTTTACGCCGTTCTTCTCAAGGTCGGAAGCCAGGTTCAGCGGCGTCTGTCCGCCGAACTGCGCGATCACGCCGACCGGCTTTTCCTTCTTGTAGATGCTCAGCACATCCTCCAGCGTCAGCGGCTCAAAATACAGCTTGTCGGAGGTGTCGTAGTCGGTGGAAACCGTCTCGGGGTTGCAGTTGACGATGATCGTCTCAAAGCCCAGCTTCTTGAGCGCCAGAGACGCATGTACGCAGCAATAGTCAAACTCGATGCCCTGGCCGATCCGGTTCGGGCCGCCGCCGAGGATCATGATCTTCGGCTTCGCAGTGCTGACCGGGTTCTTATCCTCTGCATTGTAGGTGGAATAATAGTAGGCGCTGTCCTTGGTTCCACTGACATGGACGCCTTCCCAGGCTTCCTCCACGCCCAGGGCGATCCGGCGGTTCCGGATCTCTTCCTCGGGGATCTCCAGGATCTGTCCCAGATACTTGTCGGAAAAGCCATCCTTCTTGGCCGCGATCAGCGCGTCATCCGCGGGCAGGCTGCCCTTGCCGGCGATCAGCGCCTCTTCTTCCTTTACCAGCTCCTGCATCTGCTCCAGGAAATACGCCTTGATATGGGTCAGGCGGTGGAGTTCTTCGACCTCCGCACCCTTCCTGAGAGCTTCATAGATGATAAAGTAACGGTCGCTGGAGGGCATCACCAGCTTCTTCATCAGGTCTTCCCTGGAAAGGCTGTCATAGTTCTTGACATGGCCAAGGCCGAAGCGGCCGTTCTCCAGGCTCCGGACTGCCTTCTGGAAGGCTTCCTTGAAGTTCTTGCCGATGCTCATGACTTCGCCGACGGCACGCATCTGGGTGCCCAGCTTGTCCTCAACGCCTTTGAACTTTTCGAATGCCCAACGGGCAAACTTGATGACCACATAGTCGCCGTCCGGTACATATTTGTCCAGCGAACCGTATTTGCCGCAGGGGATCTCTTTTAAGGTCAGGCCGGTCGCCAGCATGGCGGAAACCAGCGCGATTGGGAAGCCCGTCGCCTTGCTGGCCAGGGCGGACGAGCGGGAGGTACGCGGATTGATCTCGATGATCACGTCCCGGTCTGTCTTCGGATCATGCGCCCACTGCACGTTGGTGCCGCCGATGACCTGGATCGCCTCGACGATCTTGTAGGATTTCTCCTGCAGACGTTTCTGCACTTCTTCGGAAATGGTCAGCATCGGTGCGGAGCAGAAGGAATCTCCGGTGTGTACGCCCATAGGATCGATATTCTCGATAAAGCAGACCGTGATCATGTTGTTTTCCTTGTCACGGACCACTTCCAGTTCCAGTTCTTCCCAGCCGAGGACCGATTCCTCCACCAGGACCTGGCCGACCAGGCTGGCCTGCAGACCGCGGGCGCAGACCTTTTTCAGCTCCTCGATATTGTAGACCAGGCCGCCGCCGGTACCGCCCATGGTGTAGGCAGGACGAAGTACGACCGGGTAGCCCAGCTTGTCGGCGATTGTGAGTGCTTCATCCACGGTGTAGGCAACTTCGCTTCTCGCCATCTCGATGCCCAGGCTCTCCATGGTATGCTTGAACTCGATCCGGTCCTCGCCTCTCTCGATGGCGTCGACCTGTACGCCGATGACCTGCACGCCGTATTTGTCAAGTACACCTTTTTTGGCCAACTCGGAACAAAGATTAAGACCGGACTGTCCGCCAAGATTCGGCAATAACGCGTCTGGTCTTTCTTTTTCGATAATGCGCTCGATACGCTCTGCGTTGAGCGGCTCAATATACGTAACGTCGGCAATTTCCGGATCCGTCATGATGGTAGCCGGATTCGAATTAACCAATACGATCTCATAACCAAGGCTTCTGAGTGCCTTACATGCCTGTGTTCCGGAGTAATCAAATTCGCACGCCTGACCGATAATGATAGGTCCGGAGCCGATGATCAGTACTTTGTGAATGTCAGTTCTTTTCGCCATTCCCGTGTCCTCCTCTGCATTCTTCTAGCTCAAATTTTTATCTTTTCCATTATACAGAGAACACATCCAAAATACAAGGTGTATTTTTAAAAAGTATTTTATGATCCGGCATTACCCGAGAAAGTAAATACCGCTTCGGCCAGATCCCGGATATAGGGCTCGGATGTCTGCGCGAAAACCTCTTCCGGTTTTCCGATCCCTTTCAGTTTTCCTCCCTGCATCACCATGACCCGGTCTGACATTTTGCGGGCTACCGAAAGGTCATGTGTGATAAACAGGATCGACAGCCTGTATTCTTCTTTCATCTTCAGCAAAAGCTGCAGGATCTGGTTCTGGATCGACACATCCAGAGCGGAGATGATCTCGTCCGCCACCAGGATCTTCGGCTCCGCCAGCAGCGCCCTTGCGATGGCGATCCTCTGCAGCTGCCCTCCCGAGAATTCCCGCGGACGTTTGACAAGGCAGTTCTCCGGCAGGCCGCAGTCCATGATCATCGCATGAATGCGTTCCTTCCGCTCTTCCTCATTCATGGCCGGATGCCAGAGCTTCAGCGGTTCTGCCAGAAGGCTGCTGACGCGTCTGGTCGGATCCAGGCAGTCGAAGGGATTCTGGTAGACCATCTGGATCAGGTGTCTTTTCCTGCGGAAGGCGCTCTCCCGCATGGACTGGATCTCCATACCGTCAAGAATGATCCTCCCTTCGGTGGGCGGGATCAGATGCATCAGCATCCGCGCAAGCGTCGACTTGCCGCAGCCGGACTCGCCAAGAAGGCCCAGCAGCTCCCCCTCCGCCATGGAAAAACTGACGTGATCGACAGCCGTAAACAGGTCCCCGCCGCCAAGCCGGCTTCCGGAAGCGCGACGGAACTTCTTGGTCAGATCAATGGCCTGCAGGACCGGGGCTGCGGAAGAATCCCGCCGTTCCAGGCTCTCCTCGGCCGAAACAGCATCGTTATGCATGCGCATCACATCTGGTGTAACATCAACTGACATCATCTATATACTCCTACATTCTAATTTATCATAATATCGCTCACGGTTTAAAGGAGTAGAGGAAATGGACGTACGCTGCCGGGAGACGATGATCTTCGCCCTCCGGCAGCTGTTCCGTCTGTCCCCCGTTTAGCCATTCCTTCGGAACAAGACAGAGAACAAGACAGAGAACCGTCCCCTGTCTTTGTTGGAACGCGGAGCGTTCCACTTGCTTGAGATAACACCTGGCTGACAGCTGAGATCCGCAGCGAGCGCAGCCTGCCGCGTTGGGGGAAGATACAGAGATATGCTGGCTGCATAGGGGCACTTGCAGTCGACGCCGGGGATCGTGAGCATAGCTTTACGTGCGTAAGCCGCCTTGGGACACGATAACGTTCCATGTTCCATAAAGTAGCATCTGGCCCAAGGCTTGGCTGAAGCACGTAATAATATGCGGCGCAGCGATCCCAAGGAGACAAGCGTGTCCCGAGCAGCCACATATCTCGTATCCCCCAAGCGGTACGCAAGCGAGCCCCAATTAATCCCTTAAATTGGAATCCCCCATTATGGCGAGGGTTCCCCTGACGAGTTCGCGTGTGTACGGTTCTTTGCCATGATAGAACAGTTCCTCCGTGGTGCCTTGTTCCACCATCAGGCCGTTCTTCAGTATCATGATATGGTCGCACATATACTGCAGGATCCCCAGATTGTGGCTGATATAGAGCAGTGTCCTGCCGCTGCCGTCCAGGAGCGTCCGGATAAAATCCACCGTGCTTCTCTGGGTGATGGCATCCAGCGAGGTCGTCGGTTCATCCGCGATCAGGATCCTGGCCGGAGACTCCAGCGCCATCGCGATGGCGATCCTCTGGCGCATGCCGCCGGACAGCTGGTCCGGAAAATGCCGCAGGGTCTCCTCGCCGCCGCGAACCCCGAAGATCTCCATCCGTTTCAGCAGATGCTGCATCAGCTTCTCCCGGGAAAGCCCCGGCTGGTGAAGCAGCACGGTTTCACTCCACTGCTTAAAAACCCGCTCATTCGGATTCAATGCGTTGATCGAATCCTGAAAGATCACCGCCACCTGGTCCGCCACAAACGCCTGCCGCTCCTTGTAGGGGATCGACAGCAGATCGACCATGGATCCGTCCTTCTGCCGGAACAGGATCCGGCCGCTGATCCGCGTGCTTCCCTCGGGAAGCAGCGCCGTGATGGCATTCATGGTCATGCTCTTGCCCGCGCCCGATTCACCGGCGATCGCCCAGCGCTCGCCTTCCCCGATGGAGAAAGAGATATGGGACAGGATCGGAATCTCCTTTCCTTCCTTCAGGACCCACACGCACAGATCGTCCACTTCAAGAGCCGGCATTTTTCCATCCTTCAGGATATCCGCATTCTCAGTCATAGATCGTCAACTCCGTTTCTTTGATGCGGGCGTCGTCAAACGCAAAATGGAAAAACAGCGCTAGCAGGCAGATCGCCGCGATCGGGCAGATCACGAGCCTCGGATAGGTGAGCACATAGACCCGGTACTGGTAAAGCAGGGTTCCCCAGTCCGGGTTGGTCACGTCGGTCCCAAGGCCGATAAAGGCCAGTCCCGCGTACTGCAGGACGACAGAACTCGCGTTGTTTCCCATGTAGACAAAAAGCTGACGCATGATATTCGGGAAAATATGCAGAAACAGGATCGAAGCCCTGGGAAGCCCGATACTGGTCTCCGCGCTGATGAAATCCCGCTCCTTCATGCCGGACGTCAGCCCTTCCGCCAGGTTGATATACTGTCCGATGTTGCCGATGCCGAAGATCACGCCGGCCATCGGCGCCGAGAACCCGAACAGCGCCGAAAAGATCAGCGCCATGACGAGCGACGGAACCACCGTCACAAAATCCGCGATAAACTGGATCAGGGATCGTAAGAGCCCGCCTTCATAGGCCGCGATCATCCCGAGCAGCGATCCTCCGATAAAGGAGATTAGGGTCGCGATGAAGACCACCAGCAGCGTCCGCTGCCCGCCCGTCACCATCAACGCAAACAGATCCCGCCCCAGGTTGTCCGTACCGAGCAAGTGTTCCCGGGAACAACCCTGATAGGTGTTCAGGATATCCGTAAGCTTGATATTCTGGTGCGGAACCAGGAACAGAAAAAGGACAAAGACCGCAAAAAAGGCCCATAAGATCAGTTTTTTCTTCATGCGTCCCTCCTTGCCCCGATCAGGTGCAGCACCAGGTTCAGGACCAGGTGCACCAGAAACATCCAGATGATGACCACCAGGATGTAGGTCTGCAGGATCGCATAGTCCCGGCTGTCCATCGCGGAAACCAGCATCGTACTGAGTCCCGGAATGGCAAAAGCAAATTCCAGCACCGTGCTGCCTCCGAACACGCCGGCAAACCGGGTGATCACAGCCGAAACGAGGCTTGCAAGCGGAGGCTTGTACGCATGCCTGAGAAGAACAGTTTCCCGGGAAAACCCCCGGGAAACCATAAACTTCACATAGCTTTTGCTCATCTCATCGCGAAAAGCAGACCGCACGACTCTGGAAAGGCCACCCGTCGCGTACAACGCGGTCAGAAGGATCGACGCCACGATCGCGTACTTGCCGTCACCGGTAAAGAAGCTGGCGATCCGGAGCCGCACGCTGAACGCGTTGATGATCAGGATCGACAGGACGAACATCGGCACGCTCTGGGAGAAGATCGTGAGGAAGGTCGTCAGCCGGTCACAGAACCGGTTCCTGTGAAGCGCTGCCCGGTATCCCAGAAAGAAGGACGAGGCGGCCCCGATCAGAAGCCCCAGAATTCCGATCGAGAAGGAGTAGGGCATCTTGTCCAGGAACCGCTGCCGGATATCTTCTCCGGAGACCAGGGACACGCCCCAGTCACCGTGCAGGAAATTGCCGATCCACTGCACATACTGGGCATACAGCGGCTTATCCAGGCCCATCTTCTGCGTCATGAAGGCCACATTCTCCTCCGTGTGCGGCAGATGGTAGGCATCCAGCCATTTATCGACCGGTGTGCTGGGCATCATCCGTACGACGGTGAACACCAGTATGGAGGCCACCAGAAAGATGATGGCCCATTTTATGAGATATATCGCAATTCTTTTCATGTTCACAATTCTTTACGGGCAGGAAGCCGTACGTTTCCGGCCTCCCGTCACATATACTTTTTTTGTGAAACTCTGCTTATCAGAGACCAAGCTCTGCGTTTACGCAGTAATAATCGCCGCAGTACGGAACATAATCCGCGACCTTCTCGGACAGGGCCACATGCCACTGCGGGTCTACCAGATAGATGATCGGAAGGTCTTCCGCCACGACAGCCTGGATATCCTTGGAGATCTGGTCTCTTTCTTCACCCGGCTCGGTCTCGCCCATCTTCGCCAGAAGCTCATCGACCTTGTCGCTGTGGTAGCCGGCGTAGTTGCGGCTGCCGCCTTCGGTCAGTGCCATGTTCAGGAATGCGGAGGGCTCTCCGGAGGGAGCGGTGTGCTGTGCATAGAAGGCCAGATCATACTCGCCTGCCTCGAGGGCTGCGCCGATATCATCCACGACCTCGGTGGTGCTGTCAATGCCGGCCTTGGTCAGCTGGGAAGAAACCATCTGCATGATGATCGGAAGGTCTGCTCTTGCGGAGTAGGTGATCATGTGGATGGACAGCGGCTCGCCATCCTTCTCAAAGATACCGTCGTCGTTCTTTGTGTAGCCCGCTTCCTCAAGCTTTGCGGCAGCGGCGTCCAGATCGGTCTTTTCCTCAACGTCGCCCGCGAAGGAATAATAGCCTGCGAAGATACCGGTCGCCACACGGCCGCCCTTCAGCACAGTGGTCAGCTCTTCACGGTCGATGATCATGTTGATGGCTTCACGCACCGCCAGGTCGGACATGGGGCCTGCCTGCAGGTTGGTGAATGCAAAATACTGATAGCCGGCGTCATAATCCTTGACATTGAAGCCCTCACCCGTCAGGATGTCGGCGGTCTCCGGCGTCAGGCCGAACATCAGGTCGATCTCGCCGCCCTCGAAGGCCTGCTGCATGGCAGCGCTGTCACGGAAGACCTTCAGGGTCACGTCGGAACGATCGCCTGCACGGTCGTCATAGTAGGGATTCGGAACCATCTCAAGGGAGACACCGGAATCCAGCTTCTCGACCATGTACGGGCCCGTGTAGATAAAGTTGTCGCCGTCCTGCTTGAAGACGACATTGCACCACTCGGCGAGCAGAGAGGACATGACCGGGGTCGGTCTCTCGGTCACGATGGTGAGACTTCCGTCCTCCTCAGCCGTGAAGGTCACGACACCTGCTGTACCGTTTGTCATCGCGTTGTTGGTCTGCAGATAATTCATGCAGTCGGCCAGTGCCGCCGCGTCACAGTCTGTTCCGTCGCTGAATTTGACACCGCCGGTCACCGTTGCCTTCCAGGTAAGATCATCCTCCCTTGTCAGCTCGCTCACAAAACGGGAGACAAGATTACCTTCCGCGTCCTGCATATAGATGCCTTCGCTGATGCCGTGGGCCGTCAGATCCCAGGCGCTGTCCACGGGGTTCGTGTTGTCAGCGACATAGCTGCAGCCCAGCACGATCGGATCCGCTGCTGCCTCCTCTGCGTACACGGAGCTTCCTGCTGCCAGAAGAGATGCGCCCATCACTCCTGCAAGTACCAATGCCAGTTTCTTTCTCATGTTGCTTCTCCTTTCTGCATGTGGCGGCTATCAGAGCACGAAAAAAAGCCTATCGTTTATGCCTACGATAGCCATCATAAATTGGTTGGAACAGATATCTGTATTCTGACTCAGGCTCAGACCTACTGGCCGCCCTTCTCAGGAAGCATCTGCCTCCCAATGGTACACACGGTTTTCGTCGCCTATTACAGCAGGGATAAGCTGTCCCGGGATCACACCGGAGTTCCGCCGGCATCCGCCGGCTATATCTGTTCTTGGGATAAAGTCCCGCCCTGCGGGACAAATGAGGCAGCCTTCCATTCCGTCATGTCAGCTGCCTTTGTATAACACAGGACCGAAGGCCTTTATGCTCGCTTCGATCCTGTATCACCGTACTATTAAGTTAGCATATACCACCTTCATTGTCAATGTGTGTGGCATCAAATATAGCATATTCTGCCAGAAATCATGCGATTCCCGCGATCTCTTTCAGCTGCTTCCGGTCAATCTTGCCGTTTTTGGTCATCGGCATTTCATCCAGCGGATGGTAGGCATTCGGCAGCATGAACGGAGGCAGAAGAAGCTTGAGTTCCTTCATGAGATCCTTTTTGTCGCGCCCGCCGGTGTAAAACAGCACCAGACGCTTTTTGGCATTGTCATAGAGACAGCAGGCCCGGGTCACCTCGTCCCGGCTCATCACCGTCGTCTCGATCTCGCCGAGCTCGATCCGGTGGCCCAGATGCTTGACCTGGAAATCCTTGCGGGAAATGTACAGAAGCTTGCCTTCGGCGTCGTATTTGGCCAGATCGCCCGTGCGGTAGATCATCTCCTGGTACGCCTTGTTCAGCGGATTCTGGGTAAAGACCGCCGCGGTCTTCTCCGGCTCCTTGTAGTAGCCGAGGGCCAGACAGGTACCGCCGGCACAGAGCTCGCCCGGTATGCCGGGCTCCGTCACCAGACGGTCCTCCTCATTCAGCAGGAACACCTTCTCATTGGGGAACGGAATACCGATGGGGATCGTCTCGTTCAGCTCGTACTCCCGGTCCAGCACATGGTAGGTGCAGTTGCAGGTGATCTCCGTCGGACCGTACAGATTCACAAACGTCGCATCCGGCAGGTATTTTTTCCAGACATGCAGCTGCTTGATGGGAAGCACCTCGCCGCTGAAGAGCACCTTCCTTACTTTGGTCGGGACCTTGTAGTCAAAGCCGTTCATGATGGACACAAAGCACATGGCGCTGACCGCCCAGACGAGCGTCGTCACCTCCCGGTCGCACAGGTAATCCAGCAGCTTCATCGGGGCGCTGAAAAAGCCCCGCGGGATGATCTGCACCGTCGCGCCGGTCCGGAGGCCGCTGAAAATATCCTTGACGGACACGTCAAAATCAAAGGGTGCCTGGTTTCCGATCACGTCCTTGTCCGTGATGTCAAAGATCTCTGTAAAGCAGGAGATAAAATCGAGCACCGAGCGGTGGCATACCACAACGCCCTTGGGCGTGCCCGTGCTGCCGCTGGTGAAGTTCACGTAGAGCGGGTCCACATCCTGCGCATCCGGACGGATGCCGGAAACCAGATCCTCCGGCTCCTCACCGGCGTCCCCGAGCAGATCCTCGATGACCAGAAGCTCCGCCTTGTTTTCCGCAAAAAGAGTCCGCGCCTTCTCCTCGTTCTCCCGGTCCGTCAGGATGACCTGCGGATCCAGAATGCCGACGATCGTATGCAGGCGGGCCTCCGGCTGGCGTGTATCCAACACCGAATAGAAGCCGCGCGCGTATACCGCGCCCATCATGCCCGTGATCGCGGTGCAGCTCTTCTCCAGATAAAAGGCCACCGGCGTGCAGGGCGTGATCTTCTCATCAAGGATCTTGCCGATCTTCTGCGCCCGCGCCATCAACTGCCTGTAGGTGATCGCCTGTGTCTCATCCGCGAAGGCAGTCTTTTGGGGAAATCTCTCCGCCGACGCCTCCAGCCATTCCAGAATGTTTGTCATATATCCATCTCCTGTCGTTTTATTCACAAAGATTCAGCCCCATCTCGTAGGCTGTCTTCATTTCTTCGGGAAATACGGTTTCGTGGCGCTGCTTCTTTGCCGCCTCTATGATCAGTCTATCGGTGTTCCAGCCCTTACGGGGTCCTGCGTTCACAGCCACGATCGTTTTGCTCATTGTCAACTTTTCCTTTTCTACCTCGAAACTAACGAACTTGTCGGGTTCCTCCTCATCTTGTCCTGAATCCGTTCTCGTTAACTTCCACCGGGATCGTTTTCACGTCCAGGTTTGTGATCTGCACGTATCTCCCGGCTTCAATTGCCAGGATCACCTTGTCGATATTCTCTTCTTCTCCCTGAATCTCCATGGAAACACTGCCGTCCCACTCATTATGAACCCAGCCGGTGCAGCCGAAAAGATCAGCCGCATGCCGGGCACGATACCGAAAGCCGACACCTTGGACCCAGCCGTAGAAAATGATATGTTTGCGAGTCATAACTTCATCCCCATCAAACCATCCTGTCTAAATCGTACTATAGCATAATTCAATCTTACTGACAACTTGGAGATTAATGTTCTCCTTATTGCGCTTCTCGGCAATGTCTATATCCAACAATCCCCAGGGCCTTCATCCAAAAACCCTGGGGATTGTTATATATGTGGGTGGTAAGAAATGCAAGAAAGCCTTTCATTTCTTCCAATATATCATCAACTCATCCTTCGGCTGGCCACTGGCCTGCCAGATGTCGATCACTGTGTGCCAGAAGGTGTACCTTGCTTCGTTGACTGTCTGCATGGTCCCGGCGGGGCCCCGGTCTTTATCGGTCGCCAATTCCATATCGGCGATACAATTGCTCCATCTCGTCTTCTCCGACATCTCCATCAATCAGCCTGTTCATCAGATCGATGTTATTCTCTTCACGAAGACATTTTAATAAAGCCTGATAGTATCTGGCTCCAAGGTTTTTGCCCTGCTCCAG
>JAFTPT010000018.1 GCA_017463155.1 Blautia sp.
CACGGGAACAGCAAGAATCGTACGCAGAGCCTTCAGAGCGGAACCCTTGATGATCGGGCAGTCATTGAAATCATACTCTTCAAGCTGCTCGGTGACTTCCATCTCAACCAGCTCGATCAGCTCTTCGTCGTCGACCATATCGCACTTGTTCAGGAAAACTACGATATAGGGAACGCCTACCTGACGGGACAGAAGGATGTGCTCCTTGGTCTGAGCCATAACACCATCAGTAGCAGCAACAACAAGGATAGCGCCGTCCATCTGTGCAGCACCGGTGATCATGTTCTTTACATAGTCAGCATGGCCTGGGCAGTCAACGTGTGCATAGTGTCTCTTCTCGGTCTCATATTCTACATGGGCGGTAGAGATGGTGATTCCACGCTCTCTCTCTTCCGGAGCCTTATCGATCTGATCGAAATCGGTAATAACGTTATTACCAATATGTCTGGTCGCAAGAACCTTGGTGATAGCTGCGGTCAGAGTGGTCTTACCATGGTCTACGTGGCCGATGGTACCGATGTTACAATGCGGTTTGGTTCTTTCGAATTTCGCTTTTCCCATTTTTGAACTTCCTCCTTAAAACTTGCTCTCCCTTAGAGCATACTTACGTTTTGAGACTTGCTAAACTTGATTATATTGCATAACCCTGATATTTGCAAGCTTTTATTATCCTTTGTGATCCAGAACTTTTTCGGCAACAGACTTGGGTACAGGCTCGTATTTTTCGAAAAACATGGAGTAATTTCCACGTCCCTGCGTTCTGGAACGAAGATCTGTCGCATAGCCGAACATCTCGGAAAGCGGAACGAATCCGCGGATCATCTTGCCTCCGCCGATATCGTCCATGCCCTCGATCCGTCCGCGCCTGGAATTGATGTCGCCGATGACGTCGCCCATGTAATCCTCAGGCGTCGTGACCTCCACCTTCATGATCGGTTCAAGGAGGATCGGCTCCGCCTTCTTCATGGCATCCTTGAATGCCAGAGATCCGGCGATGTGGAAGGCCATCTCCGAAGAGTCGACCTCGTGGTACGAACCGTCGTACACATTCGCATGGACACCGACGACCGGATAGCCGCCCAGGACACCCGCCTTCATGGCGTCCTCGATACCCTCGCCGACAGCCGGGATATACTCCTTCGGGATCGCGCCGCCCACGACGGTGGATTCGAACTTGTAGAGCTCCTCGCCGTTGGCATCCATCGGCTCGAATTTGACCTTGCAGTGACCATACTGTCCGCGTCCGCCGGACTGCTTCGCATACTTGCTGTCCACGTCCACGTTCTTTGTGATGGTCTCCTTGTAGGCAACCTGCGGGGCACCTACGTTTGCCTCGACCTTGAACTCACGGAGAAGACGGTCAACGATGATCTCCAGATGAAGCTCGCCCATGCCGGCGATGATGGTCTGGCCTGTCTCGGGATTGGTATGTGCACGGAAGGTCGGATCTTCCTCAGCAAGCTTGCTGAGTGCTTCGCCAAGCTTGCCCTGGCCGGCCTTGGTCTTGGGCTCGATCGCCAGCTCGATGACCGGCTCCGGGAATTCCATGGACTCCAGGATGACCGGATGCTGATCGTCACAGATCGTATCACCGGTGGTGGTGAACTTGAAACCGATCGCCGCCGCGATATCACCTGAGTAGACCTTTTCCAGTTCCATACGCTTGTTGGCATGCATCTGCAGGATACGGCCAACACGCTCTTTTTTGTCCTTGGTCGCGTTCAGCACGTAGGAACCGGAGTTCATCGTGCCGGAGTAAACGCGGAAATACGCAAGCTTACCGACAAACGGATCTGTCATGATCTTGAACGCCAGTGCGGAGAACGGCTCCTCGTCGGAGGAATGTCTCACGACTTCGTTTCCGTCAAGATCCACGCCTTCGATCGGAGGAATATCCGTCGGGGCCGGCATGTAGGTGATGATCGCGTCCAGAAGCTTCTGCACGCCCTTGTTGCGGTACGCACTGCCACAGCATACCGGAACAGCCGTACATTCGCAGGTTCCCTTACGGAGGGCAGCCTTCAGCTCCTCTACGGACGGCTCCTCCCCTTCGAGATACTGCATCATCAGATCATCATCCAGCTCGCAGACCTTCTCGATCAGTTCGGTACGATACAGCTCTGCGTCTTCTTTCATGTCGTCCGGGATATCGGTGATCGTGATGTCGTCGCCCTTCTCATCGTTGTAGATGTAAGCCTTCATCTCAAACAGATCGATGATCCCCTTAAACTCATCTTCCTTGCCGATCGGCAGCTGCAGGCAGATGGCGTTCTTGCCGAGGCGCGTACGGATCTGGTCCACGGCGCCGTAAAAATCCGCACCGAGGATGTCCATCTTGTTGATGAACGCCATACGCGGAACATTGTAGGTATCCGCCTGGCGCCATACATTTTCAGATTGTGGCTCAACGCCGCCCTTTGCGCAGAAAACGCCGACAGCGCCGTCCAGTACACGAAGGGAACGTTCAACCTCTACGGTGAAATCCACATGTCCCGGCGTATCAATGATGTTGATCCTGTGCTCGAGAGCGCCCGGCTTGACCTTGCAGTCCTCCTGCTCTGTCCAATGGCAGGTCGTCGCAGCGGAAGTGATGGTGATTCCTCGCTCCTGCTCCTGCTCCATCCAGTCCATCGTGGCAGTTCCTTCATGGGTATCGCCGATCTTGTAGTTGACACCTGTATAATAAAGGATACGTTCGGTAAGAGTTGTTTTACCCGCGTCGATATGAGCCATAATACCAATGTTTCTGGTTCTCTCTAATGGATACTCTCTTCCTTCTTTTCCAGCCAAAAGTTATTCCTCCCCCGATTAGAAGCGATAATGGGCGAAGGCCTTGTTTGCCTCTGCCATCTTATGCATATCTTCTTTTCTCTTCACAGAAGCACCGGTGTTGTTCATGGCATCCAGAAGCTCATTCGCCAGTCTCTCTTCCATGGTCTTCTCGCCCCTCTTGCGGGAGAACATGGTCAGCCAGCGGAGCGCCAGGGCCTGACGTCTGTCTGCTCTTACCTCGATCGGAACCTGGTAAGTGGCACCACCGATACGTCTTGCTTTTACTTCGAGAAGCGGCATGATGTTGTTCATAGCCTCTTCAAAAACTTCAATAGCGGGCTTTCCCGCCTTCTCTTCGATTCTGGCAAATGCGCCGTATACGATCTTCTGGGCTACACCCTTCTTACCATCCAGCATGATGTTGTTGATAAGCTTGGTGACCACTTTGTTGTTGTATACCGGATCAGCCAGAACGTCTCTTTTCTGAGTATGTCCTTTACGTGGCACGTTACTTCCCTCCTTAATCATTCGGATTATATCATCGGTACTCACTTAAGTTTCTATTGTGTTCGCACTGGTAAAGTCCTATATTTAACCCGCAACCGAAAGGGTATATGGAATACCGTACTACAACTATGACTTACTGTGATGTAATTGATGATTTAAAAAAATCAGGCTTTCTTCTTCGGTCTCTTGGCACCGTATTTGGAACGGGCCTGTCTTCTGTTCGCTACACCTGCGGTATCCAGCGTACCTCTGATGATGTGATATCTGGTACCGGGCAGGTCCTTAACTCTTCCTCCACGGATCAGCACGACGCTGTGCTCCTGAAGATTGTGACCTTCGCCGGGGATGTAGCTCGTAACTTCGATACCGTTGGAAAGACGTACTCTGGCGATCTTTCTGAGGGCGGAGTTCGGCTTCTTCGGTGTTGCGGTCTTCACTGCTGTACACACACCACGCTTCTGCGGTGCGGACTGCGCAACAGCTTTCTTTCTTAATGAGTTGTAGGTTCTCTGCAGAGCCGGAGCTGTGGACTTCTTGGCCGCAGTCTGTCTTCCCTGCTTAACTAACTGGTTAAATGTTGGCATCCATTTCACCTCCCGATTGGCTGTCTGTTGTTATTGTCCTTCGGCTGCTATTATTTTTTTGCGCACGAAAAGAATCGTGTGGAATCGCACGCTTGAATATTATAATATTTCGGCAGAAATCTGTCAAGCATTTTTCTGTGCCGCTCTCCTGCCCGGGATCCCTCTTCGCGTTTCAGTACAGGCAGGCACTCTCTTTTTGTCTCCAGTGACACATTTTTTGTGCAAAATGCATTATTATCATTCACAAACGGTGCGTGCTGTGCTACAATATAGCTACACTTTCAAGTAAAAAAGCCTGTCACTTACCGGCATGTTTTACATAAAGGAGGAATCATCATGCTTCAGGAATGGATCAAAGCACAACGGCCTGACGATGAGCAGCTTGCCGAACGTCTCGAAAAAGCACGCGCAGAGCTGGCCGTACGTCAAATGCAGATCAAAGAAAAAAAGCTGCCCGTCCTGGTCCTGATGGAAGGCTGGGGCGCCGCCGGAAAAGGCAGCGTGCTCGGCAAAGTCATCAAGAACCTGGATCCCCGGTTCTTTAAAGTATCAACCATGTCACAGCCTTCCGATGTCGAAAAACGTGAGCCTTTCCTGTACCGTCATTTCATCAAGATCCCCGAGCAGGGCAAGCTGATGTTCTTTGACGGCGGCTGGATGGAGGAGATCACGGGCCAGTACCTGCGGGACAAGCTTACGGACAAGGAATACCGCCAGCGGATCGTCAGCATCCGCCGTTTCGAGCGGACCCTGACCGATAACGGCTACCTTGTCATGAAATTTTTCTTCCATATAGAAGAGAAGGAACAATCGAAGCGGCTCAAAAGGCTTCTGGACGACAAAAACGCCTCCTGGCGCGTCTCGGAGGACGACCTGTGGCAGAACAAGAATTACAAAAAAGCCTTCAAGGTCTTTGACCGGTACCTGTTCGACACGAACCAGTCCAATGCGCCCTGGTATCTGATCGACTCCGAGGACCGCAAATGGGCGGAGCTCCAGATGACGGAATTCCTGGTGAAAGCGATCGATACCGCGCTGGTCAACGAGAGTCACGCGGCTCCCATTCTCCAGAACACGTTCCAGCTGAAGACCATGCCGAAGCTCTCCGAGATCCCCTTAAAGGGCAAGGAGCTGACGCCCGAGGAGTACAAAGACCAGCTTGACAAATGCCAGAAGCGCCTGCGCGAGCTGCACAATGAGCTGTACCTCAAAAAGATCCCCGTCATCATCGCCTACGAGGGCTGGGACGCGGCCGGCAAGGGCGGCAACATCAAGCGTGTCGCCGCGGCGCTTGACCCCCGCGGGTATGAGGTCCATCCCATCGCCAGCCCGGAACCTCACGAGAAGGCCCGCCACTACCTGTGGCGTTTCTGGACCCGTCTCCCCAAGGACGGACATATTGCGATCTTCGACCGTACCTGGTACGGCCGGGTCATGGTGGAGCGTCTGGAAGGCTTCTGCAGCGAGAATGACTGGCAGAGGGCCTACAACGAGATCAACGAGTTCGAAAAAGAACTGAAGGACTGGGGCGCCGTCATCGTGAAGTTCTGGGTGCACATCGACAAGGATACCCAGCTGGCCCGCTTTACCGACCGGCAGAACACGCCCGAAAAGCAATGGAAGATCACCGATGAAGACTGGCGGAACCGCGAGAAATGGGACCTCTACGAGGAAGCCATCGATGAGATGATCGAGAAGACGAGCACCTCCTTCGCCCCCTGGCACGTACTGGAATCGAACGACAAGAAGTACGCACGCATCAAGGCGCTGAAGACGATCATCAAGGAAATCGAAAAAAAGCTCTGATAACGCATCACAAAAAACAGCCCCGGATATCATCTCTGACATCCGGGGCTTCGTCATGCAGCCGGACAGGGAACTGTCCGGAGGTTATGTGCATTCTACGTCAGCTTTACTCCTCGGCAAGCTGTGCATTCATGCTCTCTGCGATGGAGAGGCATACCTCTTCCATCTTGGAGGGATCCTGCCATGCAGCCACGAAAGCCTGCTTCGCATCCTCTGCCCAGATCGTGGAACGGGAGTAGGGCATGATCACCAGTCTGGCATCTCCGTTTGCTTCGTCAAGATATGCGGAAAGGTCCACGACATCCGTGCTGTTCTTCCATGCATCGGAGGTTCCTTCGTAAGCGCTCATGGTCACACCAAGCTCTGCCTGACGGGTCTGGCCTTCCTTGGAGCCCAGGTAGGAAAGAAGGGAATAAACGGTATCCGGATCTTCCACTGCGGCAGAAGCTGCCCAGCCAAGTCCGTTGTAGATGGAGACACGCTCGTTCTCGTCGCACTGGCCGTTTCCATCGGCGTCGTGATACGGAAGCTCCGCAACGCCCCAGTTCTCGGCACCCTCGACCTCCTTGAAGGAAGCGACATACCAGGAACCGAACATACCCATGGCTGCGGTATTGGCCATGAAGAGGCCGGAGTTTCCGGTCTCCGCCATGACAGACTGCGGAGCCATGCAATCCTCGATCAGGGTCGCGTACATTTTCATAGCCTCAAGGGTCTTGGGATCATCATAGCCGGACTTGGTATGGTCATCGTTGATGACATATCCGCCGTAGCTGTAGATCGCGTTGTAGTAGCCTTCCTGGTTTGCGTCGGTGTTTCCGACCAGACCATAGATGGAGGCATCCGGATTATTCAGCTGTGCGGCCACATCGTGCAGGGTCTCCCAGGTCCAGGTGTTGTCCGGATAGGCAACGCCCGCATCGTCAAAGATCTTCTTGTTGTACCACAGTGCGATGGTGTCATAGTCCTTCGGGATCGCGTAGGTGTTTCCGTCCGAACGCTGGTACAGGGCTACGATATCCTGATAATAATTGCCGAGGTCGATCGCTTCGTCGTTGGCAATGTAGTCATCAAGCTGCAGGAGAAGATCTCCTTCCATATACTTCTGCGCATAGTTGGAATGCATCCAGAACACATCCGGCATCTCGCCTCCGAATGCACCTGCTTCGAGCAGCGTCCAGTAGTTATCCCAGTCGACAACTTCCACATTGACCTTCACGCCTGAGGTCTCGGTCCACTCATCGCAGATCGTCTGGATCCCGGCCTGCTGCTTGGAATCCCAGATCTTCACTTCGATGGTATCTGCCGCCTGAACGGTCGTGTAGCTGCCGGCAAGTCCGCAGACCATAGCTGCCGTAAGGATCGCTGCTGTCATTTTCCTTGTCTTCATGTGGTCACCCTCCTTTATATCGATTCATGTGGTTTTTCTGCGGCGGTAGTTCCCCGCGCTGAGAAAAGTGTAGCATAAAAGATCATTTTTCCATACTTATTGGTGCGAAGACAATATGGAAAAATGTGTCCGATTGCCGAAGCTTTTCTTCCCATTCTTTTCTGAATCCTGTATGATATATGTAAAAAGTGCCGCGGTCGTGACAGCGGCATCTTCTTTACGCGCAGTGCGCAGAAGTACTGTTGTCAGGCAGACCTTACGTTCCCCCAAAAGGAGATGACACACAATGAATACAAGAATCACAAAAAGATCCGCCATGACCGTCCTGGAGGTCCTGGAGAACGAAGGAAACAAGCAGGTCGTCAATTTTCCGTACACAAACATCGCCGACCTGAGCACAGATTACCATGGTCCTTCTCCCTGTCATCTGAATTACTGCGGCGTGGAGCACTGTCCTCCCGGATTCCAGTTCGGTCCTTCCATCCGGCGCTCCTACCTTCTCCATTCGATCATGGATGGGCATGGAATTTACAAAGTCCACAACAAAACCTATGAACTTTCCAAAGGCGATATGTTTCTTATCTATCCGGGAGACGTGACGATCTACCGGGCAGACCAGAAGGATCCCTGGAGCTACTTCTGGATCGGTTTCAACGGCTACCAGGCCGCCTACATCCTTTCGCAGATGGGCTTTTCACCGCTGCAGCACGTGATCCATCTGGACGATCTGGCTCCCATGGCGGACTGTGTCATGCAGATGCTCGGGACCCATCAGCTGACGCTTGCGAACGAGCTTCTTCGTGAGTCTCTGCTGCTCCGCTTCTTTTCGCTCGCGATCCGGCAGCTCCCCGCCCGTTCCACAAAGCCAGTCCACGCCAGCGCGGAATACGCCAAAGTCACAATGCAGTATCTCACCAACCATTACATGGACAAGATCCGCATCTCCGATATCGCCAATTACGTCGGCGTCGACCGGAGCTACCTGACCAAAAGCTTTCACGCGGAATACCAGATCTCTCCCCAGGAATACCTGATCAATCTCCGGATGTGCAAAGCGGCGGAGCTTCTGCGGCACAGTGACCAGTCCGTCTCGATGATCGCTCAGCAGTGCGGGTATCCGGATGCGCTGGCGTTCACAAAAATGTTCCGGCAGCATTACCGGAAGAGTCCCACCGAATACCGGCAGGAGGCGGAAAAACAGCACGAAAACGACTGAATATTGCTTTTTGCGTACTTTCTTCTTATAATAAAAATATCTCGTCTGTTCCGCAGGAGCGGACACATCATTCCATATCATATGTTGAAAGAGGTATTGTCATGAAGAAAAATCATTCCGCCGCGGCGCGCCTGGCCGCATTCATCAGTGCAGCCCTGCTCATCCCCGCCGCGTGTATCTGTACGGTTCCGGCCGAGGAGGAAGGCATGCTCTCCCATTCCGGAGACAGCGGCTCTATCTTTTCCTCGAGTGCGGTGGCCGCCCCTGAGGAGGAAGCCGGCGACGCGCTTCTGACCTCAGCGACCAGTCTGGAATCCATGCTGAACGGCCATATCGTCTGTCTGGATCCCATTGCGCAGGGGGAATCCCTCGGGCTCGCCATCGACGTCGCGTCCGCCACACGGGATCTGCTCGAAAAGCGTGGATATCAGGTCGTCCTGACCCAGGATGATCCCTCCGTCGCCATCAGCGACGAGGAACGTGCCGGGCTTGCCGACGCCGGTGAGTCGGAGATCTTCGTAAAGATCGACGCCGGGCAGAATGAAGATCCTTCTGTCTCCGGTGCCGGCGCTGTCTGCCCGTCCAAGGACAACGCCGATGTCCCTCAGCTTTCCGAGGATTCGAACAGGCTCGCCGAGTCGCTGCTCGAGGCTTACTGTGCGGACACCGGTCTTACGGATCTTGGCGTCCGTACAGATGACACGATCGCCGGCATCAACCTGAGTGTCATGCCGGTCACGATTCTGGAGATTGGGACCATGACAAATGAAAACGACAGGAATCAGATGGAAAATGTAGAATTTCGCGATATGATGACGATGGGGATCGTCGAAGGCGTTGACGCTTATTTCGGGATCGATACAAGCGGAACGGACATCACCGCTTCCTTGTCCGGATCCGGAAGCAACGAGAGGCTTGATGCCCTGATGGCAGAGCTGGCCGGCAGGCTTCCGCAGAATAATGGCCAGTGGTCTGTATTCGTCGGCGACCTGTCCTCCGGCGCTTCTTCCTCCATCGGCAGTCAGCCGATGCTGGCGGCCAGCCTGATCAAGCTGTATATCATGGGTGCCGTCTATGAGAATTACGATGTGCTTTCCCAGACCTACGGGGCGGGCACGCTGGACAGTCTTCTGTCCCCGATGATCACGGTCAGTGACAACGACGCGGCCAACACCCTGACCTCCTACCTCGGCGGCGGGGATTCTTCCGCCGGTATGGCAGCCGTCACCGGCTACGCCCAGGCGCATGGCTTCTTTGATTCATCTATGGGGCGTCTTCTGCTCCACAGCAATGAATTCGGCGACAATTACACGTCCGTCAATGACTGCGGACAGCTGCTGATGCAGATCTACAACAACAGTACGGGTAAGGACACCAGCGTACCGCTTGCCGGTGCCGACGCCATGTTCCAGCTTCTGAAGGGTCAGACCCGCAGGCACAAGATCCCTTCGCAGATGCCCTCCGATGTGGGCGTCGCCAACAAGACCGGCGAGCTCGACAACGTGGAAAACGACGCCGCGATCATCTACAATGTACCGACCGGCAACGACCTGGTGATCGTCTTTATGTCACAGAATGTAGCGCCCGGAAACGCACAGGCCACGATTGCAGAACTCAGCCGCTTCATCTACGACTATCTAATTTAACGTATTAAATGGGGGCTCGCTTGCATACCGCTTGGAGGGGTATGCAAGCGAGCCCCTTATATCACATCCCGAGCTTCTTCATGTCATCCAGTGCTTTCTTTGCTTCTTTTTCTTCGTTCTGTTCCGGGTCCGGGATCGTTTCCCCCGGTAGTTCACCGGCGTTCTCCTCCCCTTCCTCGATGAAGTTCCCGTAGGCGTCCACCTTCGGCAGGTATTTGGCAAAATCTTTGATGAGAAGCGACGCTTCCAGCATCACGATGGCCCCAAAGCCGCACATAGCCCAGATGAACACATAGAGCGGGCGCATCTTCTCGTCAATGTAGGTCACCGCGACGGGAATCACATTCAGTGCCACGATCAGGATCATCTTGAAGGGATTCTTCGCGGCAAAAAAGATGCCGTTCCGCATGAGGTTCGGCAGCGTATCGGCAAAAGCCGCGATCACCGGGATCGTATAGGACGCAAGGATAACGAGGACGAACGCCACCGCATACACGGCATACTTAAAGATCGTCAGTCCGCCCCCCTGGGTGTTCAGAAAACGGATGTCCACGATGCAGAAGAACGCCCCGGCCATCATAAGGAGCCCGAAAACAAGGCCCTGCTTCCAGTTATTGCGGAATCCGGTCCAGAACTCCTTGAACGGATTCAGAACGCCGTCCCCCCGCAGCACCTTGAACATGACATGGAAAAGCGCCACCAGCGCTGGTCCCAGCGTGACGACCGGCAATGAAAACAGGATGAACATGAGGTTCGCCCCCATGATGATCCCGCAGCGGGTCATCAGCTGTCCGAAGGTGCTGTCATTGTCAAGGATTCCTCTGATGAATCTGCCCATTCTTTCTACCCCTCTGATAACGCATATTATTATCTGATCAAGTCTGTCGGAGGCCAGTGCTGTCGCGGAGGCCTACGTTTCCCGGGAAAGCACAAATTCCAGAAATTCTTCCACCGCGCCGATCCTTTCGGAATAGGCGGAGATTCCCAGATAGCAGCCTTCCTCGTACACGTGGTATTTACTCACCAGAAGGCTGTCGGAAATATCGATCCCGACAGGTACAGGAGAATCACTGTACTCCTCGTCGTACGGGTCGCAGTAGACCAGCCGGTCCGCGTATTTTTCACGGATCGCGTCACATTTCTCATCGTTCAGATCCAACAGCCGTCCGCTGCTTCCGATTCCCTTAAATCCTTCCGGCTCCTCCATTGTCAGGATGTCCAGGTCACCGGATTCCACCAGCGCTACAAAAGCCTGGTAATAGCTGTTGGTCGTCCCGCCGCTCTTGGACGGATCAAAGAAAGAAGCGGCATTGAATTCAACCTTTTTCTCACGGGTGTTAAACCCTGCATAGTCCACAAAATCCCACCAAAGGTCCGAACGGTTGCCGGCGTCCGCGGTCGTGTTCGCGTAGACGGCATAGAACCAGTAATCCTTTGTGGTAAAAAAGGCACGGTAGATCATGTAGCAGGGAATGATCACCGCGGCAAGGATACCAATGATCCAGAGCCAGTAGTAGTCCCGGATGTAGGCGGCTTTCTCAAGTACCGGAAGGTCCCTGATCTTCTCCCTCTCACTGCCGAGATGTCTTTTCAGCCTGGCAAAAAGACTATCCTTTGCAGCATCCGGTCTCTTATCAGGAAGACGTCCGTTCTTCTTTCGGCCTTTTGGATCCGGACCGGAAGGTTCCGATGGTCGGCCTTCGGACGGTTTTTTCGTACCGGAAGACTTTCCCGTATTCTTATTCTGCCTCTGGTAATAGTGCTTTCCTGCCATCTGGTGCTTCTCCTGTGATGTATATTCCTGCGAACAATGAGCCGGGAAGCATACTGCCTCCCGGCTCTTTTATTTTACCTACATATAACGATATCGTCAACATCAGGTTCGTCCTGATCCTGACCCCACCGTACGCAGCTTCTTACAGCTTACCGCCGGAAGTTGCGATACCTTCCACGAACTGCTTCTGGAAGATGATGTAGATGATGACCATCGGCAGGACAGCCAGCGTAGCCGCCGCCATCATGGTCGGATATTCACTGCTGTACTGGCCCTGCATCTTGGCAAGACCGGCCGACAGCGTCGTCGTGTTTGCATTGGTACAAACGATCATCGGCCACATCAGATCCTTGAATGCGAATACCGCGGTAAAGATGCCCAGAGAAACCATCGAGCTTCTGGTAAGCGGCATCATGATCCGCAGGAACCGCTGGCCTACATTTGCACCGTCAATACTGGCCGCTTCCTCCAGATCCTTGGGAAGTCCCTGGTAGCCCGTCTTCAGCAGGTAGGTACCGAAAGCCGTGACGAGACCCGGGAACACCAGGCCGAAGGTCGTATTCAGCATCCCCATCTTGGAAACCATCAGATACTGCGGGATGATGAAGATCTGCGCCGGAACCATCATCTGGATCAGAACCAGGGAGAACAGAATATTCTTGCCCGGGAATTTCAGACGTCCGAATGCATAGCCGGCCATGGTAGCGGTCAGACACGCGCATACCACACGGAAGAAGATCATCAGCAGTGTATTCTTGTACAGAACCAGGAAGTTATAGCTCTTCCAGACCGTCCCGAAGTTCTCCCAGTGCCAGCCATGGGCCGGTAAGATGTAGAACGGATTCACGGAGATGGATTCCTGGTTGGTCTTGACGGCCGTCAGGATCATCCATGCGAAGGGAACCAGCATGATGATCGCCATGATGATCAGAACCACATGGGTAAGGATCTTGTTGCGCCTTGATCTTTTTTCAGCACTGTCCACTGATCATTTCCCCCTTTCCTAGTTCTGATAGACCATCTTCTTTTCTACGCGCTGCAGGATGAAGGTGATGATCATAATGAATATCAGAAGCACTATGACCAGCGTTGCACCATATCCTTTGTTACCGTTGGTAAACGCATACTGGTAGAAAAGATAGACGACCGACTGTACCTTTTTGAGCGCCACATTCGTCTTGTCCATGACCATGAACATCAGATCGAATACCGTAAGGGCACCGATGATACGGGTCTGGACAATGAAGAAGGTGGTGGGGCTCAGCAGCGGGACCGTGATGGAGAAGAACTGGCGGAGTCCGCTGGCACCGTCAATGTCAGCTGCCTCGTAGTAATCCCCGGGGATCTCCTGCAGACCTGAAAGGAACAGGACCATATTGTAACCGATGATGGACCACACGCCGATCACGCCGATGGATATCCAGGCGATCTTCGGATCGGAGATCCAGGCAACATTGGAATGGAATACATGGTTCAAAAGGCCGAACTGCTGGTTGTACAGCCACTTCCATACCATGGCCACGGCGGCAGGCGCACAGACCATCGGCAGGAAGAAGATCGTACGATAAACCGATCTGGCGGCAATCTTCTTGTTAAGGAGAACAGCCAGGATGAGCGCGATCACGACGCCGAAGGGCACTTCGATCAACGCATATTTGATCGTATTCCAAAGGGACTGCCATGTCTCAGAAGACTGAAGCACGGCGGCATAGTTGGCCAGACCTACGAACTTGTTTCCCTTTCCGAAGTCACCCGTCTTGCAGAAGGACTGATAGATGGTGTTAAAGATCGGGTAGAAGTTCAGAACGATCAGACCGATCATCGTAGGAGCCACGAAGAGAAGACCCCACTTTGCCTCGCTTTTTTCGGCCGGTGTCATTTTTTTCTTCAAGCAGTCTCCCCCTTTCCATAAAATATGAAGGTCATTTACGACTTAATGCGGATGGGGCAACCTCCGGCTGCCCCATCATACATAAGCAGGTTACTCTGCCTGTGTACTTATGCGGGAACGATCACTCCTGAGCGATTGCGTTCTCAATGATTGCCTGTGCGTTGTCGCAGGCGGCTGCCATGGTATCCGGGTTGGTCGGATCAAGCCATGCATCCAGGAATGCACCGGACTGCTGGATCGCATCTTCCCAAACCGTGGTGTTACGGGTATACGGGCGGAAGTACAGGGTACCTTCTTCTTCAACGCGGGTGAAAGCGGAAACATCCATGCCCTCGAACGCGCCTGCGAAAGCTTCGGAAACGCCCGGCATACCAGCCATGGTCACGCCCAGCTCGGCCTGCTTGATCTGGTTCTCTTCGTTGCAGAACCAGGAGATCAGGCTGTAAGCAGCATCGGGATCAGCGGTGTTGGCGGCAGCTGCCCATCCAAGACCGTTGTAGCAGGACTGACGCTCGCCTTCGTCGCACGCACCGTTGCCGTTGGCATCTGCGTAGGGGATCATCGCCCATGCATAGTCAGCGGAATTCTCGGCGGTGTAGAAGTTGTTGATCATCCAGGAACCCTGTGTGATCATAGCAGCCAGACCGGAGTTGAACATGGAATCGGTACCTGTCTCGGCGAGGACGGTCTGCGGAACAGCAACCTCGAGGAGCTTACGAACCATTTCCATAGCGGCTTTGCCTTCTTCGGAACCGATCGTGGTGCCCTTGTGATCATCGGTGACCACCTGTGCGCCGTAATCATATACGAAGTTGTACCAGCCATCCTGGTTGTTGGAGGTGTTCAGCGCATATCCGTAAACACCGTCGTCCTTGCCGGCTTCGGTGATGGCGGTGGCTGCTGCCAGGACATCTTCCCAGGTCCACTCGTCGGTCGGATACTCTACGCCGTACTTGTCAAAGATGGCCTTGTTGTACAGAAGAGCGATGGTGTCATGATCCTTCGGAACCGCATACTGTACGCCGTCGCTGTTGTACAGATTCACGATACCTTCATAGTAGTTGGCCATGTCGATGGCGTCATCGTTTGCAATGTAGTCATCCAGGTTCAGAAGAAGGTCGTTCTCCATGTACATCTGTGCTACGTTGGAATGCATCCAGAACACATCAGGCATCTGGCCGCCGGAAGCGCCTGCCTCAAGCAGTGTCCAGTAGTTGTCCCAGTCGACAACGTTGATGGTGACTTTGACGCCGGTCTCCTCGGACCATGCATCTGCGATCTCCTGAAGGCCTGCCAGCTGGTTGTTATCCCAGATGTTGACCTGCAGTTCACTGGTGGAGAATTCAGCATGTGCCGTAGCCGGAGCCGCGATGGTCAGGCCGGCAAGCATGCAGGCAGATAATGCGATTGACAGAGCTTTTTTCATGTTTTTTCCTCCTGTGTTTGATGTGATTGGTCACATTGCTGTAAATATTATAGCGTTTTAAGGGGGTTGCTTGTATGGAATTTTGTAATATCTACATGGTTAAATGTTTGTTTTTTGTGCAACTTGCAATATTAACCAATTTTTTGATTTGATTTTTGTGAAAAAATACCAATTAAAGCGAGGCGGCCTCCACGGCCGCCTCTTGCGCATTTTTCCCATATTCCGCCTGGTTACAGGGGGTATTCACTGGTATACTCGCCCTTTTCCTTCAGAATGACAATCTCCGGCTTCTGACTCCTGAACTCGGTCGGACTCACGCCATAGCGTGCACGGAAAGCCTTGGAAAAAGCCAGCGGGTCCGAATAACCCACCTCCGCCGCCACCACGCTGATGGGATCGGTGGTGACTGTCAGAAGGCTGGCCGCCTTTTCCATCCGGTAGTTCATAAGGAATTCCTGCGGAGAAACTCCCATCTCCCGCTTAAAGACCATGGTCAGATGGTTCCGGCTGATCCCGATCTGCCTGGCAATGTCCGCGATCTTCCGCTGGGTCCGCACCGAATTCATAAGAAGGTCCACCGCCATGGCAGCATAGACAGAGTCTCCGGTCTTCTCCGGTACCTGCACCTCCGGGGCGGATGAATTCTCCGTGAGAAGTGCCATCAGCCGGTACAGGGCGCTCATCCGGATAAGTCCGTTGATATAGGTGAGGTCTTTCGCCTTCAGCAGCGTCTCCATCGTCTCCCGGATCTTCGGCATGTTCCGGCAGTGAAGCACCGGTTCCCCGGCCGTAAATCCGATATGGTCAAGCATTTCCGATACCCGGTATCCGTGAAAGCCGATCCACATGTAATGCCAGGGATCCTCCCGGTCAGCCGTATAGATGGTCTCCTCCTTCGGCCGGATCAGAAAAGCGTCGCCCGCGCCGATTTCGTACTCCCGGCCGTCCTTCACGAGCTTTCCACGTCCGGACTGCACCATGTGCAGCACGTAGCTGGCCCGCACATGCGGTCCGAAAGAATGCCCCGGGGCGCATTGTTCACTGCCGTAATAATCCAGATTGACCGGATTCATTTCGGAATAGGTGGAGACATTCTGCAGGTCCTCCAGGCTTATATACTGTTCCGATTCTGTAAATCCGATCCTCTTTCCGTTCTTTTTATCCATTTCTGTGCCGTCAGTCCTCCACAGCCCTGAGCCTGTAGACCGTTGAGTCAAAGTCACGGGCAGCCGTCACATCATCACCGGGTTTTCCGGTGGAACCGTTGCTGGTCACAAGGCCGAGGTTCATCATCTCATCGCCGTAGAAGCGGCCGAGACCCTCCACCTCATAGCAGGTGTCCTTATCAAGCCCCTGCAGCCGGATCCTTGTAAAGCCGGCATTGACCTCCGACAGGATGCGGTAGTCTCCGACGATCGCTTCTTTTTTATCCTCGCTCACGACCATCCAGCTCATCTCATTGTGTGTAAAGGGTGACTGCAGGCGGTAGAAGGTACCGAACTGCAGAAGCTCTCTGTTCTGCTTCATGTACTCCGAGTACTGTTTGACCTCTTCCTGCTCCTCTTCGGTCAGTCTGTTGAGATCAAGCTCATATCCGTAGGTTCCGAAGTAAGCCACCTCCGCCCTGGTCTTGAGAGGCGTGATCCGGTTCATCTGATGGTTGGGTACCGCCGATACATGGCTGCCCATGCTGCTGACCGGATAGACATAGGAGGTTCCGTACTGGATCTTCATCCGTTCCACGGCATCCGTGTTGTCACTGGTCCAGGTCTGCGGCGCGTAGTACAGAAGGCCCGGATCGAACCGGCCGCCGCCTCCGGCGCAGGACTCAAAGAGGATCTCCGGGAACTCGCACGTCAGACGGTCGTAGAGGCTGTATACACCCAGGATATACCTGTGGAAGACTTCACCCTGCCGGTCTGCCGGAAGCGCGTGGGACCAGCACTCCGTGATGCTCCGGTTCATATCCCACTTGATGTAGGAGATCTTCGACTCGCGCAGGATCTTCGCGATCATGCCGTGAATGTGGTCGACCACCTCCGGCCGGGAATAATCCAGCACGCACTGATGCCTTGAAAGGCTGCGGTATCTGTCCGGGATGGAAAGGACCCAGTCCGGATGAGCCCGGTACAGGTCCGAATCCGGATTGACCATCTCCGGCTCGATCCAGAGGCCGAATTTCAGTCCAAGCGCCTCCACCTTGCGGGAAAGCCCTGCGATCCCCTCCGGAAGCAGTTCCGTAGCCGGGTACCAGTCGCCCAGTCCCGCATAATCGTTCCGCCGCTTTCCGAACCAGCCGTCGTCCAGGACGAACAGTTCCACGCCGCACTCCTTGGCCTTCGCGGCGATGTTCAAAAGCTTCTCCTCGTCAAAATCAAAGTAGGTAGCTTCCCAGTTGTTCAGAAGGATGGGACGCGGCCTGTTCCTCCATACGCCGCGGCAGAGCCGGTTCTGATAGAGCTTATGATAGGTCTGGCTCACGCCGTTCAGGCCCTTGTCCGAAAAGACCATCACGGTTTCCGGTGCCTGGAAGGCTTCGCCCTCCTCCAGCTTCCAGCAGAACCAGTTGGGATGGATCCCCATCATGACGCGGGTCATATTATAGGTGTCCACCTGGACCTGCGCCAGGAAGTTTCCGCTGTAGACGAAGGAAAAGCCCATGGCTTCTCCCGCGAATTCGTCGGTCAACGGCCGCTTGAGAAGCAGGAAAGGATTGTTCTGGTGCGAGGAATGTCCGCGAAGGCTCTCAACCGCATGGATCCCCTGTACCAGGTGGTGGCTGACCGGGGTACGCTCTCTTGCCCAGGAGCCGGACAGCTGGACCAGATCATAGTCTGCGTCCGGAAGATCAAGGCAGAAGCTCATGACCCGCTCCAGAAATACAGGGCTGCTGCCGTTGTTGATGACCCTGACGGACCTGGCCAGGATGCCTGCACCGGCAAAGAGCGTATACATGAGCTGCAGCTCCATGTCTGCCGTCTCATCCGCGAGATGAAGGACCAGCGTCTCCGCCTCGTCCCCGGATTCCACATAGGTGGCCGGAAGACCCGGAAGAGCCGGTTTTCCCGGAAGGATCTCATAGCTCTTATAGACAAAATCAGAAAGGCGGCTTCCGTTCTCCTGCCGCACCTCGATGGCCGGCTCCCTGAAATCGGAGCTTCCATAGACCGCGTACTCCTGTTTGGTATGCTCCAGGGAGATCGAATCTCCGCCGTTCTCCACATACGCGCTGTGAGAACGGAGAGAGCCCTCCAGAAGATAACTGAAGTCCTCTTTATCGTGGATCGGCTTTCCGCAATACAGCTGCGCCATCTGGCCGTTCGGATAAACCGTCATGATATAGCTGATATGATCATTCTGAAGATGAAATGTGTTGTTTTTCGGGTTGACAAGAATGCTCATGATGCACCTCCTGCGTTTACTATTCTGAAATTCATTCTACCTGACATGGCGCCTCCGCAAGAGCCTTTGATGTTATATGAAACAGTCAAAATGTTATATTCGAAGAGGCTGCCGAAAATCATTCCAGCAGCCTCTTCAGTCTGTCCTTATTCTGTTTGAGCTGTTCGGAGAATCCCTGCTGGTTTCTGGCCCGGTACTTAAGAGGCGGGACCCCGTAGGCCTGCTTGAATGCCTTCGAAAAGACCAGCGGGTCCGAATAGCCGCAGGAAATGGCGATGGTCTCGACAGAGTAATCCTTGATCGTCAAAAGCTCTGCGGCCCGGCTCAGCCGGTAATTGGCCAGGTACTTCTGCGGAGAGATCCCCAGTTCTTTCCGGAACAGGGTGTACAGGTAGCTCCTGTTGATCCCCGTGTAGGCCGCGATGTCCGTGACATGGATGCTGCGGGAATAATTGGCCTGGATATAATCCCTGGCCGCCCTCACATAGAGATTCTCGCCGCCTCCTGCCATCTCATAGTGCACATCCAGATCCCGCAAAAGGATCGCAAAGAACAGGTACAGCTGGCTCTGAAGCAGGAAATCATTTTCAAGAGAAAGCGTGTTATGACGCAGCATGGTCAGCACGGTCTGCTTCAGTTCGCTCCCGGAGCCCGACTGAAAGATCAGTCTCTCCTCGCCGAGACCGAGAAGGTGTACCAACGCGGGCGCCAGTTTTCCCTCAAATCCGACCCACAGATATGTCCATGGATCCTCCGGGTCGGCCCGATAATAAGTCACCATCTCCGGCTCGATCAGGAAGCCCTCCCCCGCCGACAGTTTCCAGCGATGTCCCCGGGCCTGGAAAACACCCTTCCCGCTCAGCACAAAGTGGAGCAGATAATTGGGCCGGACGGCAGGTCCCCAGCCATGCAGGGGATCACAGGCCTCATAGCCGCAGAAGCACAGCCTGAGATCCTGAAACCGGTGCTCCGAAGGCCGGAACAGCACATAGTCTTCCATAAGCGGTCAATAGAGATAGTTTCTGTTGACGTAGCCGGATTTGCCGAGCTTCGGCGCATAGCCGTACCAGTAGGTGGAATCACTCTTGTCTGTCACCTGGAAGGTATCCCCGCTGTACAGCTTGCCGATCTCATTGGCGGACTCATAGGCCTTGGCCGTCCGGAGCGCAAGGTAACCGGTCTTGACGGATACGGTGTAGGACTGTCCCTGACTGCCCGAGCCGGCACCGATCAGATAATTACGGTTCACGTAGCCGGATTTGCCGAGCTTCGGTGCATAGCCGTACCAGTAGGTGGAATCGCTGGTGTCCGTCACCTGGAACGTATCCCCGCTGTAAAGCTCGCCGATCTCGTTGGCGGAATCGTAGGCTTTGGCCGTGCGGAGCGCAAGGTAACCGGTCTTAACCGATACCGTGTAGGACGTCCCGTTCGAGCCGCTTCCGGCGCCGATCAGATAGTTGCGGTTCACATAGCCGTACTTGTTATGCTTCGGGGAATAGCCGTACCAGTAGGTGGAATCACTGGTATCCGTCACCTGGAAGGTATCCCCGCTGTACAGTTCGCCGATCTCGTTGGACTCGTAATAACCCTTGGCATTCCGGAGCGCCAGATAGCCGGTCTTCACCGATACCGTGTAGGACGTTCCGACAGAACCGCCGCCGACCAGGTAATTGTGGTTTACATAGCCGTATTTTTTGTATTTTGGCGCATAGCCGTACCAGTAGGTGGAATCGCTCTTGTCCGTGACGTCGAACTCATCACCGGTATACAGCTCGCCGATCTCGTTGGCAGAATCGAAGGCCTTCGCCGTGCGGAGTGCCAGGTAACCGGTCTGAACCGATACCGTATAGCGCTGCGCCTGGGCCGCCTCGACCCGGGCTTCCAGAGCAGGCAGAACTGCCGGCAAGGCAAGTGCAAGGGTAAATACCGTCAGCAGGGCAGCTGCCAGAACTGATACTCTTTTCTTCATGATCTTTCCCTCCTTGTGTGGCTCAGAAACTGCTGATGTCATCCGGCAGGCATTTCTGTCCGGCCGGTCCTGCTTTTATTATCCCAATTCCCGTGGGATTTGTAAAGAGAAAAGTCCTCACTCCTCCTGCTCCTCATAGGATTTCTCCCAGATCTCCGAAAAGACCGCCAGCGGGCAGTCCGTCAGAAGGCACATCAGGATAAAGCATTCATACGGGTTGACGATGTAGATCTCGCCCATGCCGCAGTTCTTCAGGATCTCCTGGATCCGCACCAGGAACTCATGATACCTTGTGAACGGATCCTCCTCATCCATCTCCTGGGAGATGATAAAGAATTCCAGCGTGATCAGGTCGAACCTCTCCACCGGGAATTTGTGGTTGAGGATGTTGGTGATCCGCTGCCGGCTGAAGCGTTTCTGGCTGAAATGCCTGGAGAGGATCGAGGCGGACATTTTTTTGAGATTGCCCATGCTGTTGATGGGGATCCCGCTGCAGATCACCTTCTCCACATCGGAGGGGGTGATATCCTCCGATGTCCAGATCCGCGGCTTCTCTTTTTCCTCCTCGTCGGTCTGGTACATGGCCGCGATGATCTCCCTGGCCTTCTCGTACAGGGTCATGAATTCCTGGAACGCCTGGCTCTGCTCGGAAAGAGGATCCTCGTAGCCGCTTTTCAGCCACCCCAGGTATTCCTTAAGCTCCTCCTCCGTCTCAAGCTCGGGGGAGCTTCCGTATACGACGCCCTGCTTTTTCTCGCGGGGGGCCATGTTTTTGTATTCCTCCTTCAGCACCTCCGCCTCATGGTAAGGCTGATGGTTCCGCAGGGTGTACCAGTAGATGACCTCGTCGGGATTGTGAAAATCGAAATCCTGCTCCCGGAGCACCCTTGTCAGGAAATCCGACACGTCCTCCACCTCCATGCGGAGTCCGTACCCGAGCAGAAAGACCGTCTCCCTCTTGACGGAGGCCTGGTTCAGCCAGTTGTTCACAAGCGAGCTCAGCTTGGTCGTGGTGGGCGTCATCGACCGGGGCGTGTAGGTCTCCTTGAAGGAATCCATCACGATGTCCCGGTAGATCTCGGTCGTCACCTCGCCGAAGGGCTCCTCAAGCCCGGCCCGCTCATAGATATACCGCTTCAGATGATCCCCAAAGGAAACCAGTTCCATCTCCTTGTAGAGATAATGGAAGATAACATCCGCGTCCTCCTCCTCAAAGCTGTCCAGGCTCACGACCTCGCGGAACCGCTGCGCAGCCTTGCGGGTAAATTCGTAATCCTTTACCGAATCAAAGGCTACCGCCTGTTCGAAGTCCAGATCCTGCATCCGGTTTTTCAATGGAAATCACCTCGCTTTTCTCCATCGTGCAAATAAAGGTCTTTTGCGGGAAGGGATCGCCAGCAGCAGGACCGTCACATTGTCCCGCCCGCCGCGCTCCAGGGCTTTCTCCTGCAGGAGCAGGGCCGTCTCCGGAAGATTTCCCTCGTCCGCCAGCGAGATCCCGCCCAGGATCCCGGCGATCTCCTCATCCCGCACAAGGTCGGTCAGTCCGTCGGTGCACATCAGGAGGATATCTCCGGGCGCCGCCTTGATCACGACAGAAGCCGGATCCAGCGCCGTTTCGGGCTCGTCGATCCCCAGATACTGGGTGAGCGGTGCTTTTGAAAAGGCGCCTCTGCCTGCCACGTGATCCGTCGACAGCTGCTGAAGGCCGTTCTCCGACAGCTGGTAGAGACGGCTGTCTCCCAGGTTCGCTCCGAGGATACCGTCGTGATGAAAGAAGGTCATCACCGCCGTCGTCCCCATCGTGTCGATCCGGTGCTCCAGCGCGTAATCCGTCACCGCCCGGTTCATGCTCCCGCAGACCTCCTCGATATAGACGCCGGGATGCTTCCGGAAGTCCTCAAGGTGGGCCGTCCTGTATTCGCCGAACGCACGGGCGCTGAGGAAGGCCGCCATGTCTCCGCGGCTCTCCCCGCCCATCCCGTCAAAGACGGCAAAGGCCGGGCAGGAATCCCACGACACCGATCCGGAGATGGCTTTCCCCGTTCCGGAATTCTCCGGCGGAAGAAAGTCGCCGCCGCACCAGAAATTGTCCTCATGCCTGGATCTGCGCTTCCCCACGTGGGAGGTATATGCATATCTGATCTCATTCTCGATCATAGAAATCACCCTCCCATTTCCAGGAGGGAATTCAGCCAGTATCTGTCTCCCCGTTCCATATATTCGGGGTTGTCCTCCTCATTCTCATGCGTGATGCCGTCCTCGTCGATCCAGCGGATCAGCATCCCGTCCTGATAGTAGTACATATTGTTGGCATCATCGTTCCAGATATAGGCAAAGAACATGATATCGTTCCAGTAATAGTACTCCTCGTAACAGTTCTCCGACGAATACTCGGGGTAGACCACCACCTTGCGGAGGTTTCCGTCATCGTCATAATACCAGCACCGGGCTCCCTCCTCGCCTTCCACGACATAGGAATCCTGGCTGCTGACGATGGTCTTGGTCCTGTCCCGGATGAGCTGCAGGGCGTCCGCGTACTCGCCGCCATCGTCCATGGAAGCGATCCTGGTCTGATCCTCCTCCATCGTCGTGACCATCTGCTGGGACTGTTCCCGTACCGTATTCTCCACCATCTGCTTGAGAAAATGTCCGGCGATGGGGACCGCGGCCGCGACCAGTGCAAGGATCAGGAACGCCGTGATGGCCAGCCTTTTCCAGTGCCGGCTCTCCTCCCGCCTTCTCTCCCTGCGGCGGCTCTCGGCGCTGCTGCGGATCTCCATGCTCCGCCGCTCGGCTTCCGCCTTTTCCCTGGCGCGCTGCTCCGCTCTTCTCGCTTCTTTTTCCTGGCGGTTCTGTTCCTGTTCCTCGTGCGCCTGCTGACGCACCTTCTCATAGGCAAGCTCCGGGTCTCCCTCCGCGGCCTTGCGGGCTTCCACGGCTTCCCTGGCGGCCACGCTGACCGCCTTCGGGAAAGGCTGCACATTCTGTCCGCGGCGCAGGCGGTTGATGTCCTGCTGGAATTCGGCAACGTTGGCGTACCGGTCCTCCGGCGCGAAGGCGCAGGCCTTCCTGACGACCGCCGCAAAGCCCTCGCCGGCCTCCGCGGGCGGCGGGAATTCCTCCCCGGCCATCCGGTGGGAAAGAGCTTTTTCCTTATCGCGGTACGTGATCAGCTGTTTGTCAAGGTCCAGGAAGGGAAGACGGTTGCGGTTCATCAGCCGGTACATGACAAGCCCCAGCGAATAGATGTCCGCCCGTTCGTCGTAGGATTCACCCCGGTATACCTCGGGCGCCATGTAGGAGTAGGTGCCCTTCTTGGAAAAGCTGGAGGCGGACCGTTCAAGCTCCTTGGCGATCCCGAAATCACCCAGCTTGAAATCACCGAACCGGGAGACAAAGATGTTCTCGGGCTTGATGTCCCTGTGGACGATGTTCAGCCTCCGGCAGTAATCGAGGGCCTTGCACAGGTCTGCGCCAAGCTTCAGCACATTCCGCTCCGTCAGCGTCCTCTCGGCACAGTAATCCAGAAAGCTGGTCAGGTATTCCATACGGATGAATACATCCCAGCCGATCTCGTCGAGATACTCCGTCACCTTGAAGTCCTCCACGGATACCACGTGGGAATTGCCGCGGAAGTTCTCCATGGTGCTGACCTCTTTGATGCATTCCTCCATCACGTTTTCAAAGTATTTACGGGTGGTATTCTCATCGCCCGTCTCCTGGCGGACGCTGTTCAGTTCCTCCCTGGAGGAGGGGATCGTTATGATCTTGATGGCCGAATAGAAGGAATGCCCCCGCTCCGTCCTTTCCGCCTTGTAGACGGTCCCGAAGGAACCTTCTCCGACCTTTTCGATGATCTGCCATTCCGGCCATGGGGAAACAGGGAGTTCCCGATCCATATGCTCACCACCCTTCCTGCTGATTTGTTTTATTGTATCATACTTGAGACATGCAGTTGTAGTTTTATAATTCCGTCTTTTTGTTCATAGGAAATTCGATGGAATTTCCTATGAAACAAAAACGGCCGCTGCGGGGCGTTCATTTACCCGGCAGCGGCCGTTCCATGTAAGCTTTGTATGAAAGAGATCCTTATTCTTCTTCCGCCGGAGCTTCTTCACTCTCCACCGGCTCTTCAAAAACGATCTCTTCTCCCTCGGCCTGCTCCTCTTCCGGTTCGGAAACAGCTGCCTCGGCGGGAGCCTCCTCCGGCTCCGTCCGGACTTCCTGCTCCTCCTCGGGACCAGCATCCAGCATGATCTGGTTGTAGCGCCGGAGGCCGGTACCGGCCGGGATCAGTTTACCGATGATGACGTTCTCCTTAAGCCCGATCAGATTGTCGACCTTGCCCCGGATGGCCGCCTCGGTCAGGACCTTGGTAGTCTCCTGGAAGGAAGCCGCGGACAGGAACGAATCGGTAGCCAGGGAAGCCTTGGTGATACCAAGGAGTACCTGCTTGCCCTCCGCCTGCGTCTTTTCCTCTTCGGCAAGCTTCTCGTTGACTTCCTCATATTCAAGGACATCCACCAGCGTGCCGGGCAGGAAATCGGTATCTCCGTTGTCCTCGATCCGGACCTTCTTCAGCATCTGGCGCACGATGACCTCGATATGCTTGTCGTTGATCTCAACGCCCTGCAGACGGTATACTCTCTGCACCTCGCGGAGCATGTAATCCTGCACGGCGCGCACGCCCTTGATCCGCAGGATATCATGCGGATTGACAGAACCCTCGGTGATCTCGTCGCCGGCCTCCAGCATCTGACCGTCGGTCACCTTGATGCGGGAGCTGTACGGGATGAGATACGTCTTGGAGTCGCCCGTCTCGGGATCGGTCACGATCATCTCGCGCTTCTTCTTGGTATCGTTCAGGACCGCGATACCCTTGATCTCGGTGATGATGGCAAGACCCTTCGGCTTACGGGCCTCAAAAAGCTCCTCGACACGGGGAAGACCCTGTGTGATATCGCCGCCGGCCACGCCGCCGCTGTGGAAGGTACGCATCGTAAGCTGGGTACCCGGCTCACCGATGGACTGTGCGGCGATGATGCCGACAGCCTCGCCGACCTGCACCGCTTCGCCGGTAGCCATGTTGGCGCCGTAGCACTTCGCGCAGATGCCGTCCTTGCACTTACAGGTGAGGATCGTACGGATCTTGACCTTGTCGATGGGGCCGCCGTTCTCGTTGACGCCATCCTTCATGATCTTCGCGGCACGACGCGGCGTGATCATGTGGTTGGCCTTGACGATGACGTTGCCATCCTTATCGGTGATCGTATTGCAGGAGAATCTTCCTGTGATACGCTCCTGGAGCGGCTCGATCATTTCCTTGCCGTCCGTAAATTCCTTTACGTACATGCCGGAGATCTCGTCGCGGTTTTCGCAGCAGTCGGTCTCCCGGATGATCAGCTCCTGGGAGACATCCACCAGACGTCTGGTCAGGTATCCGGAGTCGGCGGTACGAAGCGCCGTGTCGGACATACCCTTCCGGGCGCCGTGAGCGGACATGAAATATTCCAGAACGTCCAGACCTTCACGGAAATTGGACTTGATGGGAAGCTCGATGGTGTGACCGGTGGTATCCGCCATCAGTCCGCGCATGCCGGCCAGCTGTTTGATCTGCTTGTCGGAACCACGGGCTCCGGAATCCGCCATCATGAAGATGTTGTTGTACTTGTCCAGGCCGGACAGCAGTGCCTTGGTCAGCTTGTCGTCCGTCTCTTTCCAGGTATCCACGACTTCCTTGTATCTCTCCTCGTCGGTGATCATGCCGCGCTTGTAGTTGCGGGAGATCTTGTCGACGGTGTCCTGGGCCTGCTTGATCATCTCAGGCTTTTCCGGCGGCACGGTCATATCCGAAATGGAAACGGTCATGGCCGCCTGGGTGGAATACTTGTAGCCGGTCGCCTTGATGGCGTCCAGCACCTCCGCGGTCTTCGTTGCCCCGTGGGTGTTGATGACCTTTTCGAGGATCTGTTTGAGCTGTTTCTTCTTGACGAGGAAGTCTACCTCGAGCAGCAGCTCGTTGCCCTCTTTGGTTCTGTCCACGTACCCAAGATCCTGCGGAAGGATCTCGTTGAACAGGAAACGTCCGAGCGTGGAGGATACATTCTGCTGAAGCTCGGTGCCGTCCGGCATGGTCTTCGTGCGGCGCACGGTGATGCGGGACTGCAGCGTGATGACCTTGTTCTCATAGGCAAGGATCGCCTCGTTGACGCTGCGGAAGAACTTGCCTTCGCCCGCGTTGCCGGGACGCTCCTGGGTCAGGTAGTAGATCCCGAGGACCATATCCTGGGACGGGACCGCCACGGGACCGCCGTCCGACGGCTTCAGCAGGTTGTTCGGTGAAAGCAGCAGGAAACGGCACTCCGCCTGGGCTTCCACGGAAAGGGGAAGATGTACGGCCATCTGGTCGCCGTCAAAGTCGGCGTTGAAGGCGGTACACACCAAAGGATGCAGCTTGATGGCTTTACCCTCGACCAGGATCGGCTCGAAGGCCTGGATACCGAGCCTGTGCAGTGTAGGTGCACGGTTCAGCATGACCGGATGCTCCTTGATGACCTCCTCGAGGACATCCCACACCTGCGGATCCAGTTTTTCGACCATCTTCTTGGCGCTCTTGATGTTGTGGGAGGTGCCGTTGGCCACAAGCTCCTTCATGACGAAGGGCTTGAACAGCTCGATGGCCATCTCCTTGGGAAGACCGCACTGGTAGATCTTGAGCTCGGGACCTACGACGATAACCGAACGTCCGGAATAGTCGACACGTTTGCCAAGCAGGTTCTGACGGAACCGGCCGGATTTACCCTTCAACATATCGGAAAGGGATTTCAGCGGACGGTTGCCGGGGCCCGTGACGGGACGGCCGCGGCGGCCGTTGTCGATCAGGGCGTCTACAGCTTCCTGCAGCATACGCTTTTCATTGCGGACGATGATATCCGGAGCTCCCAGCTCCAGCAGTCTCTTCAGACGGTTGTTGCGGTTGATGATACGGCGGTACAGGTCATTCAGGTCGGAGGTCGCAAAACGGCCGCCGTCCAGCTGTACCATGGGGCGCAGATCCGGCGGGATCACGGGGATGACCGTCATGATCATCCACTCGGGACGGTTGCCGGACTCGCGGAAGAACTCGACGACCTCCAGGCGCTTGATGATCCGGGCACGCTTCTGTCCGGTGGCATCCTGCAGCTCGTTCTTCAGTTCCTCGGCATCCTTGTCCAGGTCGATGGCTTCGAGCAGCTCCTTGATGGACTCGGCGCCCATCTCCGCACGGAAGTCATTGCCGAAGGCTTCCCGGGCATCCTGGTACTCCCGCTCGGAGAGGACCTGCTTGTACTGCAGGTTGGTGTTGCCCGGATCCAGCACGATATAGCTGGCGAAATAGAGGACCTTCTCCAGTGTCCTGGGAGAAATGTCCAGGATCAGTCCCATACGGGACGGGATACCTTTGAAGTACCAGATATGAGAAACCGGCGCGGCGAGCTCGATATGGCCCATACGCTCACGGCGGACGGAGGATTTGGTGACCTCAACGCCGCATCGGTCGCAGACCACGCCCTTGTAACGGATCTTTTTGTATTTACCGCAATGACATTCCCAGTCCTTGCTGGGTCCGAAGATCTTTTCACAGAACAGACCATCTTTTTCCGGCTTGAGTGTACGGTAATTGATGGTTTCCGGCTTGGTAACCTCTCCTCTGGACCACTCTCTGATTCTGTCGGGGGATGCCAGTCCGATCTTGATGGCATCAAACGTCATCGGCTTATAAGCTTCTGCTGTATTCATTGCTTCAGCCATTTAATTATTTCCCCTTTCTCAATCTTCATCCATCGATTCAACGAAATCATCCACGAATTCGTAGTCCTCATCCGCTTCATCCGTCTCCTCGGACACATCCACCAGCTCGCCGTCGTTGAATTCCTGCTGCGTATAGCCGTGGCGGCCGAAATCCTCGTCTCCGCCGCGTCTGCGGGAATCGCCCTCGATCACCGCGCGCAGGTCGGTCTCGCCGTAGTCGACGCTCTCCACGATCTCCACCTCCGTCTGGTCCTCGTTGAGCACCTTGACATCCAGTCCGAGGGACTGCAGCTCTTTTAAGAGAACCTTGAAGGATTCCGGAATACCGGACTCAGGAATGTTGTCGCCCTTGATGATGGCTTCATATGTCTTGACACGTCCGACCACATCGTCCGACTTAACCGTCAGGATCTCCTGCAGCGTGTAGGACGCGCCGTAGGCCTCCAGGGCCCAGACCTCCATCTCACCGAAACGCTGGCCGCCGAACTGGGCCTTGCCGCCGAGAGGCTGCTGGGTAACCAGGGAATATGGACCCGTGGAACGTGCATGGATCTTGTCATCTACCAGATGATGCAGCTTCAGGTAGTGCATGTGTCCGATGGTTACCGGGCTGTCAAAGTACTCGCCGGTACGTCCATCGCGAAGCCGCACCTTGCCGTCTCTGGAAATGGGCACGCCCTTCCAGACGGATCTGTGCGCTTTGTTTTCGTCCAGGAACTGCATGACCTCGGGAGCGAGGGTGTCCTGGTATTTGGCACGGAATTCCTCAAAATCCTCCGTGTTGACGTAGTCGTTGGCAAGCTCCAGGGTATCCTGGATGTCCTGCTCGTTGGCGCCCGCGAAGACCGGCGTGGATACATTGAAGCCGAGGGCCTTGGCCGCAAGGCTCAGATGGATCTCCAGCACCTGTCCGATGTTCATACGGGAAGGCACGCCCAGCGGATTCAGCACGATATCCAGCGGACGGCCGTTCGGCAGGAACGGCATATCCTCGACCGGAAGCACGCGGGAAACAACACCCTTGTTTCCATGACGGCCGGCCATCTTGTCACCGACCGAGATCTTACGCTTCTGGGCGATGTAGATGCGCACCGACTGGTTGACGCCTGCGGGAAGCGCATCGCCGTCATTCTCCTTGGTAAAGACCTTGGCGTCCACGACGATACCGTATTCGCCGTGCGGCACCTTGAGGGAGGTATCACGGACCTCACGCGCCTTCTCACCGAAGATCGCGCGGAGCAGCCGCTCCTCCGCCGTCAGCTCGGTCTCACCCTTGGGCGTGACCTTACCGACCAGGATATCACCTGCGCGGACCTCGGCGCCGATGCGGATGATGCCGCGCTCGTCCAGATCCTTGAGGGCCTCGTCGCCCACGCCGGGAACATCCCTGGTGATCTCCTCCGGTCCAAGCTTGGTGTCACGGGACTCTGCCTCGTATTCCTCGATATGGACGGAGGTATATACGTCATTCATGACCAGGCGCTCGGACAGAAGGACAGCGTCCTCGTAGTTGTAGCCCTCCCACGTCATGAATCCGATCAGGGGGTTCTTGCCCAGAGCCAGCTCACCGTTGGCCGTGGAGGGACCATCCGCGATGACCTCGCCGGCCTCCACATGCTCGCCCTGGAACACGATCGGCTTCTGATTGTAGCAGTTGCTCTGGTTGCTTCGAAGGAATTTGGTCAGATGATACTCATCTGTCGTTCCGTCATCGTTCTTGATGGTGATGTCCGTCGAGGTGGAGCGGGTCACGGTACCGGATTTACGGGCCACGACGCACACGCCGGAGTCGACGGCGGTCTTGTTTTCCATACCGGTCCCGACGACAGGAGCCTCCGTCGTCAGAAGCGGAACAGCCTGACGCTGCATGTTGGAGCCCATCAGGGCACGGTTGGCATCGTCATTCTGCAGGAAGGGGATCAGGGCTGTCGCCACCGAGAAAACCATCTTGGGCGACACGTCCATAAAGTCAAACATGTGACGGTCATACTCCTGCGTCTCCTCGCGGAAACGGCCGGAGACCATCTTACGGACAAAGTGGCCTTCCTCATCCAAGGCCTCGTTGGCCTGCGCCACATGGTAGTTATCCTCCTCGTCGGCGGTCATGTACACGACCTCGTCGGTGACGCGGGGGTTCTGGGGATCGGTCTTGTCGATCTTGCGGTACGGCGCCTCCACAAAACCATACTGGTTGATGCGGGCATAGGACGCCAGCGAGTTGATCAGACCGATGTTCGGACCTTCAGGGGTCTCGATGGGGCACATTCTTCCGTAATGGGAATAGTGAACGTCTCGCACCTCGAATCCGGCTCTGTCACGGGACAGACCGCCGGGGCCCAGGGCGGAAAGACGTCTCTTGTGGGTCAGCTCACCCAGCGGGTTGTTCTGATCCATGAACTGGGACAGCTGGGAGGAACCGAAGAATTCCTTGACCGCAGCGGTCACCGGCTTGATATTGATGAGGGACTGCGGGGAGATGCTCTCCGTGTCCTGTGTGGTCATACGTTCCCGGACCACTCTCTCCAGTCTGGAAAGACCGATACGGTACTGGTTCTGGAGCAGCTCGCCCACCGCACGGATACGACGGTTGCCCAGATGATCGATATCGTCGTCGTTGCCGATGCCGTACTCCAGATGCATATTGTAGTTGATGGAGGCAAAGATATCCTCCCTCGTGATATGCTTGGGCAGCAGATCGTGGATATCCCTGCGGATCGCGTTGTGCAGCTCCTCCGGATCGGGATTCTCCTCCAGGAGGGTCTTCAGCACCGGATAATAGACCATGCCGGTCTCATCGATGCCGTACTCCTTGAGGTTCTCAAGGTCGGGAACAAAATGACGGATGTCCACCATCATATTGGAAATGACCTTGATCCGGCGGTCGTCCTCGCCCTGGATCCAGACATACTCGACGGCCGCATTCTGAAGCTCGGTCGCGAGCTCCCTGGTGATGGCCGCGCCGGCCTCCGCCAGGATCTCACCGGTCGTAACGTCGACCACGTCCTCCGCCAGCCTTCTGTTGACGATACGCTTGTTGAAGTTCAGCTTTTTATTAAATTTGTAACGGCCCACCTTGGCCAGGTCATACCGTCTGGGATCGAAGAACATGGCCATGATCAGGCTCTCGGCGTTCTCCACCGCCAGCGGCTCGCCCGGACGGATCTTCTTGTAGAGCTCAAGAAGACCTTCCTGGTAGTTGGTCGCCGTATCCTTGGAAAGGCTCGCCAGGATCTTCGGCTCCTCGCCGAACATCTCCACGATCTCCGCGTTGGTCCCGACACCGAGGGCACGGATCAGGACCGTGATCGGTACCTTACGGGTCCGGTCGACACGTACGTAAAAGACATCGTTGGAATCCGTCTCGTATTCCAGCCATGCGCCACGGTTGGGGATGACTGTGCAGGAAAACAGCCGCTTACCCAGCTTGTCGTGGGTGATCGCATAATAGATACCAGGGGAACGTACCAGCTGGCTTACGATAACACGCTCTGCGCCGTTGATCACGAAGGTTCCGGTCTCGGTCATGAGAGGCAGGTCGCCCATGAAGATCTCATGCTCGCTGATCTCGTCGGTCTCCTTGTTGATGAGCCTGACCTTGACCTTTAAAGGTGCGCTGTATGTTACGTCACGTTCTTTACACTCTTCGATGGAATGCTTGGCATCCTTCGCGTCGTATGTAAAGCTGATGAATTCCAGGCTGAGCTTGCCGCCGAAATCATTGATCGGCGAAATATCGTCGAAGACTTCCTTGAGTCCCTCTTCGAGGAACCATTTGTAGGAATCCTTCTGCACTTCGATCAGGTTCGGCATCTCCAGGACTTCCTGCTGTCTCTGGTAGCTCATGCGCGTGCTTCTTCCTGTTTTTACAGAACGAATTCTGTTTTTTTCCATTGACGTTTCACCCCTGTTTTTCTTTAAAATAAACACAGTTTACATAATACAAATTGGGCTCGTAGGCATACCTAGCCACAATAAAGCATCTTCCAATATAGCACAAACAAATATCTGAGTCAACAATTATTTCAAAAAAATCCGGGGCGATCGGACACAACAAAAAACGGAGGATACTGCCCGATGCAGTACCCTCCGCCATTGCTGTCAAAGATTCATTATTTAAGAGTGATCTTCGCGCCTTCAGCCTCGATCTTGGCCTTGATGTCCTCAGCCTCAGCCTTGGAAGCACCTTCCTTGACCATCTTCGGAGCCTCGTCGACCAGAGCCTTGGCTTCCTTCAGGCCAAGACCGGTGATCTCACGGACAACCTTGATAACCTTAACCTTGTTCGGGCCAACCTCGGTCAGCTCAACATCGAACTCGTCCTTCTCTTCAGCTGCCTCAGCCGGGCCGGCTGCTGCAACAACAACACCTGCTGCTGCAGAAACACCGAACTCTTCCTCACAAGCCTTTACCAGTTCGTTCAACTCTAATACGGATAACTCTTTGATCGCCGCAATAAATTCTTCAGTCGTAAGCTTTGCCATTATAATTTCCCTCCATTTTCTTTATTTTTTATTCGTTTACGATTCGTAAAACCATGGGTGCTGCATTATTCAGCCGGAGCTGCTTCCTCTGCCGGTGCAGCTTCCTCTGCGGGAGCCGCTTCCTCTGCCGGTGCTGCAGCTGCCGCTGCTGCTCCGCCGCCTGCCTCGGCGATCTGGTTAAGAACGCGGGCCAGGTTGGTGATCGGAGACTGGATGCTGCCAAGCAGCTTGCCCAGAAGCTCTTCTCTGGACGGAATGCTGGCCAGAGCCTGCAGTCCATTCTCGTCATTGTAATTGCCTTCTACGATACCAGCCACCAGCTGAAGTGCCGGATACTGTTTTGCAAACTTGGCAAGTACTCTTGCCGGTGCGGTTGCGTCCGTAGTGGAAACAGCCAGTGCGTTGGTTCCATGCAGATGCTCGGAAAGCTTCTCGAAATCAGTACCTTCAAAAGCACGATGCATCATCGTGTTCTTGTAGACCTTGTACTGAATCCCGGACTCTCTGAGCTCTTTACGCATGATCGTATCCTGCTCAACGGTCAGGCCGCTGTAATTAACAAGCACGACAGCTTCTGCGTCCTTCACAACACCAGCGATCTCATCTACGATCGGTTGTTTCAGTTCAACTTTTGCCATGAAATGGTACACCTCCTTATAGATTTTGATATACCGCTGCAGTTGATAACGTGAGAAAAGAAAAAGCCCTACTGCGCACAGTAAGGCTTTGTAATCCTGAAAGAATACATCTCCTCGGCAGGCGTTCCGTCGGAACTTATGCCTTGCGGCACCTGCTGTCTTCGGCAGCGTTCTTTAAGAAAATAGCATATCCACTGACAGATGTCAAGGATTTTTTCCTTTCCTTCGGCCCGCAGATTATTTGGTTCCGAAGATACGGTCGCCGGCGTCGCCGAGACCCGGGCAGATGTAGGCGTTTTCATTCAGCTCACGGTCCAGGGACCCGACATAGATCTGTACGTCCGGATGCTCCCTGTGCAGCCTCTCCAGGCCTTCCGGCGCTGCGATCAGGCACATGAACTTGATGTTTTTTCCGCCCTTCTTCTTGACGAAATCGACGGCCGCGCAGGCGGAACCGCCGGTCGCCAGCATCGGATCGACGATGATCGAGATACGCTCATCGATGGATTCCGGCAGCTTGCAGTAGTACTCGTGGGGCTCGTGGGTCTCCGGGTCACGGTAAAGACCTACATGGCCTACCTTGGCGGAGGGTACCAGCGTCAGAATGCTGTTGACAAGTCCGAGGCCGGCGCGAAGCACGGGGATGACCGCCAGCTTTTTGCCGGAGATCATGGGCGTCATGCAGGTCTCGATCGGGGTGGTCACCTGAACCTCCTTGGTCGGAAGATCCCGGAGCGCCTCATAGCCCATGAGGATGCCGATCTCCTCAACCAGTTTCCGGAATTCATTGGTACCGGTATTTACATCACGAAGCATTGAGATCTTGTGTTCGATCAACGGATGATCCATTATAAATACGTTTTCCATAGGGTATTCCTCTCCTGTTCTAAAGATTCCCTGCCACCCGAAAGCAGCCGGTCCGTTTCCAGAAACATTATAGTACAGAATCGTTTGAAACAAAAGACCAAATTCTAATATAATAGAATTCGCTCACGGATTAAAGTGACAGAGAGACGAACGGACGCGGCCGGAATGCGAAGATCTCTCTGCCCGCAAGGCCCCGGGCAACGGCTCGGTAAGCTAAGCACCAACTCCAACTATAAAAACGCTCAGCAGAGGCTTCGCGTTTTAGTTTCCGTAGGTGCTGGATCTTACCTCCCCTAAATGCGCCCTCAAAAGCCCTGCATGGCAGAGAGAATCTTCGCTCTCCCGGCCGCTGTCTCGTCCTGACTCCACGAAAGCTTAATCGGTTCGCTCATGAGGTGTCGCAGCTCGAGACCAAGGCTATCTGGCAAGTGGAACGCTGCGCGTTCCAGGACGCGCACGGCAGGATGGGACAGAACGGGGGGACGGTTCTTCGTTCCGCTCTTCGCATAAGGAGCGGGAGTGGAGTCAAGGGACAGCACGCTGGACGCGACAGCGTCCGGGCAGCCCTTGACGGAACGACACGGATGACCCTGTTTGCTGAAAGCAGCCAGATGCTGCTTTCCTGCCTCCCCGACGAGGGGCGGGTCTGGGCAGCGCCCAGATATTTTCTTTTAAATAGCCGCATAGAGCCACGGGGACAGGTTCCTCGACTCACTGTGTGAGTCGAGGAACCTGTCCCCGTGACTCTTCTATCGTTTGCATTTTGGAACGCGCAGCGTTCCACTTGCCAGATAGCCCTGGCCGACAGCTGAGATTCTCAGGCGAGCGCCGCCTCCCGCGTTGGGGGGCGGATGCAGAGATTTGCTGGCTGTGTAGGGCCACTTCGCAGTCGACGCCCGGGATCGCGAGCATAATTTCATACGCGCAGGCCGCCTTGGATCTCATAATGCTGCACGATCCACAATACCGGCGTTTGATCCAAGGCTTGGTCGGAGCGTATGATAATTGATGGCGCAGCGATCCCAAGGAGACAAGCGTGGCCCGGCAGCCACATATCTCGCATCCCTTCCAAGCGGCATGCAAGCGAGCCCCCATTTAATACCTTAAATTTGGATGAAGGATGTAACTCTTTCGAGGAATGCTTCTGCTTCGGGCCGGAGCTGTTGGTTGTCGGGCCGTAGGCAGCCGAACGAGATCTGTTTTTCGAAGCCTTCGATCTTTGTCATAGAGAAGCGGTATTTGCCGTAGGCGCTTTTGTGCCAGTAGCTTCCGATGTTGCAGAGTGCTGTCGTCTGCAGCATCCGGATCATCATGTGGTCGCTGTTGGTCCGGATCACCTTGTGCAGTGAGCATTTTCCCTTCCGGAAGGCCGGTGCCTCGACGAGCAGGTCCTCCACCGAAAAGAAGTCGTCCTCCAGCTGGATGCATTCGCATTGGTCCAGCTCCTCCGGCGTCACCGTCTCCCGCCCGTAAAAGCGGCTGTTCTCCGAGCAGTGCAGGACCAGATCCGTTTCAAGAAGCGGCTGGTACACCAGATGTCTTTTTTCGGCCAGGCGGGTAAATGCGCCCAGCTTGTATAGCGGTACGAACAGAAGTCCCAGATCGTACCTCTCTTCGGCCAGAAGCCGCATCATCTCCTCGCCGTTGCACTCCGTGTAGCGGAGTGACATCCCCGCTTCTTCCCGTTCATGAAAAAAATCCCCTGCCAGAAATGCCAGGCTGCTGCTCGGATGCGAGGCGATCCGCAGGCAGCTTTCGCCTGCTTCGTGGCAGGTCTCCAGGATCATGTCGGCGTTCCTCAGGACATTCTCGGCATAAAACCGGATATGCTCCCCGGCCTCCGTGAGGCGTATGCCCGTGGAGAGCCGCTCGACCAGCGCGGTCCCCACCTCCTGCTCAAGCTGTTTGATCACCAGGCTCACGTGGGGCTGTGTTGTATAGAGCTCCTCGGCGGCCTTCGAAAAAGAACCAAGCCTTGCGCTTGTCAGAAAATACTGCAGCTGTTTCAGATCCATCATTTTTCCCTCCGTTGCTCCTGTCATAACACAGAGGCGGATATCTGTCAAGTGGTCCCATAACGTTTCGTTATATCGCTGTCATTCAAAAGGCGTCATATCGGCCAAAAATCATTCCTGCTATAATGAGTTCAGTATAAAAACAGGAGGAAGAACCATGCTCTGGATCACCGCCGCGTGGCTGTCCGCGATCAGCGCAGCCGCCGCCACGCTTTTTATCAAATGCTATGTCAAAAGGACGGACTCCTCCGTCGTCACGCTCATTCAGACGCTTGTCATGCTTGCCGGTTCTTTTTTGATCACCTTGTCGACGGGCGGCTTCGGAGGCAGCAGCCTTCCCGGGCCTCTGTCCCTTTTTTACATGATCCTTTCCGGCATCAGCACGGGCCTTACCTGGCTCTGCTATTACAAAGCCCTGCAGGACGGCAGCGCCAGCCGGGTCATGCCGATCGAGAAGGCCAACATCGTCCTGACCATCCTGATCGCCATCTTCCTGTTCCATGAACGCAGCAACCTGACCATCAAGCTGGTCGGCGTCGTCGTGATCCTCGCGGGGATCATGGTCCTGCTCTGGTACTCGACCAAGAGTACGGACAGCCTGGACAAAAGCAGCTGGCTCACGTACGCGCTGCTCTCTTCGCTGTTCGCGGCACTGAACACGATCTTCTCCAAGCTCAGCCTGAGCGGCATGGGCTCCAACCTCGGAACGACCATCAACACCGCGGTCGCACTCCCGGTCATCCTTCTGTTTGCCGGCTTCACCCACAAGCTCCCGATGGTAAAAAAGGTGCCCGCATCGGAATGCGTCTGGATCATCCTGTCGGGTCTTTCGACCTGCAGCTGCTGGCTTTGCTATTACTACGCGGTCAAGTACGGTCCCATGACGGTCGTCGCCCCGGTCAACAAGATGAGCGTACCCATCGTGATCCTCTTCTCCACGTTTTTCCTGAAAGAAAAGACCCGCCCCGCAGAAGGGGCAGGCCTCTTTGCCATCGTCATCGGCATGCTTGGGATCGCCGCAGCCGCCTGATTATCCCCAGATCCCGCTGGTCTGTTCCTCCAGGTGATCCAGAATGTAATTGTAGATCTCGATGGAGACGTCATCCGGGTAATGTGTGCCGTCCGTCGTGGTGTAGCCGTTTTCGACCAGGTGATGGTAGATGTCGATAAAGATCACGCCCACCAGGCTCGCCTCCATGGAGTCGTTGAAGACCTCGATCTGGCTGTTGGTCACGTAGGGGTCATTGGTCACGGGACCCACCGACACAAAATAGGTCTGGGCGCCCAGCTTCTGCCATTCGTTCGCCTTCGCGTTGATGTAATTGATGTAGTGGACAAGATTTCCGGGATCATTTACGCCCATCAGGAAGATCACGGCCGTATTGTCCTCGATCTCATCCTCGATGTCCGGGACCCCGGTCGAGCTCATCCAGTTGTAGCCCTTTCCCACCTTGCAGGACCAGATGCTGTCGTCATTGACAGCATTTTTTATATCCACGGTCCGGGAATCCCCGATAAAGATCAGCTTGTCATTGGTGAAGGATTCCGGATGGTCCGGCTTCGAGAGCATGCCCTCCTCGTAGTGATCCGGCTCTTTCTCCGGCTCCTCCAGCTCGCAGGCGGGCGGGGAAAGGGTGCCCTCCTCTGCCAGGCAGAGCCTGCTGCCGGGCATGATCATCGAAAGAAGGATCGAAAAAGCCAGCACGATCGCGGTTTTCCCTTTTCTTCTGTTCCTTCTGTTCATACGCATGTATCCCGCCTCCCACAATGCATTGGTAAAAGAGAAATAGCAGAAGCAGCCTGATATTCCTCATGGCTGCTTCTGTGTTCTGCTATCCTTTTATAAAACAGGGATCCGCTCTTCCGATCAGTTCGCGTACTTCAGGGAAGCCTCAAGATCTGCTGTCTGGCTTTCGGCATCGCCCAGGGCCGCGTAGATCTCGGCTCTCTGGTAATAGCTCTGGGACAGGTCATAGCCGTGATCGATGCAGGTGGTATAATCGGCAAGCGCCGCTTCCAGTTCCCCGATCGCACCGTAGCACATCGCCCTGTAGTAGTATGCACCGTCATTCACGACGGCCGGCTCGGTCTCGGCAGCCTCTTCGGTCTCGGCAGCTTCCTCGGTCTCTGCAGCCTCTTCGGTCTCGGCAGCCTCAGCGGCTTCCTCGGTCTCCTCAGTCTCAGCAGCTTCCTCAGTCTCGGCAGCTTCCTCAGTCTCGGCAGCTTCCTCGGTCTCAGCAGCCTCTTCGGTCTCAGCAGCTTCTTCGGTCTCGGCAGCCTCCGCAGCTTCCTCGGTCTCAGCGGCCTCCGCAGCAGCACCGCCGTCGCCAATCAGTGTCGTGAACTCATCGATGGCGCCTTCGTAGTCGCCCTGCTGCATCAGGCAGATACCGTTGTTGTAACGTGCATCGTCCACATAGGGCTCTTTCTCGATGGAAGTCTGGAAATCTTCGGCAGCTCCGGCCCAGTCTTCAGCCATCAGACGGCTCACACCGCGGTTGTAATAGACACCGGTGAACTCTCCGCCGTTGTCGATGCTGGCGGTAAAGCTGTCGACGGCAGATGCATAATCGCCCGAATTCATCTGGCAGATACCGATGTTGTAGCTGGCGCCTGCACCGTAGGTCTCGTCATCCTTATATGCCTCGAAGGCAGCGATCGCTTCCTCGTAGTTTCCGCTCTCCATGCTGTACAGCGCAGACTGGAATCCGGCCTCGGGAATATCGTTCTCGCTTGCTTCCACAAACTTGTCATAGGCTTCCTGTGCCTTGTCCAGGTCACCGTTCGCCTCATGAAGCTGTGCAACCGTCTCGTAAAGCGTCGTATCCTCGGTCAGGTCAATGTAGGTCTCGAGGTTCTCGACAGCATCGTTGAATTCGCCAAGAGCCGTTAAGACCTGGGTCTTTACAAGATACGCGTCCGCAAGATCCGGCTGTACATGGATCGCCGCATCCAGTTCGGTCAGTGCCATGTCCGTATCTTCCTGGATCACGTCGATGCAGGCTCTCTTTAAGAGCAGGTCGGCATAAAGGGTCGGATCGGTACTTGCGTCACAGTATGCGAAGCAGATGTCCAGATACTTGTCCGCCTTCTCATAGTCTTCACTGTTGATCGCGTTCAGGGCCAGCGTATAAGCCGTATTCAGCTTCTGCTGTTCGGTCGTTGCAGCCGCAACGGCAGCATCTTCCTCCGTCGTCTCCCCGGTCTTCTCGGCAGCCTCGGCCTCCTCGGCGGGAGCTTCTTCTGCTTCCTCTGCGGTCTCCTCTGTCTCTTCGGCAGCCTCGGCACTTCCGGCTTCCAGGCTGATGCCCTCCGCTGCGCTGCCTTCCTCGGCCAGCACGGGCTGCGCTGCCAGTACGGCTCCGGCCATCAGGATCGCAAGCATTCTGCTTCTGTTCTTCATAGTCATTCTTGTCTCCTTTTGTTACATTTCTTTACTGATTGATATGACCTTTGGAATATAGTATCGCACTTCTTTTCAGATCTGTCCAGTGAAAAAAGCATGAACAGACACGAAGCTGTTTGAAAATGCGGCCTGCGGGACGCATTTTTTTAAAAGCTATCGATGAACCGCCCTCTTCATGTTATAATTATACATATCTATACAAGTACAAGGAGGCAAAACGCATGACAAAACGAACAGCAGGTATCATCCTTGCCCTCACAGCCTGCCTGACCCTGTCGCCGCTTTCCTACGCACAGGAGCAGACCGCTGCGTACCACGATCCGGCGACCGAGGAAGATGAATCCCTTTCAAGCAAAATGAAAACCACCTGGGACTGTGTCTATTTCGGATCCTACCCGACCTCCGAGGTAACGGACAAGGAATTCTCCGCCGTCGCGGATTACGCCGTCCGGGATGACAATGTCGTGGTCGACCCGGCGCTCTATGAAGCGCTCGAGGCCGCCGAATGGACAGGCAACGAAACCGAGCTGGACGGCGTCCGGTACCGTCGTCTGAAGGGAGAAGACGCCGAGGGCGGCGGAGAGGTCCGCGAGCAGCACTATGTGTGGGAGGATACCGATACCTGGCATTATTTCCGCTATGAACCCATCAAATGGCGTGTCCTCGAGATGAACGGGGACGAAGCCATGCTGCTCTGCGACCGTGAGATGGACTGCGCCCCGTTCCATGTGCAGGCCGAGGATGTCTGCTGGGAGGACTGTACACTCCGCAGCTTCCTGAACGGCTACGATGAGAGCCAGAACAGCGCCGGCATCAGCTATGCCGGAAATCCCGAAGACAGCTTTCTGAACACGGCCTTTTCCGAGGAGGAGCAGGCGGGCATCCTGACCTCCGAGGTAGACGCCCCTGCCAACAGCTATTACGGGACTCCCTGCGGGGATCCCTCCCGGGACAAGGTGTTTCTCCTGAGCGTGGATGACGTCTTTTCCGGCGAATCGGCCGGAAGGCACGGCTTCTATGTGGGACACGGGGTCGACGACCCGGCGCGACGTTTTCATCCCACCATGTACGCCATGGCCAGAGGGACCTGGTACAGCCCCGTCGAGGCCTACAAGGGAAATGGGTTCTGGTTCATGCGCACGAACGGCTACACCCAGTCGAATGTGACCTACATCTGTGATTTCGGCTATATCTACAACCGCGGCACCTTCGTGACCTGCAATGACGCGGGGATTCTGCCCGCCATCCGGGTCGATCTTGCCAAGGCAGCGCTGGTGGATGCCGGCACCGTCTCTTCCGACGGAACCCAGACGGCCCCCGAGGGCCCTGGGACCGGCCTTTCGGATCCGCGCTATGTGCCGGATGAAAACATGCCCGGCGGAAATGAGGTCATCTGGGATACCGTTCATTTTGGCTCCTACCCCATGACCGAGGTCACGGACGGAAGCTTTACGGGCGTCGACGAATATGCCCTTCTTGACGGCGATGTGATCATCGATGAAGAGCTCTACGCCGCACTGGCACAGGCAGAATGGGAAAACAACGAGGCAGAGATCGACGGCGTCATGTACCGCCGCATGAAAGCCTCCGACGCGGTCAGCTGGTCTTCGTCCAGGGCCCAGCACTATGCCTGGGACAGCGAAGACGCCTACCACTATTTCAGATATGAGCCGATCACCTGGCGTGTGATCGAGAGTAATGGAAATGCGGTCACCTTGATGGCAGACCGGCTTCTGGACTGCGCTCCGTTCAATACCGAAGCGGAGGAGGTCTACTGGGAATCCTGTACCCTCCGCAGCTTCCTGAACGGATATGACGAAACGGCCAACCGGGAAGGGATCAACTACGGGCAGAAGCCCCAGGACAGCTTTTTCAATTCGGCCTTCTCCGAAGAGGAAAAGGCCTGCGTCCTTACGGATACCGTTGAAAATCCGGCAAACTACTACTTCGGGACCTCCTGCGGACAGGACACCGTGGACCAGGTCTACATTCCCGACGAGGAGGAGGTCTTCTCGACGCCGGACGCCGCAAGGCACGGTTTTTACGAGAGCGACGGCCTCAACGACCCGGCCCGGCGCTTCAGGCCCACCCTCTACGCCATGGCCAGGGGAGCCTGGTACAGCCCGCTCGACGAAAACAAGGGCAACGGCTTCTGGTTCCTCAGAACCAGCGGCTACACGCCGTCCAACGTAAATTATATCTGCGATTTCGGATACGTGTTCAACCGGGGCACCTATGTGACCTGCAATGATTCCGGCGTCCTGCCCCTCATCCGGGTCGACGCCGTGAAGGCCGGACTCGAAAAGGCCGGCACCGTTTCCTCCAAAGATATCATGAAATAAGGCGTCTCCAAATGATCTGCCAAGGGATTTACTCTTTGGCACGAGCTTTCAACTGAAAATGACCGTGTACAGGGGTCTCCCGTGCACGGTCATTCTTGTTCGGTTATTTACGCTGTAAGAAATCCGGGTGTTTTGCCGCCGTTCCTTCACATGATCATATCAGGCCAGGTGAGGATCTCGTCCGCGATGATCATCTCGTAATCACCCTCGATGTCGCGGCTTCTGCCCGTGTCAAACACGTTGGTTTCCGCACCCCAGACACCGTCGTGATACTCCCAGACATGGTATCGGAGGCCTCTGAATTCAAAATCCAGGCTTCCGCAGCCATCCTCCTCCGTGTAGGAAAACCGAATGTTTTTCCGGCTCAACGCATCCTGCACCTGCAATAATCTCATCGTGCTCACCTGCTCTTTCCATAGGATAACACCATCTTATCCCGTGGAGAAAGCACTGTCAAGCCAGCTCTTCCTCGGTACCTGTCTGTGCAGTCGTACCCTGTTCAGCCGTCATCGCGTCATATTCGCTCTGTGTGATGATCCCGTCGTTCAGCAGATCGGTAAGAAGTCCTCCGTTCATTCCCGGCATTCCCTCCGGTCTCTCGCCATTCATCGCGGGAGCCTCGCCCTCCGGCAGCTCCGGCGCGTCCTCGGGCTTCTCGCCGTTCATCTCCGGAGCCTCCCCGTTCATCCCGGGAGCCTCGCCGTCCGGCCTGTGCTCCTCCATGTATGACTGGATCTTCTCCCTGGTCTCCTCGGAAATGATCCCTTCCTCCACCATCGCGTCAAAATCGATCATGCCGGAAGCTTCCTGCGTCGTCTGTTCCGCAAAAACCGACGCGGCCGGAGCCACTGCCATGCACATCACTGCGATACCCGCCATCACTGCAAAATTCTTACGTTTCATCTACGTATCCTCCTCTTCTCTCTGCAGGCCTCTCCTGCTGTTCTGTATGGACTGTCTTCCCTTCCTTGTTATCAGTATTCGGACAAGCCCTGCAGAAAAATGGGGTCGGATGAAAATTTATTAAAAATCATCTCAGAATTGACTAACCATTATAGCCCATGCTATGCTTTTTCTATCAGAAAGGAGGAGTACTCATGGGCTATTCTTTTAGCCGGGAGGGCTTTGATGCTGTGCTCAAAGCGCTTGCCCGAACATACCGTATCTATGCACCTGTCACTTTTGCAGGGCAGGGACGGTTCACCGATGTGGATGTGGTGCGTTATGATTTTGTTACAGATGCGTCACAGATCGAATTCGGTAAAAAATCGGAGTATGCTTTCAAGGAACTGCTGACACCTCTCTCCGAGACACTTTTTTATTTCACGGAAGATGAAGTGAAGGAAGCGGACGCCCAGCCGGGCGAGGTGCTGGTCTTTCTGCGCAGCTGCGATCTGCATGCGCTGAAACGCCTGGACCAGATGTATCTGGGCAACGGATTCGCGGAGGATCCTTTTTACAAAAGGATCCGTGAAAAGCTCCAATTTGTCCTGATCGGATGTCCGGCCTCGTTTGAGAACTGCTTCTGTACGTCCATGGGGACGAACCGGACGGAGGATGGATATCTGTTCTCGGTGGAGGAGCAGGATGGAAAGATCCTGTGCGAGGTGCCGTCGAATCTGAAGCTCAAGCAGCTTTTCATGGAGAACGGTGCATGGATCGAGAAAGCGCTTCCCTCTTTCGTAGAGGAAAATGACGTCCGCGTGACGATTCCGGCGACGGTTCCGAACTCGATCTACAAAGCCCCTTTGTGGGATGAGTATACGGCCCGTTGTATCGGCTGCGGACGCTGCAATTTTGTCTGTCCCACCTGCACCTGCTATACCATGCAGGATATCTATTACACGGACAACGGCCGGGTCGGTGAGCGTCGCCGGGTGGCTGCTTCCTGTATGGTGGATGGCTATACCAACGTTGCCGGCGGGGGTGAATACCGCCGGACCAAGGGTGAAAGAATGCGCTTCAAGGTGCTGCACAAGATCTATGATTTCCGCCGCCGCTTCGCCTATGACATGTGCGTCGGCTGCGGAAGGTGCGATGATGCCTGTCCGGAGTATATTTCTTTTTCCAATATCATCAACAAGGTCGATCAGTTTGTAAAGGAGGAGAAGGCAGATGAATAAGAATCCATATGTTCCGTTTTCCTCTGAGATTCTGGACGTCATCAAACATACGGAAAAGGAATACACCTTCCGCATGAAGTTTGCGGGCGAGGTGAAGCCGGGGCAGTTCTTTGAAGTGTCGATTCCCAAATACGGCGAAGCCCCGATCTCTGTCAGCGGCATCGGCAAGGACTATGTAGACCTGACCATCCGCCGCGTCGGACGTGTGACAAACGAGGTTTTCGAGCATTACAAGGGGCAGTCGCTGCTGCTCCGCGGTCCCTACGGCAATGGCTTCGATCTGTCCCTCTACCAGGAGGGAGAAGTGGTGGTGATCGCGGGCGGGACGGGTGTTTCGCCTGTACGTGGTGTGATCCACGGGCTCTGCGAGACAAAGGACCCGCAGGATAAGTATGTGATCGTCGGTTTCCGCAGCCCGGACGACATGCTGTTCCGGGACGACCTGAAGGTGTGGGATGAGAAGCTCCGCCTGACACTTACGGTGGACGGTGCGCCGGAAGGCTACGAAGGCAACATCGGCCTCGTGACCAAATATATCCCGGATCTTCCCCTGAAGGATCCGTCAACGGCCAAAGCGGTCGTGGTCGGTCCGCCGCCGATGATGCGTTTTTCGGTGCAGGGACTTCTCGCCAAAGGCTTCCGCGAGGAGAATATCTGGATCTCCCAGGAGAGAAAAATGTGCTGCGGCCTAGGTAAATGCGGCCACTGCCGGATCGGCATGCGCTATGTCTGTCTCGACGGGCCGGTCTTTACCTATGTGGACAGCAAGGATATGATCGATTAAGGAGGTGCGGAAAACATGTCTGATGTGAATATCAAAAAACTGAAAAAGAATGCGTTCCGTTACTCCAAGGTCCGCGGAGAAACGGCCAGCCGTATCCGTATTCCGGGCGGCCTGGTGAGTGCGAAGAGCATGGCCAGAATCGCCGAAGTAGCCGAGACCTACGGAAACGGGACCATTTTTGTAACGAACCGCCAGGGTGTGGAGATTCCCGGCATCGCCATGGAGGATATGGACAATGTCAACCGGATGATCCAGTCCATCATCGACGATTCCGGCGTCAATCAGGAAGAGCGGGACAAAGGATACCCGGCTTCCGGAACCCGGAACGTGGTGGCCTGTCCGGGCTCCCGCCTGTGTCCGTTTGCCTGCTATGACACCACGGAGTTCGCCCGGAAAATGGACAAGGCCATCTTCCCGAACAACCTGCATGTCAAGGTGGCCTTTACCGGCTGCTCCAACGACTGCGCCAAGGTCCGGATGAACGATTTCGGCATTATCGGCATGACCGAGCCGCAGTATGATCCGTCACGCTGTGTATCCTGCGAGCAGTGCGTCAAATATTGCGGACTCCGCTCCGTGGGCGCCCTGTCCATGGTAAACGGCAAGGTGGTCCGCGATACGGACAAGTGCATCGGCTGCGGCGTGTGTGCCTACTATTGTCCGACCAGAGCCTGGACGCGGAGCCGCGAGCATTATTTCCGTCTCGTGCTGCTAGGCCGTACCGGCAAAAAGAATCCGCGGATGGCGGAGGATTTCATCAAATGGTCGGATGAGGAAAGCATCATGAAGATCGTCAAGAACGCCTACGCGTACGTGGAGGAATACATCGACAGGAACGCCGTGGAAGGCAAGGAGCATATCGGCTACATCGTGGACCGCACCGGGTTCGACGAATTCCTGAAATGGATCATGGAAGGCGTGGAACTGCCGGAGATCGCCCAGATAAACCCACGGCCATACTGGGGCGGGAAACACTATGACAAATACTAATGTAAGGTAGTAAGGGGGGCTCGCCTGCATGCCGTCCGGGGGGCGGGTGGAACACGGGGACGGTTCCTGGTTCCAATTCTGGAACGAGGAACCGTCCCCTATTCCACCCGCCCCCGTCCTCCCTGCTCTACCACTTTCATCCGTGAGCGATAATCCTTTTTTTAAATGATGGTGTGGTGATTGCGTTTGACCTCGTACATCCGGTTGTCTGCTTCGCGGATGTAATCATCCATCCTGGATACGTCAAAGTCAAAGGTCTCATAGCTGCCGAGGCTGAAGCCGATGGGCATCGGGAATTCCGCCTTTTCCAGGCTGTCCAGGATTCTTTCCTCGAGTTTTTCGGCGGTCATGGTTCCGATCATGACGAATTCATCCCCGCCATACCGCATGATAAAGCAGTCCCTGCCTTCGCCCGCTTTTTCGATCGCTTCGGCCATGACCCGGATGGCACGGTCGCCCTCCTCATGTCCCAGGGTATCGTTGATGGCCTTCATCCCGTCCATATCCAGGAAGAAAAAGCGCAGCACACCTTTCTTCTCAAACAGGGCCTGGCAGAGAGCCGCCCCGTCCTTCGATAAGCCGAACCGGTTGTACAGACCCGTCAGCGCATCATGGCGCGACATATCCGACACCTGCCGGTACAGCCTGTTCATGAGCCGCTTCCTCTGGATGTTCTCGATGCAGTTGCCGACAAGCTGGACCACCAGCTGCAGAACGTTGAATTCAGCCAGCGGGGAAGTCCCGTCCACGGCCACGTATCCGATGCTGATCTCCTCAGAGCTGAGCGGATACAGCACCAGCAGCTGGTTCTCCCGCTTCAGCGATCCCGGGATCAGGGACTCCCTGTCAAAAAACTCATAAATGTGGTTGGCTCTGTCACACTGTACCTTCGGCCGGTCCTGCCCCCAGGCCGCCATGAGCGCCATGGTATCGCTGTAGGGCTTATCCAGCATCTTTTTGCCGTAGCTCCACAGATAATCCGTATTGATCACAACATAGAGGTCACGGCAGGACAGGATCTCCGCCGCATTTTCGATCAGGTCCATGACATAGCTGATGGATTCGGCACTGTACATGGCACTGCCGAACTCTGTCTCGATCTGGTACAGATTCCGCAGATGCCGGCTCATCCTGAGATACCGTCCCGAGATTTCCTTGGCACTGGTCGTCTCTTCACAGCAGCCGCAGGAACTCCGGAGAAGAAGCCGGTGCGGGGAATACACTTCCTCCGTGAAGCTCTTCCCCTGCAGGCAGTCGTAGAGCACCTGCATTCCCGTATAGGCCGTCTGCGGGTAGTTCCGTTCCACCGTAGAGATGGTGGGCTCAAAGAACTCCGAAATATCCAGGTTGTCAAAGCCTGTCACGACCACGTCCTCCGGGATCCTTACGCCGGCTTCCTTCAGGACGGTCGCGACACCGACGGCCAGATCATCATTGCAGCAGATCACCGCATCGGGAAGAGTCTCCCCCTTCTGCAGCATTTCGCGTGCTGCCCGTGTGGCCATCTCCATGTACCAGTCACCATCGTAACACCGGCGGCAATCTTCGGGGATCCCGCAGGCAATGCAGGCATCCACAAAGCCCCGCTCCCTGTCCCGGGCTTCCTTGCTTCGCGCCCGGCCACGCACCAGGGCGATCCGCTTCGCGTGATGTTTCCGGATCACATGCTCCGTCATATCATAGAGCGCCCGGTAGTTGTCGGTACCGACATAGATGCACCCCTTCATCGGATAGTTCAAAGAAGCGATGGGAATGCCGAGGCGGCGGGCCGTCCCCAGCACCATCTCCTCCCGTTCCTCCGGCCAGGACCTGTCCGATTCCACCATTATGGCATCCAGCCTGCTGATCTCGGGAAGAGAAAAGATGTTCATCTCCCCCCGTCCGCTTCCATGACGTCCGGTCATACCAAAATCATTGAAGATCGTCACACTGACGTCCTCGTGTTCCCCCAGGAACCGGCGGATCCCTTCCGTAAATGATTCGATGACTTCAAAATTCCAGTCCGAGACAAAAAAACCGATCTGATAGCTCATATCCATACTCCTGAAAACAGGGGAGGATACTTTCCGTATCCTCCCCTGTCGATGTCATTTAAAGTCTTATCCTACCAGGATATAACCGCCTGTGTTTTTATTGGAGGTCACGTAGGCCTTCATGTAGACCGACGAATCCGTAGCCGGATCCATATGCTTGTTGACAAAATCATCAACCGTCATGCGGAACGTCTTGTTGTTCCCCTTGGCAAGATTGATCTTGCCGGAGGTGGGGCAGATAAAGATGCCGAAGCCCTTGTTGTCGATGCCCACGAGAACCATCGCATGGTGGCCGCCGGCGACCTGGATCCCGTCGACCAGACGGTTGTGCGCCTTTACGATCACGGGTTTGCCGCTGAGCAGATGATTCTTGATCTGCCTGATCGCCGTACTCTTGTTGAAGTCATAGACGACCTGGTTCTTGATCTTCATATCTGTCAGGATCTGGCTGGCCGTCCGGAGCGTGATGGAGCAATTGTCAAACAGCTTCTTGTTCGCTGCCGTGTAAAGGCCCATCTTCTTGATCGCGTAGCGCTCGCTGTAGGCCTTGTCCTCCGCTCCCTTGTGGATCGCGCTCGGAGACTTGTCATTACCCAGCGCCGAAGCGGCGATGGAGATCGCGCCCGTCACACAGCCGTGCTTCAGGTAATAATTACCGAAGGTCTTTCCCTCATAGATATGATAGGTGAGTGTTCCCTTCGGGCCCGAAACGGTCAGATAATCGCCATTCTGCTTGTAGGTGATCCATTCTTTCTTTTCGGTGACAGTGACATTGATGGTCTTAGTCTTCCCGTAATATACATCCGTGGATTTTGCCTTGATCGTCAGCTCGCCGGTACCGGCCGCCACGCCCGTGATCTTGCCGTTCTCATCGACCGTGAAGAGCTCCGGTGCCCCGGAAGTGTAGGTAAGGGGCGTCTTTCCCTTGGCCTGCGCGCTCACCGTGGTGCCGACCTTCACCTTGAGGTCCAGGGCTGTTACGGTGTTGACCGTCTTCTTGACCGTCACCGTGATGGTTTTTGTGTTTGCCTGGTAGCTCCCCTTCTTGGCGGCCTTGATGGTGATCTTGGCCGTCCCGGCCTTCTTGCCGGTCAGGAGTCCCTTACTGTTTACGGTCACGACAGACTTGTCGCTGCTGGTATACGTGAGCTTGGCCTTGGCCGGCGTCGTCGTCACCTTGAGCTGTTTCGTCTGTGTAGAAGTCATGCTCACGTTGGACGCCTTGATCGTCACCTTTTTGGCGGCGGCCTGTGCCGTCGTTCCGATCATCAGAAGCATTGTCAGCATGGCTGCCAGAAAGATCACACGTTTTGTCAACCGCTTCATACTCTCCTCCTTGGTGTGAAAGCCAGTTTACTATTCTTACTTCCAGTTTATTTCTTTTTGACCTTTTTGTCTACTACAACCTTGTCAAGATGCCAGATATCCTGCACATATTCCTCGATCGTACGGTCGGACGTGAACTTTCCGCTGCAGGCGGTGTTGAGCAGGGCTTTCTTTGCCCAGCCCTTCTCGTCACGGTACGCGGCTTCCACGCGCTTCTGGGCTTCCGCGTAGGAACGGAAATCGGCCAGGATAAAGTAGCGGTCCGGACGATCCGTATTCTTGGTATTCAGAAGAGAATCATACAGATCCCTGAACAGCTCCGTGTCGGAACTGAAGGTTCCGTTGATCAGCTCCATCAGGACCTGGCGGATCTCCCAGTCGGTGTTGAAGATCACGTTGGGATCATAGCCGCCGTTCCGCTCGTAATTGATGACCTCATCGGAGGAAAGGCCGAAGATGAAGGCGTTCTCCTCGCCCACTTCTTCCACGATCTCCACATTGGCACCGTCCATGGTGCCGATCGTGGGCGCGCCGTTCAGCATGAACTTCATGTTGCCCGTACCGGAGGCTTCCTTGCTGGCGGTGGAGATCTGCTCGGACACGTCCGCAGCCGCAAAGATCATCTCCGCGTTGGAGACACGGTAGTTCTCGATAAAGACGACCTTCAGCTTGCCGCCGATGGAAGCGTCGTTGTTGACCACGTCCGCCACGGAGTTGATCAGCTTGATGATCTTCTTGGCGGTATGATAGCCGGCGGATGCCTTGGCACCGAAGATGAACGTCCTGGGATAGAAATCGATCTCCGGATGGGCCTTGATCTGGTCATACAGGTAGATCACGTGCAGGATGTTCAGCAGCTGACGCTTGTACTCATGCAGACGCTTGACCTGTACGTCGAAGATGGAGTGCGGATCCACCTCCACACCATTGTGCTCCAGAATGTATTTGGCCAGGCGTTCCTTATTCTTGTACTTGATGTTCATGAACTCCTGCAGGGCCTTGTCGTCATCGGCATACAGGGCCAGCTTCCTGAGCTGCGAAAGATCCGTGATCCAGTCCGGCCCGATGTGATCGGTGATCCAGCCGGCCAGCAGCTGGTTGCCGTGCAGAAGGAACCGGCGCTGGGTGATGCCGTTGGTCTTGTTGTTGAATTTCTCCGGCATCATCTCGTAGAAATCCTTCAGCTCCTGGTTCTTAAGGATCTCGGTATGAAGACGCGCCACGCCGTTCACGGAATAGCCCGCAACGATGGCCAGATGCGCCATCTTGACCTGTCCGTCGTAGATGATGGCCATCTTGCGGATCTTGTCATAGTTGCCCGGGTACTCTGCCTGGATCTGCAGGATGAACCGGCGGTTGATCTCCTCGATGATCTGGTATACACGCGGAAGCAGGCGGGAGAACAGGTCGATCGGCCATTTTTCCAGCGCTTCGGACATGATGGTATGGTTGGTGTAGGCCACACATCTGGTCGTGACCTCCCAGGCCTTGTCCCAGCCCAGGCCTTCCTCGTCCATGAGGATACGCATCAGCTCGGCGACAGCGACGGTCGGATGCGTATCGTTCATCTGGAAGACGACCTTTTCATACAGCTTTGTGATATCGTCGTGGTTCTTCTTGTATTTGTCCACGGCAGCCTGCAGGGACGCAGATACAAAGAAATACTGCTGCTTCAGGCGAAGCTCCTTGCCGGCATAGTGGTTGTCGTTGGGGTACAGGACCTCGACGAGGTTCCTGGCCAGGTTTTCCTGCTCGACGGCCTTCTTGTAGTCGCCCTTGTCAAAGGAGTCCAGTCCAAAGTCCACGATCGGCTCCGCGTCCCAGATCCTGAGGGTGTTGACCACCTTGTTGTTGTAGCCCACGATCGGCATGTCATAGGGGACCGCACGCACGGACTGATAGCCTTCGTGGAAGAACAGGTTCTCACCTTTGGCCGGATCATAATCCACACGGACATAGCCGCCGAAATGGACCTCTTTGGCGTATTCCGGGCGCTTCAGTTCAAACGGATAGCCGTTCTTCAGCCAGTTGTCCGGCACCTCCAGCTGGTAGCCCTTCTCGATCTTCTGCTTGAACATGCCGTAGTGGTAGCGGATGCCGCAGCCGTAGGCACTGTAGTTCAGCGTCGCGAGGGAATCCAGGAAACAGGCCGCCAGTCTTCCGAGACCGCCGTTTCCGAGAGCCGGATCCGGCTCCTGGTCCTCGATCGTGTTGATGTCGATGCCGAGCTCCTCGAGAGCCGCCTTCACCTCACCGTAGGCGCCCAGGTTGATCAGGTTGTTGCCCAGGGCACGGCCCATCAGGAACTCCATGGACATGTAGTACACGATCTTGGGATCCTGCTCGGTCCAGGCGTTCTGAGTCTCGAGCCAGTTGTCCATGATGACGTCCTTGACCGTCGCGCTGACCGCCTGGAAGATCTGCTCCTGCGAAGCCTCCTCCAGTGTTTTCCGGTACAAAAACTTCAGATTATCCTTAACGCTTTTCTTAAATGCTTCTTTTTTGAACTGTTTATCGATCATTCTGCTTCCTCCTGTACTTTCTCGACGCCCATGGTTACCTGCTCCTTGTTGATGCTCCAGTCCTTCACATAGCCTTTGGCATCTTCCAGTACGATCTCATCGGCCAGAACGTCCTTTCTGATCTGGTCACCGTACTTGTTCATGATCTCCGCGATCCGGTCATTTCCTTTGGCGTAAACGATGATCCGGTCCATAACCTCAAAGCCGGCTTCCTTACGCATGGTCTGCACCTTGCTGATGATCTCTCTGACAAAGCCTTCCTCCAGGAGCTCCGGCGTCAGGTTGGTATCCAGAACCACCGTGGTCTCCCCGTACTGCTCCGTCACGAAGCCTTCCGTCTGCGCGGTCTCGATCAGAAGATCCTCCTCGGACAGCTCCGCTTTGTTTCCATTGATATCCAGGGTCAGAAGGCCCTTCTCTTTCAGTTCCTTCATGGCTTTAACGCCATCCAGGGAAGAAAGTGCCGCACGGATCCCGTTCAGCAGCTTTCCGAACTTCGGCCCGACGGTCCGCAGCTGCGGCTTGAAGCTGTAGGAAACGAAGGAGGCCGCGTTATCCGTAAAGCGGACTTCCTTCACATTCAGCTCGTCCGCGATGATATCGGTAAAGAAGCTGTTCATCTCCTTCGCCGCCTTCACAAACATGGTGCCGATCGGCTGGCGGTTCTTGATATTGGCCGTATTTCTGGCCGCACGTCCCAGCACGACGATATCCAGAAGCTCCTTCATGTCCGCCTCGAGCTCCTTGTCGATCCACTCCTCATGGACCTCGGGGAAATCACACAGGTGAACGCTTTCCGGCGCAGACGCGTCGATACTGCAGACCAGGTTCCGGTAGATCTCCTCCGTCATGAAGGGGATCATGGGCGCCGCCGCCTTGGAGATGGTCACCAGGGCTGTGTACAGCGTCATGTAGGCGTTGATCTTGTCCTGTTCCATCCCTTTGGCCCAGAAGCGCTCACGGCTCCTGCGCACGTACCAGTTGCTCATGTCGTCCACGAAATCCTGCAGGGCTCTTCCGCTCTCCGGGATCTTGTAGGTCTCCAGGCACTCGTCCACGGTCTTTACGGTGGAGTTCAGCCTGCTGAGCAGCCATTTGTCCATGACAGACAGCTTGTCATAATCAAGCGTATACTTTGTCGCGTCGAATTCATCGATATTCGCGTAGAGCACGAAGAACGCGTAGGTGTTCCACAGGGTGCTCATGAACTTCCGCTGGCCCTCCACCACGGCCTTGCCATGGAAACGGTTGGGCAGCCAGGGAGCGCTGTTCACATAGAAATACCAGCGGATCGCGTCCGCGCCGTAGGTCTCCAGCGCCTCAAAGGGATCCACCGCGTTGCCCTTGGACTTGCTCATCTTCTGGCCGTTCTCGTCCTGCACATGGCCGAGGACGATGACGTTCTCGTACGGGGCCTTGTTGAACAGGAGCGTGGACTCCGCCAGCAGTGAATAGAACCATCCTCTGGTCTGGTCCACGGCCTCGGAGATGAACTGGGCCGGGAACTGGGCCTCAAAAAGGTCCTTGTTCTCAAAGGGATAATGATGCTGCGCAAAAGGCATGGCGCCGGAATCAAACCAGCAGTCGATGACCTCCGGCACACGGTGCATGTCCTTGCCGCAGGCCGGGCACTTGATGGTGATCTCGTCGATGTACGGCCGGTGCAGCTCCACGGTCTTTGCCTCTTCATTCCCGCTCATCTCATAGAGCTCCTGACGGCTGCCGACCGAGTGCATGTGCCCGCACTCGCATTCCCAGATGTTGAGCGGCGTGCCCCAGTACCGGTTCCGGGAGATGCCCCAGTCCTGTACGTTCTCCAGCCAGTCGCCGAAACGGCCCTTGCCGATGCTCTCCGGGATCCAGTTGATGGTATTGTTGTTGCGGATCAGGTCCTCCTTCACCGCGGTCATCTTGATAAACCACGATTCTCTCGCGTAGTAGAGAAGCGGGGTATCACATCTCCAGCAGTAGGGATAGTCATGCTCGAACTTCGGTGCTTCAAAGAGAAGTCCTCTCGCGTCCAGCTCCTTCAGGATCTCCGGGTCCGCGGAGACCGCGCCCTTTTTCAGCTCCTCCTCGGAGGGCTTGGCGCGCATGCCGGCGAACGGGGTCTCCTCCGTCATGACGCCCTTGCTGTCCACGAACCGTACGAACGGCATGTCATATTTACGGCAGACACGGTTGTCGTCCTCACCGAAGGCCGGTGCGATATGGACGATACCGGTACCATCCGACATGGTGACATAGTCGTCGCAGACCACAAAGAAGGCCTTGGCGTTCTGCTTCGCGACTTCATCCGCGGCGCAGGTGTACAGCGCCTCATATTCCTTGAATTCCAGATCCTTGCCGGTAAAGGTCTCCAGGATCTCGTAGGCGGGCTGATCCTCGGTCTTCAGTTTTCCGAGCACCTGATCCAGCAGAGCCTCGGCCATGTAATAGGTATAGCCGTCGGCCGCCTTTACCTTGCAGTAGGTATCCTGCGGGTTCACGCAGAGGGCCAGGTTGGAAGCCAGCGTCCAGGGCGTGGTGGTCCAGGCCAGAAAATAAGCGTCCTCGTTCTTCACCTTGAAGCGGACGATGGCCGAACGTTCTTTGACGGTATGATAGCCCTGCGCGACCTCCTGCGCGGACAGAGGCGTCCCGCAGCGCGGGCAGTAGGGAACGATCTTGAAGCCCTTGTACAGGAGCTTTTTGTTCCAGATCTCTTTAAGTGCCCACCATTCGGACTCGATGTAGTCGTCCTCGTAGGTCACATAGGGGTGCTCCATGTCCGCCCAGAAACCGACGGTGCCGGAGAAATCCTCCCACATGCCCTTGTATTTCCAGACGCTTTCCTTACACTGCCTGATGAACGGCTCCATGCCGTAGGCCTCGATCTGGTCCTTGCCGTCAAGGCCGAGCTTTTTCTCCACCTCCAGCTCCACGGGCAGGCCATGGGTGTCCCAGCCGGCCTTCCGGGGGACCATGTAGCCCTTCATGGTGCGGTACCTGGGGATCATATCCTTGATAACGCGGGTCAGCACATGGCCGATATGGGGCTTTCCGTTCGCAGTGGGCGGCCCGTCGTAGAATGTATAGGTCGGTCCGTCTTTACGGTTTTCCATGCTTTTTTCAAAGATGTGGTTTTCCTTCCAGAACTGCTCAACCTGTTTTTCTCTCTGCACAAAATTGAGATCTGTGTCAACTTTCCGGTACAACGCTTTCTCCTCCTTTTCCTACATGAAAAAACTCTTCATCCTGTAAAAGGACGAAGAGTCATACTATTCGCTATACCACCTGTTACAATGTACGGGCCTTTCTGCCGATACATGTTCCTTTTAACGCGGGAAAAGCGCCTTTTCCTACTGGCCGTGCCCTGTTCGGAAAAGGGACTCAGGAGGGATGTTCGGACTGGATTACTCGCACCGGGCTCACACCGTCCCCGGTTCGCTTGGGCTTTCAGGCCAGCTTACTGTCTCCATCATTGTCTTTTTCTTATGCCGCCGGGCCTTTTACTCCCGGCACATTGATTTATTATAAGGGTTTTCCGCCGCGGATGTCAACCCTTTTTCTGCCGCAGGGCCGCCCACGCAGTGTGCGAAGAGCGAAAAACACCCACGGTTACGATTGAAACTCTTCCCCTTGTCTGCTATACTTGGAGAAGCATACCCGCAGAAAGGGACGTTTTTTTATGAATTATATCGTATTTGACCTGGAATGGAACCAGAGCCCCCACGGCAAGCGTTATTCCGTCCCGGAAATACCCTTCGAGATCATCGAGATCGGCGCGATCAAACTGAATGAACGCATGGAGCCGCTGGACACCTTCCAGACACTGATCCGTCCCAAAGTCTACAAATGGATCCACAACAGCATCCACGACGTGATCCACGTGAATTACCAGGACCTGATCGAGGGAACCCCGTTCCCGCAGGCCATCGGGGAATTCATCGAATGGTGCCGTCTGGGCCAGAAGCTGGACCCCGAAGGCTACGTGGTCACCGACGAGGAAGCACCGGAGCAGGACTTCTTTTTCTGCACCTGGGGCAACCAGGACGTGATGGAGCTGCAGCGCAACATGAAATACTACGATCTTCTCACCCTGCTGCCCGGTCCCGTCACCTATTACGACGTGCAGAAGCTGTTCGCCCTGGCCTTCGAGACTTCCGAGGTCTGCCGGTCCCTTGAATACGCGGTGGACTACCTCGATATCGACAAAGCCCACGGCTTTCACAGGGCCCTGGAGGACGCGCACTTTACCGCGATGACCATGCTCCGGCTGGACCCCGAGCTGATCCGGGAGAACCCCGCGCTCGACACCTACCAGAATCCGCAGAGCAAAAAAGAAGAGCTCCTGCTGCACCGGCCGCGCTTTACGGAGTACGTTTCCCGCGAATTCGTCTCCCGGGAAAAAGCCGTCAAGGACCGTGAGGTCATGAGCACCCGCTGCCCCATGTGCGGCAGCAACGCAAAGCGGCAGGTCCGGTGGTTCTCCGGCAATTCCAAGACCTACTACAGCATCTCTCAGTGCCAGGAGCACGGTGCGGTCACCGGCATCCTCCGTTTCCGGAAGACCGAGAACGGCGGCTTCTTTGCCGACAAGATCCTTAAAAATGCCACGGAGGAGGAGGCCAATGAGATCCGCGACCGGCGGGAGAGCCTCCGTGAGAAGAAAAAAGCCCCCCGTCACAAAAAGCCGAAAACGGCCGACTGAAAAGCATTCTGCCTCAGCCGGCCGTTTTCGTATTCACGTCTGTTTACTTCCAGAGATCCGACAGGACCTCCTGCTCATACTGCAGCGTTTTTCCCACCAGCTGCCCCCGGTAATAGAACTCGTTCAGCACATAGGGCAGCCCCAGGACACTGGGCATGGTGATCTGGACACGCTTGACCTTCTTTTTCTTGACGCCGTTCGGCAGCGTCACCACCGCCTTGGTCCTGTAGTAGAACGGGACCACATCCCCCGAATTCTTCTGAAGCAGCGCCATGTGCGGATAGCGGAAGGCGCCTGTCGCCTTCTTTCCGACCGGATAACCCATGTTGCTCTGGGTGAAATAGTCGAACACATAATCCAGGATCTTTGCGGTATCTCCGTAGCAGCCGTCGATGGAATGCATGACCACGACCAGGACGGGCATGTTGCCCCTTCTCGCGTAGGTCACCAGCGTGCACCAGGCCGCGTTCGTGTAGCCCGTCTTGCCGCCGAGAACACCGTCGTAGGCCCGCTCGTTCTCCTTCATCATCTTGTGATGATTCCGGAAATACCGCGTCTCCGGCTGCTTGTTCGTGGGCGGAATATCATAGAAATTCGTGGTCATGAACCTGCGTGCCAGCGGGTTCCGCCAGGCCGCCGCGGCGATCTTAGCCATATCGCTGACCGTCGTATAGTGGTATTTGTCCGGAAGACCGTTCGGATTGTTGAAATGGGTCCCCGTGCAGCCCAGCTGCCGGGCTCTCTTGTTCATCAGCTCCGTGAACTTTTTTTCACTCCCGGAGACCATCTCCGCGATCCGCAGGGCGATCTCGTTGGCCGATTCAAGCATCAGGGCCATCATGGCCTGCTCCATGGTGAACACCTCGTCCGTGTCCGCATAGATGCTGGAGCTGCCGGCTTCGATCCCGAAGGCCGCCGACTGCGACATGACCATCTGCCCGTTCATATCCAGGTTCTCGCACGCCAGAAGGCAGGTCATCACCTTGGTGATGCTCGCCGGATACAGCCTTTTGTTGTCATTTTTGGCGTACAGGATCGCACCGGTACGCAGATCCATGGCGATCGCGGCGGTTCCCTCGATCATCGGGCCCTCCGGCCAGTCCTTCCAGCTGTTGGTCCTCGGTTCTATGTAGTAGTCCTCGACGTGCGGATCCTCGGTCGGCGTCGGATTCGACGTCAGCTCCTCCGTCTGTCCCTCCTCGGCAAGCGCAGGCGTCACGCAGGTGCCGAGCATGGCCGCGGCCAGCAGAATACAGGCCGCTTTCTTTACGAATCCCTTCAAGATCATATAACCCCATTTCTTTGTTTTTCGGGACCGCTCCACGCACTTTTGCTTCCGCGATCCTGCGCTTATCATAACATAATGTTATGTAAATGAAAAGAAAAAACTCCCGGCACTCAGCTTTTCTTCATGACAAAGCGGCGCGCGACATCCGTCCCGATCCGGTAGGGAAGGGGGCGCAGGGCCTTGTCCGCGTTCTTCAGCTCCTTGATGATGGAGATGTGCTGCGGACAATGCCGTTCACATCTTCCGCAGGCGATGCACTGGGACGGGAATGCGGGTTCCTTTCGAAGTCCCACCACCTGGGCGTACTCCCTGCGTCCGACGCCTTTGCTCTCCATGAACATCTCGTTATAGCAGCGGAAGGCTCCGGGAATATCGACGCCCTGCGGACATGGCATGCAGTAGCCGCAGCCCGTGCAGCCCACCTTGATCCTCGCATTGATCAGCTTTTTGATCTTCGCGATCAGGGCATGGTCTTCCTCCGTGAACGAACCTGCCTCCGCCGACGATGCCACGCGGCAGTTCTCCTTCACCATCGCCAGTGAATTCATGCCGGAAAGGACACACGTGACCTCCGGCTGGTCATACAGCCACCGGAACGCGAGCTCCGCCGCCGTCCGCTGCTTCGGATCCGCCTTGATCAGGGCTTTTGCCTTTTCCGGGAGCAGCGTCACAAGCTTGCCGCCGCGGAGCGGCTCCATGATGATCACCGGGATCCCCTTCGCGGCCGCGGCATGCAGGCCTCTCCGGCCCGCCTGGCTCACTTCATCCATATAATTGTACTGGATCTGGCAGAAGTCCCAGTCATAGGCGTCCAGGATCTTCAGGAACATCTCGGTATTTCCGTGGAAGGAAAAGCCGATGTTCCGGATCTGGCCGCTTTTTTTCTTCTCACGGATCCACTCTTCGATGCCGAGCTTCCGAAGCTTGTTCCAGGCCTCCACGTCCGTCAGCATGTGCATCAGATAATAATCCACGTAGGTCGTGCGCAGGCGCTTCAGCTCCTCCTGGAAATACTTCTCGATCCCGGCCTCGCTGCGGATGAGATACTGGGGAAGCTTGGTCGCTATATTCACCTTTTCCCGGATCCCGTTCTTCTCAAGGATCCGGCCTAGACATGCCTCGCTCCCCGGATAGATATAGGCGGTATCATAGTAGTTGACCCCTCTCTTGTAGGCTGCCAGGATCTCTTTTTCCGCCTTGGGGATGTCGATGCCGTTTCCCTTGCGCGTAAAGCGCATGCATCCGAATCCCAGGATCGAGACCGGTTCACCTGTGCGATTGCTGCGGTATTTCATGTTCTGCCTCCTCACTGTCCGCCTGCTTCTGCGGATTATTCATTGACGTTTACGAAGGAATTTTGTAAAATGGGTTTACATTAAGAAAGGAATGTATGTCATGGCTTCTTCGATCACTCCGGGACAGATCCGCCGGAACAACCGCCTGCAGGTCTATCACTATATCTACAACCAGCGTCGTGTCTCCCAGCAGGACATCTGCTACGGGCTGGGCCTCAGCCGTCCCACCGTCACGCGTATCCTGCCCGAGCTTGAAAAAAAAGGACTCATACGGCAAAGCGGGCCGATCACCTCGGACCAGGTCGGGCGAAAGGCAGGGGCATGGTCCATCTGCACCGATCACCAGGTCGCCCTGGGCGTTTCCCTCACGGCAGAGGAGGTCCGGATCATGGCCGTGGACCTGTACGGACAGGCATCCACGCCATTCTCGATCAACCTCGCCTACCACAACGCGGACTTTTATTATAAGGAAGTCTGCCGCCACATCAACGAATACGTCAGCCGGTCGGGATTTGTCTCCTCCCAGGTCATGGGGATCGGGATCACGCTGCCCGGGCTCATCGCGCCGGACGGTCAGTATGTGATCTACGGAAAACTTCTCAAAAACACCGGCATGCCGGTCAGCGTGTTTTCGGATCACCTTTCCCGGCCCTGCACGCTGATCCGCGACATGAACAGCGCCGCGGTCATCGAGCTCTGGCATTCACCGGAGCTTGACAGCGCTTTTTATCTGTCCCTCTCCGAACACCTGGGCGCCGCCCTCATCAGCGGCCGGGCGATGCTGACCGGAAAGCACGGGCACTCGGCGGTCATCGAGCATCTCCCCATGGTTCCGGACGGAGAACTCTGCTACTGCGGCAAACACGGCTGTGCCGAGACGGTCTGCTCGGCGCGTGCCCTCCTCCGGGAAGGAGAAGACCCGGCCGTCTTCTTTGAAAAGGCCAGGCAGAACGGTTCCCGTGAAGAACAGCGTCTCCGGAAATACCTGCAGGATCTCTCGACCCTGATCTGCCGTCTGCACCTTGTCTATGACACGGATTTTATCCTGGGCGGCACGCTCTCCCGGCATCTGACAAACGCGGACGTCGCCTTCCTTCACGAGCAGGTGCGCAGCATGACGCCGATCAGTGAAGATCCGGATTTCATCTCCGTCAGCAAAGCGCCGGATACGCCGCTTGCCGTGGGCGCCGCGCTCCCCTATATCTGGAGTTTTCTGGGAAGGGACGATATCTAAAGCGGCTTTTTCGCTTTCAAAAGCCCGTCCGTCCGGACGCGGTATTCCTGTGCCAGTTCCCGGAGCCACAGAAGCGTCTCCTCCTTGTCCAGCACATATTCGCTTCGGGGCAGATACTCCGCAAAATCCAGGAAGGTCTTTGCGAGATTCAGGCTCGGAACGCTCATATTGTAGACTCTGTCGCTCTCGTCGCTCCGCCCCAGATAAATATCGAACCGGGTCGCGCTGAAACCGAAGCGAAGACCTTTCGGCATATCCAGCAGCAGCTCGTTGATCAGCCGCCCGTCCATGATGTCCTCCTCGATCACCCGGATCAGGCGTTCCAGAAGAAGAATACGTTCATGCTCCGAGAATGGCGAAGACACGTCGCGTATGGTCTCGGGGATGATTCCTTCCTCCATGAAGCTGCGTATTCCCTCTTTTGTGAAGGCCAGGAAATGGTATCCGACATTTTTCAGCTTCCAGATAAAATCCGGATACTCCAAAGCCTTTCTCCAGACCGAATCCTCTCCCAGGCATTCCGGGCGGATCCGGCGCCGGATCTCACTCCGGGACGCAAATCCCACCAGAAACGGCTGCCAGGCCAGACGGAAAAAACGACCTCCGGCTTCCGGTTCCATCAGCATTTTAAGGACAGCATCCTCCCCCGTCTCCATCTGGATCAGGGGATGCGTGTACAGAAACGTCTGCTGAAAGGTCCTCGATACATACTGCCGTATGTTCAGATTCGTGACAGACATGATATTCTCAAAGGATCCATCCATAAAAAGAACCTGCGAGGATGTCAGCACATAGTACGGGAAGGGCATGGCCGAATGATCCCCGTGATCATAGAAGAAAGCCGCCTTGTATTTCTCCTCCGCGATCAGGCTCAGAGCCGCCGAGTATTTGAGGATCCGGATCCTTGCCACGCTGTCATCCTGATCCGCGTCCTCGATCGGCACAATGTGGGTGATCCTGAGATTGGTGTCATACTGTCTGTACAGCGTACAAAGAAAATGAAAGAAATACCCATGCATCATCGGGATCATCAGCGTGATCTGCGGATGAGGCTCCATCAGTTCCTTGCGGATCGCCGTCCGAAGGACTGTCCTTGTCACATGTTCTCCCGCCCAGAAACCCTCTGGCGCATCGATCTTTTCCTTTCCCTCCATCCGGAAGGTATCATCCTGCTGCAGGATCGCCTCGTCGAGCGAGGCAAAGGAGACCATGAACTGCACGATCTCGTTCCGCGTCTCAAAAGCGGCCTCTCCCTGCAGGAGCATGGCGTGGTATTCCAGGAAGGTTTGCATTTCCTTCGGCGAAAGCTGCAGATAATCCGCCAGCTGCCGCGTATTCTTGTAGGACAGGATCCGCTCTCCCGTCATGGCTTTGTGGATCGATGTCCGTTCCACACCGGCATTTCTCGATACCGCAGAGATCGATTCTCCTCTCCGCTTGATCAGAAACTGAAGATAATCTGAAAATTTTGACATGGCATTCTCCTGCTTTTGCAGATCTGTGACAAATTCTCCCAAAAATGACAGCACATTTTTTGGCACATCTTTATTTTCAGGCAAGGATTTGATACTTTTATTACATATGTATTATATACTAGAAAACATCTCGAATCAATGCCTTCAGATCCTACAGAAAGAGAAGCTTTGTCATGATAAAAACGGTTGTCTGCATGAAAGACTCTGAACAGAGATGTGTTCTCGCCGACCTGTGGTACTACTCACTGGCGGAGCTGGAAGACGTCCGTTTTTTGTATGCCTCGGATCTTGAAGAGCTGGCCGCTCTTTTCCGCAGGACGACCCAGACGCCGGAGCTGGTGATCCTGGACCGTACACTGCTTGCAGATCCGGATATGGACCTGTTTTCCCATCTTCGGGAGATCTCTGTCTTTACGGAGGTCATTCTGTACGATCACGATGAGACAGGCTCCCTTTCCGAAAAAGTCACAAGTTCCGGCACATTTTTCGCCACGCTCCATGAGCCGCTCTCCGCACGTGAGGTAGTCTCTGTGGCAACAGAGTTTCTGCAGACCCGGAACATGGACCTGATCAATTCCATCACGGTCAGGACAGGGGGGCGGACCCGCACCCTTCCCTGCCGGAAGATCCGCTACTTCGAGAGCAACGCCCGCAAGATCACCGCTTTCTTTGACAAAGAGGAGGTCGTCTTCTATATGAAAATGTCCGAGCTGGAAGAGCTTCTTCCAAACCCGGACTTTTTACGCTGCCATCAGCGCTATCTGCTGAACAAAAAGAACATCCTCTCCTTCGGGAACCAGGAGATCCTTCTGGACAACGGCCTTCACATTCCTGTCAGCAAGCGCTATCACCAGGAAGTCAAAAGGCTTCTTCGTTCTCTATGATCAGCTGCTGCTCATACAATTGTCTGTAATAGCCCTTCTGCCGCATCAGTTCTGCATGCTTTCCCCGTTCTATGATCTTTCCGTCCCTCACCACAAGGATCAGGTCCGCGTTCACGATCGTTGACAGTCTGTGGGCGATGATGAACGACGTCCTTCCTTCGATGACCGTCGAGATGGCGTTCTGGATCGCCTTTTCCGTCACGGTATCGATCGAGGAGGTCGCCTCGTCGAGCACCAGGATCCGCGGATCCGCCAGGATCGCCCGCGCAAAGGAAAGCAGCTGTTTTTCCCCTGTCGAAAGAAGCTCTCCGCCTTCTCCCACCTCGCTGTCAAGTCCATCCTCCATCCGGTTCAGTACCTGTTCTGCCGAAACCAGCCGCAGGGCCTGCAGGATCTCCTCATCCGTGGCGTCCGGCTTTCCGTAGCGCAGGTTGTCCCGGACGGTCCCCGAAAAAAGGTGCGGTGTCTGCAGGACATAGCCGATATGGCTGTGCAGCCACAGCTGGGAGCGTTCCCGGGCGTCCCGCCCGTCGATCAGAAGCTTCCCCTCCGTCGGCTCGTAAAAGCGGCACAGCAGGTTGACCAGCGTGGATTTCCCTGCGCCGGTCTCCCCCACGATCGCCACATTCCGCCCCTTCGGGACAGTCAGATCAAAATGCCGGAGAACAAATTCATCTCCGTCCGGATACCGGAACGAGACGTCCCTGAATTCGATATCTCCGTAAAGTTCTTCCCAGTTCTCCTTCCGGGGATGAAAGCTGTCCCCGTATCTTTCGATCACCTCCGGCGTATCCGCCACATCCGATTCCACGGCCAGCAGCTTTGTAAACCGCTCGATATTGACCTGGATGGCAAAGACCGCCGACAGGGTCTCGATGATGTTCTGCACCGGCTCCAGCATCTCCAGGGCATAGGACATGAACACGGACAGCGTTCCGATCCGCATCAGCCCCTCCCGGGTCAGAAGCCCGCCCCGCCACAGGACGAGGGACAGCACCAGGGACGACATCATCGTCACCAGCGAGATAAAAAGAGCCGAAAAATGCGCCTCCCGGATGGACGTATGGTACATCTCTCCGGTATCGTCTTTGAAATCGCGGATCATCTTCTTTTCGACCCCGAGGACCTTGATGGTCCGGGAACCGGTGATCCCTTCGTTGTAATCCCCGGTGATGCGGGAATTGATCTCCCGGATCCTGCGGTTAAAGCCCAGCAGCTTTTTCTGGAACCAGGTCATCAGAACGGCCGCGACCGGTACCAGCAGAAGGATCCGCATCGCAAGGCCGGCGTCGATCAGCAGCATCACCACCAGGATCCCCAGAAGGTACGAACCGTTCCAGATGAAGTTCATCATCCGCCAGGACACCAGATCGCCGATCAGGCCGGTGTCCGACATGACGCGTGCATGGATATAGCCGACCGAATTCTGGTTATAGTACGAAAAAGAAAGCGTCTGCAGATGGTCGAAGGACAGGTTCCGAAGATCCCGGTTCACATACATCTCCACCTTGCCGCAGTCATAGGTGCTCTTGTAATTGATCACGGTCTGCCCCAGCACCAGCGCCACATAGCCCGCCACAAACGGAATAAGCCCGGTGAGGGTCCTGCCGCCGACAAAATGATCCAGGGCGTACCGGTTGAAAAGCGGATACAGCGCGTCGATGGCGCTTGAAAGACCGCCGAGCGCGATCATCAGAAGGATCATCCGGCGGTAAGGCCGGACATAGGGCAAAAGCTTCGGGATCCCGAAGAAACGCAGCTTTACATTCTCCTCAGCCTTCGGCATCGTCCCCGCCTCCTTCCTCCAGGCCTGCCGTCTGCAGGTCATAATTCTTCCGGTAAAGACCGTTCTTCGCAAGCAGCTCCCGGTGGGTCCCCTGCTCAATGAGCCTCCCGTTCTCCAGCACCAGGATCTGATCGGCCTGCATGAGCGTCGTGATCCTGTGGGAAATGAGGATCACCGTCGCATCCCCCGTGGCGCTCTTAAGAGCCTGCCGGATCCGGAGATCCGTCTCCGCATCCACGGCCGACAGGGAATCATCAAAGATCATGATGGGCGTCTGCCGGATCAGCATCTGGGCGATGGCCGTCCGCTGCTTCTGTCCGCCGGACAGCGTCATGCCCCGTTCTCCCACCGACGTCTCATAGCCGTCGGAAAAGCTCGCGATGGTCTCATCAATGCTCGCGATCACGGCGGCGCGCCGGATCTCCTCCATCGAGCCGTCCTCCCTCGCGATCCCGATGTTTTCCTTCAAGGTCCTCGAAAAAAGGAACGGCTCCTGCAGGACGATCCCGATGTTTCTGCGAAGATGCGAAAGCCGTATACCGGCGATATCGTGGCCGCCCACTGTGATCTTCCCGTTTTCGGGCGGCAGGTCATACAGGTGCTCCAGCAGATACATCAGCGTGGACTTGCCGGAGCCGGTCCCGCCCAGGATCCCCACGGTCTTCCCGGCAGGGATCGTAAAGGACACGTCGGTCAGCACCGGCGACGGACTTCCTTTATACGCAAAGGACACATGGGAGAAGCAGATATCGCCGGTCATGGGCGGTTCCTCCGCACCTTCGCGGTCCTTCTCCTCCTCCGCGTTCATGATATAGCGGAGACGTTCCAGCGAGATCCCGGCCTTGCTCATTTCCGTGATCACCCGGCCGAGCATACGAACCGGCCAGGTCAGCATCAGGTTGTAGGAGACAAGCGCAATGTAGTTTCCGGGCGTCAGCTCGTTCCGGACGCACAGCACGGCGCCTGTCAGCAGGACGGCCAGATTCTGCATACCGGTCAGCACGTCCCCCGAAGCCCAGAAAAACGAGAGCAGCCGGATCAGGTGGACCCAGAAGCCGGTGTACACGTCATTCTGTTTTGCAAACCGTTCCCGCTCGTAGATCTCGCGGCCGAAGGCCCGCACCACGCGGACGCCGGTCAGATTTTCCTGCGCGATGGTGGAGAGCTTGCCCTCCTCGATATCCGCCTTCTCAAAGGCCGCTCCGACCCGCACATGGAAGAACAGCGAGTAGCCGATGATCACGGGAATAAACAGTGTGGACGCCAGCATGACTTTGGTATTGATCCCGGCCATAAAGCCCACCGCCAGCACGATCAGGATGATCGTCCGTACCAGCATCGTCAGCTGCTGCGCGACAAACCGCTTGATCGTCTCCACGTCGGAGGTGCAGCGCTGGATGATATCGCCGATGCTGTTCTCCCCAAACCAGGCATAGGGCAGGTACAGGATGTGGCCGAAGAGCTCATCCCGCATCCGGCGGGTCAGTTTCTCCGCGCCCCGCGCGTTGCAGGCCCGGAAAAAATACCGGCAGAGGGCCGCCAGAGCACCCACGGCCGCCACCAGAATCGCGACCCGAAGCGGCTGCTGGCGCAGCGCTTCGATCCCGCCGGCCCTTGCAAGGAGCGCCGTCAGGGGCCCCGGAAGGGCCGGAGCCTCCTCCCCGATCACAGAATCCACCATAAAGGAGATGATCTTGGGACTCACCATGTCGAACAGGGAAACGAGCGCGGCAAAACAGGCGCTCAGCCCGAAAAACGGGAGAGCGCCATGCAGAAAATACAGCAGAAGCTGCCGGTTGGTTTTGAATCTGTCATTGTTTGATGGGTTGCTCATCGTGAATTCTCTCTATATATGACTCAGTATCCGATCTCCGCAAGCAGCCGGTCAAGCACCTTCGCGTTCGCCATGGAGAACTCCGGCGTCACATGCGGCTGCTCTCCGTTCATGATGCAGCGGGACAGCTGCTCTGTCTCCAGGCTGTAATTCTGCGGTGCGGTGACCGTGTGAACGGTCTTCTCCCCGTCGGAGACGACCTCAAAGCTCAGCTCACCCGCCTGGTTGTACTCGATGTTGGAACGAAGATAGCCGCGGGAGCCCTGGGTATACAGGCGGTCCATACGGTCCCCGGTATCATCGCCGAGGATCATGCCCACATTGAAGGAAGCCCGCACCCCGTTCTCGAATTTCATAAGCGCGGCCGTAAAAACATCCACACCGTCGTCATTGAACTCGGCGTCAGCCTTTACCCAGGCAAGCTCCGAATCAATGAGCGACAGGATCATCGTGGTGCAGTAGCAGCCCAGGTCATAGATAGAACCGCCTCCCGTATGCTTGTGGATACGGATATCCTCCTTGTAGCCCTGGGTCAGAAAAGCGGTCTCGATATACCGGATGTCGCCCAGGACGCCGCTCTTCATCACATCCTTCAGCGCCTGCACATAGGGACTGTGCAGGTAGGCGTACGCCTCCATAAGGAGGACGTTGTTTTCACGCGCGGCGGCGAACATCGTCTCCATCTGCTCCGCCGAGAGCGCCAGCGGCTTCTCGCAGAGCACATGCTTGCCGGCCTTCAGGGCCTTCACGACCCACTCACAGTGCAGATGATTGGGAAGCGGCACGTAGACCGCCTGCACCTCCGGATCCTGAAGGAGGGTGTCATATCCGATATAACCCTTCTGAAAACCGAACCGCTCCTGATAATCCTTAACCTTTGCCTCATCCCGGCCGGCGATGGCATAGAGTTCGCAGTCCTCCGCCAGCTGCATGCCCGGGATTGTGCATCCTGCCGCGATCCCCGCAGTACCCAAAACGCCCCATTTTACACTCATGTCCGCACCTCCTGTTTCAATAATCATCTCCGATTGTAAACCGTGGTATTATAATGATACAAACGTCAAACCCAAGATTACGGATTGCTTCGCTCTACGAGCTCCTACAATCCTGCTCTCCATTCGCAAATCGCGCTGCTGACGCATCACTTTTTTGCTCATGTAGAGGCGCGCCCAAGGTCTTCCTCCCACTTACGTGCAAGCACGACGTGTGAGAAGACTTTTGGCGCTGTAATCATATAATACTCTTATGTCCACTGTCCCAGCATTTCCTGCATCCATGCGTACACGTCCATGGAGTAGGCTGCTTCCAGTGCCTCCGGCGCAAAGACATCGTCGATGCCGCCGCGGGCGACCAGCCGGCCTTTTTGCAGGAGAAGCCCACTGCTTCCGTAGGCCTTTGCAAGGCTGAGATCATGCACCACCGAGATCACCGCCCGGCCCTCCGTCTGCAGCCACTCCCGCACCAGCGCGAAGATCTGCTTCTGGTAGATCAGGTCCAGATGGTTGGTCGGCTCATCCAGGATCAGCACCTGCGGATCCTGCGCGAACAGCTGTGCCAAGAACGTTCGCTGCAGTTCACCTCCGGACAGCTGCAGAACGGAATGATCCTGGAGCTCTGTAAGGCCGGTCATCTCGAGAGCCCGGTCCACCAGGATCTCTTTTTGCTCATCGGTACCGCCCAGGATCCCTTTTTTGTACGCGTACCGGCCAAGGCCCACCACCTCGCGGACCGTGAACGAATAGCCCACAAAGTGATTCTGGGATAAAATGCCGATGCACCTGGCCAGCTCTCCCGGCTTGTATGCCCGTATGTCCTGCTGCCGGAACCGGATCTGCCCCGTATAGGGAGCTTCTCCGGAGATGGTATTGACGATCGTGGATTTGCCGGCTCCGTTCGGGCCTACGATCATCAGCCACTCTCCTTCCGAGAGCGCAAAGGACACGCTGTCCAGGACCTTCAGGTCCCCGTACTGTACCGTGACATTTTCAAGTGAAAGCAGCTCCTGGGAAGGATCTCCCGGACCTGCAGCCTGCTCATTTATTCCTGTAGTCTGTTTCCATCGTCTCATTATGTTTCATGTTCCCGATAAACTGTGCTTCCGCTTGCAGCTGCGGATCTTGTCCTGCCGAAAAGGCAGCCCTGTCGGTCCTATCTCTGTTTTCTTGTCTTATAAAAAATGTACACGAACAGGATGGCTCCGATAAACGAGGTCACCACCCCGATCGGCAGCTCCAGCGGCCGCAGGATCACCCGCGCGACGAGGTCCGCCAGCATCAGGAACACCGCTCCTCCAAACAGCACCGACGGTAGAAGCCGCCTGTGGTTGGGTCCGGTGATCATGCGCACGATGTGCGGGGTGACCAGGCCGACAAAGCCGATGGTCCCTCCGATGGACACGCACACGCCGATCAGCGCCGACGCGGTCACCAGGATCACGATCCGGACACGTTTGACATTCACGCCGATGTGCCTTGCGTTGTCCTCGCCGATGGCAAAGGCGTTCAGCTCCTGGGCATACCGGAACAGGATCAGGCTCCCGACCGCCAGAACGATGCCGAGTACGGCCGCATTCCGGTAGCTGCTGCCCGAAAGGGATCCCATGGTCCAGAAGGTGATGCTCTTGACCTTATCATGGGCGAAAGTGACGACCAGGGACATGACACTGTTCACGAACATGGAATAGACGATTCCGATCAGCACGATCGTGTTGGTGGACAGCGAATAATCCAGCCGGTACGCAAGACCCATGATGATGAGGAAGGACAAAAACGCGAACCCGATCGCCATGATCATCGTACCGCTGAAGGGCAGGCCCGGCAGCGTGATGTTAAAAGCGATGGCGATCACCGCGCCGAGGGATGCCCCGGAGGACACGCCCAGCGTGGAACCGTCCGCCAGCGGGTTCTTCAGGAGTCCCTGCATGGCCGTTCCGCACAGGGACAGGGACGCGCCCGTAAGCGCCACGCAGAGCACCCGTGGAAGCCGGACCGACAGGATGATGGAGCCCGCCGTGATGCTTTTGGGGATCTCCTGCCGGGTCAACGCCCGCCACAGGACCGTGGCCGTATCTGTAAAGGCCACATTGACACTGCCGACACACACGCACAGGATCAGCGTCAGCAGCGTGATGCCTCCGAAGGCGGCAAATATGACCGGATGAAATCCTTCCCGGTGTTTACGCGGGGACTCGCCACTACTCTTTGTCATGCTTTCTTACTATCCCTTGGAGACCTCGACATCTGACCACTTGTCAGGCTGCGTCGTCGGTCACTTCGGCGTCGGCCGCTTCGTCATCGACAACAGCGTCATCAGCTGCTGCGTCGTCGGCCGCTTCGGCGCCGTACACAAAGTCATACAGCATCTTTGCACCGTCCACCAGGCGGGGGATCGGGCGCGAAAGCTCGTTGTTCTGCAGGTTCAGGATCGAATGGTTCGCCACGGCGGTGATATTTTCCCAGCCCGGGCGGGACTCGATCTCCTCCTCCGGCGTGGGGCCCTCGCCAAAATACATGGTGATGGTCACGATATGATCCGGATTCCGCTCGATCACCTGCTCTTCGGAAACCTCTGCCCAGCCGTCCACGTCGTCGAACACGTTCTTAAGGCCGATCATGCCGGCGATCTCATCCATGAACGTGCCCTTGCCGGCCGCCCACAGGCCGTATTCCAGCGGGGAGACCTCAAAGTAGACGGTCTCCGGATCTTCGGGCATCTCTGTCTCGAGCTCGGCAAAGCCGGTCTTCATGCTCTCCACCAGCGCAGCCGCCTCGTCGTCCTTGCCGACAAGCGCCCCGATCATCCCGATCGCGTCATACACACCGTCGATATTCTGGGCGTCGGAAACTACCACATGCACGCCGGCATTCTCCAGCTGCTCGATCTGCTCCTCGCTCTGCGCCATGGTTCCCATCAGAAGCACCTGGGGCTTCAGCTCGATGATCTGCTCGATGTTCGTGTCATAGCCGGACTGCACCGACGGCACGTCAAACACTTCCTCCGGGTAATCGCAGTACTCCCCGCGTCCTACCAGCATATCGCCGGCGCCGAGCGCGTACAGGATCTCACAGTCTGCGGCGGTCAGTGCCACCACGCGTTCCACATCACCCTCGACTGTGATCTCACGGTCCATCATGTCCGTCACCGTCACGTCCGCCTGCACGGTCGTTCCCAAAGCAAGGCCGGCCAACACGGCTGTCGTCATCATCGCTGCAATCCATTTTTTCGTCATGATCATTCTCCTTTTCTCTGCTCATTGTCTGCAAGCTGCCGTCCACGGCACCGCCGTGGATCCGTACTGTCCATTGTTATCAGGCGTTTTCGTCCAGTACTTCCACAAGCTCGATGCGGAAGTTCAGTTCCTTTCCGGCCATCTCATGGTTGGCGTCAAAGGTGATCGTCTTGTCGTTCTTCGCGATCACCTTGACCGGGAAGGGCTGTCCGTTCTGATTCTGCAGGTAGACCTGCTCTCCCACGTTCAAAGCCTCCGAACCCGGCAGATCCACAATATCCACCGCGAAGATCGCGGTCGGGTCCGCTTCGCCGTAGGCCTCGGACGGCGTCAGATGCACATCCACGATCTGGCCGACCTCCATATCGGCGACAGCGGCGTCAAAGCCCTTGATCATCATGCCGGCACCGCAGACAAACTCCAGCGGCTCTCCGCGGTCATAGGAGGAATCGAACTGTGTTCCGTCGTTGAAGGTCCCGCGGTAGTGCGTGCGGACTTTTTTTCCGACATTCTTTCCCTCGGGGCCATCGGAATGACAGCCGCGACATCCGCCGCCCTCATGGCCATGGCAGGAATGAGCGTCACTGTTGCATCCGCCGTCCTCGTGACTTTGGCAGGAATGGTCTCCTCCGTGATGGTGGTCACAGTTGGCGCCCGTGTTCACCAGTTCCCCGCGAAGATAAGCCTCGACTGCCGCATCCGCGCTGCCTTCGGCTCCCGCGCACAGCTCAATGCCGTTCTCCTCGAGGGCTGCCTGTGCACCGCCGCCGACGCCGCCGCAGATCAGGACGTCGATCTTTTTGTCATGCAGAAGGCCGGCCAGCGCACCGTGGCCGCTCCCGTTCGAACCGATGACCTCCGAAGAGACGACCCGGCCATCCTCGACCTCATAAACCTTGAACTCCACCGTATGCCCGAAATGCTGGAAAATGTTTCCGTTCTCATATGTAACCGCGATCCTCATTCACCGTACCTCCGTGGTTCGTATTGCTTCACTGTTCTTAGCACATACACAGCTGTTTCCTATATGATAACACGTTTCTGTTATTCTGTAAGCAGGTTTTTTACTACACACGTCGCCAGCCTGCATCTATCTCACAGTTCCTTGATGTAAAACCGATTCATGGTGCTGTGGACAACACAATCCGGCCGGTCGATTTCTTTATACCCTGACTTCTCATAGGTGTGGATCGCCACATTCAAGTTCGTGTGCGTTTCAAGGTACATCCGCTTATATCCCAGAGCACTTGCTGTCTGCTCTACTTTTTCGATCAGCCGGTAACCAAGCCTTCTGCCCTTCACGCTGTCATCCAGATACAGTTTCTGCAACTCACAACAGTCGGGGAAGCCCTCAAACTCCGCCAAACCGATGCCGCCTACAAGCTTTTTATCATTTAAAAGAACATAATAAGCACGTCCCGGATGATCATAAAAACCCGAGAGATGATCCAGTCCCTCATCAAAGTATACGGTTCCGGGGATATCCAGATGATGCGCCTTCAAGTTCGTTCGGATCAGCGCGGCCAATGCCGCATCATACTCTGCTGTCAATATTCTGTACTCCATCATCCTTACCTCGTCCTGAATCCGTATTCATCTTCTTCAAGCGGGATCGTTTTTCTGTCCATATTCTCGATACGGACATATCTCCCGGCATTGATTGCAAGGATCACCTTATCAATCGCTTCCTCTGTTCCCTGGATCTCCATGGTAACGCTGCCGTCCCACTCGTTCCTTACCCAGCCCGTACAGTCATAGATGTCAGCCGCATGACGGGCGCGATATCGGAATCCAACTCCCTGGACCCAGCCATTGAAGGTAATGTGCTTACGGATCATTTCCCATACTCCCATGTGTAAAACAATCTGCTTTTTTTGCGTCAATCCGCATTTTTTTCACGTTTAGTGTTTACTGAGAAATGAGTCTCTCATCCATCAGAAAGTCTTCAACTCCAATGTACCGGATTCCATTCTCATCCTTCCAAGGCTTTATGTAGTCCTTCACAACTACGACTTTTTGAAATGAATCAGGAATCCTTATGAGCGAAGCGATCTCCTGTTCTTTCTTTTCCGGATCGGCAATGGATAATGCGGACTGTATATAGAAACGTTCGTCGCCCCGGTTTACGACAAAGTCTACTTCCAACTGCTTACGGATGTTTTTCCCCCGATCATCCCTTAGATTTTGTTCAACCACACCGACATCCACGTCGAAGCCTCTGCGAATAAGTTCGTTGTAAAGAACATTCTCCATCAGATGGGTTTCTTCCAGCTGCCGGAATCCGAGCCTTGCGTTTCGCAGACCGGGGTCAGAGTAATAGTACTTGGCAGGAGTTTTGATGTACTTCCGTCCCTTAACGTCGTACCGCTCTGCCTTCTGGATCAAGAACGCTTCCATAAAAAAAGCAATATATCTATCTATAGTATCAGGTGCAACCCTGATCTGTCGTTCACTGAGAAAAGTGTTTGACAGCCTGCTGGGATTGGTCAGGGAACCGATCCCGGAAGCCAGCACATTCAGAAGAATTTCCAGAACTTCCGCATCGTTGTTCACCTGATGGCGTTCCAGTATATCCTTGATATAAGTGCGATTGAACAGATCCCTCAGATAACGGCTTCTCTCCTCATGCGACTCCATCGTCCAGACCAGAGGCATACCACCATAGGTGTAATAGTCACGCCATGCTCCACGCTTATCTCCCTGATAATGCTCATAGACTTCTGCATAAGAAAGCGGATAGACACGGATCTCATCACCGCGATCGCGGAACTGGGTAATGATATCTGAGGAAAGCATTTTTGAATTGCTGCCCGTCACATAAATATCCGCATTTGGAAGCTTCATCAGGCCCAGCACAACATCGATAAAGGTGATCTTCTCATTTGGATCATCTACATATGGATTTGGCACTTCACTCACTAACTGAATCTCATCAATAAACACATAATACCGTCTTTTCTTATCCGGCATCCGTTCTTTCACCACTTTGTTCAGTTCAAAAGGGTTGCGGTATTTAACGTTATCGATCTCGTCCAAAGCCAATCCTACGATCTGATCTTCACCCACGCCGTTATCCAGGAGGTACTGACGATAAAGAGTAAACAAAAGATAGGACTTCCCGCTCCGACGAAGGCCCGTAATGACTTTGATTCTTCCGTTGTCCTTCTTTCGGATCAACTGATCCATATATTGCTTTCTGGCATACTGCATCACCATGTCCTCCATGAAATTATTGCGGCATCCGCATTTTTTTCACGAAGTATTATACCACAGAGTGTGTAATCATAGCAAGTATACTTCCAGTGGACGGCCTCCCGTTCCTTTATTGATATCCTCGCCGCCATTCCGCTTTCGCAGATCATTCAGATGTATCCTCTCTACCATGAAATGGACATTGAACATTTTATTGAGCGGATGAACACAATAATGGCAGATGCCTTTCTTTCTGACCATCTTTTCCTGATCACGGGTGCTGTATTTCCAGCATGTCCAGGAGCCGGATGAACGTGTCCTGTCCGTCCAGGCAGGTATCCGTCAACCATCCCTTCTCGTTTCGCCATTCGGATAAACCGCGGTAATAGAAATGCTTCTTGTTGTCTTCAATAATAAGCGGAATGATGTTGTGGTGCAGACATTCCTTCAGCATAATCAAACGTCCAACCCTGCCATTTCCGTCCTGAAAAGGGTGAATGTACTCAAACTCCGCATGAAGTTCAATCACGTCGTTAATGGTTACTGTCGTTTTTGCATTGTAGAGCGCCAGCAGAGATCTCATCCGCGCCGGCACATCCTTCGGTTTGGCTGTTTCCCGCCCGCCGACCATGTTCGCCCTGCGTTTATAATCACCGACCGCAAACCAGCTCAATGTGGAGTCCATCGTATCATGCTTGAGAATATAGTGCAGATGCTTGATTATATCCTCTGTCAATTCGTCCTCCGCTACATCGATCACGTAATCGATCGCACGGAAATGATGAACTGTCTCCAAAATGTCGTCGACCGGAACTCCGTCCCCAGCGTCAATGGTATTCGTCTCGAAGATCAGCCTTGTCTGGTCTTCCGTCAGCCTGCTTCCCTCGATATGGTTGGAGTTATACGTCATCCGAACCTGAAGCTCATGATAAAGACCGCCCGAGATTTTGGATTCTTTCTCATCCCGCAGAATTTGTAATATCATATTTTCAGATATCTTCCTGCAAAGGAGGGCAGCTTCACACCCCAGATAGTCTGCAATCTTCTGCAGGGTCTTATTGGAAAGCTTCTCTCCTTTGGCAATCTTCGCAATCGTGCGGGATGATATCCCGATTTCTGCCGTAAGATCGGTTTTCGTAATCCCTTTATGCTTCAATTGCTCATACAAGCCATCATATGAAATCATCGCGTCGCCCCTCCAGACCTTTACTTATTATAGCTAAATTGGTTGTAAAAGTAAAGGTTTCAAGTCGGTAGTGAGTGGAGTGATATCTCAACCAGCTTCTGCCCCCGTCACATGCTCGGTCCTCCTCATAAACTCTTCAAATACTCTTCCGCATTCAGGTATTCCACAGATCCTTCTTCACCGCTTTCGCCACGGTAAATCACGCATTTTCGGGTTATGCGGCCATATTTTTTTTCAACTTCTTTATTCAGCTCGTCATCCAGTAAAGCCCTGGCCTGCTCCGGGACTCTTTCCGTACTATGTTTTATTTCATACTCCTCACAGGTATTCTGCTGCGAATCGTAGATTGCCATATCGAATTCCCTGCGGCTCAGAAAAAGCTTGAAAGCGCGCCTGTTCCTGGGAAGCGTTCTAATCCGGTCAAGCAGGACAATATCTTCCATCATCCTCCCGCGAACGTCTTCCAGGATTTTCTCTGTCGCCAGTTTTCTCTCCCATTCGCTGAAAGATCCAAAGATCGCATCCTTCATCAGAACATGAACCAGCGCCTGTGCCTGGCAGTAACGCATTCCCGGCTGCGTAAACAGCACATATTCCTGTGGCTCCGCATCCGGAATTGTGGTTTCTGACGGGCAATCCGCCACAAGGTCCAATGCCGCCAGATATTCTTTTATCTCTGCAACATGTGTTTTTGTGATACCGATCTTCTGGTCTTCCTGATTCCGGATTTCAAGCATCTCCATGAGTTTCTCTGTGACTGCGTCTTTATCGATCCTTTCCAGAATATCTGTCTGCATTTCAGGATCCGTTTGCTTCTGAAGGATCTGAGCCGCCGATCCAAGGTCATGAGACTTGAACTTTGAAATCAGTATCCGTATCAGGAACTGGTGGTTCATGCTTTCTATGATACGGTTTATCGCACTGGTCAGTTCGTTTGCTTCATATAGCTCACGAAGATGCCGAAAGTAATTTCCGTTCTGGAAGCAGGCCAGAGAATGCTGGATGTTTTTGCACACCGCCGTATCAATATATCGGCGTGTTGTTTCATTATCCCGGAATGCAGCCGTTTCATCCAATGCATCCGGATCGTCAAAATCCGTTTCGCCCGGCATCAGCGTCCCACCGTAACGAATATATTCATCGATGTCATCAATTCCGAGCAGTCTGCTGTATTCCCGGAAGGGGATATAGGTCGTATGGATCATATAGGCCCTGTCATAGAGTTCATTTCCTGCAGCCATCCAGAATCCCAGTGAGTCAGTTCCCGACAGAATGATCTTCATACCCTGCATCGCATAAATATCCGAAAGGATCGATGCACAGTCAATGAAGTCTTCCATCAATGTCACTTCATCCAACAATGCATATTTAAACCCAAGCGCCCGAAGCCGCTTCAAATCGGCGCTCAGATCCGCAAGGTGATCTGTCACACGCGCTTTGACATATACCGCCTTACTCCTCTCGGCTTCAGTCAGATCATTCAGCACCTGAAAAAGAAGGGTTGTTTTCCCGGTTCTTCTCAAACCATACAGTATGCAGACTTTTCCCACGGTTTCCGAACGTATATAGGTCTGCAGTTTCCCGTAGCAATCCCGCTTCTGATATCTCCTTACACTGCTTATCTGATCATTCAGAGCCGCGCCGATAATCACATTGGTTCTGAAGTCTATATCTTCAGCGGCATTTGAACTGTCATCCCGGGATTCTTTCAAATTCTCCATCTCCTCTATTAATTGCTTCCTGTGCTCGAGTAAATGAAAAACCTCTTCCCGCTCACCCAGTTTTACATACTTTGTAACAGCCTTGCCGTCCTCTGACCACTGAAGATATGGCTGTTGCTTCCCCTTGATATTCTTATAAAACACCTTCCCTTTCGGAAGCCCCTTAAGCTCCTCTTCAATTTCCGCGATACGCATGATCCTTTCCTGTTTTGTCATATGACGCACCTCCAGGCCCAGAATAACACAGGATAACAATCTAGTCAAGTTATCATTGTTATCTCGGTCGTTAATCTGGATCCCTTATCATCAATGATATCAACGATTGTCACTCATCCTCGTCCAGATCATCATAATACCCAAGTTCAAAGCGAACATCTCCAATCATGCCCCCAAGAACATCTTGTACGCCATAGCCCAAAGGATCTGCAGCGGATATGATCTCCTCATACTCCGCTTCATGAAGGCTGAAGAAATCCGGATGTAGTTTTGCATAATCCAGGAATTTCTCAGCTGAGGACAGCAGGCTGTTGTAATACCTTTCCCCAAAGTCGCCGAAGGTTGCACTCAACTTTACGGCTTCAGCCAAAAAAGCGAAGTGCATCAAAGCCTTCGTCCCCTCATCTATTGTCCTGTCCAGATAATCATTCAGCACACCTTTGCATTCACTTAAGGAAAACTCATCTTTCCAGAACACCTGTTCAAACCGTTTCCTTAAATTGTCCAACAATTCCTCCTGGGACTCTTCGTTCCAATAACTGCTTTCTATGTCCTTAAAGACTTTAGAAGCTTTGAACATTTCAAACAGATGTTTCTCCAACTCATCTCTGGTTAAAGATTTAATTCTCCTTTTATACTGTGTCAGCGTCATAATCTTTGATTCCTTTGATCTCACAGCTGCTTTTATAAAACCGGTTCATTGTACTATGGACTACACAATCCAGAAAGCCCTCAAACTCCGCCAGGCCAATGCCGCATCATACTCTGCTGTCAATACTCTGTACTCCATCATCCTTACCTCGTCCTGAATCCGTATTCATCTTCTTCAAGCAGGATCGTTTTGCTGTCCATATTCTCGATACGGACATATCTCCCGGCATTGATTGCAAGGATCACCTTATCAATCGCTTCCTCTGTTCCCTGGATCTCCATGGTAACGCTGCCGTCCCATTCGTTCCTTACCCAGCCCGTACAGCCATAGATGTCTGCAGCATGACGGGCGCGATATCGAAATCCAACTCCCTGGACCCAGCCATAGAAGGTAATGTGCTTACGGATCATTTCCCATACTCCTCGTAGCACCAGCGGGCATCCGGCACTCACTGACCGTATACCCGCTCCTGCAGTTTCATTTCACATATTCAAACCTGCCCTGCAATGTCCTGCCCGTCGATCACCGCCTGCATCAGCTCTTTGGCTTTTTCGACCGTGGCCATATCCGGCTCCATGACATAGGCACTGGCACCGAGTGCGTAGCAGTGTCCCTTGGAGTCGGAACCGCTCACATTGTAGAGTTCCACATGCCATTCCGTATCCGGAGCGGCCTGCTGTGCCTTAAGCATGCCGGTGATGTAATCGAAGGGTACATTCGTCTCAAAGCATCCCTTTGTCGCTTCCAGGATCGCCGGGAAGTTCTGCAGCGCTTCCCCGGTCGTGAACTCCTTGATCGCCGCCTTCA
>JAFTPT010000019.1 GCA_017463155.1 Blautia sp.
AGAGCCTGTTCCGAATGACATATTCCTGCTGAAATGTCGCACTGCGCTGAGTCCCTTCTGAATGCTCTCCTGATAGCCGTTCGGTATTTTTGTTTTCAAAATCATCCAGTTCACCTTCTTTCCACCGCATCTACAGGACAAGCCGTCATACAGTTACCACAATGCAAACAGTGTTCCTGTTCAATCAAAAACGGCATTCCGTCCTGAATGATACAATTCTGCGGACAAACCGCTGCGCAGCTTCCACAACCAATACATGTTTCAGTAATGAAGTAACCCTCTGCCTTTTTCACCACGCCTCCAAAGGTAAAAGAGTCACGCTCTATCGGTTTCTTCGAAAGATCAAACCACTCGCCGCTGCCTTCATAAATCTGGAACACCGTCAGAGCCTGCATAGACTCCACTGTGGGATATATCTTGCGCATATACGGATTTTTCTCGAACAGTTCCGGAATCTTATCATATCCAAGTTCCCGAACCCTTCCACGGATAGACACAGCCACACTGCTCATGGTATCCTCACCCTTCATTGCAGTCAGGGCAAGAAACTCTCTTTTCTTCAACCTGTCATAAAAGCCTTTGCCCTTTGCTGTGAGGAAATACAAACTATTTTCATCACTATCCATCATATCGATTGCTGCCGTCACAGGAAGGCCTTCGTCATCAACGGTGGCTACAATCGTTCGATGTATTTCATTTGCAATATAGTCAAGATATTCTTTTGTTTCCATGTCAAATGCCTCCTTAGAAAAGAACTCCGAAGCAGTCTGCTCCGGAGTCCCATTTTGTCAGGCTTCTTTTGCGAGAATATCCTGCATTCCCGTCTTTAAATCCGCTATCGTGTATTTTCTCATTTCATCCTCCATAGCGGTTTGGATGCCTTTCAATTTGTCATCCAAAAGGGCGTGGATATTTTTACCTACAGGACACTGTGTACTTGGATTCTCGTGGAAATGAAACAGTCCTTCATCATTTACACAGTCAACCGCCTTATAAACATCGTAAAAAGTGATTTCATTCAGTTTTTTAACAAGCGTTATACCGCTTTTACCCTGACTGATGTCGATAATCCCCGCTTCCTTGAGATTGCCCATAACATTCCGGACAATGACAGGATTAGCGCCTACGCTGCCCGCCAGAAAATTACTCGTCACCTTTTCGCTGTCTTTGAAATAATCGATAGCGGTAATGATATGTACAGCTATCGTAAATCTGCTTGTAATCTGCATTGCCTCTTCTCCACTCCGTTCCGGTCCGCACTGAACATGCGTCCACTGGACGCATAGTGCCCTCCTGCTTGTAATATAACGTTTTACAAGAAGCCTGTCAATGCAGATATTACAAGCTGTCGCAAATTATTCTCTCACTACACTGATACGCTGCTGGGTGTGGTCACCCTTTTCGATCTCATCTACCATAGCGATGGCATAATCCGCATAGCTGATAATGCTCTCGCCCTTGCTGTTCAGTGTAAGCTCCTCGCCAGCAAGGATATACTTTCCGCTGCGCTCACCGTCTGCCTGGAAGTCTCCAGCAGGGCTGATGAATGTCCACTTCACGTCATTTCTCTCACGCAGCTTGGCAAGCTCCTCGCCCTGTGCCTTTGCAAGCGGGAGGAACATGGCCGGGAAGTCTGCACCATCACTGACAACAGCCGTATGCTCCGGATTTACGAAGAGGCTGCCTGCACCACCAACGATCAGAAGACGGGTGTCAGTTCCTGCAAGGATGTCGCATAGATGCTGGGAAGTATTCACATGACCGTCCAACTTATCCTCTTCCCATGCGCCAAAGCCGTCCACCACTGCATCAAAGCCAGCCAGATCTTCCTTCGTAAGATCCATGATGTCCTTCTGAACATAATCGGAAGCCGCCGTCTTGTTCTCTGCTCCGCGACCGAATGCCTTAACCTCGAACCCTCTGTCCAATGCTTCCTTGACAACTTTCTGAGCTACGCGTCCGTTTGCTGCTACTACTGCAATCTTCATGATGAAATCCTCCTTGTGAATTCTGGTTACTAATCTTGTAATCCTTTCGGTTACAAGTTGATTATATAGGAGAGCAGCGCACTTGTCAATAGTTTTATTACAAGTTTTTTCAAAAAATTTTCCGGACGCTTTTTGTGCATCCGGAATTTATATTTTATTCTGACATCTATCTCACAGCCACAACTCCCCGACATCTAACTCGGCAACTCAACTATGTGACATCTATCGTGGCAACTCAACTCTCACACTTTTTGAGCCGGATTGCCCTTGGATAAGTTACCGAGAAGCGTTTGGTCTGCCCGATGCCAAATTTGCCCGATTGCCAAAAAACCGCAGTATACTTAAGCTTTCGCGGCTATTTTCCTTCGACCCTTGACATCAATACTACTGTCTCAACATGCACCGTCTGACAAAACTGATCCACGCAGCACACTCTTCGGACCTCATAGCCGGCTTTTTGAAATTCCGGCAGGTCCCTGGCCAGGCTGGTCACCTTGCAGGAGATGTACACGATCTTTTCCACGCCGTAGGCAAGGATCTTTGGGAGCGCCTTTGGATGGATGCCGTCCCTGGGCGGATCCAGGATGATGAGATCCGGCTTCTCGTTCAGCTCGTCCAGCACCTTCAGCACATCGCCGGCAATGAAGCTGCAGTTGGAAAGCCCGTTCATGGCCGCGTTTTCCCGGGCGGCTTCCACCGCTTCCTCCACGATCTCGACACCGATCACTTTCCCGGCAACGGACGCAGCCAGCTGGGCGATCGTCCCCGTCCCGCTGTAAAGGTCAAACACGACCTGATCCTTTGTATTGCCTATATAATCCCGGACCACGGAGTACAGGATCTCGGCCGCGCCTGAATTCGGCTGGAAAAAGGAGAAAGAGGAAATGCAGAACCGAAGGCCCAGCAGCGTCTCGTAAAAATGGTCCTTGCCCCAGAGTATCCGCGTCTCATCGCTTCGTACAACGTCAGCCATGGCATCGTTGATCATATGAAGGATCCCGACGATCTTTCCCTCGAGGGGGAGCGCCAGGATCTCCGAAACGAGAGGCTGCAGGTCATGCGTCTCCTGGCTGGTCGTCACCAGATGGACCAGGACCTCCCCGGTAAACGTGCTTCTCCGAAGAAGCAGATGCCGAAGATACCCTTCGTGTCGTATTTTATGATAGTAGGAAGTCCCCGCCTTTTCAAAGAACGTGAGGACACACCGGAGGATTGCCGTCATGTCCTCATGGACCAGCCGGCAGTCTGCCGTTGTCAGCACATCGTATGTGCTTCCCTTCTTGTGGAGGCCCAGCGTAAGCGGGCCGTCCTTACAGGCATCTCCGAACGAGAACTCCATTTTATTCCGGTACCCGAATTCCCGCGGGCTGCCATGGATCCCTTCAAACGGAAGCTCCTTCCCGGCCGCCTCCGTCAGGATCTCCCGGACCTGCCGTTCCTTCATGTGAAGCTGTTCCTCGTAGGACATGGTCTGGTACATACATCCGCCGCAGGCAGGAAATACGCTGCACAGAGGATCCCGGGTCTCCAGCGGGGACTTTTCCAGCACCTCCAGAAGGCAGCCCTCCAGCCTGTCCCCTCGTTTTTTGTTGATGCGGAATCGGACCTTCTGCCCGGGTATCCCGTTTTTTACCGTGACCGTCCGACCTTCCAGGCAGACCCTGCCTTTGTTCGGAAAGTCGACTCTTTCAATGATCCCTTCAAATTCTTCGCCTTTTTTCATCTCTTCAAAAAGGGCTGCCGCATCCGCATTGTTTCCCTGCATACTGCGACAGCCCTGTTCCTTTTCTGTTGTATTTGGTCAGATGATCACTCTTCTTCGTCCGTACCGTCCGCGGAATCCTCGGTGTCAGCCTCGTCAGCGTCAGATTCATCCTCGTCGGTCTCTTCCTCGAAATAGTCATCGAAGTCGTCATCAAAATCGTCTTCGAAGTCCTCCAGATAGTCCGGTGTAAAGAATTTGTAGACTGCGAACGCGATCGCGACCACCGCCACCACTGCACCGATGATAGCCAGGATCCAGAGAACCTTGTTCTTTTTCTCCTCGTCCTCTTTTTTGTTGATCGCCGCTACCAGTTCTTCCAGTTTCTTTTTGCTGAATTCCATACCAGGCACCTTCCTTCCGTGTAATCATCCTTCGCATGTACGGTCATCCGCACATTCAAGCTGGATATATTATAACATAATCCACTGTATATTGCTATCATTTACTTGACTTTTTTGAGCTTGGCAAAGCTGGCGAACATTTTCTTGACGCCGGCCCTGTCGAATTCCACCGTCACTTCGTAATCACGGCCGCCCGAGACGATGTTTTTGACGACGCCGGTACCGAATTTTGTGTGCAGGACCGTATCACCGACCTCATAATCCAGCGGTCCGGCGTTTTTAACCTGGAAGTCCCGGGACTGATATGGTCTTGACTGAAAGATCTGCCGCATCTGGGCCAAAGTACTGTTTTTTCCGGCTGCCTCGGTAAAGGCCGGTTTCTTTTCCTGGATGGTATGACCCAGATCCACCAGTTCTCTCGGGATCTCATGCACAAACCTCGAGACCCGGTTGAACTGGGTCTCCCCCCGGATCATCCGCTGTCTGGCACAGGTCATCGTCAACTGTTTCATGGCACGGGTGATCCCCACATAGCAGAGCCTCCGTTCTTCCTCCATCTCGGAATCGTTCCCGCTCATGATCGTCGAGTACCCCGGAAAAACGCCATCCTCCATCCCGGTCATAAAAACGTACGGGAACTCAAGGCCCTTCGCGCTGTGGAGCGTCATCAGCAGTACATAATCCTGGGCGGGATCCACCGTATCGATGTCCGATACCAGCGCGATCTCCTCCAGAAAGCCGGAAAGCGTCGCGCTCTCCTCCTGCTCCGCCATGGCGTCCTGGTATGCCTGTGCCTTTGTGATCAGCTCATTGATGTTCTCGATCCGGGCCTCGGCCTCGTCGGTTCCTTCCTCCTCCAGTTCCCGGACATAACCGGTCAGGTCAATGACCTCCTCCAGCAGTTCGCGGACCGTGTAGACCTCCGCCTTGCTCCGGAGAGAGCGGATAAAGGAGACAAAATCGTTGATCTTTGTGCGGCTCCGGCCGACGGACGGAATCTCCTCCGCAAGTCCCAGCGCGTCAAAAAAGCTGATGTTCATCTGATCGGCGTAGTCCTGGATGCGGCCCTGTGTGGTATCTCCGATCCCCCGGCGCGGCACATTCAGGATCCGGCGGACCGCCAGATCATCCCTGGCGTTGTCGACCGTCTTCAGGTAGGACAGCAGGTCCTTGACCTCCCGGCGGGAATAGAAATTGATGCCGCCAACGATCTTGTAGGGAATGTTCGCCATCAGGAGTTTTTCTTCAAAGACGCGTGACTGGGCGTTGGTCCGGTAAAGGACCGCGCAGTCACGATACTGGCAGGTGCCTTCCCTCCGTCCGCTGCTGATCTCCCCGACGACATACTCCGCCTCCTCATACGCGTTCAGGAACTGTCGGAAATGGACCTTGTCGCCCTCCTCGTTGGCCGTCCAGAGCGTCTTGTCCTTGCGTTCTTCATTGTTGGCGATCACATGGTTGGCGGCCTGCAGGATCCTGCCGGTAGAACGGTAATTCTGTTCAAGCCTGATCACCTTCGCATTCGGAAAATGATTCTCGAATTCAAGAATATTGCGGATGTTCGCGCCGCGGAACCGGTAGATGGACTGGTCGTCGTCTCCTACCACACACAGATTCTCGTAGCGGGATGCCAGAAGGCTGATCAGCCGGAACTGCGCAGTGTTGGTATCCTGGTACTCATCCACCATAATATAACGGAACCGTTCCTGGTAGTATTCAAGAACCTGAGGATGCTTTTCAAAGAGCTCCACGGTCTTCACAAGCAGGTCATCGAAATCCAGTGCGTTGTTCTTTTTGAGGACGGACTGGTATTCCCGGTACACCTCCGCGACCTTCCGGGCCGTATAGTCGCCCCGCGCTTCCTTCTCGACATCGTCCGGGGTAAGCAGTTCGTCCTTCGCATGGGAGATCTCGGAGAGCAGCATACGTTCCTTGTAGACTTTGGTGTCGATGTTCAGGGTACGGCAGGCCTCCTTGACCACCGTCTTCTGGTCATCCGTATCATAGATGGCAAAATGATTGTCAAAACCCAGAAAATCAATATGCCTACGGAGGATCCTCACGCAGGCAGAGTGAAAGGTCGATACCCAGATGCTCTCCGAGCCCATCCCTACCAGGCGGTCAACTCTCTCACGCATCTCCCCGGCTGCCTTATTCGTAAAGGTGATCGCCAGGATGTTCCAGGGATTTATCCCCTTTTCCTCGATCAGGCAGGCGATCCTGTGGGTCAGGACCCGCGTTTTGCCCGAGCCGGCGCCGGCCAGGATCAGCAGCGGACCTTCCGTACAAAGAACCGCCTCTTTCTGAGGCGGATTCAGTTCATCATAAATACTCATAGCGGCTCCTTATCGTACATATGTTCGTTTTATTATACCCGATATACGGCTGCAGTGCAAGAATAACTGTTTACAAGTAGTTTGAAAAACTATATAATGAAGAGCAGAGGTGAATGAAATGGATTCTCAAAGCAAAGACAACATCCGGAAAATTCTTGATATCCTGGGCGGGATCGACTATATCAGGCCTGAGGATCTGCCGAATATCAGCCTGTACATGGATCAGGTGACGACCTTTATGGAAGAACAGCTTTCCGCCACAAAGCGTCACAAGGATGACAAGATCCTCACCAAGACCATGATCAACAACTATGCCAAGAACAAGCTGCTTCCCTCTCCGGACAAGAAACGCTATTCCAAAGAGCACCTGCTGATGCTGCTCTTTATCTACTATTTCAAGAACATCCTTTCGATCAGTGACATCCAGACGCTTCTGGGGCCGATCACGGATAAATACTTCCAGTCCGGCACGGATCACGATATGACCTACGTCTATAACGAGATCTTCAGCTCGATCGAAAAGCAGGAGGATTACCTGCAGAAGGATCTTCTCCGCCGGTACCGGTTCGCGGAGTCCACCTTCGAGGATGCGGCGCCGGAGGACAGGGATTTCCTGAGGCAGTTTTCCTTTATCTGTCTGCTGAGCGTTGATGTCTATATCAAAAAAATGCTCGTGGAGCGGATCATCGATCAGATGGATATCTCTGCCGCTCCCGAAAAAAAGCGTAAAAAAGACTGATCTGACGGAACAGATCACCGGAATGAACCGAAGGGCAGGATCCTGATCCTGCCCTTCGGTTCGTTCTCTATTCCGTCATTCCCATGATGAGTGCCGGTCATTCCTCTGGTTTTCTTTCGGGTCTGCCTTCCATTCTGGCGAAAACCATCTCATACCCGTCATTCCCGTAATTGAGGGAACGGTTGACACGGCTGATCGTCGCGGTGGAGGCACCGGTCTTTTCGGAGATGTCAAGATAAGTCCGCTTATCCATCAGCATCCTGGCGACCTCAAACCGCTGTGAAAGGGAAAGCAGTTCATTGATCGTACAGACATCTTCAAAAAAGGTGTAGCATTCTTCTTTTGTTTCAAGGCACAGGATCGCCTCAAACAGGTGATCGACGGCCTCAGTCCTGATCTTTTTGCTCATTTATCCGACTCCTTCCGGAAAGACATTTCCGGACCATGCGAAAAGAGCGGTACATGTCCGGATACTGAATTTCTTAGCACACTAATATTTTAGCACTCTAAATTGTGAAAAGCAACCCTCTTTTTCCTTTTTCGCCTTTTTCGGATACTTCCCCGGTTTTCTTGATTTTTGACGGAGTATTCGCTATACTTATAGCGTTAGGAGGACCTGTTATGGATCGTATCTTTAATATGGACAATAAGTTCTTTCAGTTTATGGGCCGGATCGCGGACCTGATGCTTCTCAATGTTCTCTGCATCGTCTGCTGTATCCCCGTCATTACGATTGGAGCTTCCTTGTCCTCCATGTATTATGTGACACTCAAAATGGTCCGGGATGAAGAATCCTACATCACCAGGAGTTTTTTCCATTCCTTTAAACAGAATATCAAGCAGAGCATCCCCATCACACTGATCATGCTGGCCGCCGGCGTGCTGCTTTACATCGATATCGGCATCGGCCGCAGCATGGAGGGCATGGCCGGACGCGTCCTGTTCGTCATGTTCATGTTCATGGCCATCCTGTATCTCATGATCTTTATCTACATTCATCCGATGCTGGCCAAGTTCTACAACTCGATCAGGAACCTGTTCGTCAATTCACTGCTGATGGGGCTCCGTCACCTTCCGCTCACGTTTGTCATGATGATCATCACAGCGGTGCCGCTTCTGGTGCTGCTCGTCCCCGATGGAAGGATCGCCGCCATCCTGACGCTGCTTTTGATCCTTCTGGGCATTCCGCTGATGGCGTATGCCAAATCCATGATCCTGGTACGGATCTTTGATAAGTACATTCCTGCCGAATCCGAGGAGACGCCTTCCGATGACCTTCCGGCTGCCGCGGACAGCCCGGAAAATGATCCGGACAGTAAAGGCAGCGATCCTTCATGAAGGACTGGAACGGAAAGCCTTACCATTCCCTCGACTATGCCCTGCGGGAACAGTTCGGCGAAAAAGTTTATAAGGTAACCCTGAACGGCGGCATGTCCTGTCCGAACCGGGACGGGACGCTGGGAGATGGCGGATGCATCTTCTGCAGTGCCGGCGGAAGCGGTGATTTTGCCGCGGATCCCTCCCTGTCCGTTACCGGACAGATCGATGCCCAGATCCGCCTCATCACCGAAAAGCGCCCGGTACGGCGCTTTATCGCGTATTTTCAGGCGTACACGAACACCTACGCCCCCGTTTCCTACCTGCGGCGGATCTTTTCGGAAGCGATCTCGCACCCGGCCGTTTCGGCTCTCTCCATCGGAACGAGGCCAGATTGTCTCGGCCCGGATGTCCTGGAACTGCTTTCGGAACTGAATACCCGTAAGCCGGTCTGGGTGGAGCTCGGACTCCAGACGATCCATGAGGACACGGCCCGCTATATCCGCCGCGGCTATGCCCTTCCCTGCTTTCTCGATGCAGTCCGTGCCCTGCGGGAGCGTTCCCTCACCGTGATTGTACACCTGATCCTCGGCCTGCCGGGCGAGGACAGAGAACGGGTCCTTGCCTCCGTACGTTACCTTAACCGTATGGATATCCAGGGGATCAAGCTGCAGCTTCTTCATGTACTGTCCGGTACGGATCTCGCCATTGATTACAGCCGGGGCCTCTTCAGGACGCTTTCGCAGGATGAATATGTCTCCCTCGTGATCGACTGTCTTCTGAACCTGCGTCCGGAGATCGTCATCCACAGGCTGACCGGGGACGGACCGTCGGAGCTTCTTGTCGCACCGCTCTGGGCATCGCACAAACGCGATGTGCTGAATCTTCTTCATCACCGGATGAAGGAACAGAAATGCTGGCAGGGAAAAGCCCTGCAGCCTCTCAAAAAGGAGGATCCTTTTGGCTGAAGAATATACGACCTACAAACTCATCGTGCTGTTTCTTCTTCAGAACACGGACGCAAAGCTGACCAACTCACAGCTCTCGGAGCTGATCCTGGACAATGACCAGATGAATTATTTCCATCTGCAGCAGGCGATCGCCGAGCTGGTGGACGCACGGCTCGCGGACAAGCAGACCGTTTCGAATGTGACCTTCTACAGCATTACGGACGACGGAAAGCAGGCGCTCTCCTACTTTGAGGATGAACTGTCCGAAGCGCGGAAGGAGGAACTGCTGTCCGCCCTGAAGGGCAGCGGTTTCCAGGTACCGTCGCAGATCCTGTCGCCGGCGGAGTATTATCCGGACGGTTCGGGAACCTTTACCATCCGCTGCCAGATCATCGAAAAAAACAGCCGCCTTTTAGATCTCACAATGGACGTTCCCTCGGAGGAAGCCGCCAGAGGGATCTGCCATGCCTGGCCTCTGAAAAGCAGCAAGATATACGAAAAGATCATGGAGGAGCTTCTTTAAGACTCCTCCATGATCTTTTTCATGTGTTCCTGTAAGGTTTTCTCGTAGCCCATGTCGCTGAGCCGGTAGAAATGCTCTCCCCGGATCTCGTCCGGGAGGTACTGCTGCCGCACATAGTGATTCGGAAAATCATGCGCGTACTGGTAACCGATCCCGTGGCCCAGTTTTTCATGTCCGCCGTAGTGCGCGTCCTGCAGATGGACCGGTACCGTCGTCCTGGTCCTTTTGACGGATTCCATGGCTTCAGAGATCGCGTTCACCGCGGAATTGCTCTTGGGCGCGCAGGCCAGGTAAGCCGCCGCCTGTGCCAGGATGATCTGGGACTCCGGCATGCCGACACGCTCCACCGCCTGGGCGGCCGCCGTCGCGACACACAGAGCCTGGGGATCCGCATTTCCCACATCCTCGGAAGCCAGGATCATCATACGCCTGGCGATGAACTTCACATCCTCCCCCGCGTACAGCATCTTGGCCAGGTAATAGACGGCCGCGTCCGGGTCTGACCCCCGCATGCTCTTTATGAAGGCGGAAATGATATCGTAATGATTATCCCCTTTCTTGTCATAGAGGACTGCCCTCTTCTGGATACACTCCGAGGCCACGGCGAGCGTAATATGGATCTTTCCGTCGTCGGAACGCGGCGTCGTAAGGATTCCGATCTCGATCGCGTTCAGCGCGCTCCTCGCATCCCCGCCCGCGAGGTCCGAAAGGAACTCCAGGGCATCTTCGTCGATGACCGCGCCGTAGCTTCCCATGCCTTTTTTGTCATCATTGACCGCACGGAGGATCAGTTCCCGGATCTCCTGCTTTTCAAGAGGGAGCAGTTCAAAGATGATGGAGCGGGACAAAAGAGCCCCGTTCACTTCAAAGTACGGATTCTCGGTCGTGGCCCCGATCAGGATGACCGTGCCGTCCTCCACGAACGGCAGCAGATAATCCTGCTGGCCTTTGTTGAAGCGGTGGATCTCGTCGATAAAGAGGATCGTCTTGCGCCCGTACATGCCAAGGGTCTCCTTGGCCTTCCGGACCACCTCTTCCATATCCTTTTTGCCGGCCACTGTCGCGTTGATCTGGGTGAAGTCCGCGCTGGTGGTGTTGGCGATCACCTTCGCCAGTGTCGTCTTGCCCGTTCCCGGCGGGCCATAAAAAATGACCGATGTCAGCTTGTCCGCCTTGATCGCCCTGTAAAGAAGCTTATCTTTCCCCACAATATGCTGCTGCCCCACCACCTCTTCGAGCGTGGCAGGGCGCAGTCTGGACGCGAGAGGGGCCTCGCGGTCCAGTGTCTTTTCCTTTGCGTATTCAAACAGATCCATACATATCTCCGTCTGTGTCAGATCTCCTGTTTCAATATCTCGTAATGCTTCTCGATCTCCTCCAGGCATCCGTCATAACCGCGGATACTGGTATCGAGCCACAGGTCATAGTTGGCCGGATCCGTCCAGTCCTTGCCGGTAAAGCGCCTGCAGTATTCCATCTTCCGCTTGTCGTCCGCCTTCATAAAGCGCTCGATCTCCCTGGGAGACTTGCTCAGCTTTTTGGCGGCCTCCTGCATCCGGAAATCCCAGGACGCATGCACAAATACACGCAGGACCCGGGGATAATCACGAATGTTGAGCACAAAATTCGAGCAACGCCCGATGATGACGCAGGACTCCCTGTCCGCCAGCTCCTTGATGATCTTGGCCTGGTAATTGAACAGGTTCAGGTCCGATGTAAAATCCTTGCTTTCCGGAGGAACCAGCTCCCCGGTGTAGATCCCGGACTTTGAAAAAATGGACGGCTTTGCGCTGGTATATTCATCCACCCGGCCGAACAGGGTCTCATGGATCCCGCTGTCCTCCGACGCCATTCTGATGATGTTCTTGTCATAGTAGCCGATCCCAAGCTTCTGGGAAAGCATCTCTCCGATCGTCCGTCCGCCGCTGCCGTACTCTCTCGCAATGGTGATCACATAAGGTTTACTCATAGCGGTACCTCCTTACATCATTCTCCAAGATAGGCCTTCTGTACTTTTTCGTCGTTCAAAAGATCAGACGCCCGGCCTTCCATGGTCACGCTCCCCGTCTCCAGTACATATGCCCGGTCTGCGATGGAGAGAGCCTTCTTTGCGTTCTGCTCGACCAGAAGGACCGTGGTTCCGCTCTCACTGACCACTTTTATGATATCAAAGATCTCGTTGACAAGGATCGGTGACAGACCCATGGATGGCTCGTCCATGACGATCAGCCTCGGACGGCTCATCAGCGCCCTCCCCATGGCGAGCATCTGCTGCTCACCGCCGGAGAGTGTCCCCGCTCTCTGGTTCTTCCGTTCCTCCAGTCTCGGGAAACGTCTGTATACGATCTCAAGGCTTTCGGCGATCTCCTGCTTGTCCTTGCGGGTAAAAGCTCCCATTTTCAGATTGTCAAACACGCTCAGCTGCGAAAAGACCCTTCGTCCTTCCGGAACATGGGCGATCCCCATCTGGACGATCTTGTGGGCGGGGATCCGCGAAATATCCTGTCCTTCGAAGGTGATGGAACCCCTTTTTGCCCGGAGAAGTCCGGTGACCGTATGCAGCGTCGTCGTTTTGCCGGCACCGTTTGCTCCGATCAGGGCTATGACCTCTCCCTGATTGACTTCGAAGGAGACGCCTTTTAAAGCATGGATCATCCCGTAATACACATGGATATCCTTTACCTCTAACATAGCCATATCCTTGTTCCTCCTATTCCCCAAGATACGCGGTGATGACTGCGGGATTCGAGAGCACCTCGGCCGTCTCGCCTTCACAGAGGATCTGTCCGAAGTTGAGGACCGTCAGCTTTTCGCAGATGCCGCCGACCAGCTTCATGTCATGCTCGATCAGAAGGATCGTCATGTCAAAGTGATCACGCACGAAACGGATGGTGTCCATCAGCTCCGCCGTCTCATTGGGGTTCATGCCCGCCGCCGGCTCATCCAGAAGGAGAAGCTTCGGCTCCGTGGCCAATGCCCGGGCGATCTCCAGCTTACGCTGTTTGCCGTAGGGAAGATTGTCCGCCTCGATGAAAGCCTCCTGATCGAGGTCAAAGACCTTCAGAAGCTCCATCCCTTTTTCGTTCATTTCTTTTTCGGTCCTGCGGAACTTCGGGGTCCGGAAAACACCGCTCAGTCCGGAATAGGCATGGTGATTGTGCATGCCCACCTTCACGTTGTCGAGCACGCTCAGCTTATGGAACAGACGGATATTCTGGAATGTACGGGCCACGCCCGATTTGTTGATCTCGATCGTGCTCCGCCCCGTAATGTCGTTTCCGTCCAGCTTGATGATCCCCTCATTGGGCTTATAGACCCCCGTCAGGAGGTTGAAAACCGTCGTCTTGCCCGCACCGTTGGGGCCGATCAGACCGTAAAGCTGCCCTTTTTCGATCTCGACATGAAAATCATCCACGGCATGAAGGCCGCCGAAGGAGATCCCGAGATTTTTTACATCCAGCATAGCCATGGTCACGCAGCCTCCTTCCTCTCTTTACCGGGCCGGATCTTCTCCAGCATCCGGCTGCGCCAGTTCCTGGCCGCCGGTGCCCAGTTAAAGAGCATCATCGCGATCAGCACGACCGCGTAGATCAGCATACGGTAGTTGGAGAATCCACGCAGAAGCTCAGGCAGCGCGTAGAGGATCACCGTCGCGATGATCGATCCCCGCAGGTTTCCGATGCCGCCGAGGACTACATACACCAGGATCAGGATCGACAGGTTGTAGTCAAAGGTCGATACCTTCAGCATCGACAGGTTATGGGAATACAGCACTCCTGCCACCCCCGCAAGCGCCGCGGAGACGACAAAAGCCGTCAGCTTGTACTTGAGAACGTTGATCCCGACGGATTCCGCCGCGATCCGGTTGTCACGGGCAGCCATGATGGCACGGCCGGTCCTGGAGTAGACCAGGTTCTGGATGATGAAGAGCGTGATCAGCACCAGGATGATCCCGATCAGGAAAAACCAGGATTTGATCGGTTTGTACAGGGCGGATGTGCCCGAAATACCGAGGGCTCCCTTCATGATCTGCTTGCCGCCGGCGGCCAGCTTGTAGCCGTTGGAGGTCGTCGCCACGTGAAGACCGTTCTCGTCCACGCCGACGTACAGGATATTGATCAGATTTTTGATGATCTCGCCGAAGGCCAGCGTCACGATCGCCAGGTAGTCGCCGCGGAGACGCAGGACCGGAATACCGATCAGGAAGCCGAACACGGCAGCGACCGCCGCCCCGATCAGGATCGCGATAATGAACCGGGGAACCAGCGGGACATTCTGCGCAATATTGGAAAACAGTGCGCTCGCGTAAGCGCCGACGCACATAAAGCCGGCGTGGCCGAGGCTCAGCTCGCCCGAAAAGCCGACCACCAGGTTCAGGGACAGCGTGGCCACCGTATAGACGCAGATCGGCACCAGCAGGGCATTCAGCAGATTGGAAAGATGCCCGGTGGACGACATCGTCTGCACGATGACGAAAAACGCAATGACCATCAGGTAGGTCAGCATATTATTCTTGAATATCTTGCGTTCGTTTTTATTCATACCGGCCACCTTACACTTTCTCCTGGACGTTCTTGCCGAACAGTCCGGTTGGTTTGACGAGCAGTACGATGATCAGAACAGCAAAACAGATGGCATCCGCGATCTGGGTAGAAATGTACGCTCTTCCGAAGATCTCGATGATGCCGAGAAGGATCCCGCCGACCATGGCGCCCGGGATCGAACCGATCCCGCCGAATACGGCCGCCACAAAAGCCTTGATGCCGGGCATGGACCCGGTATAGGGGGTCAGGGTCGGATACGCGGAGCAGAGAAGCAGGCCCGCGATGGCCGCTAGGCCGGATCCGATGGCGAAGGTCAGGGAGATCGTCGTATTCACGTTGACGCCCATCAGCTGGGCAGCATCCTTATCCTCCGAGACAGCCTGCATGGCCCTTCCCGGTTTTGTACGCTTGACGAACAGGGTCAGCACAGTCATGATGATGGCGCTGACAATGATCGTGACGATCGTGATGCCCTTGATCGTCAGCTGTCCGCCGAACAGGGAAACGTTCGGGACGTTGATGATCGTGACAAAGCTCTTGGCGTCCGCTCCGAACAGAAGGAGTGCCAGATTCTGGAGCAGATAACTGACGCCGATCGCCGTGATCAACACCGCGAGGGGCGACGCGGCCTTCCGAAGAGGCCGGTAGGCGATCGCTTCGATCGTGATGCCCATGAGCGTACAGATGACGATGGCCAGAAGCACCGACATCCACGGGGCAAGTCCTGCTTTCGTGATCGCTGTCAGGATCACGAAGGCACCGACCATGATGACGTCACCATGTGCAAAATTCAGCATTTTGGCAATGCCGTATACCATCGTATATCCTAACGCAATGATCGCATACACACTGCCAAGATTGATGCCGCTGATCAGATACGAAATAAAACTCATCATAGAACCACTATCCTTATCCTTTATGGTAAGAGAACTGCAAAAAGGGGACGGAATCCTTGCAAAGCACAGGAAACTGTCCCCTAAACTGTCTTAAACGGCAATCCCCAGGCGCGTTTTGGGAAGTGTCATCGGCTTCTCATTTCCGGTCTGCTTAATCAACAAACTCATATACGCCATTTTTGATCACGACTGCCTTCGGGTCCTTCTCGCATTCGCCATCTTCTGTCCAGGTGGTATGGCCTGTCAGACGGTCGCATTCGATGTTCAGCATGGAAGCAGTCATGGCAGCGCTGATGTCCTCGTTGGACATATCCGGCGTAATGCCTGCATCCTCAGCTGCGTCCTTGATCGCATAGATCACGTCGTATGCGTCTGCCGCGAACTGGTTCGGTACAAGTCCGTCGCTCTTCTCCTGGAAGGCGGAGACAAAGCTCTGTGTCGCCTCGGACTCATCGGAAGCGGCGAAGGAAAGAAGAAGCATGACATCCTCTGCCAGGGAGGTGTCAAAGTTCTCGACGGAAAGGATACCGTCCATACCGTCAACGCCGAAGATCGTGGCCTGCAGATCGATATCCGCCGCCTGCTGAAGGATCAGCGCGTTGTCGTTGTAGTAGTTCGGCAGGAACAGGATCTCTGCGCCACTCTCGGCAACCTTGCTGAGCTGTACGGAGAAATCGGAGTTGCTGTCGGTGGTGTAGGCTTCGTCCGCTACGATCTCAAGGCCATAGGTATCGGCCGCCTCGATGAAGGCATCATGGATACCGGTGTTGTAATCGGCCATGGAGTCATAGATGATGGCGATCTTGGTGCCCAGCTCATGCTCGGAGATAAATTCCGCGGACTTGACGCCCTGCATGGGATCGGTGAAGCACATACGGAACTCGTTGCTTCCGGAAGTGATGACGTCGACAGCCGTGCCGGAGGGAGTGAACATGAATGTGCTCTCGGCAGCCTCGGCACCGACGGCGATACCTGCACCGGAGGTAACGGTACCGCAGAGGATCTGCATGCCATTATCAAGAAGATCATAGTAGGCATTGACGGACTTTTCGGGATCACCCATGTCATCGCCTGCGTCAAGAAGCTCGATCTGATAGCCGTTGATACCGCCGGCCGCATTGATCTCTTCGACAGCGACCTGTGCACCGAGATACACGCCTACGCCGTACTGCGCATAGTCGCCGGTCATCGGTCCGATCACGCCGATCTTAAAAGTCTCTTCTTCTGCAAAGACGGCTGTCGGCATAACAGCGGAAGCAACCATCGCAGCAGCTGCTGTCAGGCATAATACTTTTTTGATGTTCTTCATAATAAGCTCCTCCTTCTGTAGTGGAAAAGCAGGACGGCGGTCCTTTGGTATAATAAGATAAAAAGCCTGCTGAACAAGCCAGCCGGCTTTGGCCACCCTCTTACTTTTTCCCTTTAGTGCTTTAATGTAGAAATTATACCATTCTGCCATGTGTATTTCAAGAGGAATTTTGTACATATGAAAGAAAAAAGAGCACCCCTGTTCACGGAGTGCTCTTGTATTCCGGTATCCCTCATCAGGCAACAGCCTTCTTGGCGATCTCGGCAAGCGCGGTAAAGCCTGCGGCATCATTGACTGCCATCTCGGCCAGCATCTTGCGGTTGATATCGATATTGGCGACCTTGAGGCCATGCATCATCTGGCTGTAGGAGATGCCGTTCATTCTGGCGGCTGCGTTGATACGGGCGATCCACAGCTGTCTGAACTGACGCTTTCTCTGCTTACGGCCTGCATAGGCGCTGGTCAGCGCACGCATAACGGACTGCTTGGCGATCCTGTACTGTTTGGAACGGGCGCCTCTGTAGCCCTTCGCGAGTTTCAGTGTACGATTATGTCTTTTTCTTGCGTTCAATCCGCCTTTGATTCTTGCCATTTTTCTATTTCCTCCTGTTCGTCTTCTTCGATCTGAGTATTAAAGATACGGTAAAGCTTTCTTCATGTTCTTCACATTCGTAGAATCCATAACAGTCGCTTTTCTCAGATTACGTTTTCTCTTCTGGGACTTTTTGGTGAGGATATGGCTCTTGTATGCTTTATTGCGAAGTAACTTGCCGGTACCGGTCTTTTTGAAGCGCTTTGCTGCTGCTCTGCATGTTTTGATCTTTGGCATTTTTGTTTCCTCCTCTGAATCAGTGTTCTGTATTTAGCGTTTTTCACTTAAAAACATGGTCATGCTCCTGCCTTCCAGCTTGGGAGCCTTTTCGACGACGGCGATATCTGACAGGATAGCCGCAAAGTCGTTCAGTACCTTACGCCCGCCATCCATATGCGCCATCTCTCTTCCGCGAAAACGAAGGCTAACCTTGACCCTGTCTCCTTTGGTGAGGAATTTACGTGCGGTGGCTGCCTTGGTATTCAGATCATTGGTATCGATGTTGGGAGAAAGACGCACCTCTTTGATCTCGATCGTCTTCTGCTTTTTGCGTGCTTCCTTTTCCTTCCGGGCCATCTCATAACGGTACTTGCCGTAATCGATGATCTTGCATACCGGCGGTTTGGCCTGTGGCGCGATCTTGACCAGATCAAGACCTGCCTCCTGCGCTTTTGCGAAAGCCTCCTTGGCTGAAACGATCCCAAGCTGGGCTCCGTCCGGCCCGATCAGGCGTACTTCCCTGTCTCTGATCTGTTCGTTAATCATTAAATTGCTGATAGCTGTGCACCTCCAAACCTGCTGAGATACCGGCAGGACTCCTCTTCGCTTACTGTGTCCCGAATGCCCGGCTGTTTACTGCCACACGTGTCTCCTTTGTACAGTCCGTGCCAGGCGGGCTGTACCGTTTCAACGTAAAAAGCGCGGACAAAGTCCGCGCCTATAACATACCAGGCCAAAAACCTGATCCATGTCATATGAACCCGAGTCACAGATCTGTGCTGAGGTGAGAGCGGAACTCTGCTTTGTTTTTACGTACTAATGAATAATAGCACAGCACTTCGGCCGTTGTCAAGCCTGTTATACAGAAACTTTTCCGAGTGCTTCCGCGATGGCGAAGACCAGGATCGCGAGCAGGCAGACCGGAGCGATAAACCGGATCATCACCGAATAGAATTTCCTTTCGCGGAACGGTCCGTTGAGCTCGACTTCTTCGATCACGGCCTTCGGCCTGATCACAAAGCCCACAAAGATACAGGTGATGAAGGCCACGATGGGCATCAGGACGCTGTTGCTGACAAAATCAAAGAAATCAAGGAGTCCCATGCCGAAGGGCTGCAGGAAATCCCATACGCCGAAGCCCAGCGAGATCGGGATCCCGATGACCGCCAGCTCGAGCAGGCAGCACAGGCAGGCTTTTTTACGTGACCAGTGGAAAGCATCGCACAGGATGGACACCATCGTCTCCGTGAGGGAAATGGACGACGTCAGCGCCGCAAACAGGACCAGCAGGAAAAAGACCGCCCCGATCACGACCCCGAAGCGCATATTGTCGAACACCTTCGGCAGGGTGACGAACATGAGTCCCGGTCCCTTTCCGAGCGCTTCATCGCTTCCGCCGGAATAAACGAATACCGCGGGGATGATCATCAGGCCGGCCATAAAGGCGATCCCCGTGTCGAAGATCTCGATCTGACGGACGGACTGGCTCAGATGATCGCTCTTTTTCATATAGGAGCCATAGGTGATCATGATGCCCATGGCGAGGGACATGGAGTAGAACAGCTGCCCCATGGCTGCCATCACCGTGGTGGCACTGAAGCGGCTGAAATCCGGCTTCAGGTAATACTCAAGGCCTTTTAGTGCACCGGGCTGCAGCAGGCTGAAGACCGCGACGACGATCGAGATCACCACCAGGATCGGCATCATGATCCGGCTCGCCTTCTCGATGCCCGCCTCCACGCCGAGCATGACAACAAACAGCCCAAGGCTCATAAAGATCAGGAAATAGATGACCGGCATGACCGGTGATGCGATATATGTCTCAAAGTACGCGTCGCCGGCTGCCGAGGATACCTGATTCGTCAGAAAGACGACCAGGTACTTGAGGACCCAGCCGCCGATCACGCAGTAGTACGGCGTGATCATGAACGGAACGATGCTGGACAGAACACCCATGAATCCGAAACGCCTGTCAAGGGCGCTGTAGGCACCGGCGGCGCTAAGGCCCGTCTTCCGGCCGAGCGCGATCTCCGTGATCATCATCACAAAGCCGAAGCTGACCGCGAGGATCAGGTACACCAGCAGAAAGATCCCGCCGCCATGCTTGGCGGCCAGATAAGGAAAGCGCCACAGATTGCCCAGGCCGACCGCGGAGCCTGCCGCCGCCAGCACGAATCCGATCTTATTTGAAAAACTGCCTCTGTTCTTTTCCATAGTCTCTCCAAATACTGCTTACGAAACAAACCTCCCGCAATGACTCGCGGGAGGTGTCATAAGCTTTTGTAGTTTGAAACCCGTTTATCTGTTCTTCAGGAAATCCGGAATCTGGATATCCTTTTTCTGGACCGTGCTCGACGGAGCCTTGGTGGTGAACGGGGAAGCGTTCATCTGCGGCATGGTGAAGGTCGGCATGGTGCCTCCCGGCGTGCCTGCACCGGTCTGTGTCGTATTCTGTCTCGGCATGGTCTGCGCCGCCGGACGTCTTCCGCCGTACATGCTGCTGCTTCTGGAAGAAAACGTATTGGTCTGCTTCGCATCAGCAAGGCCGGTCGCGATGACCGTGATCCGTGCATAATCGGCGATGGAATCATCATACATGGCACCGAAGATGATGTTGGCGTCCTCTCCGGTCAGCTCCTGTACATAGCTTGCCGCGTCGTTGGCATCCATGAGGGAGATATCTCCGGAGATATTGATGATCACATGTGTAGCGCCCTTGATGGTCGTCTCGAGAAGCGGGGAAGCCACGGCCATCTGGACAGCCTCCATGGCCTTGTTGTCGCCCTGCGCCTCGCCGATCCCGATGTGGGCGATGCCTTTGTCGCGCATGACCGTCTGCACATCGGCAAAGTCAAGGTTGATGAGCGACGGCTGTGTGATCAGGTCCGTGATGCCCTGCACAGACTGCTGCAGGACCTCGTCGGCCTTGCGCAGTGCCTCCGGCATGGTCGTCCGGCGGTCCACGATCTCAAGAAGCTTGTCGTTGGGGATCACGATCAGTGTATCCACGTTCTTCTTGAGGTTCTCGATTCCCGTGAGGGCATTTTCCATACGCTTGTTGGCTTCGAAGCGGAAGGGCTTGGTCACCACGCCGACGGTCAGGATACCCATCTCCTTGGCCGCGGCCGCGATCACGGGTGCAGCACCGGTGCCTGTTCCGCCGCCCATACCACAGGTGACGAACACCATGTCCGCACCGTCCAGGAGCTGCTTGACATCCTCAATGCTCTCCTCGGCTGCCTTCTGTCCAACCTCGGGCAGGGCCCCGGCCCCGAGTCCCTTGGTGATCTTTTCTCCGATCTGAAGTACGGTCGGCGCCTTGCAGAGCGTCAGCGCCTGCTTATCGGCATTGATACCGACAAACTCCACGCCGCCGATCCCTTCTTCCACCATTCTGTTAACCGCATTATTGCCTGCTCCGCCTACACCGATGACGATGATCTTGGCAGATGACTGGACTTCGTTTGTGACAATCTCTAACACCGTACTTCCTCCTTTATATGTATACCTGATGGCAACTGAAGTTCAAAACAGTCCGTGAACCGCATAAAAGTTCACATATAGATATATCATATATTTTTTTTTGTATTTTAGCAACTATAATTTTTATTTTTTACCCGAAAACCGCGGATTCTTATCAATAATAGTCTTCCTCGCCATAGGATTCATCATAATAGGACTCGTCGTAATACTCTTCTTCGTCGTAGGACCCGTCGTCATAGTCCTCGCCGTAGTACTCCTCGTCATAGGATTCATCATAGGAAGAGCCGCTGCTGTCTCCTTCTCCGGAAGCATCCGCCGTGCTCTCGTCCGCGTTGGGATTCGGTCCCACGTAGTTTCCGCTGTGGTCGAACTCGCCGGTCCCGGTATAGGCACCTTCCTCGGTGTAACCGCCCAGCCAGTCGCCATGGGCGTCGATATCCTCCTGGGTCGGGAAGTAGCCCACATAGTTTCCGTACTGGTCATATTCGCCGGCTCCGGTATAGTCGCCTTCACCGTCATAGCCGCCGGCCCAGGCGATCTGGGCATAATCGAGTTCGGTCATCGGCTTCGGTCCCACGTAGTTCCCGTCCTCGTCGTACTCTCCGTAGCCGGTGTAGTCGCCGTACTCGTCGTAGCCGCCGTTCCAGTTCTCCGCCGTGATCTCCCGTTCCTCCGGCTCGAAGGTGATGGTCTTGACCGTGTCCGTCACGCTCTCCAGATGCAGGATCCCTTTCTGCCCTTTGATCTGGTCCAGGATGGCGATGGCCCTGGCCATCTTATCCTCCAGGTATCTGTTCTCCCCGAGACGCACCACGATATCCTCATAGTACAGGATGATCTGGGATGTCTCGTCGAAATCCACATATTCCGGAAGCTCCTGGTTTTTCTGGAAGATCGTCGAGAGCGTCACGGCCGTGCTCAGGAGCTCTGTCCCCTTGAAGGGAAGCTTTTCATCCTCAATGACCTTCTTGACCTCGATCCCTTTAAAAAACGGGATCTTCTCGTCTCTCTGGGTGGAACCTTCCACAAAAACGCCGTTCCGGTCAAAGTAGATATAGCTGTCCAGATACCGGATGCAGCCCACCGACTTCTTTTCCATCACGTTGATGGCGATCGTGTCCCTGGTCAGCTGCGTCACCGTGATGCTGTCGACAAAGAACACATCCCTGATGTCCGACCGGGAGCAGGTGAGCGGGGCCAGCAGGCTGTTGTCCCGGAAAAGCCCGGTGAGGGTCATCTCCTTGATCTCTTCGTCCGTATAGTGCGTGTTTCCGCGGACCTCCACATGCTCCACCCTGAAATAGCTCAGGAAGAAGATGCCGATGATCAGCAGAACTGCCAGGATCCCCAGCGCCGTCCACAGAACGATCTTCTTATTGATTTTTATTTCCCGATGAAATATGGGTGATCTCATAGTCTCCTGCCATCAGAGAGCGCGCACATATTCCTTGAACATATCGCCTCTCTGCTCGTAATTGTCAAACTGGCCCCAGCTTGCGCAGGCAGGGGAAAGAAGGACCGCATCCCCGCTCTCTGCCTTGTCATGGCACACCCGGACCGCCTCGGCGAGATCCTCGCACAGGATGATGTCGGAAAATCCGAGAGAAAGAGCCGCATCACGGATCTTCTCCCTGGTCTGCCCGATGAGTACCAGATACCTGACCTTGCCGTCAAAGGCCCTGATCCATTCCTCGTAGGTGGAGCCCTTGTCATAACCGCCGCCGATCAGGAGCGTCGGGCGGTTCATGGCCTGGATGGCCTTGATCGCCGCATCCGGATTGGTTCCCTTGGAGTCGTTATAGTAGGCGACTCCGTCCTTTTCAAGCACAAACTCGATCCGGTGCTCCACCGCCGTAAATTCACAGATGCTCTTCCGGATGGATTCCATGGGAACGCCCGCAGCCCAGGCCATGCCCACGGCCGCCATCACATTCTCAAAATTATGCGTACCGAGAAGCTTAAGGTCCCCGGTCTTCACGACTGGCGTTTCCTGCCCGCCGGTGCGCAGAATGATCTCATCGCCGCGGAGGAAGAGTCCCTGCTCCGGCTCATGGGCACTGGAGAACCAGAGCACATTGACATTGACGGACTCACCGAATTTCCGAAGTTCTTCATCCTCATAGTTCAGGACACAGGTGTCCTCCGGCTTCTGGTTCTTTGTGATCAGTTCCTTGACGCGGATATACTCCGCCATCGTGTGATGCCGGTTCAGGTGGTCCTCCGTAATGTTCAGGATGGCGCTCACCTTCGGCGCGAACGTGTCGATGGTCTCCAACTGGAAGCTGCTGATCTCCGCCACGGTCACCGTGTCATCATGCATCTTGAGGGCCAGGGACGTGTAGGGCGTCCCGATGTTCCCGACAACATAGACGGACGGACGGGCGTCCTTCATGATCTTTCCGAGCAGCGCCGTCGTCGTCGTCTTTCCGTTTGTTCCCGTGATCGCCAGGACGATTCCCTTTCCCGCCTGCCAGGCAAGCTCCACCTCGCCCCAGACCGGAATCTTTTTGTCATAAAACCGCCTGACCTCCGGAAGATCCGTCGGCACCCCCGGACTCAGGACCACCAGGTCCAGGGTATCGATCAGCTCTTCGGGCATGGATCCCACATAGATGCTGATCCTGCTGTCGTCATCGAGTTTACTTCGGATCGCGGAGACGTCGGCATCCTTATTCCCCTCGTAGAGGACGGGACATGCTCCCATCTCTTTCAGCAGGCCGGCCGCTCCGATCCCGCTCTTACCCGCGCCGAATACAAGCACACGTTTGCCCTTCAGTTCCAAAATGCTTCCTCCTTTATAACGCCGGTATCGAAATGAGACACATGATGGCCGTTACGATCGAAAACACCGCCACGACCCTGGTCTCCGACCAGCCGCATAATTCAAAATGATGATGGATCGGTGCCATCTTGAAGATCCGCTTTCCGTTGGTCGCCTTGAAGTAGGAGACCTGGATCATCACGGAGAGGACCTCCACCAGATAGATCAGGCCCGCGAGAAGAATAAACAAAGGCATCTGCAGCATGTACGCGGTCCCGGCTACAAAGCCTCCGAGCGCCAGGGAACCCGTATCGCCCATAAACACCTTGGCAGGGTAGACATTGTACAGAAGGAAGCCCATCAATGCGCCGCCCACCGCCGCGGTCACAGGTTCGATCCCGCCGCCGAGCATCAGGGACGCCGCCGTAAAGAAGCCTGCCACCACCAGCGTGACCGTCGAGGCCAGGCCGTCCAGCCCGTCCGTAAAATTCACGCCGTTGACGGTCCCGATCACCGCAAAGAACAGAAGCGGGTACGCAAGCCAGCCAAGATCCAGCATCCGGCCGCCGCCGAAGGGGATCCTCATCGCCAGGGAAACGTCGGTAAAGCGGACCAGATACACGGCAAACACAGCCGTCACCACGATCTGCAGGGCCATCTTCTGCCGGGGATAAAGCCCGTCGGAGCGGTGCTTGACCACCTTCAGGTAATCATCCAGGAAGCCGATCACGCCGAATCCCAGGGTGAGCACCAGTACCGGCAGGATCTTCGGATATTTTCCGGCAAAGAAGATACAGGTGACGAGGATCGCCGCCAGAAAGATCAGTCCCCCCATGGTGGGCGTGCCGGCCTTTTTGAGATGCGACTGTACGCCTTCTACTCTCTCGGTCTGCCGAAGCTTCAGGTTCCTAAGAAAAGGGACCAGCAGCTTTCCAAGTACTGCACTGACGCAAAATGCGATCAGGGCTGGATATACATATCCGGTTTCCATAGCTTTCTCCATTCCGCCGCCATGTACGGCGGCCTCTGATTCTTGTTCTCATGGCCTTCCGGCCGTATCACTCAAGGCCGGCCTCTTCGTTGGTCAGCCCTTCGCTTTCCATATCGTTGTACTCCTCCGCCGCTTCCTCATCATCCTCCAGAGGACCGGGAACGCTGGTATCGGAGATCCCGTCCGACTCCTCATCGGAATTCTTGAGGTGCGTGGATTTGATGTAAGCGCCGTTCTCATCCGTCCGGTAATTTCCGTTGGAATCAAGCAGATATCCCTCATCGTCGATCCGGTTTCCTTCCCAGTCGATCATGTAACCGTTCTCATCCAGCAGATTTCCGTTGGCGTCCACGATGCTGTTTTCCGTGCTGGTCAGATGTCCGGAGAAGCCCTCCCAGAGCTCGGTGGTGGGCATGTAGCCGTCGCTGACCTCATCCGGCTCCACGTTCATGTACGGAAGCAGCTCGGTCAGGATGCCCTGCGCGATGTACTGGGCATAGATACTGTTGGCCTGGTCGTCCACGTTCGGCTCATCCACGACCACGTAGACTACGACCTCCGGCTCGGACACCGGCGCAAAGCCGATGAACGACACCAGATACTTGCCGTTGCCGCGGGGGAATTTCTCGGCCGTTCCGGTCTTACCGCCGCTGCTGTAGCCTTCCACCTTGGAATGGCGGCTGGTACCCTGCTGTACACTGAGCTGCATGTAACTGCGGATATCCGCGGAAATGTTGGCGGAGATCGTCTGCTTGAGGAGCGTCGGCGAATAGCTCTTGATCACACCACCGCTGCTGTCCTTGATCCTGGTCACAAGCCTGGGCTGGTAATAGTAGCCTCCGTTGATGACGGAGCACATGGCGTTGATCTCCTGGATCATCGTGCATGTGAAGCCCTGTCCGAAGGCCGAACAGGCAAGCTCTGTTTCGCCCATGGTGGCCGTCGTATGGATGATCCCCGTGCCCTCGTTCGGAAGATCGATACCGGTCCTGGTACCGAAGTTGAACAGGCTCTGGGTCTTGATGAACTGTTCGCTGCCCATCCGGTCCGCGATCTGCATCATCCCGTCATTGCAGGAATTCGCGATGACCTCTCCCAGTGTCTCACTCCCGTGGGCGCTCGGATAGGCCGCGCACTTGATCGTGGTAATGCTGCCCTCCGCGCCGAAATTCTGGAAGCCGTCGCACACAAATGTATCCGACTCGGTGATCCTGCCTTTTTCGAGCGCGGCGCTCATCACGATGGGCTTCACCACCGATCCGGGCTCGTAGGCGTCCGTGACGCAGTAATTGCTCCACATCCCGTTCAGCGCTTCTACCGTCTGCTCGTCCGTCATGGCCTTGATCGCTTCCCGGGAATAGACATTCGAAAGGTCCCTGGGCGTATTCAGGTCATACCGGTCGCCGCCGTCGATCGCGAGGATCTCGCCCGTATCCGGCTTTTCCACGATCACGCCCACATGGGTAGCGCCCATCGCTTCGTTGAAGGCGTTGACGTACTTTTCGACGATCCTCTGTACGCCCACGTCAAGCGTCGTCTCTATGCTCATGCCGTTCGTGGGCTCGATGATCGTCTGCTCCACGTCGGACTCGCTGTTAAAATAACCGTACTGCCGGCCGTCCACGCCTGTCAGGGTACTGTTGTAGTAGCTTTCCAGACCGATATCGGCCACGTCCCTGGCCAGTGTAAAGCCGATGGTATCACACGCCAGTTCATTGTAGGGATAGATCCGGAGATAGTCCTCCTCGAACCACACGCCCTGCACATTGGCGCGTTCCTTCTTTTCGGAATCCGAAAGTCCGGATTTTTCCCCGACGTTCGTGTACTCCTCGAACGCCTTTTTATCATCCATCGAAAGCTGCTTTTTGATGATCTGGTACTGGCTGTTTTTGGTATTGTCCTTGGTCAGCCGGCCCCGGATGTCCTCCTCATCGATCCCCAGGATCTCGGTCAGCGCCCGGATCGTGGGCTCGATGTAGTCCTCGTCACTGTTCACGGCCTTGCAGTCAAGGATAACATTGTACACCTTGTTGCTCGTAGCCAGCAGGTTCCCGTTCCGGTCGAAGATGTCGCCCCGCTTGGCCGGGAGGACCCGGCTGTCATACCGCTGCTGTGCCTGGCTCAGGACCTGCTTTTTGTACTTGGTCCCGCTCATCGCGTTGATGTATGTGATCCGTACCGCCAAACCGACTAAAGCCAGTAACACTGTCACAAACAGTATCACCAGCTTTTTTCGCATGACCATATTGAATTTACGTTCTCTTTTGCGTCTCTTTCTGCCTGCTGCCAAAAATAATCACCTACTCAGGCACCGGGTACGTCCTGGTACTGTCTGACATAGCAGCGTCCTTCGGTCTCATAGGTGTGGATCTGCTCATCCTTGGGATACCGCATGCCAAGCTTTCCGATCGCGATCTTCTTGATCTCGCTCAGATTGATGTTGGACGTGACCTGTGCATAATATGCATCATTGTCCTCTTTAAGCGTCGTCAGCTCCGATTCCAGAGATGCCACCACCTTCATGCGCTGGGTGATCTCTGTCTGAAGCTGCAGATAGTGGATGCAGAAGAACAGGATCGCCGCGGAGATCGCCACCAGGAACAGCACGTAGCCGGGACCGATACCGGTCGCCCGTTCTCTGTTCCTCTTTGCCGATTCGCTGAGCTCCTTCCGGCTGCGCGTCCTTCTGGGGGCCGGCTCCGGCTGTCTCTTGCGGGCAGGCGCCTGTGCAGAATAGTAGTAGGAACTGTCCCTGTACCTGCGTACGGCACTGCCATCCACATATGCATTTCTGGAAGCACCGCCGGCCCTGCGGGCGGTGGTATTTCTTCTCTCCCCTGCCATTTCCCTGCTCCCCTTATGTCAGACTATTACTCCCCCGGTTCCCGGGTCCTCTCAAAGATGCGCAGCTTCGCGCTTTTGGACCTGGGGTTTTCCTCCATTTCCCGCTCCCCGGGAAGGATCGGTTTCCTTGTAATGACCCGGCCTTTGGACTTTTTCCCGCATACGCATACTGGAAAGTCCTTCGGACAGGTACAAGGATCTTCATTTCTGCGGAAGATGTTCTTGACGATCCGGTCCTCCAGTGAATGGAAGGTGATCACACAGATCCTCCCGCCGTCGCTCAGGATATCGATCATGCCGTCCAGGGAATCCTCCAGAACCTCCAGCTCCTGGTTCAGTTCAATGCGGATCGCCTGGAACGTCCTCTTGGCCGGATGGCCGCCCGACGCCTGGATCTTCATCGGGATCGACGAGCGGATGACCTCCGTAAGCTGTCCCGTTGTGGCGATCGGCGCCTCCTGCCTGGCCTTCACGATATGCTTCGCGATATTCTTCGCAAATCTGTCTTCGCCATAGTCACGGATGATCCGGAACAGTTCCTGTTCCGTGTATCCGTTTACGATATCGTAGGCGGTCCGTTCCTGCCGCTGGTCCATCCGCATGTCGAGCGGTGCGTCCGCGCGGTAGGTAAATCCCCGTTCCTCCTGGTCAAGCTGGTGCGAAGAAACGCCCAGATCCAGAAGGATCCCGTCCACCTGCGTAATGCCAAGTCCCCTCAGTTCCTCAACCATATAACGATAATTGCTGCGGATGATAGTGGCCTGCTTATATGGAGCCAGTCGTTCACTCGCAGCAATTATCGCATCCTGGTCTTGATCTATTCCAATCAATCTCCCCCGGGTAGAAAGCTTCCCGCATACAAGTGCCGCATGTCCCGCTCCGCCTAAAGTGCCGTCCGCATAGATCCCGTCCGGCCGGATCCGGAGCCCTTCAATTGTCTCCTCCGGCATCACCGGCATATGTCTGAATTCCATGTTCTGCTCCCTGGCGGCTGCTTCACACACGGTCAAATGACGATACCCATTTCCTGCATCCCTTCAGCTATGCTGTCCATGTCGTCATAGTTGCAGTTGTCATTCCACTTCTCTTTGCTCCAGATCTCGATGCGATTCAGATTTCCGGTGAGCACCACGTCCTTATCAAGGGATGCGAATTCCCGAAGCGTCTGGGGGATCAGGATCCTCCCCTGCTTGTCGAGTTCGCACATGCAGGCGCCCGCCACAAAGAAACGTGAAAAGGTTCTTGCATTCTTGTTGGTAAGCGGCAGTGTGCGGAGTTTCTGCTCAAAGGAGGTCCATTCATCCATCGGATAAATGGAAAGACAGCCATCCAGTCCCTTGGTCAGGACAAACTCTTCCCCTAAGAGTTCGCGGAACCTGGACGGGATGATCAGACGCCCCTTCGCGTCGATCGAATGGTTGTATTCTCCCATGAACATGCTGCACACCTGCTTTCGATCGATGTGAATCTCCCCTTCACATCGGTGATGCCGGGGACACACCCCACTGCGTCCCCATTTGGCACCACTAATCGCCACTTTCTACCACTTATGCATCCTATTCTACCCCATTCCTCATCAAAAAACAAGTATCAGCGCATATTTTTTTGTAAAAAAAAGAAGGACCATCTTTCGATGGTCACTCCTTTACGGCCTCCTGTACAGCCTCCGCGGTCTCCGCCTGGATCTGTTTCATGGCTTCCTCCGCTTCTTTTTCGATCTCCGCGCGAAGCGCTTCCTCATCCTCAGGCTCTATATGGAGATCCTGCGCCAGCCGGATCGCGTCCTCGGCGTCACGCTTTGCATTTTCTTCTTCCACAAATTCCAGGGTACGTTCCCTTCGTTCTCTGTGCTCTTCCTCCACCCGCAGGCGTTTTTTGGCCATGGAGCGGCAGATCAGCCCCACCAGGGCAAAAAGGACGAACAGAACGCCCGAGATCAGCCAGCAGATCCCGTACTCCGTGCCCGGAAGCAGCAGCTTGTCGGTCCTGAGCCACTCCGTGCCGAAACGGATCAGGCCGTATCCGGCGAGATACAGGAAAAAGATCTCGCCCCCGAACAGTTTGGAATGGTTCCGGATCTTCAGGATGATCAGCAGGATCAGGCAGGCCAGGCTCTCATACAGGAACACCGGATGCACCTGGATAAAGTATTCGTTTCCGGCCACGGACACATGTTCCCGGATATTCTCCGTTATCTCGGAGGCGCGCACCATATCCTGCGGCAGCTTCATGGCCCAGGGAAGATCCGTGTACTCTCCGAACGAGTTCCTCCCGAAAAAGTCCCCCCACCTGGCAATGATCTGGCACAAAAGCACGCCAAAGGTCATCGTATCCAGCATTTCAAGAAGCGGAAGCCTCGCTGCAGCCGCGTAAAGCGCCGCGAACAGGAATCCTCCTGCCAGCGCTCCGTAGAATGCAAGGCCGCCGTCCCGGATGAACAGGACCTTCAGGATATCCCCCTGGAACTCTTCCCAGCGGAAGGCCACGTAAAAAGCCCTGGCTCCGATCAGCGCGCCAAACAGCGCGAGCAGTGTCATGCCCAGATAATGGTTGATGCCGCGTTCCTTCCGGCTGGCCCGGATCATGATGGAGATCAGCCCCAGCAGAAGCCCCGCCGCCAGCAAAAGCCCGAACATCGTGATGGTGAAGTTTCCGATCCGGAACGCCTCCGGCACCTGGTCAAACTGCAGGTTCAGATTCGGAAAACCAATAGTCAGATTCATGCACGTTCACCTCATACATTGAAACGGAACAGGATCACATCGCCGTCCTGCACCACATACTCCTTGCCCTCCACGCGGACAAGGCCCTTCTCCCGGGCGCCCGCGTAGGAACCGCAGTCCAGCAGGTCCCTGTAGTTGACGACCTCGGCCTTGATGAAGCCCCGTTCAAAATCCGTGTGGATCTTGCCGGCTGCCTGCGGCGCCTTGGTCCCGATCCGGATCGTCCAGGCGCGGGTCTCGTCCTCCCCGGAGGTCAGAAAGCTCATGAGTCCCAGCAGCCGGTAGCTGGCCTTGACCAGCTTTTCGAGGCCGGATTCCGAAAGTCCCAGGTCCTCCAGGAACATCTTCTTTTCGTCGTCATCGAGCTCCGCGATCTCCTGCTCGATCTGCGCGCAGATTACGAAGATCTCACTGTTCTGTTCCGCCGCGTAGGCTCTGACAGCCTGCACATACTCGTTGGACGCGCCATCATCCGCCAGATCATCCTCGGAGACGTTGGCCGCGTAGATCACCGGCTTGCCGGTCAGCAGGTTGTAGCCCGCAAGCAGGGCCGCGTCCTCGTCGCTCTCCGGCTCGTAGGTGATGGCCAGGCTGCCGTTCTCAAGGTGTTCTTTGATCTTCTGCAGGAGGGCTGCTTCCTTGCCGGCCTCCTTGTCCATCTTGGCGGTCCTCGCCACCTTCGCAATGCGGCGCTCCAGGATCTCCAGGTCGGAGAAGATCAGCTCCAGGTTGATGGTCTCGATATCCCGCATCGGATCGATGCTGCCGTCCACATGGATGACGTTGGAATCCTCAAAGCAGCGGACCACATGCACGATGGCGTCCACCTCACGGATGTTGGCCAGGAACTGGTTGCCGAGGCCCTCTCCTTTGGACGCGCCTTTTACCAGTCCGGCGATATCGACGAACTCGATGACCGCCGGGGTCACCTTTTTGGAGTGATAAAAATCACCGAGCAGCGGCAGCCTTTCATCCGGCACCGGCACGACGCCGATATTCGGGTCGATGGTGCAGAACGGATAGTTGGCGGATTCCGCTCCCGCTTTGGTCAGTGAATTGAACAACGTGCTCTTGCCTACGTTCGGCAGGCCTACGATTCCTAATTTCATTTTTCTATCTATCTCCTTATGTTTCCTTCTGTCTATGATCAGCAGACAAAAAGAGCCCGCTGCAACCATTAATTATAGCAAACGGGCTCTGATTTCTCAATATGCAGTATTAAAAAGTTTACTCCGGACACAGTATAAAAACTTTCTTTGCCACACCTTAATCAAATAATCATCCTGTGAACGGATGAACTCTTCAAACTCTTTCCGCTTCACCAGCTTCTTTGTACCAACGAACAGAACGAACGGACAATTCGGTGTGCGCAGCATCTGATCGATCTTGTTGATCCCGATATTGCTGTACTCTGCCGCCTCTTTGAGGTATCGCGCGCGCACCGCGTCCGCAAACTCCTCGCGCACCGCGCACGAAATCGTGAGCGTTATCTTCTGGTGGATCGGAACCTTCTCATTCAATTCACGCATACGTCGTCACCCCCTGTCATACTCTGTGAGCGAAGAAGATTATAACCGTAAGTTTGGTTGTTGCCTGACCATCATTAAAGCTCACCGTAACGGTAGAGGCGCTCACTAAGGTGACCAGCCTCTGGCTGAAGCCGGAATATGTGGAGCGCTGGCTGGCGGAAGGTGTCAGCATCCTGCGCTTCCAGCGGAATAATGCGATTCTGGAAATCGAGCTGGCGGAGATCACGCTGGACTGGTTCACGTTCGATGTGGAAGTCGAGAAGGTGGATTTCTACGTGTTCACCCTCGATCCTGCCATCGACGAGGTTCTTGTGGATGTGTACGCCGTCATTGAGAAAGAGAAAACGCCCGCAGACGCTCTCACCGGAATTACACTTAAGGTCGATGAAACCGTTGTGGACGTTAAGAAAAACGATACTTATAAAATCGAAAAGCAACCATAAGCTGCTCCAGAACCAATATCACTTTGAACGCAGCACCTCTTCGGAGGTGCTGTTTTATATTGAAACAAACGGAAATGCATAGATTAAATTCTCATCCATTTCCATCATATTCAACAACCGGCTTGCTGCTCCGCTCGGGTGATTTGTCCCAGCCTCCCACGCTTCCACTGTCTTAGGAGAAACGCCAAGATAACCGGCAAATGCTTTCTGCGACAAGCGCGTTTTACTACGAATGTTTTTTACCTGTTCAGGTGTATATTGTTTCACTGGAACAATGGTTACTATCTTCCGAGGCAGCTTCTTATCAGCACTTTTTGCGTCCTCAACCGCTTCGGTTAATCCGATCATGATGCTGTCAAATACACTCTTCATACAGTTCCTCCTTCCAGAATATTTATAAACTCTTCTCAAGCAGATCAATCATTGCTTTGATTTGATTAAAGGCTTTGAGGTTGATTTTGCACTCCCGTGGGGACTTCCACACAGTGGGGATTATGACATACGGGAGCAGTTTGAATGGATCGATTCTATCTGTAAATGATCATTGAGATAATGGGGACATTTCTGTATGACCCACACGTCCCCTGTCTTACATCAAATAATATTACATGGAATATAGTAATTATTGCTATCTATAGGAAAAGGTTTTTCGGCCATGCAGATAATCCCTCCGGCGCCTATTTTCATGGCACTCTTTTCAAGCAGATTAAATGTGCGCATTGCCTTCTTATCCGGATTACTGCTCTTCTTGATTTCTATGGGATGAAGGATTCCGTTTTCTTCAAGCACAATATCAATCTCTTTTTGATTGGTATCCCTGTAAAATGTCATATTTACTTTATTCTTTGAGCAGGAATACATTCTCAAGAATTCCGACACGATATAGTTTTCAAAATAGTGACCGCTTGCTGCACCATTCATCAATGTTTCCTTGCTTGTCCACATGGAAAGATAAGCACAAAGTCCGGTATCACAGAAATATAGTTTAGGTGTCTTTATCATTCTCTTCAATTCGTTATTAGAATAAGGTTCCAAAAGATAAACTATTCCCATAGACTGCAGAATTTTTACCCATTCTTTGGCAGTGGGGACTGATACATTTCCGGCCTGAGCCAGATCAGAATAATTAACAAGATTCCCGGTAAACGCAGCACAGGCACGAAGTACTTTACGAAAACCTTCTGTATTAACGATTCCATTATCATCAACAGCATCACGCATAAGATAAGTCTCGACATAGGACTCATAATATTCCATTCTTTGCTCGCTGTTCATTTTAATGGCCGCAGGCATTCCACCTTCCCAAATATGAGCAAAAACTTCCGGCATATTGTTAGCAGGAAAATGAGCCGCTCTTTCTGACAATGCCCGGAATGAAAACTCCATCTCGCCCAGGTCCGTAGCTCCCATTTTTTCGCGCTGAGACAAGCTAAACATTTTTAAAATGCAAATTCTTCCCGCAAGTGAGTCTCTTGCTTCCTTCATAAGTTTTTTACTCTCGGACCCCGTTAGCCAAAACAGGCCATTCTGTTCCGACTCATCACACAGCATTTTTATATATTCAAATAGTTCCGGAGCTTTTTGCACCTCATCAATCAATACAGGTGGCTTATAAACTTGAAAAAACAGTCCCGGATCGTTTTTGGCAAGTTCGCGATCTCTTGAATTGTCAAGATTCACATATGTTCTATCCTCACCTGCAGCCAGTTTCTTTAGCATGGTTGACTTTCCGACCTGCCTGGCTCCCGTAACCATAACTGCTTTAAATACAGCATTCATGGTCAAAAACTTTCTTTCCAATTCTCTGGTTATATAGTCCATAAGCATCCTCAACCGATTTTTTTAGTTTGATTTAAAGTCGATTTTAGTTTCAACTTAATTATATCAATATCCGTTTCATTGTCAAGTTTGTTTTGAAGTGCACTTTAAATTAAACTTGACAATGAAACGGGGTGGCGGCAAAAGATGCTCCCATCAGGAAATTGGCAAGCTCTCCAACTCCGCTTGTAGCTGTGGAGAAAAGCCCAAGCAGGTTTTTTACAAGTTCTATCAGGATTCCAGCGACAGGACCAAAAGCAAATGCACCAATCAATGCCGGGAAATCTGACAGATCCATTCTTGCAAAGGACGGAGAAAGCGGAACAGGAAATACAAAAAAAGCCAGTACGAAAGCGACTGCCGATAGTACCGCTACAGATGTCATGGTTCTGATGGATAATTGCTTTTTCATTTCCTGTCCTTCCTCATTATCTGTCAATTCTTCCGGGAACGCATCCATCTGCTCAGGTAGAAGCAGAACAGCACGACCGCGAAAATGACGCCGACGGGGTACGCGACGCCCGCAGACAGGCGGAAGCCTTCCTTGGCCATCAGGATGTAGGTCATACTGACCGCCGACATGAAGGCGGCGGGCAGCGCCGTGATCAGAGAGCCGAACTTATAGCGGCCCTCCTTGATCAGGTAGGCTGAGGCCACCCACAGGGAGATCATCGCCAGCGTCTGGTTGCTCCAGGAAAAATAGCGCCAGAGGACGTTGAAATCCAGCTGTGTCAGTACGGCGCCGACGCCAAGGAGCGGCAGCGTGATAAGGAGCCGGTTTTTGATCTTCTGCTGGTCAAGATGCGTGATCTCCGCCAGGATCAGTCGGGCGCTACGGAAGGCCGTATCCCCCGAAGTGATCGGGCATACGACCACGCCGACGATCGCCAGCACGCCGCCGGCGGATCCCAGCATGGTCTTCGAGATCTCATACACGGTGCCGGACTGCCCCAGAGTGGAAATGGCATTGTTCAGGATCTCTGTCGTACCGTAAAAAGCCACGCCGGCCGCCGCCCAGATGAGAGCGATCACGGACTCGGCGATCATCGCACCGTAAAAGATATTCCGCCCCTGCTTCTCGCTGGTGATGCACTTGGCGATCATCGGCGACTGGGTCGCGTGAAAGCCCGAGATCGCGCCGCAGGCCACGGTGATGAACATGAACGGCCATACGGGCAGATTTTCGGGATGCAGATCGGCGAGGGAGACCTCAGGGATCGTATAGCCGCCGAACACAGTGCCGCCCAGCACGCTCACGGCCATCAGGATCAGAATAACGCCGAAGATGGGATACAGCTTGCCGATCAGCTTGTCGATGGGCAGAAGCGTCGCCAGCACATAGTAGAGCAGGATCACCACGATCCAGAACCGCTCATTCATAAACGCGGGCGTCAGCCGGGCGATCAGCGCCGCCGGGCTGTTCACGAAGACCGTACCCGTCAGTGTCAGCAGCACGATCGAGAACACACGCATGACCCACCTGGCGATATTCCCAAGATAGACGCCGGAAAGCTCCGCGATGGAGTTGCCACGGTTCCGGCAGGAGATCATGCCCGACATGTAGTCGTGCACAGCACCGCCCAGGATGGACCCGAATACGATCCACAGAAACACTACCGGGCCGAAGCAGGCGCCCATCAGCGCGCCGAAGATCGGTCCCGTACCTGCAATGTTCAGAAGCTGTACCAGAAAGGCCTTCCACTGTTTCATGGGCACGCAGTCCACGCCGTCATTGATGGCGATGGCCGGGGTCTGCCGGTCATCGGGACCGAAAACCCTTTCGACAAACCGCCCATACACGGCGAATCCAACAAGCAAAACAACAAGTGCCAAAATCAGTGAAACCATTTTTACTCTTCCCCTTTCTTAGTATGGCTACATCATCGGAGCGATAAACTGCATCAGACTCCCCATGATCTTATAGAATGCTTTTTCATTTTATTTCCTTAGCTGCTGCTCCTGTCATGATGAGATCTGGTTGTCCTGTGTCTTATGTGTATTTTTGCCCAGATACATTCGCGTTGCTGACGCCGATAACGATGTGCGGATCAGCCGGATCCGTCATACGGATCGCCTTCAGGCTGACGCTGCTCGGAACGCCGTTGAACATCAGCCGGTACGTCACGGTGAAGGCACCGTTATCCCGGATCTTCCGGAGGACGTTTTCCTTGGTGAAGACGTCGAGGAAGTTCCTCTGGTCCTCCCGGTACATGACCCGCTGGATGTTCTGCCTGCTCAGGGTAAAGAAATCCTCGCCTTCTTTTTCGATCCCCAGGTCCTTATAGGCATCATGCGCCGTAAATTCACTGAAGCGGTCCGTCTTCGTGTCCACGTAATAGATGCTGAAGTAGTCTGCCGCCAGGGCCTGGGCCAGGCTTGCGTAGGTTACGCTCTTTTCAAGCGCCTCCTGGTAGGCCTTCTCCCGCTCGACCTGCGCGTCGATGTTGGTCATGGCGATCAGAATATGGTCCGGGTCGTCCGAAAGACGCATTGCCTTTACGCTTACATGCATCGGGGTCCCGTTTACGAGGACCTGGTAATTGATCGAGAACTTACGGTTTCCGCGGATCGACCGCAGGAGGTTCTTCTCATCAAAGGCTGCCATGACCCGGGCCCTGTCGGCGTATCTCTCTCGGTCGAATGGATGATCTGCCTGTCCTCCGAAAGCTCGATGATGCGGCGTATCCTCGCCAGGATCACGTTCTGAGACGGATAAGGCTTCTGGATAAAGTCCATCGCCCCCAGTTCCAGGCTCTCCACTTCCGATTCGTGATCCGATGTGATGACAATGACCGGGATTTTTTCCCATTCCGGCGTTTCCTTCAGTCTCCGGAGAACATCTATGCCTGACATGACGGGCATGATAAGATCGAGCAGGACAAGGGAAAGCGTCCCGGCATGTTCCTCGATCTGCCGGATCGCCTCTTCTCCGTTACCGGCAAGAAGCACCGTATATTCCTCCTCATACAGCCAAAACGGCTCTGCCGCCGATACAATAATCCAGTTTATAATTATAGCACACAGGGTGCTTCATCACAATCTTTTTCCGGTAATTAACCGACGCTTCACGGGAAGATTGTACATTGCATCCGGTTGAACTTGAGCCGGGTCTGTGCTATGATAAATGGCAGACAGAATACTGTACATCATAGTTCTCAGGAGGAAGTATATGAAAACAAAAAAGATGATCCCGGTGATCGTTTCCGGCCTTCTGCTCCTTGGCATGGTCCCTGCACAGGCCGCACCGGCATCCAATGATCTTACGAATATGTCTTTGGAGGAGCTGGCAGATCTCAGCCTCGAGGCAGCTGCCCGGGCAAGGTCTCTTCTGCATGCACAGCTTCTCGGACAACCGGTCCACGTGGTGGAAACCCATGTTACGGATACGAACGATGAGCGTTTTTCCACCAGCTACGAAACCGGCATCCTGATCCCGGTCATCGTGAATGACAGCGATACGGAGATCCATGATATCACCGTCCGTTTTGCCGGATGGAACGCACAGGGCGAGCCGGTCACCCTGCAGTCCTCTCTCAGCTCCTACACGCCGGGCTGTATGCCCAGCATCCGCCTGGAGGGAGCCGTCCTGGCCCCCGGCGAAACGTTGAATTCCGACGGGACCGAGACCTACCGCCTGTTCCCGTTCGACCTCGCTTCTCCTGTGATCAACGCCCGCTCGATCGTCGTCTCCTATACGGACGATCAGGACCAGGTATGGGAGAATCCGCTGCTGGAGACCTGGACCAAGGCTTATCTGGGCGGCTATTCCGAAGAGCAGGAGATCGAAGCAGAGGAAGAACCGGCCGAAGAAGAGCCGGCGGATGAGACCTCCGACAAGAAAGAAGAGACGGAAGAGCCTTCTGAAGAACCGGCGGAGGTCCCCGCTGAAGCGCCGGCCGAGGAACCTGCCGAAGCGCCGGCGGAAGCTCCTGCCGAGGAGCCTGCCGAAGCATCTGCCGAGGTTCCCGCTGAAGCGCCGGCCGAGACACCGGCTGCTTCCCCCACCGACGACAAGGCTTACGTCGACTGGATGTACGTCTACAACGTGCAGGCCGCCCTCAATGAGCTCGGCTACAACTGCGGTACCCCGGACGGCCTGGCCGGCGAGCTGACCTATCAGTCCATGCAGAAATACCAGGAGGAACACGGTCTGCCCGTGACAAAGACCATCACCGGAAGACTGCTTGATTCCCTCGGGATCGAACACCCGGACAACTGATCTGTAAAAAAGACAGGGGACGGTTCTGTGTCTTGTTTGACTCATCAAACAAGACACAGAACCGTCCCCTCAGACTGTCTGAATACTTTACCAAGCCATAGCCTTAATGAGCGATACTGGCTGATTTTTGACTGTTATTACCGTCACAGCTCTCATTTTTACACGAACCTTATTAATGGAACAAAAAATACGCGTTGCTTTTGCAATCAGTTCCAGCAACTTTTGGGTTCCGAACTGGTTTTTCGCGCGTCGTATGTTGTATGCCAACGCCAGAAGCGCAAACTCCCCCTCCACTTTCTGCTTCCCGCGGAGAAGAAAGTAGCTGCCGTTCATCGATCTTTTTATG
>JAFTPT010000020.1 GCA_017463155.1 Blautia sp.
CGTTGATGTTGGATCATACACGATGCCGGATGCGGATCTTTCGTTCTATCCGGTGCTGATCCCGCACCGGATCCTGGTACATCTGGATGTGGGTGCCGTGGACAGGAACGCGGACAGTACCAACATGAACGGCTGGACGAACCCGGTCGTCTATACGGACACGGATACGGCAGCCGTCATGAACGCGGATCAGTACCGCAGCTTCACGACCAACGCGGGCGAAAAGCTCCGCATGGACGAAGGCATGAACAGTGTGACCCGCCCCGGCTACGTCCCAGATGGCTGGTACACAAAGAGCGGCGTCCGGTGGGAAGCTTCCTTCGGGACGGATCCCGAATACTGTGACCGGGATGAGGACGGAGTCCCGATCCTCACAAAGGATCCGGAACGGCCGTATTCCTTCTATACGCTTACCCTGACGGCCGACTGGGCGCTCCGCTGGGCGGATGTCGTCTACGACACGGCGGAGGGAAGCGGTATGATTGACGGTGAGACGCCGGTGATTCCCTACGGCAGGGTCATCATTACGGATGAGACACCGGAGCCTCCGTCGGGATATGACTTTGCCGGATGGAAGGATAGATCCGGCCATCTGTACAAAGCCGGCCAGAGTTTTGGCTATTATGACCTGAACAATGTGACGGTTCCCGGCACGGAAAGCGGGAACAATACCATTACCCTCACCGCGCAGTATGTGCCTGCACGTGAAGCGGTGCTGATCCTGGATACGCAGGGCGGTCTCATGCTCGATCCCATCCGGAAGCATGTCGCTCCAGGTGAGACTGCCTGCGAAGTGACGGAGGCGGAGGTCGCAGAAAAAGTGCCCACCCGCGAAGGATATACCTTTGCCGGCTGGGTTACGGAGCCCGGCGGCACATCGTCGGTGGTCTATCCCATCAGGCTGGAAGAAAAAGCTGTCACGATCTACGCAGCGTGGGCACCAAACGAATACACGGTCACCTTTGACAGCAAAGGGGGAAGTGAAATTCCGCCGGCCACCTACGCATGTGGCGAGGAGATCCGGGAACCTTCACCGGCACCCGAACGGCTGCACTATGATTTTGCAGGCTGGTCACCGGCCCTTACTCCGCCTGTGACCATGCCGGCTCATGACCTTGTGCTGGAAGCCCGGTGGACACCGAAAACGTACACGATCACCTTTGATACGGATGGCGGCAGCAAGGTGGAACCGATCGTGGATATCTACGGCGCAAGGATCACGCATCCTGAAGCACCGGTCCGCGAGGGCTATGTCTTCACCGGCTGGGATCCGGAGATCCCGACCTTCATGCCCGACACTGATCCGACGATCAGGGCGGTCTTCAAGCAAAAACAGGAGCCCCCGGAGGCACCGGTCGTGATGGACGTTACGGATACCACGATCCAGATCCGGCAGGTGACAGGCCAGGAATATGCGTTACTGCCTGCAGATGCTTCCGCATCCGGCGATGAACCATGGATATGGCAGCGCTCCGGACTGTTCACCGGACTTTCTCCGGCGACAGAATACCGGATCGTCACCCGGATGGCCGAAAACGCAGTAAAACTGCCGTCACAAGCGTCGAAACCTGTTTACAGTACCACGGACAAGTCCGACCAGGCTGCACCTGCCGCGCCCGGAGCGATTCCGGATCTCACGTCCATCGAGGTGACACCGGTAACGCCGGGAATGGAATATGCGGTCGAGCCTGCCGATCAGCCGCAGGCCGATGACGAGGCAAGAGTCTGGCAGCGGCCTGACAAGGATGGAAAGGTGATCTTTGAGGGGCTGTCCGAGGATACGAAGTACAGGGTCGTCGCCCGATGGGTGGAGACGGAGGTGCAGAAAGCATCTCCGGCGAGTGCGCCTTCTGAGGTGTATACGCAGAAAACACTGCTTTCCGGGGCTTCCCTTACCGGTAAAGCGGCATATGGAGATACCCTGACAGTGTCCGTCGAGCCCGCGAATGCGGCCGACCTGTCGTACAAATGGTACCGGCGCGATCCCGCGGACGGACTTCCCGATGAAGGAGAGACCCCGGGAGAAGCGCTGGACAGCATAGCGGGAGCATCCTACGGCCCCGTTGCGGCCGACGTCGGAAAGGAGATCTATGTAAAGATCGTCCAGCATGTAAACGGCGGCAGCGATGTCGTAAAACTTCTCCACGCGGGACCGGTCGATAAGCTGGAGGGTCCTGCTGCACCTGCTGTGGAAGTGGAGGCCGGAAGGACAGCCATCACGATCGTTTCGCCGGCACAGACTGGAAAAAGGTACGAGTACAGTCTGGACGGAAAGACCTGGCAGACAGAGCCGGAATTCGGCGGACTGGTTCCGGGGCAGACCTATACGGTCTTCGCACGGACCCGGGAGACGGATTTCCAGAAGCCAGGAAAAGCCGGAACACTGCAGGTAGCGACCTTGAAAAACCCTGTCGAGGTATGGGAGATCTTCCAGAACGTCGACGGATCCTGGCCGCTTCCGGATGCACCGGCCGCACGGAATGCGAGTGGAGCCTGGGTACTTCCGGAAGATCCGGAGGGATTTACCGCCACAGGATACACCCTGGACATCCTGACGGAGGATATGGAAAAACGGACGGCTGTGTCCGCGAAGGAAACCGTCACCTTCCCGGCAGAAATGAAGACGCTGTATGTATATTACACGCGCCGCAGCTTTACGCTTTCGTTCTGCAGCGATATCGAAGGAACGACGGTGCAGAGCAGCCATCAGGTGTATTACGGTGCTTCCCTTGCGCCCTACGCGGACGAAAAGGTCATCCTGGAAGGCTTCACCTTCGACGGATGGTCCGAGACTCCGAAGACGGACGGCCCCTACAGGTGGCGGGAGGCGGATCCGGACAGCGCGCAGTATAAGGCCGCGGATCCTGCTTCCATGACCATGCCGGTTTCCGACAAGACCTTCTACCCGATCCTGGTCGCGCATCGTGTGGCTGTCCATCTGGATCCGGGAGCCGTGGACGCGTACGCCGATGATACAAACATGAACGGCTGGGAGAATCCTGTCACATATAAGGATGACGATACGCCGGCGTATCTTGCGGCCTCGCAGGACCGCAGCTTTGTAACGGATGAAGGGGAAAAGCTCCGCATGGAGGAAGGAATGAACCGTGTATCCCGGGACGGCTACGCGCTGCAGGGCTGGTATACCTCCGACGGTATCCGCTGGGAAGCCGGGATGGGAACCAACGTCAGCTATTGTGACCGCGGCAAAACCGGAGAGCCTGTCCTTTCCGTACAGGAAAAAGGCTTGTATGCGTACTATACCATAACTCTGACGGCACGGTGGTCACCGCGGGAGATCACCGTATCCTACGGGGACGCTGCCCCGGATGATCATACCAGGCTCGGGGAGATCCTGAAACTTCCGTCCACGGCGGACGCACCTGCCGGACAGAGGCTTTCGGCCTGGGAGGACAAAAAGGGGAATCTGCATGCTGCGGGCGAGGATTTCCTGTTTGATGACTGGAAACTGACCGAAAATATGCGTCTCTCCTTTACGCCTGTATTTACGGATATTCCACAGTACGGTGTCATTTTCGATACGGACGGAGGCTCGTATATCGAATCCGTCACGGTACCGGAGGGCGGAACGGTGGATCGTCCGTATGATCCGGTCAGGACGGGATGGCTGTTTACAGGCTGGTATCTGGAGGAGGACAAGGTTTCCTTCCCGATCACCGACATACGGAGCACGATCACGCTCAAGGCCGGATGGAGCAGGAGAGCATATACGCTCATCTTTGATACTAAGGGAGGCGATCCTCTTCCGACCATGACACTGGAATTCGGCGAGAAGGTCGAAGTTCCCGATCCTGTCAGAGAGGGATACAGCTTTGGCGGATGGACGCCGGCGCTGCCGAAGACGATGCCTGCCTATGATCTGATTCTCGAGGCATCCTGGTCTCCGATGGTCTACTTTATCTACTTTGACACGGACGGAGGAACGGAGATTCCGCCGGTCAGGGCATACTACGGGGAGAAAGTGACCGCACCGGCCGATCCGGAGAAGGAAGGATATACCTTTGCCGGATGGGACAGAGAGATTCCGGAGTTCATGCCGGATACCAATCCGACGATCAGGGCAAAGTGGACGGAGATCACGCCGACACCGGCGGATGAACCGGAGGACACGGTCACACCGACGCCGACGGATGAAGCAGAAAAAGGGCATTACTTCGTCGAGCAGGAAGAGAATGGGGATCTGTTTGTCATGGATGTAAAGAATCTCACGGAATCACTGGCCCGGAAAATGGCATCTTCTGACGAGAAAGACAGGGTCGAGGAAGGCGAGGACTTCACGCTGACACTCGTGATCACAAATATCGATGACACAATCAGCGATGATGACAAAGATCTCCTTTCAGAAGCCATGGACGGCGCAAAGGCGGCTCTCTATATGGATCTTTCCGTGTTCAAAAAGATCGGTGGGGACGACCCGGTCAGGATCACGGATCTTGAAGGAAACAAGATCAAAGTCACACTGACGATCCCGGAGAGCCTCCAGGCGAAGAAAGGCGTCGACAGGACCTGGTACATCGCCCGTGTCCATGATGGAAAGGCGGCGGTTCTGGCGGACAGCACGGGAAATACCATTACCTTCGAGACAGACAAATTCTCAAGCTACGCACTTGGCTATTCCGATTCTTCGGATGACGCCGATGTGACGCCGACAAAGAAGGGATCCCGCGGGACAAATAGAACGGATGCAGGAAACGGTGCCGCCGACCATTCAGATATAGATGGCGACAGGGCCGCAAGGACCGGAGATGATACACAGGCCGGTTTCTGGCTCCTGCTTATGGCCTGCGCCGCGGTCATGGCCTGCTTCGCGGCAGACCGCAAAAAGAAACGTTCCTGAAAAAGACAGAGAACCCTGTCTTTTCGGGCTTCGAAAAAAAAAGCACCCGGTCATTGGTTTCATCGCCGATGACCGGGTGTTCTTATGATGCGATTGAGAATAAGAGGATACAGTTGCCGACAGTCGATCACGAAATCTCTTATGAATCGAAAAACCGACGGCCGTCTTCGGTCGTAAGCCTATCGGCCCTGGGATACTGGAAGATCGCCGGATCCTCTGCGTTCTCAGCCAGATATGCAGCGAATTTCCGCGCATGCCATTTGGCCATCAAAAGATTGTGCATCAGGTATGTGCCGCAGTTTTCCGCCTGGGTTCCCGGAACCTCCTGAGCGTTTTCCACAGAGCGGAAGGCACCGAGGAGCAGATCATAGATTTCCTTTGGCTCCCGGTTTCCCTTCAGGATCAGGTAGAACCCAGTCAGGCACCCCATAGGTCCCCAGTAGATGACCTGGTCCTTCCAGTCCGGGTCATTCCGCAGGTATGTCGCGATCAAATGCTCCAGGGAGTGCATGGCGGCCACGTCAATGCAGGGCTCAATGTTGGGTCTCGTGACCCTCACGTCGTAGGTGGTCACCTTCTGATCTCCAAGAATGTCCACCCTGCTGGTAAAGATCCCCGGGACGATCTTTGTGTGGTCAACAGAAAAGCTGGGAATTAAATCCATATCGATATCTCCTTTCGAATCGTGTTATGCTTGTCATGATCCGGGTCTCCAGTGAGATTCCATCAGCCCAAGTCCCTCCGGGCAGCCGGATCCTTTTTGCCCATTATAACATACGGAGGAAGTGTATACAACGAAGAATCCTCAGGTGTAAATCGAAGAATTAACACGAATATTTGACTTTGGCATGCTGCAATGGTAAACTAATCGATAGCGTACGTGCAGGTTGACCTGCCATGCAAACGGATTATGAATAACGGGAGGAACTGGAAGATGATAGATGGAAAGAAGGTCCTGTTCAGCGGAATGCAGGCGACAGGAAATCTGACACTTGGCAATTATCTGGGTGCTCTCAAGAACTGGGTGACCTTGAGTGAAGAATATGAGTGCTTCTACAGTGTGGTGGACATGCATTCGATCACGGTACGGCAGGATCCGGCGGAGCTTCGGAAGCGTGCCCGGAATCTGCTGACGCTCTATATCGCCGCGGGCATCGATCCCAAAAAGAACTGCCTGTATTACCAGTCTCATGTATCCGGGCACGCGGAGCTGGCCTGGATCCTGAACTGCTTTACCTATATGGGTGAGCTGAACCGGATGACCCAGTTCAAGGACAAATCCGCCAAGCACGCGGACAACATCAACGCGGGCCTGTTCACGTATCCGGTCCTGATGGCGGCGGATATCCTATTATACCAGGCGGACGTGGTGCCGGTGGGCATCGACCAGATGCAGCATCTCGAGCTGACCAGAAACCTGGCCGAGCGCTTCAACAACATCTATGGTGACGTCTTTACCGTGCCGGAGGCCTACATCGGCAAGGTCGGCGCCAAGATCATGAGCCTCCAGGATCCCTCCAAAAAAATGTCCAAATCCGATGAGAACCCGAATGCCAGCATCTATCTGATGGACGATCCGGATACGATCATGCGCAAATGCAAGAGGGCCGTGACGGATTCTGAGGGCTGCATCGCCTACCGGGATGAGCAGCCGGGCATCAAAAACCTGATCGACATCTACAGCGCCTGCACAGGCAAGACCCCGCAGGACGTTGTCAAGGAGTTCGAAGGGAAAGGCTACGGCGAGCTGAAGCCGGCCGTCGGCGAGGCGGTCGTGAGCGTGCTGAAGCCACTGCAGGAGGAGTACGCACGTCTCCAGAAGGACAAAGCCTTTATCGATTCCATCATCAAGGAGAATGCCGAGAAGGCAAGCTATGTTTCCACCAAGACCCTCCGCAAGGTGCAGCGAAAGGTCGGTTTCCCGGACCGCATCCGGTAAAAAAGAGAAAAGAAGGCATACAGAACAAATCGGGCAGTACTCCGCTTTCGGCCATGTGACAAGCGGGATCGAGATCGTGGACAAGATCGCCGACGATGTGGTCCCGGTCGACGGGAACGGCACGACCAAAAAGGAAGACCAGCCGGTGATCGAGTCGGTGCGGGTGCTTGACTGAATCGTATCTCAGAGCTTGATCACCAGGACAGGAACCGGCGGATGATTCGGGCGGTTGTAATAATCGGACCGGATCACCAGATAACGCTTCGGATCAAGCTTCTGCAGCCAGGAGAGGATCCGGTCCCGTTCTTCAAAGCCGGTATCCTTGCCGCTGTAGAGACAAAGAACCAGAAGCCCCTCCGCTTTCAGAAGCGGGAGGGCTTTTTCCATGGCGCGGATACTCACATCGGCGCGGGTGGCCAGGGAATGATCGCCTCCCGGCAGCCAGCCGAAATTGAAGACCACGCAGGAAAGCGAGGCAGGGGCGATAAAACGGTCCATGTTCTCGTGGCTCTCCAGGAAAAGCTCTGTGTTGGCCGGGGCTTTTTCTTTTGCCAGAAGTGCGCGGGTATTCTGAAGGGCGATGTCCTGGATATCAAAGGCGTAGACATGGCCTTCCGCTCCGCACAGCCTCGAGAGGAGAAGCGTATCGTTCCCGTTCCCCATGGTGCCGTCGGCGCAGTGATCACCGGGGCGTACCTGCTGCCGGATGAATTGATGGTACCAGTCCGTGATGGAAAGATTGTTCATGAAGAGATCCTTTCCTTTCATGCAAAAAAGGAGCGTTTCCTGGTATCTGCAGCATGGTTTTGCCGCTGCAGAAAAGGGGCTGCTGGTATCATAGTAATCGTTCCCTTCGAAATTGTAAAGACCGTAAAAGAGGACAGCGTTCCACGATCCCCCGGGGAGCGGATTGTGATTTACTTCAGGAACCCTTTCATGGTATAATGGCTGCATTGAAAGCACATGACAGAAGCAGGAGCAAAGGAGATGACGCCATGATCCAGATTCCAGGAACAGACCTTACCGTATCCGATATCGGCCTTGGCACCGTAAAGGCCGGCATTACCTATGAGACCGCAGATGAACTGATCAGCGCTTTTCTTTCGGAGGGCGGAAACCTGATCGATACAGCCAGGATCTATTCCGACTGGATCCCCGGGGAGATCGGCCGGAGCGAGCGCGTCGTCGGCGATGCCATTGCCCGTCTTGGCGTGCGCAGCCGGGTCGTCCTGATGACAAAGGGCGGACATCCGGATATCAGCAACGGCTTTGACAATATGCCGAAGCGGATGAGCCCGGCTGATATGCGTTATGACCTGGAGCAGTCCCTCCGGGCGCTTCAGACCGACGTGATCGATATTTATGTGTACCACAGGGATGATCCGGACCAGCCGGTCCCCGAGGAGATCGAGGTCATGGAGACCTTCCGCAGGGAAGGGAAGATCCGCTGGTATGCCTGCTCCAACTGGACGGCCGACAGGATGAGCGAGGCCGACGTCTACTGTAAGGAGCATGGATACCGTGGGTTTATCTGTGACCAGAGTCTTCTGAACGCCGGCGTTCCCCGTATGCTTACTCCCTCCGATCCCACGCTTACCGTGGTAAAGGATGAGGTATACGCGTATCATGTAAAGAATCCGGACAACGTGCTGATGCCGTTCTCCAGCGTGGCGGAGGGCTATTTCCACCGGCTTCTTCTGAAGGGAGAAGGCGGAGGCGACTACGACACCGAAGGAAACCGGGCCTTTGCAAAAAAGATCCCGGCTTTGCAGGAAAAATACGGTGCGACCATCACCCAGGTGCTGCTGGGGTATTTCAGGACCATGCCCTTTACCTGCATCCCGCTGTTCGGGCCCAGGGATGTAAGCCAGCTGTCCGACGCCATGAAGGCCATGGAGATCCCCTTTACGGAGGAGGATTATCGGCTGTAGATCCCGGTGGAAGCCCGTGTGCAGAAGCGAAGCACCTCCGCGGCACTTATCATCTGCATATTACAGAAGACCGGCACAGGGATGATAGAATAGCAGTGTCAATATAAAGACATGGAAGATTCTTTGACAGATCCGCTGCCGGAGCGTATAATAGGTTCGCCTGCTGCAATGAAAAAACGCAGCATCGGCAGGTTGACAGAGAGGAGTGAGACAATGCTGAAAGGAAAGACCGTTCTTCTCGGCGTAACCGGAAGTATCGCCGCCTACAAGATCGCGAATCTGGCCAGTGCGCTGGTCAAGCTGCACGCGGACGTGCATGTGCTGATGACCCGGAACGCGACGAATTTTATCACTCCCATCACCTTTGAGACGCTGACAGGGAACAAGTGCCTCGTGGATACCTTTGACCGGAATTTTCCGATCGAGGTGGAGCATGTCGCCCTGGCCAAAAAGGCCGATGTGGTGCTGATCGCGCCGGCAAGCGCCAACGTGATCGCCAAAATGGCCCACGGGATCGCCGATGATATGCTGACCACCACCGTGCTGGCCTGCACCTGTAAAAAGCTGGTCTCTCCGGCGATGAACACGGCCATGTACGAGAACCCTGTCACCCAGGACAACATGGAGATCCTGAAGCGGTACGGCTTCCGGATCATCGAGCCTGCGAGCGGCTATCTGGCCTGCGGGGATACAGGCCGGGGCAAAATGCCGGAGCCGGAGGTGCTTTTACAGTACATCCTGAAAGAAATCGCTTTTGAAAAGGATATGGAAGGCCAGAAGGTCCTTGTGACGGCAGGTCCGACCCAGGAGAGCATCGATCCGGTGCGCTATATCACGAACCACTCATCGGGAAAAATGGGTTACGCCATCGCGAAGATTGCCATGCAGCGGGGAGCGGATGTCACGTTGGTCAGCGGACGTACCGCACTTGTACCCCCCATCGACGTAACCTATGTCCCGGTCGTTACGGCGGAGGATATGTTCCAGGCGGTCACTTCGAGGGCGGAGCAGCAGGATATCATCATCAAGGCCGCGGCCGTGGCGGATTACAGGCCGGCCGTCGTCAGTGACGAGAAGGTCAAAAAGGCGGACGCCGAGATGTCGATCCCCCTGGAACGGACAAAGGATATCCTGCAGTATCTGGGTGAACACAAGCGCCCGGGACAGTTTTTGTGCGGGTTCTCCATGGAGACCCGGGATATGATCGGTAATTCCAGAGCCAAGCTGGTCAAAAAGAACCTGGACATGATCGCGGCCAACAACCTGAAGGTCAAGGGCGCCGGATTCCAGGGAGATACCAATGTGCTGACTCTGATTACACAGGAGGAGGAAGTGTCACTCCCGCTGCAGAGCAAGGAGGATGCAGCTTCACAGCTCCTGAAAAAGATCCTTTCCCTTCGGAAGGACCGGTAACTCATCCATCTTCTTTCTACACCGTGCTGTATCCGAAGGCGGAGCGGCAACAAGGAGGAAAAAAATGAACAACAGAAAAAATGACACCCGTTATCTGGTTTCCACAGGCCTGATGGCAGCCATCGTGATCCTGCTGGCGAACACGCCGCTCGGCATGATCCAGCTGCCCATCATCAAAGCGACGACCGTTCACATCCCCGTGATCATCGGTGCCGTGATCCTTGGACCGCTTGCCGGTGCAATACTGGGAGGAGTGTTCGGCATCTGCTCGATGATCAGCAATACGATGGCGCCGACACTTCTTTCTTTTGCGTTTTCGCCGTTCCTGGCCTCGGATCTTCCGGGCGTCCTCAAGGCGATCTGGATCTCGGTCGGATGCCGCGTCATGATCGGCGTCGTTGCCGGCTGGCTCTGGATCCTTCTGCGCAAGCTGAAGATCAATTCCTGGATCGCGCTCCCGATCGTCGGCTTTGTGGGCTCCATGACCAACACCGTGTTTGTCATGGGAAGCATCTATCTGCTGCTGGCTAAGCAGTATGCCGAGGCGAAGAGCGTGGCGGTGGATGCCGTCTGGGGCCTTGTGATGGGCACCGTGACCGCGTCCGGGATCCCGGAGGCCATCGCGGCGGCTGTGCTTGTGGCCGCGATCGGAAAGGCCCTCCTGTCCTTTGTCCAGAGACAGGTGCAGGTGGCGTAACGGTTCACAGAATTTGGAGATAAATATGATGATCCTGGCAATCGACATCGGAAATACCAATATCGTCGTGGGAGCTGTCGAGAGAGAGCTTACACACTTTATCGAACGGATCTCCACGGTCCGTACCAAGACAGAGCTTGAATATGCCGTGGATATCAAGACGATCCTTGACATCCATCATATCAATCCGGAGGAGCTGGAGGGGTGCATCATCGCCTCCGTGGTCCCGCAGATCACGGATATCGTAAGGCTTGCGGCCGAAAAGATCCTCCACAGGGATGTCCTGGTCCTGGGGCCCGGGTTAAAGACCGGCCTGAATATCCTGATGGACAATCCGGCTACGCTGGGCGCCGACCTTGTGGCGGGCGCGGTGGCGGGGATTGCGTATTACCCCCTGCCGCTGATCATCATCGACATGGGAACGGCCACCACGCTCTGCGTTGTCGATGAGGACAAAAACTACATCGGCGGCATGATCATGCCCGGGGTGGGCGTTTCGCTGGATGCGCTGACGGCCCACGCCTCCCAGCTCAGCGGGATCGGCATCGAGCCCCCGAAACGCGTCATTGCCAAGAATACCGTCGAGTGCATGAAGAGCGGCGTGCTCTACAGCAGCGCCGGAGCGCTGGACGGCTGCATCGAGCGTATGGAGGAGGAACTGGGGCAAAGCACCACCGTGGTGGCCACGGGAGGTCTTGCCAAAAAGGTCATCCCCTACTGCAAACGGAAGATCATCCTGGACGAAGAGCTTCTGCTAAAGGGACTCCTGGTGATCTACGAAAAAAACACCTGAAAAAGGATCTGAAAACAGGCTGTCTGCCCGCTGGGCGGGCAGTCTTTTCGTTTGCGGCCCCGTCAGAGTTGCTATTGTCAGCGATCGGGTGCACATGGTATAATAGCGGATGTGACAGGAGGTGGGGTTTTGACCAGAAAGACAGGCCTTGAGGATTACTATGTGATCCGGGGCAGCAAAAAACTCCGCTTCGGATATACCACCGGTTCCTGTGCGGCCGCGGCTTCCAAGGCAGCGGTCCGTATGCTTCTTACGGGACGGGAGGAATCAGAGGTAGAACTGATGACTCCCAAGGGGATCCTGCTGACGCTGCAGCTGGAGGAGATCTCTCTTACGGCGGAGCAGGCCATCTGCGCGGTCCGGAAGGATTCGGGCGATGACCCCGATACCACCAACGGGATCCTGGTCTTTGCCACCGTCCAAAAGACGGACAGGCCCGGCATTTATGTGGATGGAGGGACAGGCGTCGGACGTGTGACCCTGCCCGGCCTGAAACAGCCGGTCGGCGAGGCCGCCATCAATCCGGTCCCCAGGGCCATGATCCTCCGGGAAGCGGAGCAATGTGCGTCGGAGCTTGATTATGACGGAGGTCTCTCCATCGTGATCTCGGTGCCCGAGGGCGAGGAGATCGCCAGGCGGACCTTCAATCCGCGGCTCGGGATCGTGGGAGGCATTTCGATCCTCGGGACCAGCGGGATCGTGGAGCCCATGAGTGAGAAGGCACTGGTGGACAGTATCCAGGTGGAAATGAAACAGCATTTCGCTCAGGGTGAGGAATATATGCTGGTGACCCCCGGCAATTACGGGGAAAACTATCTGCGGAATCATATGGACCTTCCCTTTGAGAAAAATATCAAATGCAGCAATTATGTAGGCGAGACCATCGATATGGCCATCGACATGGGTGTCAAGGGCATCCTGTTTGTGGCCCATATCGGCAAGTTTGTCAAGGTTGCGGCCGGGATCATGAACACGCACTCCCACAGCGCGGACGGGAGGCTGGAGATCCTGGCGGCCAACAGCATCCGGGCCGGAGGAAGCCTTTCCTGTGCCAGGAGGATCCTGGATGCCATGACGACGGATGAGGCACTGACCATCCTTAAGGAGGAGGGAGTCCTTGCCGCCACCATGGAGATCATCATGGACAAGATCCAATTTTACCTGGATCACCGTTCCTATGAGCAGATCCTGCTGGGTGCCGTCGTTTTTTCGGACGTGCACGGGTACCTGGGCCGGACCAGGGATGCGGACAGACTGATCAAAGCCATTTCAGGAAAAGGAGAATAAACACATGGTTCATTTTGTCGGAGCAGGTCCCGGAGCCGCGGACCTTATCACGGTCAGAGGCAAGCAGCTTCTGGAGGAGGCGGATGTCGTGATCTATGCAGGATCCCTCGTCAATCCGCAGCTTCTTGAGTACACCAAGGATGTCTGTACCATCCATAACAGCGCGAAAATGACCCTGGAGGAGGTCATCTCCGTCATGACCCGGGCCGAGGAGGAGGGGAAGACCACCGTCCGGCTGCACACCGGGGATCCCTGCATCTACGGCGCGATCCGGGAGCAGATGGATCTGCTGGATGAAAAAGGGATCCACTATGATTACACGCCCGGCGTGAGCGCCTTCTGCGGGGCGGCCAGCGCCATGGATGTCGAATACACGCTTCCGGACGTCTCCCAGAGCGTCATCATCACGAGGATGGAAGGACGTACGCCGGTTCCTCCCAAGGAGAGCATCCAGTCCTTTGCGGCCCACCACGCGACCATGGTGGTCTTCCTGAGCACGGGCATGCTGGACGAGCTCAGCCGCAGGCTGATCGAGGGCGGCTACGAGCCGGATACGCCGGCCGCCATCGTCTACAAGGCGACCTGGCCGGATGAAAAGACCTTCTCCTGCACGGTCGGAACTCTTGCCGAGACGGCCAGGGAGAACAATATCACCAAGACGGCCCTGATGTTGATCGGAGACGCCGTCAAGGGCGGAAAATATGACCGTTCCAAGCTGTATGATCCGACCTTTACGACGGAATTCCGCAAGGCCCAGAGCTAAGGCAGGGAACGATGAAGATCAGCATGATCTGCTTCAGCCTGACCGGCCATGAGACCGGCCGCAGGCTGATGGAAGAACTGATAAAACAAGGACATACGGTCACCCTCTGTGCCAGGAGCCGTTATCTGCCCGAATCGATCCCGGAATCGACCGGAGAGTGGGCTGCGCGGGAGTTTTCCGCGTCGGACGCGATGATCTTTATCGGCTCCTGCGGAATCGCGGTCAGAGCGATCGCTCCGTCGGTCACCAGCAAGAAAACAGACCCGGCCGTGCTCGTGGTAGACGAGTGCGCGCGGCACGTGATCTCGCTGCTTTCCGGCCATCTGGGAGGCGCGAATGCCCTGACGATGACGGTTTCAAAGATCCTCGGAAGCGATCCCGTGATCACGACGGCGACGGACCTGCATGACCGGTTCGCCGTCGATGTGTTTGCCCGGAGCATCGGCGCCTCGATCTTCAACATGAAGGCGGCTAAGGATGTCTCGGCGGCACTGCTTGCGGGGGAAAACGTCGGCTTTTACAGCGAATTCCCCATCGAGGGAACACTTCCGGAGGGACTCATCCTGGCGGGACCGGACGGGACCGCCGGTACGGATGCGAAGGAGCAGGACCGTAAACAGATGCCCCTCGGGATCGCGGTGACGATCCACAGGAACTGCCGGCCCTTTGCGTCCACCGTGCAGATCGTTCCGCCGCTCGTCTGCCTGGGGATCGGCTGCAAGAAGGGAAAGCCCCTTCCGGAGATCCGGGCACATGTGGACGGGTGCCTCGAGGCCGCGGATATTCATCCGGCTTCGCTGTACGCGGTGGCGAGCATCGACCTCAAAAAGGAGGAGCAGGGCCTGATTGGCTATGCCGAGGAAAAGCAGATCCCGTTTCTCACCTACGACGCGGAAACACTCCGGCAGGTGGAGGGGGATTTTACCCCGTCCGCCTTTGTAAGCCAGGTGACCGGAACGGACAATGTCTGTGAACGGAGTGCCTGCATGTGTGCGGGCTCCGGTGAGCTGCTCATCCGCAAGACGGCGCAGAACGGCGTGACAGCCGCGGCGGCGCTCAGAAAATGGAAAACAGCGGTCCGAAAGGAATGACCGCTTTTGATGGAGGACTGTAATTTGAGTAAAATGTACGTTGTCGGGATCGGTCCCGGCGCTTATGAACAGATGACCGGCAAAGCCATCCGTGCGCTGCAGGAGAGCGACGTGATCATCGGTTATACGGTCTATGTGGATCTGGTAAAAGAATATTTCCCGGATAAGGAATTCATGACCACGCCCATGAAAAAAGAAGTGGACCGCTGCGTGCTTGCCTTCAAGGAGGCCCAGAAGGGCAAAAATGTGTCCATGATCTGCAGCGGCGATGCCGGCGTCTACGGCATGGCGGGACTGATGTACGAGGTCGGTGCCTCCTATCCGGACGTGGAGATCGAGATCATCCCGGGCGTCACGGCGGCCCTGGGCGGCGCTTCGGTGCTGGGAGCTCCCCTGATCCACGATTTCTGCCTGATCAGCCTGAGCGACCTGCTGACTCCGTGGGAAAAGATCGAGACCAGGCTTCTCTGTGCTTCCCAGGCTGACTTTGTGATCTGTCTGTACAATCCGTCCAGCCACAAGAGGCATGATTACCTGCAGAAAGCCTGTGACCTGATGCTCCGGTATAAATCACCGGAGACCGTCTGCGGGATCGTGTCCAATATTGCCCGGGAAGGCGAAGAATACCAGATCATGACGCTGAAGGAACTCCGGGATACGCAGGTCGATATGTTCACCACGGTCTTTATCGGCAATTCCCAGACGAAGGAGCTTTCCGGAAAGATGGTCACGCCCAGGGGATACAAGGGCGTTTAGGAGGATCCATGTACAAAGTGATCGTATTTGCAGGAACGACAGAGGGGTATGACATCTGCCGGTTTCTGAAAAAGCACGGGATCAGGACCTGTGCCTGCGTGGCGACGGATTACGGAACCCGGTCCCTCACGGAAAATGAGGATCTGACGATCCGGGCCGCACGCCTGACCGAAGAGGAGATGCATGCGTTCTTTCTCGAGGAGCAGCCGGAGCTCGTGATCGATGCCACACACCCCTACGCGGCCGTCGTAACGGAGAATATCCGGGAAGCCTGCAAAGACTTTCCGGAAAGGTATGTCCGCGTCCTGCGTCAAGAAGGGGAGCACACCTCGGATGCGGTCTATGTCGAGAATACGGAGGCGGCCGTCGAGTATTTGAAGAATACGACAGGAAATGTCCTCCTGACGACCGGCTCCAAGGAGCTGAAGGCCTATACGGAGGTTCCGGATTACGAGAACCGGCTGTACGCCAGAGTCCTTTCGCTTCCGGGCGTTATGACCTCCTGTGCCGGACTGGGGTTTGAAGGAAAACACCTGATCGGCATGCAGGGCCCGTTCTCGCGGGAACTGAACGAAGCCATGCTGCGGCAGCTTGACTGCCGGTACCTGGTCACAAAGGATACCGGAGCCGCGGGCGGTTTTCAGGAAAAGATCGAGGCGGCACATGCATGCGGGACGATCCCGGTGATCATCGGGCGCCCGACAACCGAAGAGGGCATCTCGGTCCGGGAGTGCAAAAAGCTTTTGTCGGAGCACTTTTCCCTGACACTGATCCCCCGGGTGACGCTCCTCGGGATCGGCATGGGAAGTCCTGCGACGCTTACGCAGGAAGCCCTTGAAGTCCTGTCGGAGGCGGATCTGGTGATCGGGGCCAGACGGATGGCAGATGCTGTCAGGCAGCCCCACCATGAGATTTTGTACGAGTACCGGAGCGACGTGATCGCTGCCTATATCCGTGAGCATCCATGGTATGAGCACATCGTGATCGCGCTTTCGGGGGACGTCGGGTTTTACAGCGGAGCCCGGAAGCTTTTAGATCTTTTGGGACCGTCCGTAAGGGTCGTCTGCGGTATCTCTTCGGTGGTCTATTTCATGGCAAAAACCGGTCATTCCTGGGATGACGCGAAGATCGTAAGCGCCCACGGGCGCAGCTGCAATCTGATCCCGCTCATCCGTCATAACCGCAAGGTCTTTTCCATCCTGGGTACGACGGACGGCGTCCGGAATCTGGCTAAGAAGCTGGTGACCTACGGGATGGGGGACGTGCTTCTGTATGTAGGCGAGAATCTTTCCTACAAGGAGGAGAAGGTTTTCTGCCGGAAGGCCTGCGAGCTCACGGAATACGAAGGGGATGCCCTTTCCGTTATTCTTGCTTACAATGAAAACGCAGTGAAGATGCGCACCACCCACGGATTGCCGGACGAAGAGTTCCTGCGGGGCAAGGCTCCCATGACCAAGGAGGAGGTCCGCACGGTTTCTCTTTCCAAGCTGCAGCTTACCGAGGATTCCATCTGCTACGATATCGGTGCCGGCACCGGCTCCGTATCCATCGAGATGGCCCTCCGGGCTTCCCAGGGAAAGGTCTATGCCATCGAGAAAAAAGACGATGCGCTGGAGATCCTGGGCAGGAACAAGGAGCATTTCGCCGCCGACAATATGGAGATCATCGCCGGCACGGCGCCGGATGCGATGGAGGAACTGCAGGCCCCGACCCACGCGTTCATCGGAGGCTCCTCCGGAAACCTGGACCGGATCGTGCAGCTGCTTCTTTCTAAAAACCCTCACGTCCGGATCGTGATCAACTGTATCACGCTTGAAACGGTGTCCGAGGCGCTCGCTGTTATAAGGGAGCATTCCTTTACCGGGACGGACGTGGTGATGCTTTCCGCGGCCAGGTCAAAGGAAATCGGCCGCTATCATATGATGATGGGGGAAAACCCGATCTATATTATCACCCTGCAGGGGTAGATACGATGTCCTTGCTCATAAGGACAACAGGAGACAGACATGAAGATTCCCAGAATACTATTGACCGCCGGGGCCAGCGGCAGCGGCAAGACCATGCTCACCTGCGGCCTTCTGCAGGCGCTCGTGGACAGGAACAAAGACGTCGCGTCGTTTAAATGCGGCCCGGACTATATCGATCCCATGTTCCACAGCCGTGTGATCGGGACCAGTTCGTGCAATCTGGATACCTTTTTTACGGACAAGGAGACAACACAGTATCTTCTGTGCGAGCATGGGAAGGACAAGGATATCTGCGTGATGGAGGGCGTGATGGGCTTCTATGACGGCCTCGCGGGCATCAGCGTCATGGCCAGCGCCTATGACCTGGCCGTGACCACAAAGACGCCGGCCGTACTCATCGTGAACAGCCGGGGCATGAGCGTTTCCCTGGCCGCCTACATCAAGGGCTTTCTTGAATATATGCCGGATAACCCGATCAAAGGCGTGATCTTTAACCAGATGTCCGAGATGCTGTATCCCCGTATGAAGAAGATGATCGAGGATCAGCTGCCCGTACGGGTGCTCGGGTATGTGCCCAGGCTTACGGAAGGCATTCTCGAAAGCCGTCACCTGGGCCTTGTGCTGCCGGACGAGGTCGAAGGACTCCGGGATACCTTAAAGGATCTGGCTTCCATCATGGAGAAAACGGTGGACATCGACGGCCTGCTGCAGCTTGCCGGCGAGGCGCCTGAGATCGATTGTGATGAACAGGAACTGCTGAAAAAGAAGCCGGTGCTTTCCTTCCGGACAAAAGAGAAGGTCCGCATCGGCGTGGCCTCGGATGAAGCGTTCTGCTTTTTCTATGAAGACAACTTCAGGCTCCTTCAGAAGATGGGGGCGGAACTGATATACTTTTCCCCGATCCACGACAGACATCTTCCGGAAGGTCTGGACGGTCTGCTGCTCTATGGAGGGTATCCGGAGCTGTATGCAAAGGAGCTTTCTGAAAACAGCACCATGCTTTCCGACATCCGGAACGCCATTTCAGGGAACATGCCCGTGATGGCGGAGTGCGGAGGGTTCATGTATCTGCACCGGAAGATGGAGGATACAGAAGGAAACAGCTATGAGATGGCAGGCGTGATCGACGGAGAGGTCCGCCACACCCATAAGCTCAGCCGTTTCGGGTATGTGACCCTTCAGGGAGGCGATACCGAGGTCTTCGGTACCCCCTTTACCTGGGAGATCCCGGCCCATGAATTCCACTATTTTGATTCGTCCAGCTGCGGGGAGTGCTTCTTCGCAAAGAAGCCCTTAAGCAAGCGCGGATGGAACTGTATACATGCAGGCAGGACCATGCTGGCCGGTTTTCCGCATCTGTACTATTACGGCGCGCCGGAAGTCCCGGCAGCATTTCTGAAGGCCTGTGAAGCCTACGGACTGGAGAAAAAATGATGATGCTATATCGTGTTCTGGCTTTGCCGGCCGGATGTCTTCTGGACTTTATCCTTGGTGATCCCGCCTGGCTGTATCACCCGGTGATCCTGATCGGAAAGCTGATCAGCCTTCTGGAAGAAAAGATCAGGCCCCATTTTTCAAAATCGAAGACAAGCGAGCTGCTTGGCGGCCTCGTCGAGGTGGCTGTGGTATGCCTGGTCTGCTTCGGCCTTCCCTGGCTTGTGATCGAATACCTGTACCGGCTGTTTCCGGTCGTTGCCTTTATCCTCGAGAGCTTTCTGTGCGGTCAGCTGCTGGCGGCAAGATCCCTGCAGAAGGAGAGCATGAAGGTCTACGATGCGCTGAAGCACGGGACGCTCGAAGATGCAAGGCACGCGATCTCCATGATCGTCGGAAGGGATACGCAGAGCCTGACGGAAAAAGGGATCATAAAGGCGGCCGTGGAAACGATCGCGGAGAACACCTCCGACGGCGTGACGGCCCCGATGCTCTTCATGGCGATCGGCGGACTGCCGTTCATGTTCCTCTACAAGGGCATCAACACGATGGATTCCATGCTGGGCTACAAGAACGAGAAATACCTGTACTACGGGAGATGCGCGGCCAAGCTTGATGATCTGGCCAACTACATTCCCGCAAGGGTGACGGCCTTTGTCATGATCCTGGCCTGCGGTATGTGCGGGCTTGACGCGAAAATGGCCGAGACGATCCACAAAAGGGACCGGAAAAAGCATGCCAGCCCGAATTCCGCGCAGACGGAGTCGGTCATGGCCGGCGCACTTCACGTGCAGCTGGCGGGAGACGCATACTATTTCGGCAAAAAATATGAAAAGCCGACCATCGGCGACGACATCCGCCCCATTGAGGCGGAGGATATCAAAAAAGCCAACCGGCTGATGTTTGCGACCAGCTTTCTATGTATGATCCTGTTTACGCTGATCTCGCTGGTCATCCGGGTGGCAGGAGGACTGTTATGAAGCACACCCATGGCGGGAACATCTATACCTACAGGAACTGCCTGGATTTTTCTTCGAACTGCAATCCGCTCGGGACGCCGGATTCCGTGAAGGAAGCGATCCGAAAGAGCGCGGATCTGATCATGCATTACCCGCAGGTGGAAAGCGGGGATTTGTGCAGCGCGATCGCCGCGTACGAAGGCGTAAGCGAGGAGCAGGTGATCTGCGGAAACGGTGCGGCGGAGGTGATCTTTTCCCTCTGCAGGGCACTTCGCCCCCGGAAGGCGCTTCTTCCGGCTCCGACCTTCGCGGAATATGAGCAGGCGCTCACGAGCGTGGACGCTAAGATCCTTTATTTTCCACTCAGGGAAGAACAGGATTATATACTGGATGAGACGATCCTGGACCGGCTTGTGCCCGGGATCGACATGCTCTTCATCTGCAATCCGAACAACCCGACCGGGATGCTGACGGACGGAGCGCTTATGCGGAAGCTCCTGGAGAAATGCGCGTCGAATGGCATCTTTCTGGCGGCAGACGAATGTTTTCTGGATTTTGTGGAGGGGCAGGAGAACTATACGCTCAAGAACTACCTGGACAGCTTCGGAAATCTGCTGATCCTGAAGGCCTTTACCAAACGGTACAGTATGGCGGGCGTTCGTCTCGGCTACGGGCTTTGCGGAAACGAAGAGCTGATCCGGAAGATGACCTTCCAGAACCAGCCGTGGAATGTCTCTGCGCCGGCCCAGTTGGCCGGGCTGGCCGCTCTTAAGGAAAAGGAATTTGTCGAGCAGGGCAGGAAGATGGCTTTATCGGAAGCCGTGTACCTGAAGCATGCGATGAAAGAACTCGGGCTGCAGGTGTTTCCGTCCCAGGCGAATTATATATTCTTTAAAGGCCCGGAAGACCTGTTCAGGGAATGTGTGGAGCACGGGATCCTGATCCGGGACTGCAGCAATTATGAAGGGCTTACGAAGGGCTACTACCGGATCGCCGTCCGTTCGCATACGGACAATGAACGGCTGATCCGGGTATTTACAGAGATACTGAAGTAAAAAGGAGGGGTATTTTGGCGAAGGCGATCATGGTGCAGGGTACGATGTCAAATGCGGGGAAAAGTCTCCTGGCCGCAGGACTCTGCCGGATCTTCCATCAGGACGGATATCGTACCGCACCTTTTAAATCACAGAATATGGCACTCAACTCTTATATCACCCGGGAAGGGCTGGAGATGGGACGCGCACAGGTCATGCAGGCGGAATGCGCCGGGATCGAGCCGTCGGTCCTGATGAACCCGATCCTCTTAAAGCCTACGAACGACGTGGGTTCCCAGGTGATCGTCAACGGGGAAGTCCTTGGAACGATGGCTGCCCGCGATTATTTTGCCTACAAAAAGCAGCTGATCCCGGAGATCATGAGGGCCTACGACACGCTGTCGGCACAGAATGATATCCTGGTGCTGGAGGGTGCCGGAAGTCCGGCCGAGATCAATCTCAAGCAGGATGACATCGTCAATATGGGTATGGCGAAGATGGCCCATGCGCCGGTGCTTCTGGTCGGAGATATCGACCGCGGCGGCGTGTTCGCGCAGCTGCTTGGCACGGTGGATCTTTTGGAGCCGGATGAACGGGCCATGGTCAAGGGCCTCATCATCAATAAATTCCGCGGCGACAAGACCATCCTCGATCCTGGCATCGTGATGCTGGAGGAGAGGAGCGGGATCCCGGTGGTGGGCGTCGCTCCCTACCTGCAGATCCAGGTGGAGGATGAGGACAGCCTGACCGAGCGCTTCGAAGGGCACAGGGAGGCGGATCTGATCGATATCGCGGTCATCCGGGTCCCCAGGATCTCGAATTTTACGGATTTCAATCCGCTGGAGAACATTCCCGGCGTCTCCGTCCGCTATGTCAGGTATCCCAATGAGCTGAAGGATCCCGATCTGATCATGCTTCCCGGTACCAAAAATACCATGGAGGATCTTCTGTCCCTCAGGCAGAACGGCATGGAAGCGGCGATCCTCAAGGAAGCCGCCAAGGGAAAGCTGATCTTCGGTATCTGCGGCGGGTACCAGATGCTGGGCGAGGAGCTTTCGGATCCCTACGGCGTGGAAGCCGGCGGGACGATCAAGGGAATGGGGCTTCTGCCCATGAAGACCGTCTTTACGAAGGAAAAAACAAGGACCCGGGCCATGGGAAGCTTCCGGAAGCTTGATGGCCCCTTCGCGGCGCTCTCCGGCGCGGAGATCGACGGCTATGAGATCCACATGGGCGAGACGGTCTTTGCGGGTGAAGCCGGCTCTGCCACGTCGATCCGCGACGTTGTCTCGGGTGACGAAAAGGAGGACGGCGCGTGCCTCGGAAATGTCTGCGGCACGTATGTACACGGCGTTTTTGATACGGAGGAGGCGGCCGCCAGCCTGATCCGGGCTCTCGGCGAAAAGAAAGGCATCGATGTGACGGAGATGGCCAGCGTAGATTTCGCGGCCTTTAAGGAAACACAGTATGACATCCTGGCTTCCGAGCTTCGGAAAGCCATGGACATGGAAAAAATCTACCGTATTCTTGAGGAGGGTATCTGAACGAATGAGAGTGGAGCTTGAGAATGTAAAACCCATGGATATCGAGGGAAGAAGCTTTGAGATCATCACCGAGGAGCTGGGGGATACCCCTCTGGTCCCGGGAACAGAGCTGATCGTGAAGCGCTGCATTCATACCAGCGCGGATTTCGATTACGCAAAGAACCTCTGCTTTTCCGAAAACGTGGTCGAGAAAGCCATCCGGGCCATCAAGGACGGGGCCTGTATCGTGACGGACACGCAGATGGCGAAGGCCGGCATCAACAAGAAGGCGCTTTCGCGCTACGGTGGTGATGTCTACTGCTTCATGTCCGATGAGGATGTGGCGAGGATCGCAAAAGAGAACGGTTCCACCAGAGCGACCGCCAGCATGGACAAGGCGGCTGCCATGGACAAAAAGCTGATCTTCGCCATCGGGAACGCCCCGACGGCGCTGGTGCGCCTGTACGAGCTGATCGAGGACAAAAAGCTGTCCCCGGAGCTGATCATCGGTGTTCCCGTTGGATTCGTCAACGTCGTGCAGTCCAAGGAACTGATCATGGAGACCGACGTGCCCTATATCGTGGCACGAGGACGAAAAGGCGGCAGCAACATCGCGGCCTGCATCTGCAATGCACTTCTTTACATGATCGACAACAAACGTGATTGATAAAGCGCTAGATCAGGAGCTCCTTCAGAAGGCGGAGTGCCTCCGGATAGACGGAGGTGTCCATGGAGGAGCAGGACAGTACCAGGGTCAGGCTTCCCTCTGACAGGGAAAGGATCTGGAACCGGATGCCGGACGAATTCATGCGCGCCCGAAGCTCTTCTTCCGTAAGAAGGCAGGGAACCGTAAGAGCGAGGGTGATCCCGGCGGCACCGTAACGGATCTGGCAGCCCGGACCAAATACGCGATCGACTTCATCGGCCAGGAGCTTCAGCTTCTGGCCGTATAAACGGTTGAGGCGCCGGATCTGGGAGGCCATGTGCCCGTCCCGGATGAACTGGCACAGGGCGATCTGCTCGGCCTTCGAAGCGGTCTGGTTGTAGTGGGACGCTCTTTCCTGATACAGGGAAAGAAGCGACGGCGGAAGGATCATAAAGCTGATGCGGATTGAGGGGAGCAGAAGGCGGGAGAAGGTGCCAAGGTAGACAACATTCTCCGAACCCGAGAGACTGTAGAGGGAGGGCGTCGGCTTCTGCAGGTAGACGAATTCATTCTCATAGTCGTCCTCGATCACGATGCTTCCGTGCTGTTCGGAATACCGGATCAGCTCCATCCGCCGTTTGACAGGCATGATCTCCCCCCAGCGCGTCATGTGGGCCGGGGAGACATAGATGATGCTGCAGTCCCTGTCACGATAATGCACCTTGAATCCGTAATCCGTAAAGACCGCGATCCCCTGTGTAAAGGATGGCGTGGGAAAGGAGACCGTCCGCCGGTCCTTCAGCATGGGACAGAGAAGCTGCAGCAGGGACTGAACGCCCGCGCCGATCAGGATCTGGTCCGCGCCGCAGTAGATATTCCGCTGGGTGCGGATGTAGGCGGCAAGCGTCTCGCGAAGATCGGATTCACCCTGGGGCTCCCCGTAGGTGAGCATCCGTTCATTCTGGCGAAGGGCGCTTTTTAAGTAGCGCTGCCACAGATCAAAACGAAAGCTCTGGCGATCCACGCCGGAGGAGGCAAAGTCATAGCGGATCGGCGCCTTTTCCGGCCGCTTTTTTTGCATTTTCTGTCCCTGGCGGATCACTTCCGCAATTTCTGTCACAAAATACCCGCTCTGGGGGCGGGAGATGATATAGCCGTCCGCAGCCAGCTGCAGGTAAGCGGCCTCCACGGTCGTCCGGCTGACATGAAGCTCCCAGCAGCACTTGCGAAGAGACGGAAGCTTTGCCCCGGGCGGAAGCTGTCCTCCCAGGATCAGCTGTTCAAAATGGTGATAGACATCCATGTATAGAAGCGACGTGTTCATGCAAAACTGTCCCCCTGAAAATCGTCTGAATCATAATCGGAATAAATGTACAGTTACGGATATCATACATGAACATGAAAGAGAATGCAAGACCGGGAGCGAAACACTTTTGTGCAGATGCTCCCGTAAGGAGGAGATGGAATGAAACGCATCGTACTGCTGAGTGATCTTTCGGCCCTGGGACGCTGTTCCCTGACAGCCTCGATCCCCGTGCTGTCGGTGATGGGTGTCCAGCCTGTTCCGGCACCTACGGCGATCCTCAGCAACCAGACCGGCTACAGGTCCTGCTATTTTGAAGAATACACGGACAGGCTTTCATCCTTTGCGGATGAATGGCAGAAGATCGGTTTTACCCCGGACGGGATCTACACGGGGTTTCTTAAAGATGCCGTGTCCGTAAAAAGAGTGGCTTCCATGGTGACAAAGATCCGTGTTCCGGGATGTCTTCTGATCGTTGATCCGATCATGGGGGATAACGGCAATGCCTTTCCGATGTATTCCGAAGAGTTCCTTCTGGAGAGCAGAAAGCTGATCCGGATGGCTGATGTGATCACACCGAATCTGACAGAGGCAATCCTTCTGCTTGCAGGAATTGACGGACTTAAAAAAGAATGGAACCGGCTCGGGAGTGAAACCGGCGAAGAGAAGCGGATGCACATCCTGTCCATCGCGGAGGCCTTGTCCCGGGAGTACGGGATCGGCACCGTCGTGATCACGGGGATCGAGGAAGGATGCGGGATGCGGTTCGACGATGGGGCAGAAGGCTCCGACGATGACAAAGAGATCTCCAATCTGATCCTTCAAAAGGGAAACGGGACGTTTATCTCCTCACGGAAGATCGGCGGAAGCTATTCTGGGACCGGTGATCTGTTTACATCCGTACTCGCTGCAGGCATGGTGAACGGGATCGATCCGGTTGTTTGCGGCCGGAAAGCATGCCGATTTCTAAACCAGGCCCTGGAGCTTACCGTACAGGAAGGCACGGACCGGAATGAAGGGCTCCATTTCGAGCCGTTTCTCGGTGAGCTTCTCCCGAAATAACGGAAAAACAAAGAGCTGGCTTATTCGGCCAGCTCTTCCCATTTTTCGTATAATTCCCGGAGTTCCTCTGTCACATCGGCTTTTTCCTGACTGAGAGCCGTGACCTTCTGAAGATCGGTACACACATCCGGCCGCGCCAGGGCTTCATCGATCTCCTGGTCACGGGTCTCCAGCTCCTCGATCCGCTTTTCCACACGTTTTAATTCGTTTTCCCGCCTGCGGCGGTTTGCCTCGGCTTCTTTTTTCTGCTGCCAGAGGATCTTGCTGTCCGTGGCTTCACGGTCCGGCTCTCCGGATGCAGGGCCGGGAGCATAGCGGGCCGTCATCTCATCATGCTTTTCGAGATAATAGTCATAATCGCCGATATAGTTTACGAGGGTCTGGTTTGTCAGGTCCAGGATCCTTGTCGCCGTCTGGTTGATGAAATAGCGGTCGTGGGACACATACAGAAGCGTCCCCGTATAACTGTTCAGCGCGTCCTCCAGGATCTCCTTGGATGCGATGTCCAGATGGTTGGTCGGCTCATCGAGGATCAGAAAGTTCGCCTCCGACAGCATCAGCTTGGCCAGGGACACGCGGCCTCGTTCTCCGCCGGATAAGGAGGAGATGAGCTTGAAAACGTCATCACCCGTGAACAAAAACGCCGCCAGCATGTTGCGGATCTCCGTCTCGGTAAGGGTGGGATAGGTATCGGAAATCTCCTGAAACAGTGTCTTTTCCATGTGAAGCACATGATGCTCCTGGTCGTAGTATCCGATCTGGACCTTGCTTCCCAGCGTAAATTCACCGGAGTCCGCCGGCAGAAGCCCGTTCAGGATCTTGAGGATCGTCGTCTTGCCGGTACCGTTATTGCCGATCAGGGCCACGCGCTCGCCGCGCTTGATCTCAAAACCGATGTCCGTAAAAAGCGTCTGTCCGGGGAACGCCTTTGTAAGGCCTTCCACACGAAGCACATCGTTTCCGCTTACGACACGGGGCTCGAGGCTGATCCGCATCTGTTCCTGCATCTCCACAGGCTTATCGAGGCGCTGGATCTTTCCCAGCATTTTTTCACGGCTCTCGGCACGGCGGATGGATTTTTCCCTGTTGAAGGATCTGAGCTTTGCGATGACCGCCTCCTGATGCCGGATCTCCCGCTGCTGGTTGAGCCAGGCCTTGTACTGTGCATCCCGGAGCTGTGCCTTTTTAAGAGCAAAGGCGGAATAGTTTCCCTGGTATACGAGAAGGCTGCCGGCTTCGATCTCAATGACCTTGGTGACGACCTTGTCAAGAAAATACCGGTCATGGGAAACGATGAACACGGCACCCGGGTAGGTGAGAAGATAGGTCTCAAGCCACGCGATGCTCTCCATGTCCAGATGGTTGGTCGGCTCGTCCAGAAGAAGGATGTCCGGAGCGAGCAGAAGCTGCCGCCCGAGGGCCACGCGGGTCTTCTGGCCGCCGGAGAGAGTGCCGAGAGGCTTTGCGAAATCCTCCTCGCCAAAGCCCAGTCCTTTGAGGACCCCGGTCACCTCGCTCTTGTAGGCATAGCCGTTTTCCATCTCGAATTCATGGCTTGTCCGGGTGTAGCTGTTCATGAGGGATTCAAGTCTCTCTCCGGACGCGTCCTTCATCTGTTTTTCGAGGCTGCGGAGCCTCATCTCCATGTCCAGAAGGTACTGTTTGGTCGAAAGCAGCTCCTCGTAGATGGTCCTGTTTCCGGTGACCTCCTGGTGCTGGGCCAGGTATCCGAGCTTTTTGTCGCGGGCCAGGACGACCTGTCCGCTGTCCGGGGAGAGTTCGCCCGTGATCATGCGAAGGAGCGTCGTCTTGCCGGCCCCGTTGTTTCCGATAAGAGCCGCCTTTTCATGATCTTCGATGTGGAAAGAGGCATCGCGCAGGATCACCTGTTCCCCGAAGGATTTTGAAAGGTTCTGACAGGAAAGGATCATGGCCGCCTCCCGGGATGATTGACGATGTGCATGGGTTCACGGCCCTCAGCCATGGCCCGGATATCCTCGGAGATCATAGCGTAGCCGCGCCGGAAGCTGGAGGAAGTGATCCCGCCGATGTGCGGGGCCAGCAGAAGCCTGTCCTGAACGGACGGACGTCCCAGCAGCGGATGGTCGGCCTTCACCGGCTCCAGATCCAGTGTATCAAGCCCGGCCATGGCGACCTGTCCGGATTCGAGAGCGTCAAGAAGAGCTTCATCGTCCACGAGTTCGCCCCTCGAGGTATTGATAAAGAAGCTGCCGGCTTTCATGCGGGAGAAGAAATCCCTGTCTGCCAGGTGCATGGTTTCGGGCGTCACGGGAACGTGAAGGCTCACAAAATCACTCTGTGAGAGCAGATCGTCAAGCGGCAGATACTTAACACCCAGCGTCTCTTCCTCCTCCCCGGAAAGAGGATTCCGTTTGTAGTACCGGATATCCTTGACGCCGAAGGCCCGAAGAAGAGCGGCCGTCTCCCTCGCGATATTCCCGAACCCGACAAGGCCGACACTGCAGTCCCGGAGCTCATGGAGATTTCCGTTCGAAATATATGCCTCCTTGACTTCGATCTGGCGGCCCTCCCGGACAGAACGGTCCCCGTTTACGACGTCGCGAAGGATCCCAAGCATCAAAAGGAGTGTCTGCTCCGCGACAGCCGCGGCATTCATGCCCTGGCAGTTGCAAACATAGACGCCGCATTCGTCCGCCGCGGCAAGATCGATGGAATTGAAGGCCACGCCTTCGGAATGGATCATGCGAAGAGATGGCATCCTCCGGATCAGTTCGCCGGGCACGGGCACGATGGCGTCAGCGACGAGAAACTCCGCGTCGGCCGCCTCCTTAAGATATTCCTCCACACTGAGGCCGCGGGGCAGGTCCACACGGTCCAGGGTCAGCAGGAAGCTGTCCGCGGCAGCATATTTTTCCATATTTCCTTGTTTTCCGATATGAAGTACTTTCATGATATATTCTCCTTAAAAGCGTCACGCAAGCGGGACACTTTTTTATTCTATTTTACAGGAGAATCCGGGCATGTGCAAGAAACACTTTGACGTATCCTCAAAAACGATAAGCCATGCAGGATAATGCCCTGAATCGTTGACATCTGCGTGCAAATTGTATATAATTAGCACAAGATTGACAGGAGGGTATTGACTTGGATTCCAAAGAAATCTCCAAAGCCGTGATCAAAAGACTTCCGCGCTATCACCGTTATCTCGGCGAGCTGCTTGATGAAGGAGTGGATCGTATTTCATCGGGAGAGCTGAGCCGGAAGATGCGGGTGACGGCTTCGCAGATCCGGCAGGATCTGAATAATTTCGGTGGCTTTGGCCAGCAGGGCTACGGATATAATGTAGAATATCTTTATAACGAGATCGGTAAGATCCTGGGACTGAACAAGGTACATCCCATGATCATCATCGGCGCCGGTAATCTTGGACAGGCCCTGGCCAACTATCATGGCTTTGAAAAACGCAGCTTCAAGCTTACGGCCGTGTTTGACATCCGTGAAGAGCTGAAGGGCAGGATGGTAGGGAATGTGAAGGTTCTGATGACAAGTGAGCTTGAATCCTTCCTTAAGGACCATCCGGCGGAGATCGCGATCCTGACGCTGCCCAAATCACAGGCCCAGGCGATGACCGACGTTCTCGTACAATGCGGCATCAGGGCGATCTGGAATTATGCACATATCGATCTCGTGGTTCCGGACGATGTGATCGTGGAAAATGTTCATCTGTCAGAGAGCCTGATGACACTTTCCTACAATCTCAGCCAGTATCGTGAAGATCACGAGCAGTGACGGTGACAGATAGGGAGCATGGATCTCTTTGATCCATGCTCTTTCCGATTTGAGCAAAGACCTGCGAAAACCGATGCGCACGATGCTCCGTGCTCATTCGTCTGGTGGGTGAGAAGATCATGAAGAGAATTGTAACAGGAATGGAAATGAAAGAGCTGGATCAGAACACGATCCGGCAGCACGGCATCCCGTCCGCCGTCCTGATGGAGCGGGCCTCGCTTGCCGTGGCGGAGGAGATCCGAAAGCGTTTTTCCCCCGGAAGCCGTATACTGGCCGTGTGCGGAAGCGGGAACAACGGTGGTGACGGGATCGCATCCGCCAGGATCCTGCATATGTGGGGGTACCGCGTCCTGATCTTTCTGGCCGGAAGGATCGAAAAGATGACGGATGAGACAGGAGCCCAGTACAGGACAGCCATGAGCTACGGCATACCGGTCCTTTCCGGGGAAGATCTTCCCGAGGGCCCCTTTGACGTTGTTATAGACGCTTTGTTCGGCGTCGGCCTTGCAAGGGAGATCGAAGGTAACTACCGTGAGCTGATCAGCCGGCTCAATACCATGGAAGGATATAAGGTTAGCGTCGATATCCCTTCCGGGATCCATGCCGATCATGGACAGGTGATGGGAACCGCTTTCAAAGCGGATCTGACGGTCACGTTCGCGTACCGGAAACGCGGTCACTGCCTCTATCCCGGAAGACAGCTTTCCGGCGAAGTGATCGTGGCGGATATCGGCATCTATGAGAAAAGAAATGCAGGAGTAAGTCCGGATGGCGCAGTGGTTCCGCAGAATGCGGAAGCTCCCGGGTGCTGCATGCATTTTCAACAGGACGATCTTTCCCTGCTCTCCGGCCGGAATGAGGACGGAAATAAAGGGACCTTCGGCAAAATACTGGTGGCCGCCGGAAGTCCCGGCATGTGCGGAGCCGCCTATATGTCTTCGAGGGCAGCGCTCCTATCCGGGATCGGAATGGTCCGTATCCTGACAGCGGAGGAGAACCGTATTCCTCTGCAGACGATGTTCCCGGAAGCGATGCTCACCTGCAGCCATGAAGAGGCTGAGCTTGAAAGGGTCTTTTCCTGGTGCGATACTGTCGTCCTAGGCCCGGGGCTCGGTACATCCACGGACTCGGAGAATGTGTGCCTTTGGCTCCTTCGAAATGCACGGGAGAGTAAGAAACCGCTGGTCATCGACGCGGATGGGCTGAATCTTCTGGCTGCGCATCCGGAGTGGAATGATTATCTGGATACGAACGTGATCCTGACGCCCCATGTAGGGGAGATGAGCCGGCTCTGCGGCCTGCCGGCCGGGGAGCTCAAGGCGGATCTTCCGGCAGCTGCCTTTAACTATGCTAAGAGTCACGGATGTACGGTGGTGCTGAAGGATGCCTGCACGGTGATCTCGGCCCCGGACGGACGTCTGTGGTTGAATCTTTCCGGCAATTCCGGTATGGCCACGGCAGGCAGCGGTGATGTTCTGTCCGGCCTCATCGGAGGACTTGTCTGCCTCGGACAGATGAAAGCCGTATGCCGGGGAGCAAAGAGTTGTAATGCCAATCTTCCGCTTCTTGCCGCCGGAGCTGTGTATCTTCACGGTCTGTGCGGGGATCGCGCCGCAGCGGAACATGGAAAGTCGTCCATGACCGCGGTAAGCCTTCTTGCGGAGATCGGGTATTTTTTAGAGTAAGATTGGAGAGGAACGACAGATGGAACATAAGAGGATCAAAGCCGTGATCTCGCTTGATCATGTCGTACATAATTTTGAGGAGATGCACCGGAATATCGATCCGCGCACAAAGATCGTTGCCGTTATCAAGGCAGACGGCTATGGGCACGGGGCGGTTCCGATCGCCCGCAGGATCGAAGGTCTGTCCTATATCTGGGGCTTTGCAGTCGCGATTCCCGAAGAGGCGATCGAGCTTCGCGGCGCCGGGATCGAAAAGCCGATCCTGATCCTGGGACCTGTGTTTGATGAATACTACGAAGAAATGGCAAAACTGGATGTTCGTCTTGCCATCATGGATTACGAAAGAGCCGAAGCCTACGCAAAGGCAGGGGAAAGGGTCGGAAAACCCGTGAAGGTCCATCTGGCCCTCGACACCGGGATGACCAGGATTGGTTTTGCCGATACCGAGGAGAGTATCCCGGCGATCTGCCGGATCGCGTCCATCGACAACCTGACGATCGAAGGCATGTTCACACATTTTGCCAGGGCCGACGAGACCGATCGTTCCCCGGCTATGGTACAGCTTGAACGGTACCTTTCCTTTGTGGAAAGGCTTGAGACCGCCGGCGTACATATTCCGCTGAAGCACTGCTGCAACAGCGCCGGGATCATCCGGGTGCCGGAGGGTAATCTGGACCTGGTACGTGCAGGGATCACGATCTATGGGATCTATCCTTCCGGGGAGGTCGAAAAAGATATCGTCCGGCTGAAACCGGTCATGGAGCTCATCAGCCATGTCTCCTATGCCAAGACGGTAGCTGCGGGCGTGGCCATCAGCTACGGCGGAACCTATGTGACGGACAGAAAGATGCGTGTCGCGACGATCCCCGTGGGCTACGCGGACGGGTATCCAAGGCTTCTTTCCAACAGGGGCTGGGTCCTGATCCATGGAAAAAAGGCGCCCATCCTGGGGCGTGTCTGCATGGACCAGTTCATGGTGGATGTGACGGACATCGAAAACGTAGAGATCGGCTCCAGGGTCGTCCTTATGGGGCGGGACGGGGACGAGGAGATCACGGCGGATACCCTCGGAGATCTTTCCGGACGGTTTTCCTACGAGCTCGTCTGTGATATCGGCAAACGGGTACCGCGGGTGTATACAGGTTCCTGAAAATGTTAAAGATTGTTATATTGTGTAAACAAGGACTTTGTGATAAAATAAACAGATAATCCAGGATATTTTGCTGATATACAGGAGACACCCTCGTTGATCCGGATCAATAACCAGTTATGAAGGATAATCCAATGAGAAAGTCACTATTCGAACGAGTCAAAAAAAGCATACTGTTTGTTCTGGTCCTGCTGATGGTGGCTGGCTGCCTTCCGGCAGCACCGCATGATGTGCATGCCTCGACCCTGATCTCCAAGGTTTCGGTCACGCTGGAACGGATCAATTCCTATAAAAAGAATGATCTTCTGTATTCCCAGTACCGGTTGAAGGTGACCAACAAAGGGAAAAAGGCGGTCACCACATGGAAGATCCAGCTCAATATGAACCAGTCGTTGAAGGTCACCGAAAAATGGGACTGCCAGACCTCGGTCAGCGGCAAGAAGCTTCAGGTAAGCCCCGTATCCTACAACAAGACCATCGCGGCCGGAAAGAGTGAAGAAGCATCCTTTGTCCTGTACAGCAAGAGTACCCCAAAGTGTACCTCGGCAAAGATCACCGCGACGATCAACAAGAAGAGCCGGCAGCGAACGCAGAAGACCGTCAGCATCAAGACCGGAAAAGTCAATCTTGGAAAAACGCCTGCCCAGGTCACCAAAAAAAGCAAGACCCCGGTGCAGCAGTACGGACGGCTGAAGGTGAGCGGCAGATACCTGGTGAGCGAATCCGGCAAACGGGTCGCGCTTAAAGGGATCAGTACCCACGGCCTCAGCTGGTATCCGCAGTTTGTCAGCAAGGCAAGCTTTAAGACGATGCGGGATGAGTGGGGCGTGGAATGTGTCCGCCTGGCCATGTACACGGCAAGCAACGGCGGCTACTGTACAAACGGTGACCAGGAGGCCCTCAAGGCTCTGATCGACAAGGGCGTGGAGGCAGCCACCTCCCTCGGCCTGTATGTGATCATCGACTGGCATGTGCTGCACGACCTGAATCCGAAAAAATACCAGAAGGAGGCCGAGGCTTTCTTTACCGAGATGTCCTCCCGCTACAAAAACAATAAAAACGTGCTGTACGAGATCTGTAACGAGCCAAACGGAACCACCACCTGGAAGGATGTCAAGTCCTATGCTCAGTCGATCCTGAAGGTGATCCGAAAGAATGATTCCAAAGGGATCGTTCTGATCGGTACCCCTCACTGGGATCAGCGTCCGGATGAGGTACTGAAGGATCCGATCAAGGGCTATACCAATATCATGTACACCTTCCATTTTTATTCGGCTGAGCACAAGTCCGTCATGCGTGCCAGACTCGAGAGCGCCTTACGCCGAGGACTTCCGATCTTTGTTTCGGAATGCGGTCCGGCCAAGCCGGGCGCCAGGTATCCGATCGATTTTGATGCGTTCGGTCAATGGCTGAAGCTGATGAAGAGCTACAGCGTCAGCTATGTGGTCTGGGGACTCAGCAACAAGAATGAATCCCATTCACTGGTCGAGCCCGGATGCACAAAGACCAGTGATTATACGGATGATGATCTGACCTCCGTCGGGCTCTGGTTCAAGGATCTTTGAGTCATCGCCGATGCGGCAGATGTATGGAGCAAGTATTATGCAGGATAGGGGAGAAGGCATCTCCCCTATCTGTTTTTTTGAAGGGGAAGTACAAATCAAAGACAAGCCTGGCTTTAAGGAGTAAGCGAATGAAAAAACTCATGCATTATCTGCTGCGATGCTTCCTGTTTATACTCATCACGGCGGCAGAATACCTGCAGCTTCAGTATAGCTCGGTTCCCTATATCAGGGAGGTATTCCGGACGGACGTCCGGTATCTGGCCGTCAATCTGCTGATCATCGCCTCGGTCAATCTGCTGCTTGCGGTCATTCTCCAGAGTATGACCATTTCCGTGGCCGTCAGCAGCGTGCTTTTCACGCTCTGGGCGGTCGCAAACTACTTTGTGATCGAATACCATGGAAGTCCTTTGTTTCCAAGTGAATTCGTGAATGCAGGAGCGGCGGTGGATGTGAGCAGCGGCTATTCGCTGCATATGAACCGGACGATCCTGTACCTTTTGCTCGTTTTTGCGGCAGAAGTCATTCTGGTTGTCCTCCTTCATCTGCTTTTTCGCGGCACCGGGATCTTTCATCTCTCCAGGCTCCTCGTAAGGCTTCTGCTGCTTTGCGCCTGTGTTCTCGGCTGCTGGCTGTGCCTGTACAGCCCCTATAAGATCAAAAAGAAGACAGCCATTACATTCTCATGGTCCGATGGGATCAAGGGCTTCGGATTCGGGATCTGTGCGGTGGAGGATGCGGAGATGGCACTGTTTCCATACAAGATGCCGGAGGGCTATTCTGTACAGGCTGTTCCGGAGGAACCGGAAGCGAAAGCAGGACGAATTCCTGCGGATCAGTATCCGGACGTGATCCTGATCCTGAATGAGACCTTCTGCGATCTCGACATCTACACGGATCTTCAACCGGACAAAGATTATCTGGCGGATTTTTACGGGATCGACAACGCCGTATACGGGCATGCCATTACGCCCAGGGAGGGCGGCGGAACCAACAATTCCGAATATGAACTCCTGACCGCCAATTCCCTTTACCTGATCCGGAATTCCGCACCCTTTAATTTTGTGGATTTCAGTAAGGCCGACAATCACGCGGTCACATATTTCCATCAGCTTGGCTACGACACCTATGCCATGCATTACGGGGTGCCGGGAACCTATTCGAGAAACAAGGCCTATAAGGATATGGGATTTGACCATATCACGCTCGGGAAGGACTCTTTTTCCTATCACGGTAAAAACGGAAATCGTTCCTGCCTGGATTCCGACAATTATCATGACCTGACGGACCAGTACGAGGCCGGCGGGGACGCTCCCCGCTTCATGTATCTTCTGACGTTGCAGAATCATGTCGGGTGGGAGCAGAATGAGGATTCCCTGGATACGGTCCATACCGGCGTCGATTTCGGGGACCTGACAGACGATATCAATGAATACATGAGTACGATCGAGCTGTCAGCCCATGCCTTCCGGAAGCTTACAGAATACTTTGAAACGGTCGACCGTCCCGTGATCGTCTGCATGGTGGGAGACCACGCGCCATCCTTCATCAAGGATCTTCCCTGCGGACAGGACTATACCGAAGAGGAAGCCGCCATGGCCAGACGCACCGTTCCCTATGTCATCTGGTCGAACAGGAAGCTTTCTTATCCCGAAAATACCGGATACGCCTCCATGACAGACCTTCTGCCGCTCATCGCGGAAAGCGCGGGACTTCCCGAATCCGCTTATTATCGAATGATCCTTACCCTCCGGGACACACTGCCGGTACGGACAAGCTACGGAAGGTACAGGACGACGGAGGGAGAGATCGGTATCTTTAAAAAGTCCTCCCCCTACTATGACCTGCTGCAGAAATACTATTATCTGGAATACAATGGACTGCGGGCCGGGAACGACTACCTGCGGGACGCTTTTCTGCCGCCTGTTGGCTGAATCGTTCTTGACGGAAATTATCCCAAATGATATGATAAAAAGAGTGTATTTACTGCTTTAGGAGTTAACTGTATGGAGGATGGAAACCTGTCGTTTCTGTGTGTGGCCATCTGGCTGCTTCTCTTGTGGCTGAACGGCATCCTGTACGGATTTGCCGCGGCCATGCAGAATATCAATGAGACGGAAGTGGAAAGACGTGCCAAGGAGGGTGATAAAGCGTCCGGGCAGCTTTTGCGGCTTCTCGAGAAGCCGGTTCGCTATATCAACGCGATCCCGGTCATGGTCATGACCGCCGGAATCACCTTCGGCGTATTTCTGTTTCCCGGCGCTGTTTATCTTCTTCAGGAACACGTGCCGCGGCCGGCCGCGGTGGTTCTCGTGATCCTCATTGCCGTCATCCTTACCGCCGGTATCGGGATCCTTGCGTTCCGGCGGGTCGGACGTGGAAGACCAGAACGTTTTGCCTGTCGTTATGTCCGCCTGGTGTGGCCCGTGACGCAGGTGCTTTATCCGCTGACCATGCTGATCAGCTGGATCTCACGGATCGCGGCAAGACCATTCGGGATCACGATGAACGAGATCCAGGATGCCGTCACCGAGGAAGAGATCATCTCCATGGTCGATGAAGCGCATGAGCAGGGCGTCATCGAAGAGAACGAAGCCGAGATGATCCAGAACATCATGGCCTTCAATGAGACGGAAGCCGGCGATATCATGACGCACCGGAAGAACATCGTCGGATTTGAGGAGACGGTCCTCCTGCAGGAGATGGTCGACATCATGCTGGAGGAAGGCAACTCCAGATATCCGGTCTTCCGGGAGAATATCGACAACATCATCGGTATCGTCCACTACAAGGATGCACTCAAGTTCCTTACAAAGAATCCATGGGCGAAATTCAAAGCCCTGAAGGAGCTTCCCGGCCTGATCCGGGAGGCGGCGTTCATCCCCGAGACCAGAGGCATCGGGGACCTGTTCCACACCATGCAGGCTGAGAAGCTTCACATGGCCGTGGTCCTGGATGAGTACGGACAGACGGCCGGGATCGTCTCCATGGAGGATATCCTGGAGGAGATCGTCGGAGAGATCCTCGATGAATACGACGAGGACGAGGTGCAGATCCGTACCCAGGTCGATAATTCCGTCGTGATCGACGGACTTACCAAACTGGAGGATGTGGAGGAAGAGCTCGGCATCCGGTTCGGCGACTGTGATTTTGAGACGCTGAACGGAGTGCTCACTTCCATTCTGGGACATATCCCCACCGCCAGGGATCTTGACAAAGAGGTCGAGGCCGGCGGGTACAGGTTCCATATATTATCCCTTGGGAACAAGACCATCGGGAAAGTAAAAGCAGAAAAGATCAACTGACCAAAAAACAACAAGAAGGAGAAGGAGTATGTCAGGACATTCAAAATTTGCCAACATAAAGCACAAAAAGGAGAAAAACGACGCAAAGAAGGGCAAGATCTTTACCGTCATCGGCCGTGAGATCGTCATGGCTGTCAAGGCCGGAGGCCCGGATCCCGCGAACAACAGCAAGCTTCGTGACGTGATCGCAAAGGCTAAAGCCAACAATATGCCGAACGACACCATCGACCGCGGCATCAAAAAAGCGGCTGGCGCCGACTCGGCCGACAGCTACGAGAAGGCGGTCTATGAAGGCTACGGTCCCAACGGCGTCGCGATCATCGTGGAGACCCTGACGGACAACAAGAACCGTACGGCCGGAAACGTCCGCAGTGCTTTTACCAAGGGCAACGGCAGTATCGGTACCCAGGGGTGCGTCTCCTTCATGTTTGACCAGAAGGGGCAGATCATCATCGATAAAGAAGAATGCGAGATGGATGCCGACGAGCTGATGATGGTGGCTCTCGACGCAGGCGCGGAGGATTTCAGTGAGGAGGAAGACAGCTATGAGGTGCTGACGGCTCCGGATGACTTCAGTGCCGTCCGCGAAGCCCTGGAGGCGGCAAATGTACCGCTTCTGGAGGCACAGGTAGCCATGATCCCCCAGACCTACGTGGAGCTTACCGATGAGAAGGCGATCAAGGACCTGCAGAAGACCCTGGACCTTCTGGATGACGACGATGACGTCACGGACGTCTGGCATAACTGGGACGAATGATCCCGATCGATCAAAACAGAATATCATAATGGGATCCAGTGCCGGAAAAGGTCATAGGGCTTTTTCGGGTAAAAGGGAATCAGGTGAAAATCCTGAGCGATCCGGTCACTGTGAGCGGGGAGTATCCTGAAACCACCACTTCGGAATTCATTCCGGGGAAGGGGAAAAGGCCATTGTGCAAGTCATGAGAAGGCCAGGTACGGGATATGAAGATCTGCGAGTCAGGAAACCTGCTGGCTCTCTGTGATACGCTTCCGATGAAAGCAGAACTCACAGCCGGGAATGGTTCAACTGGATCATCTGAAAAGGCGTCTGCTTTTGCAGGCGCCTTTTCTTTTGAAATCGGGTGCTTTCCATGTACCGGCTTAAAAGAAAAAGGAGATGAACGCTATGAAACGAAAGAAACTGCTAGCCATCGTACTCGCAGCAGCCATGATGACCGTACCGGTCCTGCCGGCATTCTCCGAAGAAAATGCCACACAGGTGAAGACCGAAGCAACAGACAATAGCAGCACCGGAACAGTAAAAGAAAAGTCCGCCGAACAGCAGAATACAGCCCAGCAGCAGACTGCTTCACAGACACCGCAGGCAGCCCCCGCGGCCCCGCAGCAGAGTACACCGGCAGAACCGCAGAAGGCTCCCGAGCAGCCTGCAGCACAGCCGCAGCCTGAACAGCCCGAAGCACAGTCACAGACAGAGAAGCCCGAAGCACAGGCGCCGGCAGAACAGCCGCAGGATACGGCCGTATCAGAGGAGACGACTCCTGCCGAAGGACCGGAAGCATCCCAGGAGAATGCGGACGGTGAGACCGCCGCTCCCGCAGAAGAGCAGACGCCGGCCATCGAAGAGACGGAAGCCCCGGCAGAAGAAGCGGCACCTGCCGAGGAAGAGAAAAAAGAAGAAAAAGAAAAGGATAAGGAAGTCAAGGAGACCGGCACGCCGGAAGTCTTTGTAAGCGATACCCCTGTGGACAACAGCACGACGCTTGCGGACGGCACCTACACGCCGGAAGGCTTCTCCTTCAGCGCCGTCAAGAGCGGCACTGCGTCCGCCAGCTGCAGCACGGTCAAGGTGTCCGGCGGCAAGGCCACGGCCGTTCTTTCGATCAACAGTGCCGGCAAGGTCGTACATGCCGTCAAGTGGAACGGCGGAAGCAAATCCTTCGAGGTGGAAAACCCGACGGCGGAGGTCCCCGTAGACCTGAATACCGCTAATGATCTGGCGCTCAATGTCGACATGGGTACCAGCGGCCGTACCACCGATGCGTCCTATACATTTACCGTGACGCTGACCGAAACGTCCGCAACACCGACTCCGACCGAAGCACCGACGCCCACGCCCACCGAGGAGCCGGAGCCTGAGAAGGCTGCTCCCGTGGAAGGCGATGACGGCGTGACCGTCACCAAGGAAGGCGATACGGCCGCCTACGGCATGTTCAGCCCGACTTCTTCTTCCATCAAGGATAACGGAGATACCATCACGGTATCGATCACCTCCAACAAAAAGACCTACAGCAAGGTCTATGTCGGAACGGTCAGTGATTACAATGACGGAAAAGACGGAACGATGGTTGAAGGCGTCCCGAACACCGACGGCACCTTCAATTTCACCTTTACTCTGCCGGCATCGGCCCGCGGCACCAGCGTGTCCATCACGCCTGTCAAACCGGACGGCGACGCCAACTCAAACTCTCTGGTAATGAACATCCCGGCGGCGGATGAACCCGAACCGACTGCCACACCGACCCCCGAAGCGACGAGTACGCCGACTCCGGCCCCGGAGAAGGAGTATGAAAACGTCAACATCGTCAAGGATGACGACACGACCTATGCCATGATCGGTGTCGACAGCGATTCCTCCAAGGCGGTCATGTCCGGCGATGAGGTGGAAATCACCTATACGACCACAAGGGCAAATTATGACGGTCTTTTCCTGGGTACCAACGAGACCGAGAGCAAGACGCCGGTCATCGAGGGAACCGTAAGCGAAGACGGCACGCACTACACCTTTGTCTTCAAAGTATCCAAGGATGACCTCGGAAAGCGGATCCCGGTCTGCCTGAAGAACGCCGGCAAGGATGCTTTCTACAGCAAACAGCAGCTGTATCTGACGATCCCAAAGACGGCGGAGCCTGAACCGACCGCGACGCCGACCCCGGAACCGAGCGAGACGCCGACGCCTACACCTGAGCCGACCGAGACACCGACCCCGACGCCCACCAAGGCACCTGTGACGGACATCGAAGACGGAATCTATGAAGCCAACGTGACAACGAACGCATCCATGTTCAAGGTCGTCAAGTGCGTCCTCACCAAAAAGGACGGTAAAATGACGGCCGTGCTGACGCTCAGCGGCACCGGTTATGACTATCTGTATCCGGGCACGGATGCGGAGGCCGGCAGTGCTGACAAATCATCCTGGATCCCCTTTGATGTAGCCGAGGACGGAACCTATACCTATGAGGTACCGATCACCGCGCTGGATACCGAGATCCCGATCGCTTCCCATTCCCAGCGTCAGGACAAATGGTACGCCCGTACCATCACGCTGGATTCCGAGACACTCCGCAGACTGGACGGCGATGAGCCTGCACCGACTGCGACGCCGACCCCGACGCCCACGCCTGCACCTACCTATAAGCCGACCACTGGCGGCGGCACCAGTGCCGTGGATTCCTCCACGAAGCTTGCCGACGGCATCTACAAGCCCGACAGCTTCAGCTGGAGCGGTGGTTCCGGACGAATGAAAGGCATCAGCTGCACACAGATCCGTGTGAGCGGCGGACATGCCTATGCAACGATCGTATTCAACAGCAGCCATATCGGCTATGTCAAGGCCAGCGGAAGCACCTATTACGGAAGCGGCGGCTCCTTTGAGATTCCTGTCAGGCTGAACGCCAACAACCGGATCCTTGCCATGACCACGGCCATGTCCCAGCCTCATGAGGTTGCCTACACCCTGTATATCGGCCTGAACGCGGCGAAGACCGCGGATGAGAAGGCGGATGAGGACAAGAATGCTAACGAGGATCTGAAGAAAGACGATACCGCACCGGAAGTGGCCGGCCTCACCTATGTAGGCACCAGCCAGGAAAAATCCGCGAAGTATTTCCGCCTGCATTACTACAACGACGGTTTCCGTATTCTCGAGATCGATACCCTGGATGACAATGGTGATGTCTTCAAGGATGCAGCAGATGTTCCTGCTACGACCGACACGGCAGCGAATGATTCCCTTTATGATGGAGAGATTCTTACATACCTGCTGGCACCGGAAGGCAAAGACCTGCCGGCCGGCGTCGACAAGTCCATGATCGTCGTGACCATTCCTGTCTCCAATGCCTTTACGGCTTCGGCGGACATCACAGACCTGATCACCTCCCTCGGAGCGGACGAGAAGGTTCCGGAATCCGGAAGCCTCGTGGACCTGGTCTTCCGTGACCTGGTGACCGGACATAACGATCTTCTGATCGCACCGGCTTCCATCGTTGGAGAAGAGGCGGAGGATGAGACCTCTGTGAACAAGATCCAGGAGCTGGGCGATGCGCTGAGCCTTCTTAAGATCCCGATGATCCTGGACCGCTCCGCGGATGAAAAAGAAGAAGCCGGCAGCAAAGAATGGGCGAGAGTTTACGGTACCTTGTTCGGAGCAGAAGAAAAAGCCGAAGAGCTTCTGAAGAACAACTGAGAAAGCATTGTCCCGAAAAGGAGAAATGATGAATATCCGATTTACAAAAAAGAACGGCAGGAGGGCGGCGGCGTTCGCCCTCGCCGCCGTACTGACGCTCGGCGGCTCGGTCTTCGGACCGGCCGCCTATGCGGAGGAAGAGGAACTGGATGAGGTTTCCGTCACGGCCGACGTGGACCGCACAGCGCCTGAGATTGACGGCCTGACCTACGAGTCCACCATGGAACTGACATACGCGGACCGCTTTGACGTATTCTATTATGAAGGCGGCTACAAATTTATCCGCGTTTATGACGGGTCGGACTACCTGCTCGTGCCGGAAGGCGCTGAAGCTCCGGCGGGCCTTTCTTCGGACGTCCGCGTCCTGTACGCGCCGCTTACCAACATCTATCTGGCAGCCACCTCCGCGATGGCGCTCTTTGACTCCATCGACGCGCTGGACACCATCCGTCTCTCCGCGCTGAACGCGGATGGATGGTACATCGACAATGCAGTCACGGCGATGGAGAACGGAGATATCCTGTTCGCCGGCAAATACAGTGAGCCGGACTATGAGCTTCTGATCAACGAGAACTGTTCCGTGGCTATCGAGTCCACGATGATCCTGCATACCCCGAAGGTGCAGGAGATGATCGAAAACATGGGCATCCCGGTCTTTATCGACCGGTCCAGCTATGAGAGCCATCCTCTCGGCCGGACCGAGTGGGTCCGTCTCTACGGTGCTCTCGTCGGTAAGGAAGACCAGGCGGCCGCCTTCTTCGAGGACCAGGCGAAGGTCATGTCCGACCTGAAGGATTTCCCGAATACCGAAAAGACCGTCGCTTTCTTCTTTATGAGTACGGACGGTTCGGTGGTCGTCAGGCGTCCCGAGGATTACATTCCCAAGATGATTGAGATCGCCGGAGGGCGCTATGTCCTCACGGATCTGGAAGTGGGGGAGACCAAGCGTACATCCGTGTCCATGACGATGGAAGATTTCTACGCCAGGGCGATCGACGCGGATTACCTGATCTACAATTCAACGATCGACGCACCCGTGAACTCTCTCGACGAGCTTCTGCAGAAGAGTGCCCTGTTCGCCGATTTCAAAGCTGTCAAGGACGGAAACGTCTGGAATGCCGGAAAATACCTGTACCAGGCTACCGACATCGTCGGACAGCTGATCCGGGACATCAACCATATGCTGACGGACGGGGACGAGGCCAACATGATCTTCCTGTCAAAGATACAGTAATGCGTTTTATTGCAAGAGGATAACCTATGTCTAACCAAGCTGCTGAAGGCCGCACAAGCTTTCACATGGAAAACTTTAAAAGAAGGACCAGGTATACGGTCGTGTTTGTGGTCCTGATCCTGGCTGCCTTCGTGATCACGGTGCTGAACATCAATACCGGTTCCACCAACATTCCGGTCGGACGGATCCTGTCGATCATATTCAAGGGAACCGGGGATCCGACCGAGTACAATATCATCTGGAAGATCCGTCTTCCGAGGGTATTGATGGCAGCGATCCTCGGGGGAGGGCTCTCCGTATCGGGCTTTCTTCTGCAGACCTTCTTCGGAAATCCGATCGCGGGACCTTTTGTCCTGGGTATTTCCTCCGGAGCCAAGATGCTGGTCGCGCTGACCATGATCTATTTCCTGCAGTATTTCGGGTCCGTTTCATCCTACGCGCTGATCATTGCCGCATTTGTAGGAGCACTTATCTCCACGGGCTTTATCCTGCTGATCTCGCGCCGGATGAAGCATATGGCGACGCTCCTGGTGGCCGGTATCATGATCGGCTACATCTGTTCGGCCGTGACCGATTTTATCGTGACCTTTGCCGAGGATTCGGACATCGTCAACCTGCACGGCTGGTCGCTCGGAAGCTTTTCCGGCGCCACCTGGGGAAATGTACAGATTTCGGCCGTGATCATCGGCATCACGATGATCTGCGCGTTCCTGATGTCCAAGCCCATCGGTGCATACCAGCTGGGCGAAGCCTATGCCCAGAGCCTCGGCGTCAACATCAAGATATTCCGGATCATGCTGATCCTCATGTCCAGCGTGCTGTCCGCCTGCGTGACGGCTTTTGCAGGTCCTATCTCCTTTGTCGGCATGGCGGTCCCGCATCTGATCAAGACTGGACTCAATACCTCCAAGCCGGTCGTCGTGATCCCCGGGATCTTTCTTGGCGGATCCGTGTTCTGTATGATGTGCGATCTGATCGCCCGTACGGCATTTTCGCCGCTGGAGCTGAACATCAGTACCGTGACGTCGGTCTTCGGCGCGCCGGTCGTGATCGTGATGCTCCTGAACAGGCAGAAAGGACGATGACCGATGGCTGAGAATTATATGAAAACAGAAAGCCTTTCCGTCGGTTACAACGGCAAGGCCCTGATCCATGACATCTGTCTGGACATCCGGAGCGGTGAGATCGTGACGCTGATCGGCCCCAACGGGGCAGGCAAATCCACGATCCTTAAAAGTATTACGCGCCAGCTGCAGATCATCGGGGGAAACGTGACCATCGCGGGCAAAAACCTGCATTCCCTGTCCTACAAGGAGCTTTCGACAAAGATGTCCGTCGTGCTGACCGAGCGGATGAAGCCCGAGCTCATGACCTGCCACGACATCGTGGCGACCGGGCGGTATCCCTACACTGGACGGCTGGGTTTTCTGACGCCTGAGGATGAGGAAAAAGTGGATGCCGCCATGGCGGCCGTCCATGCGGAGGATCTCGGGAACCGGGATTTCAACGCCATCAGTGACGGCCAGAGGCAGCGTGTCCTTTTGGCCCGGGCGATCTGCCAGGAGCCGGAGATCATCATTCTCGATGAGCCGACCTCATTCCTGGATATCCGGCACAAGCTTGAACTTCTGTCGATCCTTCGCTCCATGGCCAAGGAAAACGGCATCACCGTCATCATGTCCCTGCATGAGATCGACCTCGCGCAGAAGATCTCCGACAAGATCATCTGTGTCAAAGGAGACCATATCGCGCACTACGGCGAACCGGAGAGCATTTTCGAGGAGAATACCATACGGGATCTTTACAGCATCGACAATGGTTATTTTGATCCGGTGTTCGGGAGCCTGGAGCTTCCGAAGCCCGAGGGCGAGCCGAAGGTGTTTGTGCTTTCCGGCTGCGGGAGCGGAATCCCCGTCTTCCGAAGGCTCCAGAAGAAGAACATTCCCTTCGCCGCGGGTATTCTGTATACGAATGACGTGGACTATCAGCTGGCCCGGCTTCTCGCCGCAGAGGTGGTCACCGAAAAACCCTTCATGCCGATCTCGGAAGAGGCCTTTACAAGGGCTGCCGGATTGATCAGAAAGTGTGAGCGCGTCATCAACGCAGGCTTTCCGGAAGGGGAGGGCAATTGCCGCATGAAGGAGCTGATCGCCATGGCCGGTGACAAGATCGATCAAAATTCATGAAGTATTCACAAATTCTCTTTGCTATTTTGTAGCATTGTGCTATTATTATTTCGATGACTACTGTGCCGGACGGCGTCAGAAGCCCTGTTGAGGCTGCCAGTATACTGCACCGGAAGGCAGAAAAAAGCAGGAGGTTACTATGTACAAGATTTTACGAGCAGAAGAATTGGCTTCCAATATCTATCTCATGGATGTGGAAGCGCCCCGCGTAGCCAGCCGCTGTCTGCCGGGACAGTTTGTGATCGTCAAGCTTGACGAGGTCAGCGAGAGGATCCCCCTTACCATTTGTGATTACGATCCGGAAAAAGGAACCGTCACCATCGTGTTCCAGCCGATCGGCGTCTCCACACGTAAATACGTATCCCTGAAGGCAGGCGACTGCTTTGAGGATTTTGTCGGACCTCTGGGACAGCCTTCCGAGCTGACGCATCTTTCTCCGGAAGAACTGAAGCAGAAAAAGATCGTATTCGTGGGCGGCGGTGTCGGCACGGCTCCGGTGTATCCGCAGCTGAAATGGCTTCATGCCCACGGCGTGACGCCGGACTGCATCATCGGTGCCAGGACCAAGGATCTGATCATCCTCGAGGAGGAGATGAAGGCGGTCAGCAATCTGTATCTTACAACGGATGATGGTTCCTACGTACGCAAGGGCATGGGCACGGATGTGCTCCGCGATCTTGTACAGAACCAGGGTAAGAAATACGATCTCTGCGTTGCGATCGGTCCGATGATCATGATGAAATTTGTCTGTCTTCTCACCAAGGAGCTCGGCATCCCGACGATCGTCAGCATGAACCCGATCATGGTCGACGGTACCGGCATGTGCGGGGCCTGTCGTCTGATGGTCGGCGACGAGGTGAAATTCGCCTGTGTCGACGGTCCAGAGTTTGACGGCCACAAGGTCGATTTTGACCTGGCCATGAAGAGACAGCAGATGTATAAGACAGAAGAAGGGCGTGCCCTGCTGCGTGCACAGGAGGGCGAGACCCATCACGGCGGATGCGGAAACTGCGGAGGTGACAAGTAATGGGAGACGTTTTAAAGAAAGTACCGGTAAGAGAGCAGGATCCCAAGGTCCGTGCCACGAATTTTGACGAAGTATGTCTTGGCTACAACCAGGAAGAGGCCCAGGAAGAGGCCGTCAGATGCCTCAACTGCAAAAAGGCCCAGTGCGTGATCGGATGCCCGGTCTCCATCGATATCCCGGCGTTCATCCACGAAGTAAAAGAAGGCAATTTTGCCGAAGCCTACCGCGTGATCAGCGAATCAAGCGCGCTTCCGGCCGTCTGCGGCCGCGTATGCCCGCAGGAGACGCAGTGCGAGGGTAAATGCATCCGCGGCAAAAAAGGAGAACCGGTCTCCATCGGCAAGCTGGAGCGCTTTGTCGCCGACTGGGCCAAGGAGAACGGGATCAAACCCACCCCGGCCGCACAGAAGAACGGCCACAAGGTGGCAGTCATCGGTTCCGGACCCGCAGGTCTTACCTGCGCAGGCGACCTGGCCCGTATGGGATATGACGTCACGATCTTCGAAGCACTTCACAAGGCCGGCGGCGTCCTGGTGTACGGAATTCCCGAATTCCGTCTTCCCAAGGAAAAAGTCGTGGCGGCAGAGGTCGAGAATGTCAAGTCTCTCGGCGTCAAGATCGAGACCAACGTCATCATCGGCAAATCCGTGACCATCGATGAGCTTCTGAAGGACGAAGGCTTTGAGGCGGTCTTCATCGGCTCCGGTGCCGGACTTCCCATGTTCATGGGCATCCCCGGCGAGCAGGCCAACGGCGTATTCTCCGCGAACGAGTACCTCACCCGGAACAACCTGATGAAGGCTTTCCGCGATGATTATGATACCCCCATCGTCCACGGCAAAAAGGTCGTGGTCGTCGGCGGCGGAAACGTGGCTATGGACGCGGCCAGGACGGCTCTTCGTCTTGGCGCCGAAACGCATATCGTCTACCGTCGTTCCGAGGCGGAGCTTCCCGCGAGAGCGGAGGAAGTCCACCATGCAAAGGAAGAGGGCGTCATCTTTGACCTGCTGTGCAATCCGGTCGAGATCCTGGCGGATGAGAATTCCTGGGTGACCGGAGTCCGCTGCATCCGTATGGAGCTTGGCGAGCCCGATGCTTCCGGACGCAGACGTCCTGTCGAGATTCCGGGATCGGAGTTCGAGATCGAGGCGGACACGGTGATCATGTCCCTCGGCACCTCCCCGAACCCGCTGATCTCCTCCACGACCTACGGGCTGGATGTCAACAAGCGTAAATGCATCGTGGCCGACGAAGAGTTCGGCCGTACCTCCAAGGAAGGCGTCTACGCGGGCGGCGATGCCGTCACGGGCGCGGCGACCGTCATCCTGGCCATGGGTGCCGGCAAGGCCGGTGCGAGAGGCATCGACGAGTATATCAAGAGCAAAAACGCGTAAAAACGTGTAAAAAAGCCTGATCTGCCCATGTCCGGGCACAGAAAACAGGATCATAAAACGGGATTTCCTAAAAAAAACGGAAATCCCGTTTTCTCTTGCATAAAAATATGATATAATACTATTTGTGTCTTTATGCGCATTATTATTGGGAAAAGGAACGAGTGATCATGACCGTTATCTATGTTATTCTGCTGGGGATCCTCCAGGGGATCCTGGAATTTCTACCGGTCAGCAGCTTTGGACATGTGCATATGCTCGAGAGAGTCTTCGGCATTCACATGTCTGCAGATATATTGTTTGAGACCATGCTTCATGTGGGGACGCTCGCCGCGATCCTTTACAGCTTCCAGAAGGACGTCCGCCGCATTGCCGCGGAGACGGTCGGTATGGCCGGCGATGTGCTTCACAACGTACGGATCTATATGAACCGGCGTAAGCAGAAGGAAGTCGTCTATGTCCGGGTGGTCAACAGCGTCTACCGTCGTTTTACATTCATGCTGATCCTGACATCGATCCCGACAGCATTGCTCGGCTTTACGGCCAGAAGACTGGTACGGCTCAGTGCGGGAGCGCGGTTCGTTCCCGGAATCTGTATGCTTCTGACGGGCGTATTCCTGATCGTGATCGATTTCAGCGGTATTTCCGGCAAGAGAACGCCGCGGGACGCAGGGTACCATACGGCGCTCTGGATCGGCATTTTTCAGGGTTTATCGGTCTTTCCCGGACTTTCAAGGATGGGGCTGACCGTCGGAACCGGTATTCTTTGCGGGCTGTCCCGCAGAACAGCCGTCCGCTATTCGATCCTGGCAAGCCTTCCGGCGGTCATCGGCGCCATGCTCGTCGAGGCTCCGTCGTTTGCCGCTCAGTCCGTAAGTCTGCAGGAGGGGGCATACTGCGTACTGGGAATGATCGCGGCCGGTGTGACCGGCGTTCTCGCGATCCAGGCTGTCACAAAGCTGATGAACAGCCTTCGTTTCCGCTATTTCGCGGTTTATTGTTTTATAGCCGGGGCTGCTTTTCTGGCCATCGGCCTGGGGTAAAAGATAAGGGGGAGAGCCATTCATGGCAGAAACAAAACGTACGCAGGGGAACACATCCGGAAACAGAAAAAAATCATCCGGATCTTCCAGAAACACATCTTCAACAAGAAACAGCCGGTCTTCACGTAGTCCGAAGGCATCCGGGAGCTCACAGCGCTTCCAGAATGACATCATCCTGCTTGTGATCCTGGCGGCATGCCTGATCCTTCTGGTCAGTGTGCTGGGCTTCGGCGGGATCGTCGGGAATGTGATCGCCAACTGGATGTTCGGCGTGATGGGGCTTCTCGCCTATGCATTTCCGGTGCTTCTGTTTATTGGCCTTGCTTTTATCGTTTCGAACCATACCAGTTTTATCGCGTTTCGAAAGGTACTGGCGGGGATCATCCTGCTCTGTGCGGTGTGCGGGTTCCTGCAGCTGGTAACGGAAGGTTATAATGTCAGCAACACGCTTATGGACTACTTTACGCTCAGTTCCGATTACCGCACCGGCGGCGGGCTGATCGGCGGCGCCGTCTGTTTCTCGACCGCGCAGGCCTTCGGGCGCATCGGCGGGATGATCATCATTGTCCTGGTCATTCTTGTCTGCCTGATCATCATCACACAGCGTTCCTTCTTTGATTTCATTTTCCGGATCGTCGACCGGATCAGCGAAGGGATCGGAGGAGCCGTGGACAACTACCGCGAAGGTGCTCCGGAGCGGGAGCGGATCCGTGAGCTCCGGGCAGAACAGCAGGCCATCCGGCGGGAAGAAAGGCGTCAGGAGAGACTTCGCCGGGAGGAAGAGCGGCTGGCACTCCTTTCCGAGGAAGGGGATGACGATGAGTACGAGATCGAGCTCCCCGATGAGAACAGAAAAACCGGCAGAAAAACCTCTGCTACAGATAAAAAGCAAAAGAAGACCGGCGGCTTCCTGGATGGCTCCTCACTTCGGACGGAGACGGAGGACAATAGAAGCACGACCGTGAAGTCTGCGAAAAAAGAAAAGGAACAGGACTATCGCCAGCGTTCACTTTTTGAAGATGATTTCCATATCGAGAACGGAAACTCCGCGGGAAATGACCTGTTCCATGACCTTGAAGACGATGACCTGTTCGGGGAAGAAGCCAAGGCCTCAACTGTACGTACCGTTCGAAGCGCATCGGGACGGACGGAAGCGAAGCGGCAGGAGACAAGGCCGCAGGCCGATGTCTCCAATGATTACAACGATGATGATGCCGGGTTCCCGCCCATCGAAGCCGGTAGCTTTCCGGAGGGACTCGATGCGTCCGGACCTGTAAAGAATGCACAGAATACGGGAAGCACCGCAAAGACAACAGATGTTCCCGCAGAAGAATCTCCCAGGCAGCGCCAGAGCGTAAAGAATCCGAAATCCTCCCAGGCGGAGATCGAGAACGGGATCGACAGTGTACAGAAGCAGATCTCCAAAGAGCAGGCAGTGCCAAAGCGCGTCTATCATTTTCCGCCGCTCAGGCTCCTGGAAAAAGGAGAGGGCGGAAAACACGGAGATTCCGAGGCGGAGATCCGGGCGACGGCCCACAAGCTGCAGGAGACCCTGTACAATTTCGGCGTCAACGCCAAGGTGACCAATGTGAGCTGCGGACCTACCGTCACGCGGTTTGAACTGCAGCCGGAGATGGGCGTCAAGGTGAGCAAGATCGTATCCCTCGCGGATGACATCAAGCTGAATCTGGCGACGGCCGATATAAGGATCGAGGCACCGATCCCCGGCAAGGCGGCCGTAGGCATCGAGGTGCCCAACAAGGAGAACACGACGGTCAAGCTCCGGGAGTTGATCGAGAGCAAGGAATTCAAGGAATCCAAGTCCAGGCTTTCCTTCGCGGTCGGCAAGGATATCGGCGGCAAGCCTGTGGTGACGAACATCGCCAAGATGCCGCATCTTCTGATCGCGGGAGCAACCGGCTCCGGTAAATCCGTCTGCATCAATACACTGATCATCAGCCTTCTGTACAAGGCTTCCCCGGATGAGGTGAAGCTGATCATGATCGACCCGAAGGTGGTGGAGCTGAGCGTCTATAACGGCATTCCGCATCTGCTGATCCCTGTGGTGACCGATCCCAAGAAGGCCGCCGGTGCCCTCAATTGGGCCGTGGCGGAGATGACCAAGCGTTATAATACGTTTGCCGAATACAATGTACGGAATCTGGGGGAATACACCCGTAAGATCGAAAGCCTGGAAACACCGGAGGGTGAAAATCCGCATGAAAAGATGCCGCAGATCGTCATCATCGTGGATGAGCTGGCGGATCTGATGATGGTGGCGCCCGGCGAGGTGGAGGATGCGATCTGCCGTCTGGCGCAGCTTGCGAGAGCCGCGGGCATCCACCTGGTGATCGCCACCCAGCGTCCCTCCGTCAACGTCATCACCGGCCTGATCAAGGCAAATATGCCTTCCAGGATCGCGTTCGCGGTCTCGTCGGGCGTAGATTCCCGTACGATCCTCGACATGAACGGGGCTGAAAAGCTTCTGGGCAAGGGCGATATGCTGTTTTATCCCCAGGGCTATCCGAAACCGGCCAGGCTTCAGGGCGCTTTTGTATCCGACGAAGAGGTCAGCGCGATCGTGGATTATCTGACCGACAAGAACCCGAAAGCGGAATATGACAGCGGTATCGAGCAGCAGCTGAATTCGGCCGGCGCCCCCGGCGCGTTCGGCGGCGGTGAGGACCGTGACGTCTATTTTGAAGAGGCCGGTAAGTTTATCATCGAAAAAGACAAGGCCTCCATCGGCATGCTGCAGCGTATGTTCAAGATCGGCTTCAACCGGGCCGCCAGGATCATGGACCAGCTCAGCGACGCCGGTGTCGTGGGACCGGAGGAGGGCACAAAGCCCCGTAAGATCCTGATGACGATGGAACAGTTTGAAAACTATCTGGAAGAGAACGGCTGAACATAGTGGGAGTCTAAGTGGAGCGACAAGATGAAATGTCCGAATTGTGATCATGAGGTGCCGAAGGGCTCGCTTTTCTGCCCGAACTGCCTCACGGAAGTCCCCTGGGTCAAGGAATTTGACACAGTGGAAACACAAATGAACAAGAAGAATCTGGAAGAAGCCCGCCAGAACGGATCGGATCAGGAGGATCCCGAAACGGAAGAGCTCTATCGTCTCGACCAGATCAGTATCCGGACCAGGCTGACCACCATGCAGAAGGTGGCCAGGATCCTTCCGGTCGTGCTGATCGTCGTGGCTCTAGCGGTCATGGTCCTGGTGTATCAGCACACCCATACCTTTACGGCCATTTTCCTCAAAGCGGAACGCGCCTATCAGGAAGGGGATCTGGATAGAGCGCTTAGTACCGTGCAGGACGCTCTCCAGCAGAAGCCGGAAAGCCTGAAGGCAAATCTTCTGATGGCAGAGACACTCGATGCCATGGGAGACCAGGACAGTGCGATCATGGTCCTTCAGCCCCTTGTGGAGGCTCATCCGGACAGCACGGGACTGTATCTCCAGCTTTGCGATCTGTATCTGACGACCGGGCGGCAGAAGGAACTCAGGGCGCTGCTTCGCGATGTGACCAGTGAGAAGGTCCTTTCCGCCTGTGGCGTATATATGTGTGATCCGCCGGTCAGTTCGCCGGATCCGGGTACATACTACAGTGCCGGAAACGTCGAGCTTTCGGCAGGCGGCAACCGCATCTATTACACGATCAACGGTGACAAACCGACCGAATCGAGCTACATGTACGCGGACCCGGTCCCGCGTTCCGAGGGAACGATGGAGATCAGGACCTTCGCGGTGAACGAGCTGGGGGTCCATTCCGACACGGTTTCCTATACATACGTGACAGTGCTCGACACACCGGATCCGCCGGTGATCACGCCGGAATCCGGCAGCTACTCCGAGGACATCCGGATCGAGATCCAGGTTCCGGACGGCTGCAAGGCCTACTATGCGTTCGATGAGGTGCCGACGACGGGCAGTACGGAATACAAAAGCCCCATCACCATGCCTCAGGGCGAGCATACGCTGTATGCGATCCTGGTGGCCGGAAACGGCCGGCAGAGCGAGACGGCCCAGGCGGTCTATCAGCTGGAATATTGACGCAGGCGCCATTGGAGTGTGACAGAGAATGGAAATACGGATCCTGTCAGTGGGCAAGATCAAAGAAAAATACCTGACAGATGCGATCGCGGAATATCAGAAAAGACTCGGCCGCTATACGCGTCTTCAGTTCATACAGGTACAGGATGAAAAGACCCCGGACAACGCGTCCGCAAAAGAGAATGAACGCATCCTGGAGATCGAGGGTGAACGACTCCTCCGGCACATCCGTGAGCAGGATTTCTGCATCATCCTCTCGATCGACGGAGAGATGCCGGATTCCCCCGGCCTTGCCGACATGCTCGGACGCCTGATGGTGGAAGGGAAGAGCAGCCTCACCTTTGTGATCGGAGGCTCGCTCGGGCTGTCCGAAGAGGTCCGCAGGCGCGCGGACAGGAGCATCAGCTTTTCAAGGCTGACCTTTCCGCATCAGCTGATGCAGGTGATCCTGCTTGAGCAGATCTACCGGGCTTTCCGCATCCTGAACCATGAACCATATCACAAATAGGAGCATGATCACATGGATATTGCTGCATTTGAAGAGTTTATTTCCCAGTATCCCATATTTGAATACCGGATCCTTCCGACGGACACGATCGCCGTGGAGGAGCGCGTGCGCATGATCTGCGAGGAATGTCCGCGCTACGGAAGCAGCTGGGCCTGCCCTCCCGGGGTGGGGCCTCTTTCCGTCTGCTATGAAAAGATCCACGCGTTTTTGCAGGGTATCTTTTTTTCCAGTGTGGCCGAGGTCTCCGATATCATGAATATGGAGGAGCTGCTTTCCACCCGCCAGGCCCACGAGGAGCTGACGACCGAGGTCGGAAAGTACCTGACGTCGCTGGGATACGAGATCTATATACTTTCGACGGAGTCCTGCGACATCTGCGAGAACTGTACCTACAAGGAGGGGAAGCCCTGCCGTTTCCCGGACAGGATGCATCCATGCCTGGAAAGCCACGGGGTCGTCGTGCAGGAGATCGCCGAGAGAGAACAGATGGAATACAGTCTTGGGGGGAACACCATCCTCTGGTTCTCCCTTGTTTTATACCGTGAAAGGAAACAGTCATAGAATGGCAGGCAACATTATCGAACAAAGGATACAGATCCCGGCGGCACACCAGTCCAACGTTTCAGGACAGTTTGACGAGCACCTGAAGCTGATCGAACGGACGCTTCACGTCTCCCTGATCTCCAGGGAGGACGAGATGAAGATCCTGGGACCTGAGAACAACACCGAGATGGCGAGGAGAGTGCTGAGCGACCTGGCGTCCCTTTCCATCAGGGGGAATACCATCACGACCCAGAATGTCAATTACGCGCTATCCCTGGTGCTTGACAAGTCCGGACATACGCTGACGGAGCTTGACAAGGATTTTATATGCAACACCATCCAGGGACGGCCGATCAAGCCCAAGACCCTCGGCCAGCAGGAATACGTGGAGATGATCCGCAAAAAGATGATTGTATTCGGCGTAGGCCCGGCGGGCACCGGCAAGACCTACCTTGCCATGGCGATGGCGGTCACGGCTTTCCGGAACGAGGAGGTCAGCCGCATCATCCTGACAAGACCCGCCATCGAAGCCGGCGAAAAGCTGGGCTTTCTTCCCGGGGACCTGCAGAGCAAGGTCGATCCGTACCTGCGGCCGCTCTATGACGCCCTGTATCAGATCATGGGCGCGGAGACCTTTGCCCGGAACATGGAAAAAGGCCTGATCGAGGTCGCGCCGCTCGCCTATATGCGCGGACGGACGCTCGACAATGCCTTTATCATTCTCGATGAAGCCCAGAATACGACGCCGGCTCAGATGAAGATGTTCCTGACGAGGATCGGCTTCGGCTCCAAGGTGATTGTGACGGGAGATGCTTCTCAGAAGGATCTCCCCAAGGACACGATCTCGGGCCTTGACGTGGCGATGAAGGTGCTCCGGAAGATCGACGACATCGCTTTCTGTGAACTGACCAGCAAGGACGTTGTCCGTCATCCGCTGGTGCAGAAGATCGTACAGGCCTATGAAGATTATGAAACCAAGCAGAAACCGGCTGCCCGGGGAGGACGGCCGAGACAGGTGAAATGACATGCGTTTTATTATCGATTATGAAGCGGAAAGAGAACTGCAGGTAAAATACGAAGAACTGTCCGTCCTTGTGGGAGAGAGGGTCCTCGACATGGAAGGTTGTCCCTATGAATGCCAGGTGAACCTGGTGCTGACGGATGATGTGCGGATCCGGGAGGTCAACCGGCAGTTCCGGGATCTCGACCAGGCTACGGACGTGCTTTCGTTTCCGGGTGTTCCCTTTGAGAATCCCGCTGACTACGAACTTTTGAAGGACGACGATACCTGCTTTGACCTCGACACTGGCGAGCTCATTCTCGGCGATATCATGATCTCCGTCGACCATGTCTACGCCCAGGCGGAGGAGTACGGACACAGTCTGGAACGGGAGTTCAGCTTTCTGATCGCCCACAGCATGCTTCATCTGCTCGGGTACGACCACATGACCCCCGAGGAAGCGGACCGGATGGAGGAGAAACAGCGGTCCGTCCTGAACAGTCTCGGGATCCACAGGTAAACGAAGTAAATACGAATTTAACTGCAAAACGAACTAAACATGAATCACGACATAATTCGAATTACGATTCATTCCTTTTAAAACGAACGCAGCTGCGTTTCATTTCGATCCTTCATTTGTCGAAAAATAGGAATTCCGGTAGATTTTTGTCGATGGAATTAGATGGACGGATCGTGAAAGATGGTGTACCATCAAGATGGAATGATAGAATACAGGAGGCATAATGGACCAGAAACAGATCGACCGGATCAACGAGCTTGCACACAAGGCCAAGAGAGAGGGACTGACTCCGGAGGAGAAAAAAGAGCAGGCAGCACTTCGAAAAGAATTTCTTGCCAATATCCGCATGAATCTGAAGGCGCAGCTTGACAATATCGATATCCAGCAGGAGGACGGGACCATCGTCAATCTGGGAGAGAAATATGGCAGCAAAACAAGACATTAGAAAGCAGATCTCTGCCATGCGGAAAGCCTGCACGGATGCGTGGGTGGACGCGGCCAGCAGACAGATCACAAAAGCGATCACCGGACATCCGCTGTTTGTACAGGCGGACACGATCCTGGCATATATGGATTACAGACACGAGGTCGTCACGAAGTATCTTATAGAAGAGGCCTGGCGGGAGAAAAAAAGGGTAGCCGTACCTAAATGCTCCGGTAAAACGATGACTTTTTACCGGATCGACACTTTCGACGATGTGGCAGAGGGCTTCTACGGGATCAGGGAACCCCGGACCGGGGAGATCGTGGATGACGAACACGCGTTGATGCTTATGCCGGGAGTCGCTTTTGACCGGAACTGCAACCGGGTCGGATATGGAGGCGGATTCTATGACCGCTACCTTGAGAATCGTCCTGGGATCATCCGGATGGCGCTGGCCTTTGACTTCCAGATCCTCGACGAGGTCCCTTACGGCCCCTTCGACATCCGGCCGTCGCTGATCGTAACGGAAAAGGAAATCCTGATCGAAAGCCGGACGACAGTTTGACATAACATTTCAGCCATATGGTTGCACTTTTGCACATATTGTGCTATAATACTGTGTTGGATCATAGCGTGGAATGTTCTGTGTACAAAAACAGTACACTAAGGTTGATAGAACATAGGAATCGTAAACAGTTGTAAATAATAAGCAGGGGGGAAAAATTGTGAGAAAAAAACAATTCCTGGCATTATTCCTGGCATTAGCCATGAGCGTCGGCTCCGTACAGCCGGCCGTGATGGCATCGGAGGTATCCGCTGAGGAGACGGATTCCGTCGGGGAAGGAGAAGAGACCGAAACGGTGGCCGAAGAGCCGGCGCCGCAGCCCGAAGAACCGGCCCCGGAGCCGGAAGAACCCGCGCCGCAACCCGAAGAACCCGCGCCGCAGCCGGAAGAGCCTGCGCCACAGCCTGAGGAAGTGACGCCTGCCGAAGAGCCGGCAGCACCCGAGGAGACACCGGCAGAGCCGGCGGAGGAAGAAGTCCCGGAAGAGATCCCGGAGCTTTCCATTACGCCGACACCGACTCCTTCACCGGAGCCGGAAAAGCCGTCCATCATCGAGAATGAAAAGGATCTCCGCACCGCCATCAGTGATGCGGATTCCGGAGACTCGACGACGGTCATCGTACTTGGCGGAAGCTTTTCGCTTACTTCCCCGGTGTCGATCCCGGATAACAAGCGCATCGCGCTGGTCAACGGAACGGGCTCCAATATCACCATCGGCCGTGACGAGGACTTCAAGGGAGATATGTTCCAGGTCTATGGAAGACTGTCCCTGCAGAAATCCGGCAGCGGATCATCCGGAAAGATCATCCTTGACGGATCCTTCAAGAACAGCAGCCGCAAGGCCGACGGGTCCATCATCAACGTCGAAAAGAAGGATTCCGTATTCGGCATGGAATCCAACGTGACCCTTAAAGGGAACAACACCAACGCCAAGGGCGGCGCCATCTTCAGCCATGGGCAGATCATCCTGCAGGGCGGAACCATCGCCGGCAATATTGCCAAGTCCGGCGGCGCCATCTACACCTCCAGCTATGTGAGTGTGCAGGGCAAGGTCAACGTTTCCGACAACCGGAATGAAAAAGACAAAAAAGACAATATCGCCCTTGCCGGCGACGCCATGATCGTTGTCAGTGATTCCCTTAGTTCCGAAGCCAGGGTCTGCTTCCGCAAGCTGGACCATGCGGAAGGAATGCAGGCCGCGGCCCTTAGCGGGACCGCTTCCGGCAACGGCGTGAACCTGGAAAGCCTGATCGGTTCCGTGCTTGTCTATGAGGGCAGCGACCTGGAACTCGACGGAAACGGCGTTCTGTATCTGCCGAAGGCCGAAGAGCCCGAGGAAGTACCGGCGGAAGAGCCGGCAGAGGAAGTACAGGAACCCGCGGCCGAGGAGCTGCAGGAGGAGAAGGCCGAAGAGCCGAAGGAAGAGGCTCCGGCTGAGGAGGAAGCTCCCACTCCGGAAGAGGAAGCCTCCGCGAAGCCGACGCTTGCCAAAGCGGAGGGCGGCGATCCCAGATGGACGTCCGAAACGACGGCCGAGATGGTATGCGTCTCCGATTCGGATGGCTGGTACTATGCGGCAGCCACCTCCGGTGACGTTCCGACCTTTGATGTCAATCAGGACGGTACGCCGATCAAGGCGGACGAGCCCTTTACTGTGACCTTTACGGATATCGATACGGACCAGCCGAGCCTGTTCGTCCTGGTCAAGAGCACCGGCAATGAGCTTTCCGACAAGAAGACGGCGACTCTCACAGAGCCTCGTCCCGGTACGGAGGAGGAAGGTTCCGAGGAGCCTGCGGCTGATACCGAAGAGGAAGCCGGTGAGGAAACAGCTCCGGCCGAGGAGACCGACGAGATCGTATCCGGGGAGCAGAATCCCGAAGCCGAAAACGAAGAAACGAACGAATCCGTATCCGAAGAACCTTCGGATGTCATCATCGCCGATGAGAACGGTGAGGAGTCCACGCTGGCAGATGAACTGTATCCCGAAGAGCTGAACGACGGCGAAGAGGAACTCGCCGAAGAAGGAGCCGCCGCTGTCGGCGCCGGTGAGGAGACGCAGACCGCTGAAGCGAAGGTGGAAGACAGCGTCGTCACCGGACTTGAAAACAAAAAGTTTGCGCCCGGTTTATATTATCCGTTCGAAGTGAACGGTGCCGGCGAGGATAACAAAGAGCCGAAGGCCGGCGATGTCAAGTGGGTCAAGAAAGGCTGGAACCTTGACGGAAGCAACGATTATAGTGTGGACTGGGAGCTTGGCTTTGACAGCGGCCTGCCGACGGATGATCCTTTCACACTGACCATCCAGATGAGCAAGCTGGTGGCCACGGAAGTAGAAACGACCAACGAGGAGACGTCTGAGACCGTCAAGACCATTGAATGGAAAGCACCGGAAAAGGAAGTACTCGAAACCTTTACCTTTGAAGTCAAGCCCGTCGCCTGGGCGACAGTCACCGGACTTGAAGAATCTTCCAAGATCATCTTCTCACCGGGAACCTACTATAAGTTCAATGTCAAGGGCTATGGCGAGGATGTCGCTGAAAAGGATCTGAAGGTCGACGATGTCAAGTGGTCGAAATACAGCTGGTCTCTTGATGAGAAGACCTGGAACAGGACATTTGAGATCGGTTACAAGGACGGAAAGACCGGAAGCAAGGATATCCCGATCACGATCCGGATGCGCAAATACGTCTATGTCGAGGAACTCATCGAAGAAGAGGATGAGAAAGGAAATAAAACGACTCATACAGAGACGCACTGGGATCCGACCGACGAGTATGCGACCATCAAATACAATGTCAAACATAAGGAATGGACGCCCACACCTTCCCCCAAACCCGGAAGGGATCCGGTCATTGCCGACATCGACAATACCGTCGTGGAAGGTCTTGGTTCCAGACTGGCCCTGAAGCCCGGCGTATATTATAACTTTGACGTTTACGGAGCCGGCTACAAGTATTCAGATGAAGTGATCAAGACTCCCTATGTGGACGGTGACACCAGATGGAAACCGGTCTACTGGAACCAGAACGGCAAGGGTAAGAATACGACCTGGAAGGTCGGTGCCAAGGCCGGTCTCAACAAGAAGACCTCCCTCAAGATCCGGATCTATCTGCAGAAGCAGGTCTACTCCGGGGATAAGGAAAAGTGGGTCGACAAGGACGAGTATGATTACATCGTTGCAACGGTGTACACGAAGACCTATGATGAGCAGCGGAAGGCTGTCATCACAAAGGTGACTGACAGTGTTGTCGCCGGTCTCGAGAACGCGCTCGAGCTTCGTCCCAACGTCTTCTTCCCGATCACGGTCTATGGAGCCGGCACGGCAAAATCAAGTGTCGTGATCCCGGAACCGTATGTGACCGGTGACGTTCGCTGGGTCAAGGATTACTGGCGTATGGAGAACGGCAAGACCAAGCAGCGCAGCTGGCGTGTCGGCGCGCCTAAGGGTATCAACGAGGTCAGGGAGATCCCGATCCGGATCTACTTCCTGAAACAGCAGTATTCCGAGACCAAGGGCGGCTGGCAGAGCGTCGGTACCGGTTACGTTACCGCCGTCGTCAAGACCAAGACCTGGGTCGATGAAGAAGAGAATAAGAATGGCAACAAGAAAAACGGCAGCGGCAGCGGCGGTCATTACTACAGCGGCGGCAGCGGCCGGGGTTCCAGCAGCGGCAGCGGCTCGGATGACGACGATGATGACAGCAGTAGCAGCAGCCTCTCCGACAGCACAAGCGGCCGGGGAACCGGAAACGGAAGCTCCTCCGCATCCGAACCGATGGCGATCTCCCACGAGGGACCGTATGATAAGGTCATGCTGAGCGATACAAGTCTCGCTCCCGGTAAGAATACCGACAGCGTATCAGATTCCGGCGATGGCACTGTGGCGGATGACGGAACCGGCTCGATCGACGGTTCCGGAACCGGAGAAGGGATCTATTCCATCCCGACAACCACGATCTTTATGATCCTTTCGCTGATCGTTTACAGCGTGACCGGCCATATGCCGTATATCCCGATGATCTGAATGAAATGAATGAAGGGGGAAGCGTTCTTTGAACGCTTCTCCTTTTTTGTGCAAAAAAGCGAGAGAGCAGGTGCTTACGATCCATCATAATTGTCGAATATTGTCGAAAATAGTCAGAACAATAATGTAAATGTCGACATTTGTCGAACGATTTTTCTTGACAACCGGACCAAACACTCGTATACTCTTTTTCACAAGGACCATTCGAGTCCTTTTACTCTAAGAGGGGGCTTCCCCCGTATCTTTTTTCTGCATCCGGCCGCAGGCAGATCCTGCGGCATCCTGGATGAACTTTTTCCACAAGAACACAATAAAATCTTACAAGGAGGGGATTCCATGCGATATCCGCTTCGAGGCCGTGCTCCGCCTTTTTTATCCTATGGAGCAGTCTGGTCTTACATCTATTTTCTTTTCACAAAAAGCCAAGAGGTTTTATCATTCCAAACACAGATCAGGAGGCAGAAGAGTTTGTTATCCAGAATTTGCAAAACCGCGTTTTTTATATTTCCCGCAGCCGGGATCGTGATCCTTGTTCTGTTCCTTTACGGCTATCAGTCCTACGTGATCCTGTCCGGATCCATGGAGCCGGCAATTCCGACGGGAAGCCTTGTCATCACGGACACAAGGCACCAGAGTCCGGAACCCGGAGAGATCATCACATATCAGGCCGGAGAAAACTGTATCACGCACAGGGTCGTCGCCGTCATGGACGGGCAGGTGATCACCCGCGGTGACGCGAACGACGGAGCAGATCCTTTCCCCGTCAGGAACTCACAGATCATTGGCATAGTCAGGGCTTCGATTCCCCTGGTCGGATACTTGATCATGATACTGAAAAAGCGATGGGGAGCCTGCCTTCTGATCCTATTGTTATCTTACGCTGTGGCGAAAATGAGCGCCGCACGTCTACACAAAACACTTCCAGTTAGTAAAGGATAGATCATGAATATTAAAAAATCAGCAAAAACAGGAATCCTGGTCCTTTCCGTAGCCGCTCTGGCCTACGTCGGAGGAACCATGGCATATTTGACAGATTATGATACGGCAGCCAATGAATTTACGGTAGGAAAGATCGATATCGAGCTCCAGGAACCGACATGGAAGCCGGAGGAACACAAAAAACTGGTACCCACCGAAACCATCAAGAAGGATCCGCAGGTCAAGAACACCGGCGTTAACGACGCATATGTCTACCTGGAGGTGTCCGTCCCGATGCGGAACGTCGTGACGGCCGATGCGTCCGGAAACCGTGTCAATGCCAAGAATATGGAGCTGTTCACCTTCAGCAGCGCGCAGGAGTGGTCCCTGATCGATTCCTATGTCAAGGGAGAGAACAAGATCTACCTGTACGCATACACACAGATCGTCAAGCCCAACCAGACGACCAAGCCGCTTTTCCAGCAGATGACCTTCGCCAATATCGTTGAAGGACAGCTGGATGGCAAAACGCTGAACGTACCGGTGAGAGCCTACGCGATCCAGACCGCAAACACCGGCGAGAACAAGACGTCCATTACGGAGCAGGCCAAGGAAGCCTTCAAGAAGTACAGCAATCAGAACCAGGGACAGAAAGGGACCGTTACACAGAAATGAAGATAGCTGAGAGCTGCCGGGAAGCGCCTCTCAGCTCATACCGGGATATGGGAGAGCCTTTTACCTGTGCGGCGCTCCCTGCCCGGAGAAAAGGAGGTTTATCGTGAGAGCAGGCACGATCAGCAGGACGATGCTCCTGTCGGCAGCCGTGGCAGGGCTGCTGGTGACCGGACGTGCAAAGGCATTCCTTTCGGATTATGCTTCCGCTGACAATCCTGTCACCATCGGGTACAACGAGACCCGGATCCAGGAGGAGTTTCCCGGCACGCCGCCGGTCCCCGTCACAGATGATCCGGTGATCAACAAAAAAGTACAGCTCCAGAGCCCTGATCCATCCGGCACGAATGTCGACTGTTATATCCGCGCATATGTCCTGTTTTCGAACGCAGAGATCGGAAACGCCGTCACACTCCGGGGAATGGATACAACGTCCTGGACAAAAGGAGCGGACGGGTATTACTACTATAAGCCGGTATTGAAGGCCGGGGGCCTGACAACGCCGCTATTTACGGCTGTCGCCATTGACAGCAGCCGGATCGACAAAGACCAGCTGGCAAATGTGAAGGATTTCCAGGTCTCCATCTATGAGGAATCCGTACAGGCAGAAGGTGCCGGCGGCTACCAGGACGCCTGGAGCCGGTTTCTGACCCATGCGGGAGGATGAGAAAGGAGCAGACATGAAGAAAAATAAGATCCTGTCCGCCGCGCTGCTGGCGGGCACATTATCCATGCTCCTGATCAGAGGATCCTACGCGCTGTACACGGATTCCATCTCGGTCACGAGCCATGTGAAGACGGGAAATGTAAACATTCACATCGAAGAATATGAAAAGGATGGCGGCAGCGAGATCGTCTACCGGAACCCGAAGACGGTCATGCCTGGCGACGTGGTCTCCAAGATCCCGAAGATCTGCAACGACGCCGAGGATTGCTGGATCCGGGCCCGGGTCATCTTTGAACCCGCGGACGACGGCCCGGTGCTGACAGAAGACGCGATCGGCGGAATTCCGGATGTGTGGAAACACGTCGGCGATTATTACTATCTGACGGAACCTCTGCCGTCCGGGGAGTCGAAGACTTTTTTTGAGGAGATCCACATCCCGGAGGAATGGACCGAGCGGCAGGAAGACCGGCAGTTTTCCGTCACGATCCGGGCGGACGCGGTGCAGATGACACATTTTACGCCGGATTTCGACGCAGCCTCCCCGTGGGGCGACCAGTCGATCGATCTGTGTGTCCGGGAGAAAGACAATTACGAGATTGGGAAGCAGTCGAACATTCAGTTCAGCGTCAAGCTGCAGGGCGACGCGCCGAAGCTGGTCGTCATGCCCGAAGACTTTTTCAGTAATTTCGGGCGGCTCATGCCGGGCGATTCCATGACTGACCGGGTCCTCCTGCATAATACGACAAAAAGGAAAGCAGAGCTTTTCTTCTCGGCGGGATATCAGGACCAGACACCGGAGCAGGTAGAACTTCTGAAGGCGCTGGAGCTCACCATCGAGTATAAAGGAAAGGAACTGTACAAGGGACCGCTGACCGGTGATGATCTGAATCGTGAGATATCCCTCGGCAGATACAAGGCCGGAGAAAAGGGAGAACTCGTCTACACCGTGCGAATGCCGGAAGAGCTAGAAAACGCTTTTGCCCTCCGGGACGCAGACGTGATCTGGAACTTCCGCGTGGAGCAGAAGGAGCCCTCGGGAGGATATTCTCCGGGCGGAGGAACATCCTACGGAAGAGACCCCGTCAAGACAGGGGATGAAACGCATGCGGAGGCGGCTTTTGTGACGGTCGTTCTGGCCATGCTGCTCGGACCCTTATGCGCGAACCGATTACACAGGAGGAGACGAGAATGAAAAAAAGAGTTTGCAGCCTGCTGACCGCTTTCGTGCTGGTGATCGGCAGTTCCTCCATTCCCGCGATCCGGGCTACCGAGCTCGGCTATGAATCCGGGGCGGATGAAGCGGGATCCGTCATGGAGGAGGAAGTGGTCCTCACGCAGGATGAAGAAGAGCCGGAGGAGACAGAAGAAGCGGAGGATATGCTGGACGACGGCGGTCTATCCGGGGAAGACATGGACGGATCCGAAGGATCCGGGGATCCGGAACCGGAGGTGCCCCCGGAAGATGAAGGAGGGGAAGAAACGGACCCCGACCTGATCGACATGATCCCGGTGGGAGAAGAGGAGGAAGAGGACCTTCTGACAGCCGGTGAAGGACTCGAGGAGGAAGACGGGAGCGGCTACGTTTTTGCCGGATATCTCCCGGACGGAACACCGGATTTTATCTGGATGGGAGAAGGGCCGGAGCCGGAGATCCTGGCTGATCTCGATGAGCTGTTGGTGGAAGGGGACGAGGAACTTCTTCTGAGTTCGCTCTTCACGGCAAAGGCCGCTTCCGTCGGAGCCGCGGACACAGTCAATTATTATGTCTCCGCGCCGAAATATCCTGCGTACCACAATTACGCAAAGATGTCCTCCTCCAAAAACACATCGATCAAGGACGGCATCCACAAGGACAGCCAGGGAAGAGCCCGGGCCTACAAGGGCGGAAAATACTTTATCGACGGATCCTTCTCCCTGAACGGCAAGACGTATTACGCGGATACAGACGGGTATCTTCTGAGCGGCTGGGCAAGAATGCGTGTAAACTCCGTTGCGAAGGAACGAGGTCATACAGCCTACCGTTTCTATTATTTTGATCCGGACAACTATACCAGGAGCAAAGGCCTGAGGACTATCGACGGGATCCCGCATTACTTTGACGATACCGCAGGTTATATGCTGTACAATGTGGGCGTGGACATCGACGGAAAGCTGTACTATGCGGACCGGTACGGGATCTGTGACCGTCCGAAGCTCCGGTACGGAAATGTGGTACAGACTGACGAAGAAAGCGGGCCGGACGCATCAAACAGCGCGTATCTCGCGGTCAACAACACGACCGCCGTCGACATCGCCACCTTTGCCGGACAGGACGGCGAATACAGCTTTCGTCCCAGGATGCTGGCCAACACGACGGTCGAGCCCTTCGGCTTTACGCCGATCAATCTTTCGAACGGGTTTTACTGTAAGCTCTATGACGAATCCCTGAAGGGCAGGATCGGATGCTGCTACCGGAATGTCGGAAGGTACAAGGGCCGGGAAGTCGACATGCGGCTGACCGTGACGGACTATACGTTCTTTGAACTGGACGGCTACAAAGAGATGGGCTACTTCTACGTCGTAAACGACAGGATCGGGATCAACGCCACAAACCTTCGTGATATCACGGCCAACATGCAGTTTTATGATCACGAAACCCAGCAGCCGCTGACGCTGAAAGGTTTTGCGACGCTTTCCGATATTGATATCTCCCAAAGCGTCACCATCCTGAGCGATGTGACGGACGTCTATGTGGACAAGAACAGCGTTCTTTACCGGGAACCCGGGACACTGACGTTTACAGCGCCCTTCAATGTTGCCAAGCATGGAAGCTATGCAAACGATGACGACCTGGAATACGCCATGCAGGTCAACTACAATTCCGATCATCTGACCTTCCGTTTCGGGGCGGCCTACCACGACTATGTCTTTTCGGGATCCAATCTTCCGATCAACGGGGAATCCAGACAGGTCTGGGCCTATGATTATACGGGGAATGATAACGACTACGCCATCGTAAATGACCAGGGAACCCTCTGGCAAAGCTGGCAGGGACTGTATTACAAGCGATTCGGACGCGTATCCCTGCCACCTGTCACAAAGACCGTCTCCGATTCGGATGAGACGGACGTGACGGACAATCGCCTGAAAAACCGTGAGGAAGCCTTCACCTATTCACTTCATAACACGGTGCCGGGCGAGATCGAGCAGTTTTATTATTCTTCGTATCAGATCACGGATACGATCCATCAGGATCTTTTGATCGATGAATCCACCCTGAAGGTCGTCGACGACGGCGGTACGGATGTGAGCGGCTGGTTTACCGCCAATATCGCGGGCCAGAAGATCACCATCTCCGCGAAGCCCGATGTCCTTACTGATGACGCGTTCTATGACCGCGGCTACAACTTTAAGATCGGCGTGCGGATCCGTCCGGAGAGGAATCTCGGGACAGGAAGCGAATATACCGTGGAAAACAGCTGTACGGTCTCGATCGACCGGAGCACAGGCCCGGAGAAGAGCGACAGCAACAAGGTCGTCACGCACGTTCCCCTCTCGATCCCGGTCGGAGAGATCCGTATCACCAAGAGGATCAGGGCCGACGAGATCGTCTGGGCAAATGGCAATCCGACGTTTTTATTCAGGGCAGAGGGGAAGGATCAGAGCGGAAAGCTTCACCGCTACGAAGACTTCCTCTGCTTCAGAAAAGGCAGCTATACCACGGACGGAGAAGGGTATGCGGTCCTGAGCACTGTGATCAAAAACGTCCCGGCCGGAAGCTACGATGTCAAGGAACTCCGGGTCGTCGATTATTATCTGACGGGCGCTTCCGCGGATACCTCCAACATGACGATCCATACGGTGGGAAGTCCGGGAAGAGACAAGGATCCCTCCCAGGTCTTTTACGGGACAGCCCAGCTCAGTGAAAAAAACCTTACGGCCGGCATCACCTTTACCGACAAAAAAGGCGACTATCACGGCTGCAGGCATACGGATGTCGTAAAGAACACCATCCCGCTTGTATTCTCGTGATCCAAAAGATCAAACCTCAAAAAGCAGCTTATGGCTTCTGTCCACAGGCTGCTTTTTTTGTGTTTTGTTCCTTCCGGTTTTCGTGTTCGGGATTTGACATGTCTGGGGAAATTCTGTATGATAGGAATGTTATGGAAGAATACGACCGGAAGGGATGGTAGGCTTTTTTGGATAAGCAGAATCAGGAGGCAAAGCTGCAGCTTTCCTATATCGAAAAATGCGCTTCGCTGATCATGGAAAAATATAACAGACCGCTTCGGCTTCGCATCCAGAATGAGGGATGCCAGATGAATTCCCTGCAGACAGAGACCGTGGCGGGAATGGCGCTCCGGATGGGCTGCGTCCGTGTAGAAAAAGAAGAAGACGCGGACCTTGTGATCTACAATACCTGTACGGTCAGGGAAAACGCGAACCAGAAGATCTACGGGCATCTCGGGTTTCTGAAGAGCATCAAAAAGAAACGTCCGGATATGAAGATCGTACTTTTCGGATGCATGATGCAGGAGGCACATGTCGTCGAAAAGATCCGCAGCGATTATCCGTTCGTGGACCTTGTCTTCGGAACGCACAACATCCACAAGTTCCCCGAGCTTTTTTATCATGTGCTGATGACGGACAGCCAGATCATCGACATCTGGCAGGATTCCTCCGAGATCGTGGAGGGCCTGCCGGCCGACCGGAAGTATTCCTTCAAGACCGGCGTAAACATCATGTTCGGCTGCAACAATTTCTGCAGCTACTGCATCGTGCCCTACGTGCGGGGAAGGGAGAAGAGCCGGGAGCCCCAGGCCATCATCCGGGAGATCGAAGAGCTGGTACAGGAAGGCGTGACCGAGGTCATGCTCCTCGGGCAGAACGTCAATTCCTACGGGAAAACCCTCGATACGCCGGTCACGTTTGCGGACCTTCTGCGGCAGGTGGACAAGATACCCGGACTACGCAGGATCCGGTTCATGACCTCCCATCCGAAGGACCTCTCCGACGACCTGATCCGGGCGATGGCGGAATGTAAAAAGGTGTGTCATCACCTGCATCTTCCCGTCCAGTCCGGAAGCAGCCGTATCCTGAAGCAGATGAACCGGCGTTACGATAAGGATCATTATCTTACGCTTGTACAAAAGATCCGTGAAGCGATCCCCGATATCTCCCTCACGACCGACATCATCGTCGGCTTTCCGGGTGAGACCGAGGAGGATTTCCTGGAGACCATGGATGTTGTGGAAAAGTCCGATTACGATACGGCCTTCACCTTCATCTACTCCAAACGGACCGGGACGCCGGCGGCCAAAATGGAGGACCAGGTCCCGGCGGATGTGATCAAGGATCGTTTTGACCGGCTTCTCCGGCTGGTGCAGGAGAAGGGGCGGCAGAATTCCTGCCGTTTCACCGGCATGGTGCAGGAGGTCCTGGTCGAGGATGAAAACCGGGAGCCCGGCGTGCTGACAGGACGGACGGAGCACAACCTGCTCGTCCATTTCAAGGGTCCGCGTGAGCTGATCGGACAGTACGTACCCGTTAAGCTTGATAGCTGCAAGGGCTTTTATTACTTCGGAAGCCTTCAGCAGGAGGAAAAATAAATGGCATTGTCACCGATGATGCAGGAGTACCTGAAAACAAAAGAGCAGTATAAGGACTGTATCCTTTTTTACCGTCTGGGCGATTTTTATGAGATGTTCTTTGACGACGCACTGCTGGTCACCAAGGAGCTGGAGCTCACCCTGACCGGAAAGGACTGCGGCCTCCCTGAACGCGCGCCGATGTGCGGTGTTCCCTACCATGCGGCGGAGACCTATATCAACCGGCTGATCGAGCGGGGCCACAAGGTCGCCATCTGCGAACAGGTGGAGGATCCGAAGCTGGCCAAGGGTCTGGTAAAAAGGGAGGTCATCCGGATCGTGACGCCGGGTACCACCATCGATGCCATGTCTTTGGATGAATCGCGGAACAATTATCTGATGGCGATCGTCTGCCTGGAGGACCGGTTCGGGATCTCCATCGCGGACATCAGCACAGGAGACTGTTTTCTGACAGAGGTCGACAAGCCGCAGAAGCTGATGGATGAGATCAACAAGTTCGTGCCTTCGGAGATCATCTGCAACGAGGCCTTTACGGTCAGCGGCTTTCCGCTGGAGGATCTGAAGGACCGTCTGGGCATCTGTGTCTTCCCGCAGGAGGCATGGTATTTTGAGGATGAATCCTGCCGGATGATCCTCAAAGAGCATTTCCATGTGACGGCACTGGAGGGGCTCGGCATCACCGATTATGACTGCGGCATCATCGCGGCCGGCGCTCTGTTTAAATATCTGAAGGAAACACAGAAATCCACCCTTTCGCATATGACGATGATCCGCCCCTATACGGCGGACACCTATATGATGATCGACAGCTCCAGCCGACGGAATCTGGAGCTCGTGGAGACCATGCGTGAAAAGCAGAAGCGCGGCTCACTCATCTGGGTTCTCGATAAGACGAAGACGGCCATGGGGGCCAGAACGCTCCGCGCCTATGTGGAGCAGCCTCTGATCGACCAGGAGGAGATCGAGGGCCGGCTTGACGCGGTGGAGGAGCTGACCGACAAGCCCATGCTCCGCGACGAGATCCGCGAATATCTGAACCCCATCTATGACCTGGAGCGGCTCACCAGCCGCATCAGCTGCCAGTCGGCGAACCCGCGGGACATGATCGCCTTTGCCTCCTCCCTGGAGATGCTGCCCTTTATCAAGCAGCTGCTTGGTGATTTTGATTCAGCCGTGCTCAGGCGTATCAATGAGGATATCGACGACCTGCAGGACCTGGCAGGCCTTGTGCGTTCGGCGATCAGCGACGATCCGCCCATCGCGCAGAAGGAAGGCGGCATCATCAAGGAAGGCTTTAACGAGGACGTCGACAAATACCGCCGTTCCCGCACCGACGGCAAAAAATGGCTGACGGAGCTGGAGACAAAAGAGCGGGAGGAGACCGGCATCAAGAGCCTCAAGGTCAAATTCAACCGTGTCTTCGGCTATTCCCTGGAGGTGACCAATACCTTCCGGGATCAGGTGCCGGAGCGCTATGTGCGCAAGCAGACGCTGGCCAACGCCGAGCGGTACATCACCCAGGAGCTGAAGGATCTGGAGGACCTGATCCTCGGCGCCGAAGACAAGCTGTACGCGCTCGAATACGAGCTTTTCTGCCAGGTCCGGGACAAGGTAGGGAGCGAGGTCATAAGGATCCAGCGTACGGCCAAGGCCATCGCGGCGCTGGACGTATTTGCCTCCCTGTCCCTCGTCGCCTCGCGGAACGGCTACGTGCGGCCGAAGATCAACAATACGGGCGTCATCGATATCAAGAACGGACGCCATCCGGTGGTGGAGCGCATGATCGAAAACGACATGTACATCGCCAATGATACATACCTCGACAACAAAAAGAAGCGGGTCTCGATCATCACAGGCCCCAATATGGCCGGAAAATCCACCTATATGCGCCAGACGGCCCTGATCGTGCTGATGGCCCAGATCGGAAGCTTTGTCCCGGCCCAGGAGGCAAATATCGGTCTTGTGGACCGGATCTTCACCCGCGTGGGCGCGTCCGACGACCTGGCGAGCGGCCAGAGTACCTTTATGGTGGAGATGACGGAGGTGGCCAACATCCTTCGGAACGCAACGGCACGGAGCCTTCTCATCCTGGATGAGATCGGGCGAGGGACCAGCACCTTTGACGGCCTCTCGATCGCCTGGGCGGTCATCGAGCATATCAGCAATGTACGCCTCTGCGGAGCCAAGACGCTTTTCGCGACCCATTATCATGAGCTCACGGAGCTGGAAGGCAAGATCCCGGGCGTCAACAACTACTGCATCGCGGTCAAAGAGAAGGGGGACGACATCGTATTCCTCCGGAAGATCGTAAAAGGCGGCGCGGACAAGAGCTACGGGATCCAGGTGGCCAAGCTGGCCGGTGTCCCGGACAGCGTTATTACGAGGGCCAAGGAACTGGTGGAGGAGCTTTCCAAGGCGGATATCACGGCCGCCGTCAAGGATCTGACGGGTGCCCGCAAAAAGCCGGTGCTTTACGACCAGGTGGACATGGGACAGATGTCCCTGTTCGATACGGTCAAGGACAATGATATCGTGGAGGAGATCAAAAATCTCGAGATCGGTACCATGACGCCGCTGGAAGCACTCAATTTCCTTAACAACCTGCAGAACAAGATCAGGAATCGTTGGTGATACTATGGCAGAAATTCAGGTTTTGGATCAGAACACGATCGACAAGATCGCAGCCGGCGAAGTCGTGGAGAGGCCGTCCTCCGTGGTCAAGGAGCTGGTCGAGAACGCGATCGACGCGGGTGCGACGGCTGTCACCGTGGAGATCACCGATGGCGGTAAAAAACTGATCCGCATTACGGACAACGGAAGCGGTATGGAACCCTCCCAGGTACGCATGGCTTTTCTTCGTCATGCGACCAGCAAGATCAGGCAGGTGGAGGATCTTTCCCATATCGTGTCGCTCGGGTTCCGGGGCGAAGCTCTCTCGAGCATCGCGGCGGTGTCCCAGGTCGAGATGATCACCAAGACGCCCTCCGGCATCAGCGGGACGCGCTACGTGATCGAGGGAGGACAGGAACAGAAGCTGGAGGAGATGGGCGCCCCGGAGGGCACGACCTTCCTCGTTCGGAACCTGTTCTACAACACGCCGGCCCGGCTCAAGTTCCTGAAATCCGACATGACGGAGGCCGGCTATGTCAGCGCGCTGATGGAGCAGTTTTCCCTTTCCCATCCGGAGGTATCGTTCAAGTACATCCAGAACCGGCAGGTACGTCTTCACAGCTCCGGCAACTGCAGCATGCGGGATGTGATCTACAGCATTTACGGCAAAGAGATCACGCGTTCCCTGCTTGAAGTCCGGTATGAGGATGAGCTCCTGTCGATCGAGGGGTTTGTCGGAAAACCCGAGATCTCCCGCGGAAACAGAAGCTTTGAAAACTATGCGATCAACGGCCGGTTCGTCAAGGACCGGATCGTGGCCAAAGCGATCGAGGACGCCTACAAGGGCTTTCTCATGCAGCATAAATTTCCCTTTGTCGCCCTGCATATCAGCATGGAGGGCAATGATCTGGACGTGAACGTCCATCCCTCCAAGATGGAGGTCCGTTTCGCCAGAGGCGCCGAAGTCTATGACACGATCTTCCAGGTGATCCGGAACGCCCTCACCGGGCGGGAGCTGATCCCGCGTGTCAGTGCCGGCAAAGAGAGCCCGGCCAGGGAGGAGAAGCAGCCCGTCGTAAAACCGGCGGATCTTCCGGAGCCCTTTGAGATCAGGCGCCAGCAGCAGTTTGTAAAGGAAAGATCCGGAGGTTACGGCGTACCGGCCTATAAGCGGCCGGAACTGAAGCCGCAGCGGCCGGGAGAGAAGACCTTCTCCGCGGCGGAGGAGCAGATGTTTACGGGGACTCTTACGGATGCCGAACCTGACGTGCAGAAGCCGAAGGCACCGGAAATACCTGCACCTGCAAACGCCGCTCCGGAAGAACGGAAGCCTGAATCGCCCGCACCTGCGGACGCCGCGCCGGAAGTCCGGAAGCCGGAAACGCCAGCACCTTCCGTAGCTTCAAAGGAGCCGGAGCAGATGGAGCTGTTTCAAGAGGAGCTTCTGACGCCGGAGGCGCGAAAGCGCCACAAGCTGATCGGACAGCTGTTCGATACCTACTGGCTCGTGGAGTTCGATGAGCAGTTCTACATCATCGATCAGCACGCAGCCCACGAAAAAGTGTACTATGAGCGGTTCGTCAAACGTTTCCGCGAACGGACCGTGGAATCCCAGATGATCAGCCCGCCGCTGATCGTCACATTGAATATCGAGGAAGAAGCGCTTCTGAAGGCGAATATGGATTACTTTGAAAAGGCCGGCTTTGAGATCGAGAACTTCGGCGGACGTGAATTTGCCATCCGCGCGGTCCCGGTCGATCTGTACCAGATGAAGGAAGAGGAGCTGTTTCTCGAGATGCTGGATCATCTGGCGTCGGAAGGAGAGAAGGATTCCCTTTCGATCTTCAACCACAGGCTGGCGACGATGGCCTGCAAGGCGGCCGTCAAAGGCAACAACCGGCTGAGCACGCAGGAGGCGAATCAGCTGATCGAGGAGCTTCTCTCGCTGGAAAACCCGTACCATTGTCCGCACGGCAGGCCGACGATCATCGCCATGACAAAGCAGGAGCTCGAAAAGAAATTCAAGCGGATCGTATAAAACATATGAAAGAACCTTTGATCGTTTTGACAGGACCGACAGCCGTCGGGAAGACGAGTCTGTCTATCGCACTTGCAAAGGCTGTCGGCGGAGAGATCATCTCCGCCGATTCCATGCAGGTATATAAACATATGGATATCGGATCCGCCAAGATCCGTCCGGAGGAGATGCAGGGAGTCCCGCATCATCTCATCGATATCCTGGAGCCCGAGGAGGAGTTCCACATTGTGCTGTTCAAGCAGCTGGCTGAGCAGGCCATGGAGAAGATCCGCACGGCCGGCCATATTCCGATCCTTGTGGGCGGCACCGGCTTTTACATCCAGGCCGTGACCCGGGATATTGATTTCACCGAGGCGGAGATCGATCATGCCTATCGGGAGGAACTGGAGGAGCTGGCCCGTGAAAAGGGAGAAGGTTTTCTTCACGATATGCTGTCGCAGGTGGATCCGGAAAGCGCGAAAGAACTGCACCCGAACAACGTAAAGCGTGTGATCCGGGCGCTGGAATTCTACCGCCAGAACGGCATTCCGATCTCCAGGCACAATGAAGAGCAGAAGCAGAAGGGTTCTCCCTATGCGCTCGCCTATTTTGTCCTGAACAGCCCGAGAGAGCTTCTGTACAGGCAGATCGATCAGCGCGTGGATGCGATGATGGAGCAGGGACTCCTTGCGGAGGTACAGGCTCTCAAGGACCGGGGACTCACCCGGGACATGGTCTCCATGCAGGGGCTTGGTTACAAGGAACTGCTGGATCATCTGGACGGAGCCTTTGACCTTGCGGAGGCGGTACGGATCATCAAGCGGGACACACGGCATTTTGCAAAGCGCCAGCTGACCTGGTTCCGAAGGGAAAACGAAGTGATCTGGGTCAATAAAGAGGACTTTTCTTATAATAATGATTTAATTCTGGAATTTATGCTTCGGAAATGCACAGAAAAAGGAATTATTCCCTGTAATTTACCGAAGAATTGTTGAAAGGAACAGACGTATGATAAAGGAAATCTACCAGGTTCTCGGCATCTCCGCCGAGGTCTATGCGTACGGAGCAGCCATCGAAAAAGAGCTCTCCGAACGGTTTTTACAGTTTGACCGCACGGCGGAGTATAATCAGTTGAAGGTGCTTCTGGCCATGCAGAAGAACCGTGTCAGCGAAGAATGCTTCGGTTCTTCCTCCGGCTATGGCTACAATGACTACGGACGTGAAACGCTCGAAAAGGTCTACGCGGACACTTTCCACACAGAAGCCTGCCTCGTACGGCCGCAGATCACCTGCGGCACCCACGCGTTGGCCATCGCTATGTTCGGAAACCTGCGTCCCGGGGATGAGATCCTGGCCCCGGCCGGCAAGCCCTACGATACGCTGGAGGAAGTGATCGGCATACGTCCTTCCGCCGGCTCGCTCGCCGAATACGGCGTCACGTACCGCCAGGTCGATCTTCTTCCGGACGGGAGCTTTGACTATGAAAACATCCGGAAGGCCATTCGGCCGAATACCCGGCTCGTTGAGATCCAGCGCTCCAAGGGATATCAGACACGGCCATCCTTCTCGGTTGCGCAGATCGGTGAACTGATCCGGTTTGTCAAGGAGATCAAACCGGATGTGATCTGCATGGTCGACAACTGTTATGGTGAATTCGTGGGCACGATCGAGCCCAGTGACGTGGGCGCGGATATGACCGTCGGTTCCCTGATCAAAAACCCCGGCGGCGGCCTTGCACCGATCGGAGGCTACATCGCCGGCACCAAAGCCTGTGTAGAGAACGCGGCGCACCGCATGACCTGCCCGGGACTCGGGAGTGAGGTCGGAGCGACGCTCGGTGTGAACCGTTCCTTCTTCCAGGGCTTTTTCCTGGCGCCGATGATCACGAAGGGCGCTCTGAAGGGAGCTGTTTTTGCCGCGAATGTATTTGAACGGCTTGGCTTTCCGGTCATTCCGAACGGAAAGGAACAGAGGAATGACATCATTCAGGCCATCACCTTCAACGAACCGGCCAAAATGACGGCTTTCTGTAAAGGGATCCAGCACGCGGCTCCTGTGGACAGCTACGTGGATCCGGAACCCTGGGATATGCCGGGGTATGACAGTCCCGTGATCATGGCCGCCGGTGCCTTTATCCAGGGATCCTCCATCGAGCTCTCCGCAGACGGTCCCATGAAGCCGCCCTATGCGGCTTATTTCCAGGGGGGCCTTACCTATGAGCATGCAAAGCTCGGTGTCCTGAAAGCGCTGCAGTACATGCTGGATGAGAATCTGCTTAAAGCGGCAGATCTTTTGCGGTCATAAACTTGCAGGAGTCCTGAACCGGCTGTATTTTACGATCATTTGAATAGGAATCACTATCATGAACAGGAAAAAGATCATCATCGTCGGAGCCGGCGCTTCCGGACTAATGGCCGCGATCGCGGCGGCGGAGAAGGGCGCTTCCGTGACGATCCTGGAGCAGAACGACCGGCCCGGCCGGAAGCTTCTCGCGACGGGAAACGGACGATGCAACCTGACCAATCTTGGGATCGATCCGGATGCATATCACGGAACGGATACGGATTTCTGCAGGGATGCACTCCGGTTTCTGCCGGTATCGGATACGATCCGCTTTTTTTCAAAGCTCGGCATCTATACAAGGAACAAGGACGGGTGGATCTACCCGGGAAGCATGCAGGCTTCCTCTGTGCTGGAACTGCTTCTTCTGAAAGCGCAGGATCTCGGTATACGCATCCGGACCGGCACCAGGGCAGAGCAGCTTATCCCCGGCTGGACCGTAAAGGTCCCCGGCTGGGAGTATGAAGCAGACGCCGTGATCCTCGCATGCGGCTCCAGGGCCTCCGGGATCACAGGCTCAGACGGCAGCGGCTATGAGCTTGCCCGTATGGCCGGCCACACGATCGTAAAGCCTCTGCCGGCACTGACGGGGCTGGTCTCAAAAGAAACGCCTGCCTGGGGCGGCGTACGCGCATACGGCCGTGTCACGCTTTTTTCGGACGATCATGTCGCTGCGGAGGAGAGCGGTGAACTGCAGCTTACCGAATACGGGATTTCCGGAATTCCGGTATTCCAGATCAGCAGCCGGGCGATCCGCGCCCTGGACGAGGGACGGACAATACATGTATCCCTCGATTTTGTCCCTGATTTTTCCCTTCAGGAGCTGCGAGCCTTTTTGAAGGTCCGGCAGGAGGATTGTCCGTACAAACATGAAAAGGATCTGTTCACCGGGATGCTGCCCGATAAGCTGTGCGGCATACTTGCAAAAACAGCGGATCCGGCCGCGGCGGCCAAGGATTACCGTCTGACGATCACGGCCGGACGGCCCTTTGAGACAGCCCAGGTCTGCTCCGGCGGCGTCCGGACGAGCGAGGTCGATCCCGTGACCATGGAATCACGGCTGGCAAAGGGACTTTATTTTGCCGGAGAGCTTTTGGATATCGACGGCCCCTGCGGCGGCTATAACCTGCAGTGGGCCTGGTCGAGCGGGGCGTGCGCCGGCCATTTTGCCGCATGCATGGATGAGGAAGACAACGTGAGGTAGACGTATGATACGGATCACACAGCTGAAGCTCCCGGTCGGGCACAGCGAACAGGAGCTGCGGGAACGAATCGCAAAGACCCTCCGGGTGCCGCCGGACGGCTTTTCCTATGAGAAGATCCGGCAGTCGCTGGACGCCCGGGAAAAAAGCGCAAAGATATTTGTCTATACGGTGGACGTAACGCTTCCGGAGGAACAGAAGGTCTTCCGGAAGCTTACTGCGCGCCATAAGGGTAACCATAATAATATTATGTTAACCAATCCGGTCCCTTACACCTTCCCGGTACCCGGAACCGAACCTTTGAGAGAACGTCCGGTGATCGTCGGGTGCGGACCGGCCGGCCTTTTCTGTGCCTGGTATCTGGCCAGAGCCGGTTACCGGCCTCTCGTCCTTGAAAGAGGCGATGAGGCACGGATCCGCCGCGAAAAGGTCGACGCCTTCTGGGAAAAGGGCGTCCTCGACCCGGATTCCAATGTCCAGTTCGGCGAGGGCGGGGCAGGAACCTTTTCGGACGGAAAGCTGAATACGCTTGTCAAGGATCCGAACGGGCGGAACCGCGAAGTCCTGAAGCGGCTGGTCGACGCCGGGGCGCCCGAGGAGATCCTCTACCAGCAAAAGCCGCACCTGGGCACGGACGTGCTCGTGGGGATCGTGGAAAAGCTCCGTCATCAGATCGAAGACATGGGCGGAGAGGTACGATTCCGAACCTGTGTCACGGACTTTCAGATCAGGGACGGAAACCTGACAGGCCTCGTTCTGAACGAAGGCGAGACGCTTCCCGCTACGTGCTGCGTCCTGGCGATCGGCCACAGCGCCCGCGATACCTTCCGGGTCCTCCATGAGCGCGGGATCCATATGGAGCCGAAGGCTTTTGCCGTGGGAGTCCGGATCGAACATTCCCAGGCGATGATCAACCTGGATCAGTACGGAAGCGAAGAGGAACCGCTCCTCGGGGCGGCCGCCTACAAGCTGACACACAGCTGTGAGAACGGCAGAGGCGTGTACACCTTCTGCATGTGCCCCGGCGGATATGTGGTCAACGCTTCGACCGAGGAAGGGCGTCTGGCCGTCAACGGTATGAGCTACCAGAAACGGGACAGTCAGAATGCCAACAGCGCACTGATCGTCACGGTAAAGCCGGAGGATTTTCCGGAGGACGGACCGCTCGGCGGCATCCGGTTCCAGCGTGATCTGGAGGAGGCAGCTTTCCGTGAGGGAAATGGCCGCATTCCTGTCCAGCTCTATCAGGATTTTAAGGAAGACCGTATCTCCGCAGGCCTTCAGGGCGTCACTCCCTGCATGAAAGGAGCGTGGAGCTTCGGCAATCTCCGGAAGGTTTTTCCGGTTTACATAAGTGAGTCCCTGATCGAGGGCATCGAGTCCTTCGGACGTAAGATCAAGGGCTATGACCGCCCGGACGCGGTGCTTTCCGGCGTGGAGAGCCGGACCTCTTCTCCGGTGCGGATCCTGCGGAATGAGGCGCATCTTGCCAATATCGGCGGGATCTACCCCTGCGGTGAAGGCGCCGGCTATGCCGGAGGGATCACTTCCGCCGCGATGGATGGCATCAAAATCGCCGAGGCCATTGCAGGAAGGTTTTATTTATGTTAATATAATGACTGTACATTCCATACGGGAGCCGGAATCTGATCCGGCGGCTTTTTCTTCTGAAGCAGAAGAATGAGCGAAAAAATTAGAGAATTACCAAAAGAGCAGCGTCCTTACGAAAAATGCCTGCGCGACGGGGAACAGGCCCTGAGCGATGCGGAGCTTCTGGCCGTGCTCCTAAGGTCCGGCACGCGGACAAAAAGCGCGCTCGGCCTGGCCGGAGAGCTTTTGTCGGCGACACAGTCCACCGCGTTTCCGGGTCTTCCCGGCCTGATCCACATGTCTGTACAGGACCTTACCGCACTGCCGGGGATCGGAGAAGTCAAGGCCGTCATGCTGAAATGCGTGGCGGAGCTTTCCAGGCGCATGGCATCGGCCATCGCGAGACCGGCCATGACCTTTGACCAGCCGGTCACGATCGCCAGGTATTTTATGGAACGGCTGCGGCATGAAGAGCAGGAGCACCTTTATGTCCTGACGATGGATAATCGGAATCATCTTCTCGGGGAATACCTGGTAAGCCTTGGCACCGCCACGAGCGCACTGGTCTCGCCCAGGGAGATCTTTCTGGAAGCGCTGAAGCAGAGGGCTTTGGGAGTAGTCCTCGTGCACAATCATCCCAGCGGTGATCCAAGCCCGAGTCTCTGCGATATGGAGATCACGGAACGGATCTTCGAGGCCGGCTCGATCGTCGGCATCGAGCTGCTGGACCACATCGTGATCGGCGACCAGAAGTATTACAGCTTCCGGGAACAGGGGTTGATCAAGGAAAATGATATTTGAAAAGACCTATGGGATCGATCTGGGCAACAGTGAAGTCAGGATCTTTTCCTATCTTCGGAATCAGCAGTATTCCGAAAAAAATATGATCGCGGCCAGAGGACGCGAGATCATAGCCGTGGGTGATGAAGCCTATGAGATGTTTGAGAAGGAACCCTTGAACATCTCCGTGAAATCACCGATGGCTTTTGGCATGATTGCAGATCTTGAGCTGCAGGAGATCATGCTGTACACGATGCTTCGAAAGATCGATCCGGTCATGGCCTTCGGCTCCGTATTTTTCTTTTCGGCTCCGCTCGATATGACCGCGATCGAAAAGCGTGCCTACTACCATGTGGTCAACGGGCACTGGCTCCGGAACAACCGCGTCTTCATGGTGGAATCGCCCGTGGCGGACGCTCTGGCGATCGGGATCCCCATCGAGGACAATGTGGGCAGCATGATCGTCAATATCGGCGCCGAGAGTACGCAGCTTTCCATCATCGCAGGCGGACGGATCATCATGAGCCGGAAGATCGCCATCGGCGGCAAGCAGCTGAACGAGGCGATCTGCAGCGAGATCCGCAGGCGCTATCATCTGCAGATCGGCACCCGTACCGCCCAGCGGCTCAAGCTTGTGATGGGGCGCCTGAGCGACCAGAAAAAGGACGCCCGCAAGGTGGTCGGGATCGACAGTGTGTCCGGACTCCCCAGGGAGGAGATCGTTTCCTCCTATGTGGTCAATGCCGGCATCATGAACTGTGTGAATGAGATCGCCGCCGAGATGAAGATCTTTCTGGAGAGGACGCCGCCGCAGATCTCGTATCATGTGGCCCGGGAGGGCATTTATCTCACTGGCGGGAGCACGCGTCTTCCCTTTATCGACAATTATCTGGCCAGCTATACGGGCTTCAGCTTTAACCTGTCGGACCTGTACGAGAAGTCCTCTGTCACGGGTCTCGAGAAGATCATCCGGGAGAAGGAGCTCCGCAAATGGGCTTCCCCGGTCAGGCAGCGGAAGCTCTGAGAGGTAGATACCGATGAAAAGAAAAAAAGTCCAGTTTCGTATCAACATCAAAAGCAGGCATCTCTTAGTGATCATGACCCTGTTCTGTTTCAGCTGTATTGTCGCGACCTTTGCCTCCGGGGCCGGGAGCGGCGTGCTGCAGGAATCGGCAGGGCTTCTTGTGGTGCCATTCCAGACCAGCATTGCCCGGATCGGCGATTATTTCCGTGACATGGGAAAAAGCTTCCGGGACAAGAGCGACCTGGTCAAGGAGAATGAAGACCTCAAGAACCAGCTGGAGACGCTGACGGCGGAAAACAACCGGCTGATCCTGGATCAGTCGGAGTATGAGCGCCTGCAGAAGATGTACGATCTCGATATCGAATATGAGAACTACGAGAAGGTAGCCGCCAGGATCATCTCCAAGGATCCCGGGAACTGGTATGACACCTTCATGATCAACAAGGGCTCCGCCGACGGCATCCGTGTGGACAACAACGTGATCGCCGGCAAGGGACTCGTCGGGATCGTCACGCAGGTGGGAAGCCGCTGGGCGACGGTGCGCTCCATCGTCGACGACAGCAGCCATGTCAGCGCCATGACCGTGGGAACCCAGGACAACTGCGTGGTGGACGGTGATCTGGAGCTTCTGGACGAAGGCAAGCTCCGGTTTGAGCAGCTCTACGACCAGGACGACGTGGTGACGGTGGGAGAGCGTGTCGTCACCTCCAACATCAGCGAAAAGTTCGTTGAAGGCCTTTTCATCGGCTATATCAGTGAAGTCTACCAGGATACCAACAATCTGACCAAAACAGGGACCATCGTGACGCCGGTCGATTTCCGGCATCTTCGCGACGTCTTTGTCATCACGACCAACAAGCAGGACCTTCTGGAGGATTCGGACAGTGAGAAGTAAAATCGTACTGGCAGTGACGATCCTGCTGAGTTTTCTCGTGCAGAGCACACTGCTTGAAAGGATCGCCATCGGCTCCATCACGCCGAACCTGCTCCTGATCCTGAGCGCTTCGATGGGGCTGATGCGGGGGCGCAAGAGCGGTCTGTGGACCGGCTTTTTTTCAGGTCTTCTGATCGACCTGTTCTACGGGTCCCTGCTCGGCGTTTACGCGCTCATCTACATGTATGTCGGCTTTTTCAGCGGCTACGCGCACCGGATCTGCTATGACGATGATCTGAAGGTGCCGCTGTTTCTGGTCGCCGTGTCGGATCTCATCTACGGGATCGCCGTGTACGGGATCCAGTTTCTTCTCCGGGGAAGGCTCGGCTTCGGCCGTTATCTGACCAGGATCATCCTCCCGGAGATCTTTTACACGGTGTTCCTGACACTGATCGTGTACCGGATCTATTACTTTATCAATTATCATTTCATGAAGACGGCCAAAAAGGAAAGTGAATCGATTTGGGTGCTAAAATAAAAGCATTTCTCCGTAAACTGCATATACAGAGAACGACGATGCTCATGCTGGTCTTCGCGATCATGGGCTACGTCCTGGTGCATCAGCTGTTTGAACTGCAGATCATCCAGGGCGAAGACTATATCCACAAGTTCCAGACCCGCACTACCAAGACCAGGGTCATCAAGAGCACACGCGGCAATATCTACGACCGGAACGGTACGATCCTGGCGTCCAACGTGCTGTCCTATTCACTGACGCTGGAGGATAACGGAAGCTATCCGTCCACCCGTGAAAAGAACCTCACGCTGAACGGAGTCGCCTACCGTGTCCTTCAGATCCTCTCGTCAAACGGTGATTCCCTGAGCAACTCGTTCCACATCTATGTGGACGAGAATGGAGAGTACGCGTTTGACGTCGATGAAGGGTTTACGCTGAACCGTTTCCGCGCGGATATCTTCGGCTATCCGCTGATCGACGATCTGAAGGAGGACGAGAAGACCGCTACGGCCGACGATATCGTCAGCTTCCTGTCCGGCGAAAGAGGCTTTTCGGTCGTGCTGACCGGTAATTCCGCATACACGGAGGAAGAGCTGACAAGCCACGGGCTTCCGCTGGAGCTTTCCAGACAGGAGATCCTGGACATTTCCATCATCCGCTACCAGCTCAATACCAACAGCTTCAAAAAATACATGCCGGTGACCATCGCCACCAATGTAAGCTCCAAATCCGTGGCCGCCATCATGGAGAACCAGGCTCTTCTGCAGGGGATCGACGTCGTCGAGGACTCGGTCCGCAAATACATCGATGAGGAGAGCATGGCGCCGATCCTCGGCTACATAGGAAAAGCCTCCGCCGAGGAGCTCGCCTCCCTCCGGCAGGACAATCCGGACTACTCGAACGACGCCATTATCGGAAAGGCCGGCATCGAGCAGTATATGGAGCTGACGCTGCAGGGCACGGACGGCCAGGAGACGGTCTCCGTCGATAATCTGGGCAAGGTGCTGAAGATCGACAAGAATACGCAGATCTCGCCGGTGGCCGGAAATGACGTATATCTCACGATCGATACGGAATGGCAGCGGGCGATCTACGAGATCCTGAAGCAGAGGGTCGCCGGGATCCTTCTTTCCAAGATCGAACCGATCAAGGTATTTGAGTATGACATCGTCAAGGACGCCGCAGCCATCAAGGTACCGATCTACGATGTGTACAACGCGCTGGTGGAGAACAGCGTCATCGACATCACCAAATTTGAGCTGGAGGATGCCTCCAAGGTCGAAAAACAGCTCTACAAAAAGTTTACGAAAAAGCAGGAGCAGGTCTTTAAGATCGTGACGGACCGTCTGACCGGCGACAATCCGCCGGCCTTCAAGGACGAAGAGGAGGAGATCCAGGACTACTGTACCTATATCTGTGATACGCTGCTCCGGGACACCCTCGGCATCATCTCCAAGGACGCGGTGGATACGAGCGACAGTGTCTATATCTCCTACGCGAAGGACGGCAAGATCAGCCTCAAGGAGTACCTGAACTATGCCGCCAGCCAGAACTGGATCGATATTTCCAGGACCTCTCCGGAAGGAGAGTACCTGGATTCGGAAGAGGTCTACAATGCCCTTACGGACTATGTGACCGACTATCTGAAGACGGATACGGGCTTCAGCAAGCTTCTGTACAAGTACATGCTCTTTGAAGACACCATCTCCGGGCAGGAGCTCTGCCTGGTGCTCTATGAGCAGGGCATCCTCTCCAAGGAGGATGACACCTACGAGTCCCTGGCCTCCGGGGCCATGGGAGCCTACGATTTTATGATCAACAAGATCTGGAATCTCGAGATCGAGCCTGCCCAGCTGGCACTGGAACCCTGTTCGGCTTCCTGTGTCATCAGCGACGTGGACACCGGCAAGGTCATCGCGTGCGTCTCGTATCCCGGCTATGACAACAATCGTCTGACCAACAACATGGATACAAAGTACTACGCGAAGCTGGCCCTGGACATGTCCAGTCCCTTCTTCAACAAGGCGACGCAGCAGCAGACGGCTCCCGGCTCCACCATGAAGCTTCTGTCGACCATCGCGGGCATGATGGAGAAGGTCATCGATGATAATACGTTCTTCAGCTGCTCCGGCTCCTTCGACTACGTCCAGCCGCCGATCAACTGCTGGAACAAGTACGGCCACGGACCGCTGGAGATCCGCGAAGCCATCCAGGAATCCTGCAACTATTTCTTCAACATGGTCGGCTTCCAGATCGGCAAGAACGGGGATAATGAATTCTCGGAGTCCCAGAGTCTTGCAAAGCTGAAGCAGTACGCGGATCTGATCGGTCTCAGCAAAAAGACCGGGATCGAGCTGACCGAAACCGCGCCCCATGTGTCGGATGCCTACGCGGTTCCGTCCTACATCGGGCAGGGCACCCACCTGTATACGACGACGCAGCTGTGCCGGTACGCGGGAACGCTTGCGAACTCCGGCTACGTCTATGAGCTGAGCCTTCTTGACAAGGTGGTCGCGCCGGACGGAGAGATCGTTCGTGAATACGATCCGGAGCTCGTCAACACGACGGACGTTCCCAAGAACGTCTGGGAGGACATCCACGACGGTATGATCCGTGTGGTCCAGACGCACAAACAGTTCGATGATCTGGACCTGCAGGTGGCCGGAAAGACCGGTACCGCCGAGCTGGATATCTATCATCCGAACCACGGTCTGTTTATCGGCTATGCACCGGCCTACGAGCCGGAATACGCGATTTCCGTGCGTATCCCCAACGGATACTCCTCCGGAAACGCGTGCCTGGCCGCCGCGGACATTTTCAAGTATATCTTCCAGATGGTACCGGAGGAGAGCATCCTGACGGGAATCGCCTCCAGTACGACAAGTGATACTTCCAATGACTGATATGTGGAGATCTTATGCTGAAACAATATAAACTCAGGTTCTACAATTTCAGACTGGTTTTGCTGCTCCTCGCGATCAGCGGCATCGGCATCGTCCTGGTGGGTACGGCCAAGTCTTCCCTGCAGAACAGGCAGCTGGCCGGCGTGGCGCTGGGCGTGATCATCATGGTCGTTCTTTCCCTGATCGACTATTCCTGGATCACCAATTTCCAGTGGATCATGTACGGCTTCAACATCGTCATGCTGATGGCGGTCCGTATCTTCGGCGACAGTGCCAACGGTGCGGCCCGCTGGATCGACCTGGGCTTTATCCGTTTCCAGCCGACCGAGCTTTCCAAGATCATCATCATCGTGTTCTTTGCCCGGTTTTTTATGGATCACGAAGACAACCTGAACACCATACCGACGCTGTTCAGGGCGGTGGCGCTTTTGTTCGTGCCGCTGATCATGATCTACATCCAGCCGGACATGAAGAACACGATCACGATCCTTCTGCTTTTCTTTATCCTGATCTACATCGCGGGGCTTTCCTACAAGATCATCGGAGGGGCGGTGCTGATCGCCGTACCGCTTATAATCATATTCCTGTCGATCGTGGTACAGCCGGACCAGAAGCTGATCAAGGATTACCAGCGTGACAGGATCATGTCGTTTCTGTATCCCGAGAACGAGGAGTACTCGGACAATATCGAGCAGCAGAACAACTCCAAGACGGCCATCGCCTCCGGCGAGTTGGTCGGAAAGCGTATCCAGGGGAATGAGGACGTCTCCTCCGTCAACGACGGAAACTTCGTTTCGGAGAACCAGACAGACTTTATCTTTGCGGTGGCAGGAGAGGAGTTCGGCTTTATCGGCTGCTGCATTGTCGTGGGGCTTCTTCTTCTCATCTCCGTGGAATGTGTGCTGATGAGCCGGCGGGCCAAGGACCTGTGCGGAAAGATCATCTGCTGCGGGGTGGGCAGCATCGTGGCGATCCAGAGTTTTCTGAACATCTGTGTCGCGACGGGGATCGCCCCGAACACAGGAACACCGCTTCCCTTTGTCAGCTACGGCCTGACCTCCCTGGTCAGCCTTTTCATCGGCATGGGGATGGTACTCAATGTGGGCCTGCAGAGCAGTGCCTACAATAAGGAACTCAAGCAAAAAGAACCCTATCAGAAGGAAGACGATTACCTATGATTGCAGCAGCCAGTGATACCAGCGCAGGAAAAAAGCCGGGCAGTGCCTCCGCAAGAGGGCAGAACAACCCCGCCCGGCCGCAGAACACGTCTGCAAGGCCGCAGAACACCGCGGTCAGAAGCCGCTCCTACAATGCCCGTAAAAAGCGTGTCCGCCGGAGAAAGATCCTCCGCACGGTCCTGCTTCTCCTTCTTCTCGCCGTGCTTATCGCGGCAGGAGGCTTTGCCATCTATATGCTGCGGGGGCGGAACTTTACGACGCCGAATATCCCGTTCTCCCTGTCCAGAGAGTACGCCAACAGCCTTGTCAAAAAGGAAGCGCAGAAGGCGGAGGGCTTCGCGTCCGACCTCTGTGTCGTGACGAACGAGGTACCACTGGAAACGTCTACCCTGGCGGATTCGCAGGCCGGGCTTCTTCTTGATCTTGACAATCATTCGGTCATGTACGCGCAGAAGCCCTTCGAAAAGGTCTATCCCGCCAGTATCACCAAGATCGTGACGGCCATCCTCCTCCTGAAGAGCGGGAGACTGGACGAGACGGTCACGATCCAACCGGAGGACCTGATGCTCGAGGAGGGCTCCCAGGTCTGCGGCTTCTGGTCCGGCGACCAGGTGACGCTGAACCAGCTGCTCCATTGCCTTCTCGTCTACTCCGGCAATGACGCAGCCCTCGCCATCGCGAGGACCATCGGCGGCAGTACCGAGAAATTCGTGGACATGATGAACGAGTACGTCCAGTCCATCGGCTGCACGGGCACCCACTATACGAGCCCCCACGGCCTGCAGGATGAAAACCATTACACGACGCCCTACGACATCTATCTGATGCTCCGTGAGGCGCTCAAATATCCGCAGTTCACCGAGATCACCCAGCAGCCTTCCTACGTGTGCAACTACACCCACCAGGACGGCTCCGAGGGTGTTGTCCGGCTGGAATCCACGGACCATTACCTGACCGGCGAATCGACGCCGCCCAAGAATGTCACGGTGCTCGGCGGAAAGACCGGTTACACCAGCATCGCGGGCAACTGTCTTGCGCTGCTTTCCCAGAACGCCTTCGGGAAGCCGTTTGTGTCCGTCGTCATGGGCGCGAACACCAAGGACGTTTTGTACGCGCAGATGAACTCACTGCTGCAGGCGATCAACTGACGCTCTGTACTGAGATCAGGCAATACAGCGAAGGGACTTCTGTAAAAAAGCTGTATATTGGCGGCCGGGAATCAATCTGTTGACTCCCGGTCGCTACTTTTTTCGATTAGGCATTGAATTATTCGCAATAATGCACTATAATTGAATCATATTAAATATGGTTTTTGTCATTTTTAACCTATTTGATATATCCGGAATGCTTTTATCAGTGGCTGCGTTCCGGCAAAGCTCAAACTATAAACGTATCCAAGGAGGAAGATAACATGGTAGAACTGATTGTAGGGAGGAAAGGAAAAGGCAAGACAAAAGTACTCTTGGACAAGGTCAATGCCGCCATCAAGGAAGCGAACGGCAGCATTGTCTACATTGACAAGAGTACCAAGCATATGTACGAGCTGAACAATAAAGTCCGCCTGATCGATGCCTCCGTATATCCTCTTAAGAATGCTGATGAGTTTATCGGTTTTCTGTGTGGGATCATTTCACAGGACCATGACCTCGAAGAGATCTATCTGGACAGTTTCCTGAAGGTAGCCAAGCTGGAAGGTCTCGATGTCAGCAATGCACTTACCCAGATCAAGGCAGTGGGAGAGAGCTTCAACGTCAAGTTCATCATCAGCATGTCCCTTGACAAGGAAGAGATCCCCGAGGCCTGCCAGGATATGATCTCCGTCGCACTTTGATCTTACAACTGCATATATAATGAAAATATGCCGCAGAACCGTTCGTATCGCCATGTACGTCTGATTCTGCGGCTTTTTCATTTCATAAAGATTGACAGATCAAAAGTATATGATCCTCCCTGATCAGGCGAAAAGACAGCTGGATATCATTATGTGTAAGGTGCACAAAAATCGATCGCAAACTTTGTTAATTAATTATCAGAATCAGTATTGACAATGAATTAACAAAGTGCTATCATACAATCAATCCAAGTAAGGGAGTAGCCAGACACCCGGAAGGGTGGATTTGAGATCGTCAGTACGATCCGATGGATCCGTATCAAATGAAATGGCAAGACTTACATTGTGACAACGGTCATGATGTGAGTCTTTTTTTGATTCATAGGAAAGCACTCCGTACTTTTCCTATGAGAGACTTACTATGATAAGGAGGTACATGAAAATGACAGGAATGATCATCTTTTTGCTGCTGATGGCAGCGATCGGCTCCAGGGGTTCCTATAACGCCGGACGCCGTTCCGTCTGGGGAATGCTTCCGTTGTGCCTGCTTGGCCTGATGTTCTTCAGTCCAGTGCTGGGACTCGGCCTGATCCTCGTACGATTGGTTTTCAAGGTCCTGATCGTTTTGTTTCTGATCAGGTTCGCAGCTGCCTTCCTGGCGCGCCTTTGACCGGAAGGTCTGTGGGCGAAGCCGGTGGGACAGATCGGAAAGGAGGAGGGGAAGATGAATCCGATCCTGGTGTTTTATCTGTTTGTTGGCGCCGTGATCCTTTGGGGACTGCTGGTTTGGCTGTTTCCGAAGATCGGCAAGTTTTTGAAAGACTATGGGAAAGAATTCTCAGATATCATGAACGAGGAGGATGACGATGATGATGGAGAATGATCCGAACATGACCGAAAGAACCGAAGGTACTGTAACCGAAGCAAAAACGAACGAAACACTGCAAAAGAACAATCATTTTCAGAGGAGAAGAACCATGAAGGAACGTAAACCAATGACCAGAGGAAAACTCGGAGCGATCGTAACAGGTGTTGTTATATTCGTTCTTTTGATCACAGGCATCAAATGTATGGAAAAGATCCCTGCCGGCTATGTCGGAATCGTCTACAGCATGAACGGCGGTGTCTCGGACGACGTGCTGACCCAGGGCTGGCACCTGGTAGCGCCGACCAAGGAAGTGACACTGTATTCCGTAGGAATCGAGCAAAGCTACCTGACATCGACGCGCGAAGGTGATTCCCAGAACGACGACAGCTTTGAGGTCCCGACCTCCGATGGAAAAGGCCTCATCGTTGATCTTACCTTTACCTACCGGTATGATCCGGAGGACGTCACAAAGCTGTTTACCAGATTTAAGGGCCAGTCCGGCAAGGAAGTTCGTGATTCTTTTATCAAACCGAATATCATTTCCTGGACCAAGGAAGTGACGGCCAAATATCCGGTCACGGAGATCCTCGGCGACGAGCGTGCAAACCTGAACATAGCCATTTCCGAGTATATCAAGAACAAATTTGAGCCCTACGGGATCATCGTGGAGAATGTCAGCCTGATCAACATTGACGCCGACGCGGATACGCGTGCAGCCGTACAGCGTAAGGTCACCGCCCAGCAGGAACTGGAGCTCGCGCAGATCGAGCAGAAAACAGCCAATGTGCAGGCCCAGAAGGACAAGGAAGTCGCCTTGATCCAGGCTCAGCAGAACAAGGAAACCGCCGAGATCGAGGCTGAACAGGCCAAGATCAAGGCTGAAGGTCAGGCCGAAGCCATCCGCATCAAAGCCGAGGCGGAAGCCGCCGCCAACAAACTGATCGCGGAATCCCTGACTCCGGAACTGATCGAGAAACAAAAGATCGACAAATGGAACGGCGACGTTCCGAAGGTGTCCGGCAGCGGCGCGTCGATCATCAGCATCGACGGTATCGGTGTGAATGACAGCAAAGCAGCAACCGAATAACACGCGAAAATGACCAGGTAAACGCAAGGTCATAAAAAGCCCCCGGATCCGGAAATCCATTGATTTCCGGGTCTGGGGGCTAAAATCCATATAGATCTATTTGAAAAACTCGGGTTTGTCGTATAGATGTGTCAATCTGCTTCCCATTTCCGTTTCATTTCAGGAATGTCAATCCCAGCATGGTGATGTCGTCAAACTGTTCGGCGTCTCCGACAAAGCTCTGGATATCCTGGCGTACCTCTGTCAAGGTATCCTGCATGGAATGCTCTTTCAATTCGTTCAGTTTCTTTACCAGGCGTTCCGTGCCGTATTGCTCGGTATTCTCGTTGATCGCTTCCGGTACACCGTCTGTATACACGAATAAACGGTCTCCGTGCTGAAGCGTAAGCTCATACTCCTTATACGGCATATCTTCCATCGCCGCCAGTGCCAGGCCGTGCTTATCCTTTACGAGTTCATAATCGCCGGAAGCTCCTTCCGTAAGGTCCGGAACATGCATGATCACCGGATATTCGTGACCGGCATTCGCGCAGCGCATATGACCGGTCGTAAGGTTCAAGATCCCGATCCAGGCTGTCACGAACATCTGTGCGTCATTTCCCTCGCAAAGCCGATTGTTGGCAGCGGAAAGGATCTTCGAAGGAGAACGGCCCTCTTCGGCCAGACTCCGGATCGCGGTCTTGCTCTGCATCATGAACAGTGCCGCCGGTATTCCTTTTCCGGAAACGTCGGCGATGACGAGCGCCAGCTCTTTATCATTGACAAAGAAGAAATCATAAAAATCGCCGCCGACCTCTTTGGCCGGGTCCATGGAGGCATACAGATCAAAATGACCGATCGAGGCATAGAACTTTTTGGGAAGAGCCGAATCCTGGATCTTCCGCGCAAGCTCCAGCTCCTCCTCCATTCGCTTTTCGGCTGCGGAGATATAGCCCTTCAGCACCTCGACCGTATAGTTGATATCATCGGAAAGGGACGCGAACTCCGAAGAACTGCGTACCTTAACCTCTTCCGACAGGTCCCCGCTCGCGATCCGGCTGAGTGATCTGTTGACGAGATCAAGATTATTTACAACGATCTGCTGAACCAGCTGCGATACCAGCATATACACGACCGTAAGAAGAAGGATCGATGCCAGGCCGGTTTCATAAGCCTGCTCCTCCCGGTCCTCATAGACCTCCGACATGGGAATCGTCGTCAACAGCCGTAATCCGGCATTAAGATCATCGACCCGGCAGAGGGATTCTTTTCCAAACATGACGGACTGGAAGCATTTTCCCTTCTCCGCCTTGTTGACGGACTGCAGATCCTGCAAAGAAAGTGATCTTTCGCCGTGATTGCCGAGCTTGATGAGGCCCGAGCTTCCGATCAGATCCAGGGTGCCTTCCGTCCCGGCGTGAAAATAGGAAAAGGACTCACCCAGGATGTTCTTCTCATAGATACTGGTCAGATCCTCCGCCACCGTATCGATCGTGGCTCTCGCATACTGGACGGCACGCTGGGTCTGGATCGCATACGAACCTAAAAAAGACCCCAGGAGGATCAACGTCATCACGCCAAAAAGCCAGAACTGGAACTTCTGGGAGACCGTGATCTCCTCCCCTTTCAGATGGAAGTAGAGCTTTTTACCGGTGCTCTTAAGGATGACCAGCGAGCAGACGGCCATTCCGATGCCCGTAAAGATGATCATGGGGCCGGCACAGTTCTTGACCACGTAGAACGCCATATCCATATCACTGCGGTGCGTGATGAATACGACGTACATGTGAAAGACTTCCATCACGGCGCCCAGGAAAAAGGAATAAAGAATGGACGGCTTTTTACGTTTCAGGATAAACACACTCACGCCGGCCGCGACAAAGCCGGCCAGACATGTGGAGACACTGCAGGCGATGCGCGTATAGGAGCCCACGCCCCAGTATGTGCCTGCAATGTAACGCTCAATGCCGCCGATCAGCCCTGCGATGATACCGGAAACAGGATCAAAGAAAAGGCCGGCCGCAAGCGGGCCCATATCCCGCACATTCATCATCATGTGCTTGTAGTCTACCCCGAAATGCGTGGATAAGACTGCCATCCCACCGTAGATCAGGCCAAACAATATCTTCCGGGACACTGTCAGCTTCTTACCTTCCATCCACTTCCAGAGAAAAAAGGTGAGGATCACGTACAGCGCCGCCGCCCCGGACATCTTGATGATCATTAAAAACATAGGTTTTTACCGTTCCCGAAGTTCTTTGACAGTTTCTTCGATCTCCGGAATGTAATCCTCCATCAGATCCTGCCACTCATCCTCATAGTCGTATGTCACGTCGTTTCCGGAATGGATCCTGGCGATATAGCCCTTCAGCAGCTCAAAATCCTTTTCATAACAATGAAAGGAATTGGCCCGGTGCGTGTAGGTACCGACAGGAACAGAAAGTTCATCCGCGATCCTCTTCTGCAGCATGATCAGTGCAAAGGCGTTCATGAAGGCCGCCTTGCAGGCATCGTTGCTGCGGAAAAGCACCTTGCAGTGAAGCTTTTCGTCACGGATAAAATACTGGATATGCTGCAGGCAGGCCGGGTCGTCAGACCCCATGTCCGCGTCCTTGTCACGGATGGTCATCACGGCCCTCCGGCTTGACGGGTTGCGCTTCAGCTCCGACACGATGAACGGCACCTGGTCCGCGTACCGCTGATGATAGGTGTAGGCCCAGTTGCCCTTCTCTACTTCAAAATCAAGGATACCGTCCAGCATTTCCATCACATACTGCTGCAGCTCCTTGGCTCCTCCGATAAAGCATCGCGAGATCATGGGCTCCGAGAGCGGCTCCTCCACGAACATGGTCATGCAGACTTCCTTCTGGGTCGTATTCCAGTCCGCACACTCCGTGACTGGCCCCTTCTCCTCCAGGATCGTCAGGGCTTTATGATATGTCTCAGGCAGATTTTTCCCCTCCGCCAGATATTCTCTCATCTCGTATCCTCCTGTTCCACCATTTCTGTTCCCGATTATTTTATCATGAAGAGGCGTCTCAGGCAACCTCAATCCTTTGTAAAGAATTGCAGATACAGGTCGTTGACCGGCGTTTCGATCCCGTGCTTCCGGCCGAGGCTGCAGACCGTGCCGGCAAAAAGCTCCACCTCGGTCTTCCGTCCGGCCTTGTGGTCCTGCTGCATGGAAGGCTCGCTTTCCGGGGTCAGGCGGTCGATCACGCTGATCCACGCATCCACGTCTTTTTCGGTCAGGTCGATCCCTTCGGCCCCGGCGACGGCCGCGCATTCCAGCATACCTCTCCTCATCAGGTCACGGGGCTCTCCCGGGACCTGTACGGTCTCGTAGGTGCCGTTATAGTAGGCGACTGCCTGGTTCACGCCCACATTGCAGATGAGCTTGCTCCAGAGTGCCTTTTGCACGTTTTCGGCGATTGTATAGGGGAATCCTGCCCTGTCCAGAAATTCTGTCAACGCGGACAGCCTCTCGGGAGCTCCGTCCTTCGTGATGCCGAGGGTGAGGTCCCCGATGGTGCTGTAGGTCACCTGATTCAATTCTTTTTTGGCGTCCATCTTCTGCGCCGTACAGTAGATGACCTTTTCTGCCCCGAAGGCGGCGGAAAGCTCCTCCTCGCTCCGGATGCCGTTGATGATCGCAAAGATCACCGTATGCTCGTCCACAAGATGACGTACCGTTTCGATGGCCGCCTTCAGGCCGCCGTATTTCGTGGCAAAGCACAGCAGTTCGGAAGGCGTTTTCTCATCTTCGGCGACGCAGAGAGGAAAGTCCTTCTTTTCACCGTTTATGTATATGCCCTCTGACCGGTAGCGATCGATGCGCCCCCGGTCTGCCAGTATCCGTACATGGTCCGCGCCAAGCTTCTCCGTATAATAATCCGCGTACATGGCTCCGACGGCCCCAAGGCCGATGATATCGATCCTGTTGATCATGATTTCCTCCCCTGTCTTCCATTCAGCAGTTTCCTGTATATACATATTTCAGCTTTTCCCGGGCCACGTCCGCCAGGCGGTAGATCCTGCCTACGTCTGTGGCTTTCCTGTCCGTCATATGAAAGCGTGGGAAAAAGCGCGAAATATGAAGCGGGATGTCCGCTCCCTCTTTTCCGTCAAAAACATCCGTATGTCCTGCGATCCACCCAGTGATCGCGCGCATCTCCTCTTCGGAATCATTCTCCCCCGGGATGACCAAAGTCGTAAGCTCCACATGGCAGTGCCGGACCGCCTCCGTGATAAAGTCCATGACCATCTTCCGGTCGCCATGAAGGATGTCCCGGTAATAATGATCCGTAAAGCCCTTGAGGTCGATATTCATAGCGTCGATATAGGGGATCAGTTCCGTCAGCACCGAAAGCGACGCCGTCCCGTTGGAGACCAGCACATTCTTCATGCCTTTTTCATGGACCAGCCGTGCCGTATCCCGCACAAATTCCCAGCCGATCAGCGGTTCATTGTAGGTGAACGCGATCCCGATATTGCCCATGCTCCGGTACCGGTCCGCCAGGTCCGACAGCTCTTCCGGCGAGAAAAACTCCGCCTTGTCCTTCATGGCCAGGGCTTCCTCCGACCAGGAGATCTGGTAATTCTGGCAGAAGGGACAGCGTAGATTGCATCCGTAGCTGCCCGCCGACAGGATCATGCTGCCGGGATAAAAGCGGTTCAGCGGCTTCTTCTCGATCGGATCGAGAGCCAGAGACGTGAGCCGTCCGTAATTCTGTGCCGTTACACGGCCTTCACGGCATGTCCTCGCCCCGCAGAAGCCGGTTTTTCCCTCCGGTATCTCACAATGCCGGAAGCATACACTGCATACCCCCATACCAGGATTCCTCCTTCCGTTCCGAATGATACATACGGGCGTTTCCGTTTATGTGGATCCCACAGAAAAGGCTCACGTATGCCGGATCACCTCAAAACGCTCCAGTGTATATGGTTCTCCCTTGCGGATGCCGCCCTTCTGCATGGCAATGGAGATCTGCTGTTCGACCGTGTCCACGCCGTCCAGATCCGGAAGCAGCAGTCCTCTCCGGCCACCGCAGCTTACGATCACGCCGTAGCGCTTTACATCCAGCTGCTCCGGAGAATCGATACGCTCCGGTTTTCCAAGCACATCCACATTGATCTCGAGCCATGGAAGCTCGTCCTCCCGGATCTCCTCGAATCGCGGATCCCGGGTCGAGGCGCTGATGGCGTTGTCAATGATCTCCTGGGCCACAGATCCCGTAACCGGCAGGATGGTACCGATACAGCCCCGCAGCTTGCCGTGTTCATGGATCGACACGAACGCGCCGGCCCTTGTGCGGGTCATCTCCTCAGGAAGATCATCCGGTACCCGGATCTTTTTGCGTTGCTTTATGTAGCTTTCCAAAGACATCCTTGCCAGGCGGACATAGGCATCCTCCCTGCTGCGCTGCTTAAGGAGTTTTTCCTCCTGTCCGGCAAGAAATCTGTCAAGGAAATGTCTCGATCCGTCCTCTCCCTCCGGGTAAAAGGTGCAGATCCCGTAGCCGACGCCGGTCACATCCTCATGGGAAAGGCGTGTCGCTTTTACGGCTGTGCCGTCGAAGGCGCCTGCCATGATCACAAACGACCGGTGACCGCATTCCGCAGCCTTTTCACAGAAGGTCTCGCTGAAATCGAAGAGCTCGCCGAAGGCCGCCCGTCCGCACACGTCCATGATGCGCTCATCGTACTGCGGTCCTTCGTCCGCGAATCCGTAGGGTCCGTAGGTCTGCAGCTTGTGGGAAAGATCTCCGCTGGCTACGATCACGGTTCTCCGGCCGGTCATGTCGACCGCCTCCCGGATCAGCCGGCCCAGATGATAGTGTTCTGTAAGAGGCAGACCGGAAAGACCGATCCTGATGATCTTCCCTTCTGTATATCTCTGCCGGATAAACCACAGGGGGACCATGGTCCCGTGATCAAGCTTTGCATTCCGCTCTCCGAGTGTTCCGGCCGGGAACTGCTCCTCCGCCGCCAGGAGGCAGATCCGGTCGACCAGCTCCTCGTCATATTCTTCTTCGAACCGGACCCCGGATGCCCTGAAATCGGCAAAGGATCCCCGGGTTTTTTTCCCCGGAGAAATATGAAAATAATCCGCGTACATCGTGGCATGCGGGCTCGTGATGAGGATCGTCTCCGGCTTCAGGTCCGCGATCTCGCGGGCAACGGTCTCGTAAGCCAGGGTAGTCCTTCGTATCTGTTCTTCGCTGCCTCTTCCGACAGCAGGAACGATCATCGGCGGATGCGGTAGCATAAAGGATGCAAGGATCGGCATGCTTGTTCCCCCTTCCTATATAAGAAGCCCGGCTTCCCGGGCTTCCTGCGTATATTTCTGTCATATGGATCATAAAGACCAGAGCGTCTGCTGCTCATATTCAGAGCTTCTCTTAAGAAGCGGTGGTATCTCCTGCAAAAGCCGCACTGCTTTTTCAGCTGAGAAGAGCCAGTCTGCCGCACTCTCCCGTCCGACCAGAACCGGCATACGGTCATGGACCGGCGCCATGGAGCTGTTGGCCTCTGTTGTCAGGATCGTAAAACGTTCTCCTTCCGGAAAGGCTTTACAGAGTCCCGCCATCAGAAGCAGAGATGCATCTTCGGACCGGAAATCGTTTTTTTCCTTCTGCCGGTTCCACTCATAAAAGCCTCTCGCCGGAACCAGGATACGTCCTGAAAGAAAGCTGTCCCGGAACATCGGCTTTTCCCGGACCGACTCGGATCTGGCATTAAAGATCAGCCCGGTGCCTTTGTACGGGGGAAATCCCCACTTCTGCATCCGTAGTACGGGAAAGGACTCGTCCATACAGATGACAGGTGCCGTGTCCGATGGATGGATATCCCCGGTGGTTATCCCGGTAAGAGGCTGATACTGCGCCGCCCGGTCTTCCAGGACATCAGCAGCCTCATCAGCTCCTTGAAAATAATTCTGCCGGATCTGTTTTTCAATCTCTACATAGATCCGGTCCAGCTCATCATAGATCAGCTGATCGATATAATATCTGCCGCACATCTGCTGTTATGCTCCGACCGCCTTGGCGTAGGCCGTAAAGGACATGGCTGCTTTCTTTTTGGTCTTGATCGTATAGCGGTAGCATTTGCCTCCGCCGTTGGTCGTGTAATAAATGTATTTGCTCGTGATCTTGCCGACATTGAAGGCTTTGAAGCCGGTCTTGATGGTCTTATACTTGCGGCTGCTGAGAGAATAGGAACGGATCTTGTATGTGTAATTGTTATAATTGCCGCCGGTCTTCTGCGCAAAGTAGATCGTACTGCCACTGCGGCTCCATCCGCCGCATTTTGATGTCAGAGTCGTCAGCTTCTGTTTGGCGGTGTCATAGACCCGCAGATGGAACAGGAAGAACGAGCCCATCGTAAGGGTATCGTCGAGCAGTATGTATTTCCCGTAACGCTCCGCGTAGGAGGATGCAGCGAGCTTTTTCAGCTTTTTGTTTTTGATATACCAGCGGTAGCAGGATGCATTGTCCGACGGATTCCATCCTGTCAGGTACAGGCTTCCTGAATAGAGATCGTTCACATCAAAGCTGAAGTATCCTGTCGGAAGCTTGCAGAGCAGGGTGACGAGCTTTTTGTCGGTGGAGTACGTATACAGATAGTTGTTCTTGCCCTGATAGCCTTTGTAGGTCGTGAAATAGATGAGCTTTCCGTCCCTGACGGCCCCGTATCCGACCTGGAGACTCCCGTCCAGCTTGAAGGAGGCGACAGTCGTACCTTTGGTTGTCCGGACCGTGACAACGCCGGAAGAATTGGAGGTTGCCCTGCATTTTTCAGCGCCGTGCGCATACGCCGGAAGAAGGAACAGACAGCTGCATAGCAGCGTAAACAGGAACAGACGACGAAGACAACTGCGTTTTTTTGTTCTCATGACATGATCCTCCTTGTGAAATCGTTTGAATACTTACTCTTTCATTATAATTGTTTTTCACAATATACGCAACTGTCTCTTCAGTATTCTGCATATATCAGCCTTTAAAATGCGTACATTTTAGTACATTATTTTTTCCATTTTTTCGACATTTTCTTGTCAAAGTGTGATATAATTTACATGTATCATGATTTTATTCGAAAAGGAGCACATTAACCCATGAAACAGAGCATTTTTTCTTCTGCATTGGATCTGTTTACATCTTATACCAAAATCCCGATCCGTCATTATACTGACTTTATGAAGGATCATCTCAGCACTCCTTCCTGGATGCCCGGAGACTGCTTTGATCATTTTTCGACAAGTCCGTCTGATTTCGAACAGGAAAGCGGTCTGCTTGATCACGGGGAAATGGGTTTATACGGGTATGTACATGATCAGACGACGGATTCCTACTTTATCGCGGGACCGGTTTTCCGGAATACTCCCTCCGAGGATTCGATCGAAGCAATGATCGACTTTTTTGAGATCTTGCCTGAAGAACAAACTGCATTCCGTAAAGGGATCCATTCTCTTCCCACGGTTACGGATATTCAGTTCCTGACGCTTTTAAACGCGATCCTGAACTTTCTGAACTTCCGTATCGCAAGAAATAGGACGACCCTCTCTCCGGAACTGACCGACCAGCTGTTCAAGCTTCTTGAAAAAGAAAAGATCGAAAGATACAGTGAGCTTCACGCAGACGCCGGTGTCCTGGTCGATGTGATCAACGAAGAAAACGCATTTCTGGAGACGATCCGGAACGGCGATACCGAAGCAGACCAGAAAAGGATCCTTGTCAAGAACTTCAATTATGCCTTTCCCTCGCTGTTTTCCGGACAGAAGGACCTGGTTGATCTTTTTATCGTCGTCTCCACACTGATCTCAAGAGCCGCGATCGACGGCGGCATGGAAAAATCCGCTGCGCTCTTCCTGCAGCGTGCCTACATCCGCAAAAGCAAGGACTGCGAGACGCCGGAAGAGATCCTTGCTCTTCAGATCCAGATGGCCGGCGTGTATACCATGCAGGTCCGGTTTGCGAAGGATAGCTCGATCCGTTCGCATGTTGTCAGGGACGCCGTCAACTATATCAACCTGAACCTTTCGTCGCAGCTTACGACCCAGGAGATCGCAAACGCCCTGATGATCAGCCGTGGCCATCTGTCGAACCATTTCAAAAAGGAAACCGGGCAGAATATCTCCAACTACATTCTGATGCAGAAAACAAAAGAAGCCCAAAGGCTTCTCTTATATACCAATATGAGTATTGCGGAGATCAGCGACCTGCTTTCCTTCAGTTCGCAGAGTCATTTCACCTCCGTCTTCAAAAAATACAGCGGAGGCGCGACCCCGACAGCCTTCCGGAACAACAAGGAGAACAGGATCAACAAAGACCACTGAACGGACCGGCCGGAGAACCGGTCAGTCCGCCGTCACCTTCTCGAGGCTTGCATTTGTAACCTCGAGAAGATCCCTGACCCGGACCTTCAGCGTCAGGCCGATCCTGCCGCCGCTCACATAGATCTCTTCAAAATCACCGGCTGCGGAGTCAAAGACCGTTCTGTACGGCTTTTTCATGCCGATCGGGCTGCAGCCGCCGCGTACATAGCCAGTGATCTTCAGAATGTCCTTGACGTGGATCATATCCACGGTCTTCTCTCCGACCGCCTTTGCAGCGGCCTTCCTGTCCACTTCCTTCTCGATCGGGACCACAAAAACAAAATAATTGCCGCTCTTCCCCTCCATGACAAGTGTCTTGAACGACTGTTCATAGGGAGCCCCGGTCAGATCCGCCGCATGAAGGCCGTCCACGAATTCATCGCATTCATAGGTCAGCACTTCGTAGGGGATCTTTTTTTTGTCCAGCATTCTCATTGCATTGGTTTTTGCTTCTTTGGCCATTTCAGTTCCTCCTGCCCATCCTTCAGATCCTCCAGGTCCAGTTCTTCAAATAACTCCGGATCGATCCTTGCGTAGTCGATCTCATCGAGATCGGGAAGCCCTTCCTCTTCCTCATCCTGTTCTTCTTCGTCTTCCCCGTCATCCTCCTCATATTCATCCCTGTTGGTCAGGAACTGGATCAGGATCCCGACTAAGGCGGCTCCGAGGCCGATCAGCAGGCTGTAGGGGATCTCGGAGAGCTCCAGAAGATGTGCCCCTGAGAAGCCGGCGAACGCACCTCCAACAAGGCTTGTCCCGATGATCAGGACCTCCTTTGAATACCGGATCGCCAGAGACCCGAGCACCACGCCGATCAGGATACACAGGAAAAACACGGCCGAGCTGGTCGGATGCAGCAGATAGATGCTGATACCGATCCCAAGGCCTGCCCCGAGAACAAAGATACCGGCTTTATAGACCAGCATCGCGATCACGGCCACAAGGATACCTCCTCCGACGGCCGCGCCAAGCTGTATCATGTGATCGGCTTCCGGAAGCATCCGGTCTGCCGCGTAGAGAGCCGCGGCCGCTCCGATGCCGAAGCCGGCAAGCATGACCCAGAACCGTAGCATCCGGTAACCAAGAAAGCAGTTTAAAAGCCCGAACACCAGAAACGCAGCCAGTATGAGCATGATCTCGTTCGTCAAAGGCTGCTGAAGCTTCTGGTAAAATGACCGTATAAATCCCACTGCCCTGTCAATGACCGGGTTGTCATTTGTCTCTCCGAAGATCCAGCCGAGGCTGTTGATGAAATCCATTGTTTTCTCCTTGCCTTAAAAGATATAGTAGATCGTCTTGAACGTATCCAGGACGCCGAAATGGTACTCCACTCTGTCCAGACCGTTCCTGGTCATGTAGTAATTGGCCACTTCGCTCGCGGAGTCACCTTCGCCCCACTCGCTGACGGCTCTTTCAAAATCCTCCTGCCTAGCGAAACGGAACCGGACGACGGCCGCATTGTTGTCGATCCGCAGCCTGCAAAGATCATAGACCTTCTGCCAGTCATAGTCGTCAAAGCAGGCGTTGTTCCGCACATAGAAATTATCGGCATGGGCCGTACAGGCAGGAACCTGATACTCATCGGCCGGTGTGTAGATCGCCGCGTATTCCTCAGGGAACGGGCACAGATAATCCATGATAGTCGTCTTGTGCTCCGCCAGCATAGCGGCGTTCCCCTGCAGGAAATCCGGCTGGTCGCCGTTGGTCGCGTCCACGATGTATGGTTCTCCGTCGATCCAGACGATATTCCAGGCGTGGCCGTCGGAGGATTCCGAAGAGTCTCCTTCGACATAGATGCAGGGAATGCCGAGACGGTCCAGCAGATATTTGACGGCGCCTGCATACCCTGCGCACACGGCCTCTTTGGCCCAGAAAACACCTGCAATGCTCTGGTCATGCTCCGTCACGACATATTCACAGTAATCGATCACCCAGGTGTAGACGGTCTCCACCTTCCGGTATGTATCCGCCTCTTCCGGGATCATTGCCCTGACAGACTGATACGCGCTTTCCATGGAACCGAGGATCTCATTCATCTCGGCTTCCGTATAGGTATAACCGGGTGAAAAACGGCTGTAATCCTGGTTTGAATAGCTGGTCATATAGACGTGTTCCCGGTTGTGGATCCAGAACAGCTCCGGATGATCCTTCAGAACCGCGCTGTAGACATGCGTCACATCATCGCCGGTCACCGTGACATAGAATGATTCCTCCCTGTTCCGGATCGCCGTCAGCATCTGCCGGTATCCACGCTTCTGGTCATCGTTCAGCTGTTCAAAATAATACTCGTAGAAGCCTTCCTCTTTTCCGGTGACCTCCTGGGCTTTCAGCTCCCGCACCTCCGTCGGTTCGCCGGTGAATAAGCTGATCGCGTCATCCAGAAGATCTCCGCTCACAAAAGGCATCGGGATCGTCTCTGTCTGTTCTTTGCCGAAGCGTACCTTTCCAAAGAGCGTGCCAAAAGCTACGAGCAGCAAAAAGATGAGCAGTAAAAAACGCCATGGCCGTTTTCTTTTATGGTTCATAGTACTCCTTTCCTGCCTGCCGTCTGTAAAAAAGGGATTGCTCTTTTTACGTTAACCTGCTAAACTGTAAAATCATCAGTATGGAAAGCAGGTTGAAACAATGAGTGTAAAGATCCCGATCGAGACCTCTGCAAGGCATATTCATCTGAGCAGAGAAGATTTTGAGGTTCTGTTCGGCCCCGGCAAGGAACTCCATTTTGTAAAGGAGCTCAGCCAGCCGGGTCAGTATCTGTGTGAGGAAAGACTGACCGTCCGCGGTCCCAAGGGCCGGTTTGAGAACATGGCCATTCTCGGACCTTTCCGGTCCCGTTCCCAGGTAGAAGTATCACTGACCGACACCAGGCAGCTGGGCCTTCCGGGCGTGATCCGTCAGTCCGGTGATATCGCCGGTACACCCGGCTGCACCCTGATCGGTCCCATGGGTGAGTTCGAGATGAAGGAGGGCGTCATTGTTGCCAAGCGTCACATTCACATGACGCCTGACGAGGCCCTGGTCCTTCGCGTCCGGGACAATGACCAGGTCTTTGTTCTTACCAAAAGCTACGGCCGCACCGTCATCTACGCCGATGTGGTGGTCCGTGTCAACCGGAGCTTCCGTCTGGCCATGCACGTCGATACGGACGAGGCGAACGCCTTTTCAAGTGATGCGGAGCCCTACGGCGTGATCGTTCAGCTCTTCGGCGACAACTATGATACACACAAGTGGATCGAGGAGGAATTGTCCGGGATCCACAGGTAAGCTTAAGCCGGATCATCTATGAAACAACAAAAAAGTGTCTCGCACGCGAGACACTTTTTTGTTGTTTTTAAAGATCAGAACTCTGATACGACAGAATCGTCAAGGATGAAGCCTTCCGGAAGCTCATACTCGTCGGAATCCATGAGGATCTGCTCCAGTTCTTCCTCGGAAAGGATCCCATCTCCGTCAAGATCGTACATATCGATCTCTTCATCGGTAAGCTCCTCGCCATTCCTGATCCGGCGCGCTGCATTCATCTTCAGTGCCTTTGCCTCTTCCTCAGGATCGACTTCCTCGTCGTTTGCCGCGTCTCCGTCGGAGATCAGCTCTTCGGCATCCTCATCGTCTGCACCGGCCGATACCGATACAGCTTCCGTCTCAGACAGATCGGAGCCGATTTCCTCGTTCTTTGTCCCGGAAACATCCTCACCGCCTGTGATCACGTCATCCGTGACTGCAGCCGGTTCTTCTGCTGCGGGTTCATCGAACGATACGGTTTCGGAAACATCCGTGAGCTCTGCGGCCGGAGCCGGAGTCTCAACGTTCATCTCCTTATCTTCAACCTCGTTGGATACTGCTTCATCCGCTTCGATCTTCGCATCTTCCGCCGGAGCAGAAGCGTCAGCTTCGGCATTCTCTTCTTCTGCCGGAGCAGAAGCATCAGCCGCGTCTGTTTCCTGCTCTTCATCTGTCGAAGAAGTATCGTCCGTCTGCTCCTGTTCATCCGGAGTCTCGGCTGCTTCCTCTGCAGGTGTCTCAGGATCGGTTTTTTCGATCAGATCTTCCTCGTCGATCACGGCATCAGCCACGCTGCTCTCGGGAATGAGATTCTCTTCTTCTGGTTCGGTCACGGTGTTGTCCACGACCTTCGCGGCTTCGTGCATTTCCTGCACTTCGGCTTCGGACGGATAGAAATCAGGCTGACGGATATAACGGAAGCTTGCGCTGTAGGCTTCGCCAACGGTAACACCGTTCTTGGAAGAAGAACAATGAACCGCGATCCAGTCGCCGGCGTCGGTCTGTCCGACAAGGATGCCGACATGGTTCTGGCTGCCGGCCTCCGGACCTCTCTGGAATACCAGATCGCCGGGCTGTGCCTGCCGTTCGCTGATCACGCTGGCTTTCTCCCACTGGGTGGAAGTCCCGTCACCGATGCTGCTGTGCATGCTCTTTGTCTCGTAGCCGTTGATCACGGCCCAGGTCACGAAACCGCTGCAGTCAAGCCCGTATGCACGGAGTGTACCGGTACTGCGGCTTCCCTTGGCGGTAACCTTCGCGGCACTGCCCCAGCGGGAATCTTCACCGAGTGCGGTGGACTTGCCGCCCCAGAAATAACCGACCTTGCCGACCAGCGAGAATGCAGCCGCGATGACGTTGACACGCTCTTCGGCGACATTATCGCCCACGCTCTCACGAACAAAGCCCTTGGCCGCCGTGACGACCGCGCATAGAAGCTTGCAGTCGGTCTCGAGATATTTTGCGAGTACAGCCTTGTCCGTCTCGGAGAGCTTATGCTCCCGTGCGTAATAATCGATGTGGCGGTTTGCAAATGCAACCTTGCTCTGGTCAGCGGAATCGTGGAGGATCGGATTCATCTCCGCAAAGATCGCTGTGAGCTCCACCTTGCTGTCGGAATTCAGTGTGTAGCTTGTCTCGCCCTTCTTGTAATGGTTCAGGACGTAGATCGCGAGGATATCCTGCCAGTTCCGGACCAGCAGACTGTCGGAAGAAGTCGTGACCGAATCCGGGTCGAACTTGATATCGTTCGCTTTCTTGTATTCGTTTTCGATCTGCTCCATGATGGAAGCAAAGTTGTCGGAGAAGGTCAGGTGGTAGGCGTCCTTCAGGCTGTTCAGGTAGAATTCCTTGCCGGCGTGAAGGTTGGACACCATGTTGGTGTAGTAGATCGGGGTCCCCTCGAGCGCCTCCGCCTCTTCTTCCTTCTTCTTGAGTTCCTCCTCGGCGATACGCGCCTCTTCTTCGAGCCTGGCGATCTCGGCCTCGGCTTTGGTCAGTGTCTCGTAATTGGTGACCAGCGCCTTGTCCTCTTCGCTCAGGCTGTCATAGGCGGCTCTTGCTTCGCTCACATAAGCCTTATGATCAAGTGTGATGGTGATGCCTTCAAGTTCGCCGATCTTGGCGATCACGGACTGCGCGGTGAACGTCTCCTGGCCCGGCTGCTCTGCTTCAAGCTTTGCGATCTCGGCTTCAGCTTTGGTCAGGATCTCATAGTTCGTGACCAGGGCCTTGTTCTCTTCGCTCAGGGTGTCGTAGGCGGTCCTTGCCGCGGCGACATCGCCTTTACTCTCCAGGGTGATGATGACGCCGTCCAGCTTGCCGATCAGCTCGATCACTCTTTCGACCGTCGCTGCCTCTGCCGGTTGTTCTTCTGCCGGTGTCGGTGTAACAGCCGGATCTTCTGTCTGCTCAGACGGATCCGCGGCCGGAGTGACTGTCGGGTCTGCCGGCTGCTCCTCCTGACCCTCTGCCGGTTCCGGTGTAACGGAAGGATCCTCGGCAGGCGTTTCTCCCTCCTGGGCAGGCGTCGTATCCTCTTTCTGCTCTCCGGAGTCCGGCGTTTCAGGTGTCGTCCCTTCCTGTCCGGACGGCTCCTGTCCCTCTGACGGGGCGGCCGGTTTCGGGGCGGACGGCTGTGCCGGCGTTTCGGCAGGTGTCTCGGCCTGCTCCTGTGGTTTTGCCTGTTCCTGCGGTTTTGTTTCCTCCTGGGCAGCCGGCTGCTCCTGCGGCTTCGGCTGCTCCTGCGCCTTGGGCGGTTCAGGAGCCTTCGTCGGCACCGGGGTAGGTGTCGGCGTAGGCGTCGGAGTCGGTTCCGCCTGTTCTTTTTTTGATTTTTCCTCTGACATAGTCATGACCGGTGCAGATGTTGCCAGCATCACAGTCGCGATCGTCAGACATAGGATTTGTTTGATATTCTTATATTTCAACACAAAGTGCCCCCCTCTGGATCAGCTTTTTTATCCCCTGCAAAAGCGATCCGCATAGTATACTGACCATAACCTATCCTACTATATCATAACGTCAGCGAAAAATCAATCGTTTTTCATCGAAAAATTACGAAAATATGAACTGATTTAATAAATGATTCATCTGAATAAACAGTGCGTTTTTTGGATCGTCCGCTTAAAACGGAGTGCCGTACAGATCGTAGGGCGTGCTCTGATAAACATAATAATTCAGCCAGTTTGTATACAGGTTGTTGGCATGGGCCCGCCACATCAGGAGCGGCTTGTTACCCGGATCATCATTTCTGTAATAATTTACGGGGACATCGATCGGCAGGTTTTTGGAGAGATCCCGCTTGTACTCCCCGTCCAGGGTGACCCTGTCATATTCCGGATGGCCCATGACAAAGATCTTGCGGCCCTCTTCGGCCATGGCAAGAAAAAGACCGGCTTCTTCCGATTCCGCCAGGATCGTAAGGGCACTGCAGTTCCGGACATCCTCGATGCTGACCTCCGTGTGCCTCGAATGCGGTGCCAGGAACATATCGTCAAAGCCGCGCACCAGCGGGATCCGCCGGTTCTGGACCTTATGCCAGAAAAGGCCGAACATTTTGTGGTCCAGCATCCTTTTTTTGAGTCCGTAGTGATAATAGAGTCCCGCCTGGGCAGCCCAGCACAGGTAGATCGTGGAGGTCACGTGCCTTTCCGACCAGCTCATGATCTCTTTCAGTTCTTCCCAGTAATCCACTTCCTCGAACTCCATCTGCTCCACCGGGGCCCCCGTGATGATCATCCCGTCAAAACGCATTTCCCGAAGCTCGTCAAAGGTCTGGTAGAATTTATTCAGATGGCTCATCGAGGTATTCTTTGCTTCGTGGCTCTGTACAGCCATGAACGTAACATCCACCTGCAGAGGGGTATTCGAAAGGGAACGAAGCAGCTGCAGCTCCGTGTCCTCCTTCAGCGGCATCAGGTTCAGGATCAGGATCTCGATGGGACGGATATCCTGATGCAAGGCCCTGTTCTCGTCCATGACAAAAATGTTTTCTTTTTCAAGTATTTCCTTGACGGGCAGATTACTCTGTACTTTGATCGGCAATTCAGTCTCCTCCTGTTGTCTTTTCTTCTATCATCCTGAGCAGGTCCTCCTCCGACAGGATCGGGATCCCTAACTCCCGCGCCTTCCGGTTCTTCGTGGATCCGGAGGTCACGTCATTGTTGATCAGGTAATTCGTTTTTGAAGTAACGGAACCTGTGACCTTTCCGCCCAGTGATTCGATTCGTTCTTTTAATTCGTTTCTGTTTGCGAAGTGTTCGACGCTTCCTGTGATAACGAACGCAGTTCCTTTCAGGGTCTGTTCGTTTTGATTCTCTTCCTTTTCGATGTGCAGCATGGAAAGAAGGTGGTCCAGCTTCCGGTTGTTCTCTTCATCTGCCAGATAATCCGAAAGGCTTCCCGCGATGACCGGACCGATATTGGGGATCGACGCGACCTCCTCCTTTGATGCGCTTTTGATCTTTGCAAGATCGTCGTCAAAGAAACGGCAGATCAGCTTTGCGTTTGCGGCCCCGATGTTCGGGATGCCGAGGCTGTAAAGTACCCGGGACAGTGTCGTCGTCCTGGCACTTTCAAGACTGTTCATCAGATTCCGGTAGGATTTGTCTCCGAAGCCCTCCATCTCCACGATCTCATCTTTGTGACGTGAAAGAAGGAAAAGGTCCGCGAATTCATGGATAAATCCCCTGGCGATGAACTTCTCGAGGGTCGCCTCGGATAGACCGTCGATGTTCATGGCATCCCGGCTGACGAACAGGGAAAAGGATTTGATCTGTTTTGCCGGGCAGGCGGGATTCTCGCACATCAGTACTTCCGAATCGTTATCCATCCGGATCCGGGTCGGACCGCCGCAGGCCGGACATCGGTCCGGGATCACAAGCGTATCGCTCCGGGTCTGGTTTTCGGAGATCTGCGGAATGATCATATTTGCCTTGTAGACAGTGACCGTATCTCCCTCTCCCAGGGCCAGCTGCCTGATGATGCTGATGTTGTGAAGGCTGGCCCGGGTCACGGTCGTACCCTCCAGCTCGACCGGTTCAAAGACAGCGACCGGATTGATTAGCCCCGTCCGGGACGGACTCCACTCGACATACCGGAGGACCGTTTCCCGCTCCTCATCCGCCCATTTGAAGGCGAAGGAATTCCGTGGGAATTTGGCTGTCTGTCCGAGCGAGGCCCCATAGGAGATGTTATCGTAAAGCGCGACCAGGCCGTCCGACGGAAACGGATTCTGTCCAAGGGCATCCCGGAAATAATCCATCGCCTGATCCAGCGTCTCCGCTGTGACCATCCGGTATTCGACCGTGTCAAAGCCCTGGCTCCTAAGCCAGAGCAGTTCCTTTTCATGAGAGTTCTCAAAGTCCACGCCATCGGCGCTGACAAGGCCGAAAGCATAGAAACGCACATTCCGCCCGGCGGTGATCTCGTTGTTCAGCTGGCGGACCGATCCGCTGCAGAGATTCCGCGGATTCTTGTACTGTGCGTCCGCGTCCCCGATCTCCTCGTTGATCTTCTCAAAATCCGCGTAGGTGATGATCGCTTCGCCGCGAAGCGAAAGGCGCCCCTTATAAGGGATCTGTACGGGAATGTTCCGGAAGACCCTGGCATTGTTGGTAACGACCTCCCCGACCGTCCCGTTGCCGCGGGTGACGGCCTTTAAAATGGCCCCGCCTTCGTAGGTGAGTACGATCGTGAGTCCGTCCATCTTCCAGGAAAGGATCGTCCTGTTGTTACCGATAAAGGAGCGAAGGACCTCCACCTCCTTGGTCTTGTCCAGGGACAGCATCGGACGCTCATGCGTCTCCTTGGGCAGGCCGTCCACAGCCTCATAGCCCACATGCACCGTGGGACTGTCCGCCATGACGAGCCCTGTCTCCTTCTCAAGCTGTACCAGTTCGTCATACAGGCGGTCATATTCAAGATTCGACATGATCTCCCGGTCCTCGGCATAGTAGGCCTTCGAAGCTTTATTCAGAAGATCACAAAGCTCCCGGATCCTTGTCTGTTTATCTGCCATTCTTTCCTCCTGTCACTGCCGGCTGTGCATTCTTTTCTTTCGACGAAAGCATGGCAAGCAGCTCATTCTTTTCATTTTCAGTCATCTTCCGGTACTCGCCGGGCTTCAGACCGTCAAGCGTAAGGTTCATGATGCGGACGCGTACGAGTCTTCGCACCCGGTAGCCAAGATATTCACACATGCGGCGGATCTGCCGGTTCAGGCCCTGGGTCAGGATGATGCGGAAGGTGTTTTTTCCCAGTTTTTCCACAAGGCACCGGCGCGTCATCTGTCCAAGGACCGGGATCCCGGAACTCATCGCACGGACGAAATCATCCGTGACAGGACGGTCCACCGTGACGATATATTCTTTTTCATGATATTCCGAAGCCTTCATCATCCGGTTTACGAGCTCTCCCTGGTTGGTCATGAGGAGAAGGCCTTCCGAATCCTTGTCAAGCCGGCCGGCCGGGTAGATGCGCTCCGGCCAGGCGAGATAATCCGTCACGGTCTGCTCGTCTCTCTGCCGCCTGGTACTGCAGACGATGCCTCTTGGCTTATAAAAAAGCAGCAGGATCCCGGAGGCTTTTCCGGAGACCTTTTTTCCGTCACAGACGATCTCGTCATCCGGAAGCACCCGGTCGCCCGGGACAGCCTGCCGCCCGTTGATCGATACACGGCCCTCCGCGATCAGCCTGTCGGCCTCCCGGCGGGAGCAGATCCCCGCCTCGCTCAGATATTTGTTGATGCGGCATCCGCCGCCGTTTTCCGGAACCCTGGTAAGCAAACGCAGTTCCATCCTTTCCCTTCGATAGAATGATATGTACCATTATATATGCTTTTTTTCGTTTGGGCAAGCAGTGATGGCCAAAACGCGGAGTTCCTTCCCGTAAACACGAAGTGCACGGCAAAAAGTGGGTTGTTTTTTGGAGCCGACTATTGTATTATGTAGACTAGACAAGCATTTACAAGGAGGAAACTGTTCCATGGATCAGAAGAAAAAGCGGACCAGTCCGCTTCTGGTGATCCTTTCGCTGCTCATCTGTATCGGATCCGCAGCCGCGGTCACATATACATCCTCGGAGCCTTCGCCTGCCGACAGCAATTCGTTTACGGATCTCTTGTCGCTGGTGATGCCGAAGGAACGCACATTGGCTTCCGCCGTCACGGATTCCGGTACGGCAGAAAAAGCCGCTTCCGCTGATGGTACGGCCGCTTCCGAGGCAGCCGCAACCGGGGAGGATGAAGTCATCATTCCCGAGGAAAACTTCCAGAGCGTCCTGCCGTCCATCGATCTTCCCGAGGAGGATCCTTCCTATCAGCGGCCGGTATCCGAATTTGCCGACCGGGGCACCTGGACCAAGACCAAAGGACGCTGGTATTTCATGGTGGACGGAGCCGCGATCACCGGATGGCTCTATGACAGCGACGGCAAGACCTATTACTTCGATCACGAGACCAATTACATGCTGAAGGACTGGCAGGAAATCGACGGTGTCCGCTACTTCTTTGACAAGGACGGCATCCTGCAGACCTTTAAAGCCACCTATAATGACCAGATCTACTATTTCCATCCCGATGGTACCATCAACGAGGAACGCACTTCAAAAGAAGCCCTGCAGGCCGTAGATGATATTTTTGCGCAGAAGGCCGCCGAGGCCGCTTCTGCCGAAGCGGAAAACTCCGCCGATGCCTCAGAGGTTCTCACGGAAGAAGAAATTGCCAAGGCCGCTGCAGGAAGCAGCGGCCTTGTTGCTTTAACCTTTGACGACGGTCCTGGTTCTTTTACGGGACGTCTGCTCGACTGCCTCGAAAAATACAATGTCAAAGCAACCTTCTTTATGGTAGGCCGGGAGATCGAATCCTTCCCCGAAGAGGTTGCGCGCATGGAAAAGCTTGGCTGTGAGCTCGGCAATCATTCCTACGATCACACGGATCTCACGACTCTGAACGCCGACCAGATCCGGAAGCAGATCGAGAAGACCGATTCACTGATCTCCTCCGCGGCCGGTCATCCAGCCACGCTGATCCGCCCGCCTTACGGGAACATTAACAAGACCGTACGCAAAACGCTCGGCGTCCCCATGATCCTATGGTCGATCGACACACTGGACTGGGAATCCCAGGACCCGAAACAGATCGTTCCTCTCGCGCTCTCCGAGGTCACGGACGGATCGATCATACTGATGCATGACATCTTCAGTACCTCTGTGGATGCGGTCGAAAAGCTGATCCCGAAGCTGATCAAAAAAGGCTACAAGCTGGTCACCGTGTCGGAGCTGGCCGCAGCGCGCGGCGTCACACTGGAAGCCGGAACCGCATATGGTTCCTTCTATCCTGAATGAATCTTCTATTGTAAAAGAACGGAGGCTGATGCAATCATGCATCAGCCTCCGACTGTTTTTGTAACTGATCAGCTCAGCAGATCCTGGTAGATATACCCTGTCTGCCCTTCATAATCGATCTGGACCCACTGGCCTTCCTGGCCGGTCTTCTTGACCTTGGTACCTTCGGAATAGCCTCCGATGATCTCGGAATCCCCGTCAGCGGCCGCACGAACGTTGGCGTCTGTGTTGACTGTCAGGGTCTCTCCCTCTTCTTCGGCCGGCTTCTCGGCCGTATCAGACGCGGAAGCCGTCGCTGTCGTATCTTCCTCGCCCAGGTTCTTTAAGAACTCCGCCAGCTCAGGATCGGTCTCCTGCGCTTTTTCGTTCTCATTCCGGACCTTGGTCGTCAGAGCCTGTACATCGGCATCCTTCTTGAGGTTCTCGGTGTACGAAGAAATACTTGCATTGCCGGCCGCTCCGCCGTCGATCTTGAGGGCCCCGTCCGCATCAGTCACCACATAGAACTGGCTGAGAGCCGGTACCGGTGTGGAGATACCCTTGCAGATATAGTTGAAGCACGCGTATACGACGTAGCTTGTATCTTCAAGTCCTTCCTTGGAATAGACGTTTTCCACCTCGTATCTGTCGATGTAGTCCTTGGCATTGGTTACCTTAGCCTCATCCGCGGCGGAAAGATTGATCTCGATCTCCTTCAGCGCATCGATATCCTTGTCTCCAAGTGCTTTGTAATAGCTTTCGATCAGTTCCTTCACATCCGCATCCGCCTCGACGAGAGGATTCTCGATCTTGCCTTCTGCCTCGGTATCCGCGGAACTGTCCGTTGTCTCAGGTGTTTCCTGTTCAGCCTGCTCAGGTGCCGAATCGGTGGTATCGGATGAACGTCCTCTGCCTGCGCAGGCACGGATACCAAAAAACAACACCAGCACGACGAGCAGAATGGCTCCGCCAAGCATAAAATAGCGGAGATTATCGGACAACCACTCCCTGAAATCATCCATATTCCACCCCTCCTTATAAAAAGTGCCGAGAGTCCCCTACTCCCGGCAAACACACCTGAAGGGAATCGAACCCCCGCACATGGTACCGGAAACCACTGCTCTATCCACTGAGCTACAGGTGCGTATAAAACACAGGTAAACCTGTTACCTTCGCATACAATATAGCACACTTTTGTGCTATTGTAAAGTTTTTTCGGGTTAATTCAGATTATTTGATGTATGCAGTATAAGCTCCTGCCAGCGCGTGGCAGCAGCTCATTACTGCATATATCATACATGAACTCCGGTTCTTATCTGTAAAGTCTGTTTTCCCGAAGGGCGTACCATTTACGCCGTCTGCTTAAGATCCGAGAATTTTGCCTTGATCAGGAAGACCACCAGCAGCATCAGGATGATCGAGACCGGCAGGCAGATCACCACATTTCTTACAAATCCCGCGATCAGGTAGGAAACAAAGGACACGGCCGCCGCGACGATCGCGTACGGGAGCTGTGTCGATACATGATTCACATGATCGCATTGGGCGCCGGCCGACGCCATGATCGTGGTGTCCGAGATCGGTGAGCAATGGTCGCCGCACACGGCGCCGGCCATGCAGGCCGAGATCGCGATGATCATAAGGCTTGTATCCGTCGCGGAAAATGCTTCGACAACGATCGGGATCAGGATACCGAAGGTACCCCAGGAGGTGCCTGTCGCGAACGAAAGGAAGCACGCGATCAGGAAGATGATGGCCGGCAGGAAGTTCATCAGGCTGCCGGCGGAAGCCTTGATCCCGTTGGCAACGAATTCCGCCGCGCCAAGGCTGTCGGTCATGGCCTTCAGCGTCCAGGCAAAGGTCAGGATCAGGATGGCGGGCACCATAGCCTTGAATCCGTCCGGAATACAAGCCATGCACTTTTTGAAGGAAAGGACTCTCCTGCACATGTACAGGATGACCGTAATGATCAGGCCGAAAAAACTTCCGATCGCAAGTCCGACGGAAGCGTCACTGTTTGAGAAAGCCGTGATAAAGCTTTCTCCGGAGAAGAAACCGCCGGTGTAGATCATGCCGATGACACAGCAGATCACGAGGCTCAGGATCGGGATCAGCAGATCGATGACCTTTCCGCTCGGATTTCCCTCGCCCTCCGGCTCCGCGTTGAGATACGGGCGGGCGTCGGTGGTATAGATATCTCCTTTGAGGGCGTTGCTCTCATGCACGCCCATCGGGCCGAATTCGACCTTAAGGATGACCATGGACACCATCATGATGATCGTGAGGATCGCGTAATAATTCCACGGGATCGCCTTGACAAACAGGGACAGTCCTTCTTCTCCCTTGACAAAGCCGCTGACGGCGGCCGCCCAGGATGAGATCGGTGCAATGATGCAGACCGGAGCCGCGGTCGCGTCGATCAGGTAGGCCAGCTTTGCGCGGGATACATTGTGTTTGTCGGTGATGGGACGCATGACGCTTCCGACCGTCAGGCAGTTGAAATAGTCGTCGATGAAGATCAGGACGCCGAGCAGGATCGTGGAAAGTTCCGCGCCCACACGGGTCTTGATGTGCTTACCGGCCCATCGCCCGAAGGCGGCCGAGCCCCCGGCCCGGTTCATCAGGCAGACCATGGAGCCGAGGATCACGAGGAACACCAGGATGCCTACGTTGTAGGAATCGGACAGAACGCTGATGATGCCTCCGTTAAAGATATGCAGTACCGTCCCTTCAAAGCTGAAATTCGAATAGAACAGCGCGCCGACCAGGATCCCGATGAACAGGGAGCTGTATACCTCCTTCGTGATCAGTGCCAGAACGATGGCTACGATCGGCGGGATCAAAGCCCAGAAGGTGGCGTACATCTTCGGGGTATACGCTTCCTCCTCTTCCGCCATGACAAGCACAGAGCATGCCAGGGCAAGAAACAGCGTGACCGGAATGGTGAATCTCCATTTATTCATGAGTCTCCGCATTCTATCTCCTCCTTCTGCGAGATTGCTTTGTTCCTTTATTACTTTAATGTAGCAGATTTTCAGGAAAATAGCAACACTTTTATCGCCGGAGGCAGTGATTACTCAAAGAACCCGGTAAACATAATGCTGCATGGTCTCCGCGGTCCTTTGAAGACCCGCCTCGTCAAGATACGAACAGACGGCGGAGGTCTTTACAGGCGCGATATAGTGGATCTTCAGATCCGAAAGGGCTTTTTGGAAGCGTTCCTGATCCACGGAAAAATCCTCATAATAAAACACCTGCCAGATGGCATTGTCAGGGTCCTCATGGCGGCGCACAAACGTCTCCTCGTCGCATTTTTCGAGCTGGGTCAGCCTTTTCTTGGACAGGATGCTACGCACCGTCGGATCATAGACACGGTAGGTCGTCATGAGCTCCGCCCCGTACAGGACCCTGGGAACCCGGTGTCCTCCTTCGTGGAAAGCCGCGTTGAGCTCGATCAGCTCACTTCGCACGAAAGCCGCGTTCTCCGCCGGATGGTAATCCGGCGCGTCCGCGGAAAGGAAAACCGGTTTTCCGATCAGGCAGATGAGAGCGACGGCCGCCGCAGCCCCGGCCACCTTCAGGATGCCTTTCAGCCTGAAGATCAGCTGCGTACAGGCATAGGCGATCGTGATGTAAAAGACCAGCATCCAGAAAAACCTGGGATAGCGGTTCCGCATCCCCTGGGTCCGGACAAAAAGGCCGGTCAGGAGCGGATTGAACACCGTAAGGGCCAGCGCCAGCAGAGGAAGTAAAAGAAACATCTTCCGCCTCTTCTCCGAAAACAGAAGGATGTAAAGAAGCGCGGCCGCGTACAGGATCCATATGTAATTCCCTCCTGCGTATGTGAGGAAGGCGTCTCTGATAAACAGAACATGCTCCGGCATTGTTTTCTCCTCATCAATGTCCCGCCCGGTCATTCGGACAGGATCGTAAAAATCTGATCGATGGAAGGCCGCTCCCTACAGGAATCTGTGAAGCAGAAGCCATACCATGGAAGGTACCAGAACGAGAAAACCGCGCAGGACTCTCCGGGCAAGGCGGTCCCCTTCATTGCTTTGTTCTTTTAAAAGGGACGGTACCAGAAAAGCGGCCGTCATCACCGGCACCACATAGATGGCGCTGTTGCTGAAGCAGACGCCGCACACACCGGTCAGAAAAAGGCCCGTATAGCCCCACGTCTTCTCCCCTTCCACGATCGCCGCCGCAAACACAAAGATGGCTGCGGTACACAGGTATGCCGTGATGGATTTTCCTTCGTAGGTCCGGTAGGCGAAATAATGCGATACACCCGCGATGATGCTGAAGGAAAACCAGAGCGAAAGTAAAGAGAGAAGGACAAAAACGAAGCTTTTGCGATCGTCGTCCCCGAACAGCAGGCGCCCTCCCTTCAGAAGGAAAAGCCCGAAGACGGTCGAAAAGACCATGGTCATCGAGAAAACCTCCTGCAGGGCCGGATGAAGGCCCAGGAGCTGGAACAGCACGGCGCTGTTGTTCACATAGGTATTCAGAAGATAATAATGCTGCGGCGCATCGAGAAGGACGCCCGTATAGGGATCCATCCGTTCTATGGTATTGGAATAGACGCTGGACGTGGGAAGCCCCAGATAATAGCCGGCGTCCAGGTCCGACACATGCTCGATATTAAAGCCGAGAACGACCGCGATGACGAGCAGAAGCAGCAGGACCAAAAGCAGCCACGGGGAAGTCCTGAGCTTCCCACAAAAAGCGCCGAATGCCTCCGCGATCTCCTTTCGCCGGAAGAACGCGCCGATCAGCATCGCCGCCAGGCATACACCGGCCCAGGAAAGCGACAGGATCTTAAGAGATGAACCGATCATCTTCAGGGGCAGCGCCACGAGCTGGAATCCCGAAAAATAAAGCCCAAATCCCAGAAGAACCATATTCAGAAGAGAATTTCCGTGTATCTTTCTGCCCGGCAGTGAACCGAACAGGCAAAATACAACGAGATAGCCCGCCGCCAGTAAAAACCCGGCCGCATAGCCGATCATGCCAGTCATTCTTTTTCTCCTTTGTCTGCGAGGCGGAAAACACCGTAGTGGTTCACCGTCGTGATCATCTGATAGCCGCTCTGTTCCATCACGGGCTGGCTCTCCTCATCCCGGAGGGGGACGACCAGATAGCTGCAGCCTTCGGAAATGCCGATCGTGGCCAGGCGGCTGTAATCCCGCTCTCCGTCTTCCATCAGCGCATAGAGTTCCTTTCGCTCCGCGGAACCTGCGCTTCGCCCCTTCCGGCCGTAGGGCATATACCAGGCAGGCTCATAGACCCTGATATACGTGGCGATCTGGTCGTTGGAGGCGACCTTGACCTCTTTTCCTTCGCTGTCCTGCCGGATTGCCTCACAGATCACGGCGACCTCGTCCGGTACCTTCTGCCGGTTATGCAGTGTTTCGTAGTTGCCGGTCTCCCACTGGCTCGTCCCGCCCAGGGCAAAAAGAACAGCGCAGGCCGCTGTCAGCAGAAGTTTCAGCCAGAATGCTCCGGCCTTTGAACACAGATACGCAGCCGCCGCCGCGATCAGGATCATGGCCGGGAAGATCCAGTAGATGCGGAAGTAGAAATAGGGACCGATCGCGGTCTGGATCAGTTTGGCCGTCGGCGGAAAAAAGCACACGAATCCAACCACCGCCGTAAACAGCAGCAGGTCCCGGATCACCCTGTTCTCTTTGATCACAAACAGTAGAACGACCATCGACAGAAGCAACAGGTACGGATACCAGCTGTCACCCCAGTACTCCGCCCATTTGGCGACGGCCTTCAAAAAAGCCTGTTTCATAGCAGTTCACCTGACAACATACAAGATTCCGACAGCCATTGCCGGAAGGACGCAGATCCCCCACGTGATAAGCCGTTTAATGCTTCTGTACCGCACAAGATCCAGGAGTCCGAAGCATCCCAGGATCAACGGCGCGATCATTACGCCGAGCGACGAGCAAAGGCAGGCGCCCATGACGGCCATGAGCAGATAGTACCACGGATAGGCAGGCTCTTTTTCGAGCATGACGGTAAGGCCCAGATAGATCAGCACGGGCACTAGGATCGCCGCCAGCACGGCTTTTCCCTGCCAGAGACGGATCATCATCAGATTCAGCGCGTTTTTCTGCGTATAGCCCGAGAACCAGCCCATAACGGCCAATAACAGAAGAAAGATGCCCTGCGCCTCTCTCTTTCCCGGGAACAGCCTCTTTCCCAGCATATAAAGAAACAGATACGCAGCCGGCAGCAGTACCACGGGATAAAAGGTATGTGCCAGCACCGCCGGATGCATGCCGGCCGACAGCACACTGTTCATCGCGAGAAGCGTCGGATACTGCGCGTACACGTAGCGCTTCGGCAAAGTCTTGTAGGCAAGCCCTGTGTAGGGATCGATGTGAAAAACAGTATCTGTCTCAACCTCCCCTGCCGCCATGCCCACAAAAAAGCTGTCATCCGCGTCCACATTGCCGTAGTGAAAGACGATCACGACCTGAACAAGGATCAGGACGATCGCGGCCGCAAGGAACAGGTTCTCTTTTGTAAGAAAGCTCTTCGTATGATGCGAAAGACCGGCCGCACCGCCGGATTTTTTAAGGTCCAGGATAAAGGTGCGGATCCCCCACAAAGCCACGGCCAGCATGATCCCTCCATAGATCCAGGAAAGGATATGCAAGGGGCCCTGCACAGCCGTAAACAAAAGCGTCAGCAGCCATGCAAGCGCATAGGAAAACAAAAGTCCTGCAAGCAGGCTGTCGCCAAACCGGTATTCTTTTTTTGCCGACAGTCCCCTCCCTGCCAGAACAGGGACGGCCAGCAGCCAGAAAAGCGCAAGCGCGCTCCGAATAACCATCAAAGGCTTCTCCTTCAGGTATTTGTATTAATCGTTTCGGTTTATATACTCTTTCAGGAATTCATAGATCTGCTGCTCCGTCGGCGGACAGCCCTCCACATGGTGCCGGAACAGACGTGTACAGTGACCGACGCCAAGCTGTCCTTCCTTTCCGCGGAAGCCCTGCCCGATGCAGATCTTTTCGTTCAGGCGGTCCAGCAGTCCTTCCTGCCGCAGCATGTCAAGCGCAGGCAGCAGGTACCCGTAACAGGCGCTGCAGGATTCCACCTCTTCCACCTTGTCCTGCACCTCCACGACCTTCCGGGACAGCGGGATCTCGGAAGGCATCTTTTGTCCGATCACGCGGATGTCCGCCTTGTGAAGATCCGCGCATCCGACACCCAGGCCTTCGGCGAGCGTTATATACGGAACTTCGGCCGTCTCATAGTGCATCAGATGACAGACATAGCTGTCGATCAGTACCGGGTCCCGGCCGGCCAGAATGCGGTTCATCACCACCGGATTTCCTCCGTCCTCAAAATCCAGATCGCCGCAGATGTTATCGACGACGATAAAATCCTGACGGATCGCGGTATTCAGGTGCGCGATGGGCTTGTGAAGCCCCATGGAATGAAAGCGTCTTTTTTCGCTGTTGGGGATCAGCCCCTTCATGTTCTTGAGCGCGCAGGTCACCCTGGTCTGGCAGTGTCCCTTGAGCACCGGAACGTTGATCAGAAAATCGATGTCCTGCACCTTCCGGCAGATGGACAGCTCCATGCCGGCGCAGTCCGTGCGTATGCCTTTTTCCTTCTGCATATCATAGAACGGAACATCGTACCGTTCCGCCAGTCGGTCATAGCCGCATACGCGTACGGATGACGCAGTCTTTTCACCCACCCAGGAGCTTTCCAGCATACAGATCTTTGTAAAGCCGTTCTCCTGCAGGTATTCGATGATGCCGGCCACCACCTCCGGATGGGTCGTAGCGCCGTTCGACGCCGGCGAGGCGGAGACGAGGTTCGGCTTGATGCCGATCCGGGTCTTTCTGTCCCCGATCAGCTCCGAAAGCCCGCACGCCGAAAGCAGCTCCTTTGTCATCGAAAGGTATTCGGTTCCGCAGATAATATTGATCTGATTTTTATTCATCATAAACAGCAGCCTCTGTAAGAGAATTTGTTTTGCATACCGCTCCTATTCTACCATAAAAGCACATATTTCCTCAACCATTACTTCAGAAGGGTCCCTTCCCCGAGAGAAGAAAAAAGAGCCGAATCGGCTCTTATTCCGGAAAGTGTTTTGTCAGGCGCGGACGCCAAGAATGGAAAGCATGACACAAAAAGACTCCATTTGCAAGCATTGACATGGGATAGCCGGACAGGATAAAATGATCCTGCAGATTGATTCTTTGACGAGTGCTCCTTGAAGGGCGTTCGTGAAGAAAGGAGCATGACATGAAGATCAAAAAGAAGATCGTAATCCCGGCCGTCCTTTCGGCAGGCTCTGTCGCCGCAGCCGGCGGTCTCAGCGCTTACCTGGCCTCCTTCGTCGCCCATGGAAAAAGGCAGACCCTCGAAGAAGCCTGTGAATGGCAGAAAAGCCAGTACGACCTCTCCTTCTATGAGGATCTCGGTAAGTCCGACTACACCGTCGACAGCTACGACGGATACACCCTGCACGTACAGCTTTGCAGGAACCCGGCCGGCGGCCGCAAATATGTGATCATCTCCCACGGCTACACGGATAACCGGTACGGCGCAGTCAAATACATGCGCACCTATCTGGAAGCCGGTTATCACTGCATCATCTACGATCTCCGCGGCCATGGTCTCAACGAGCCCGACTACTGCACCTACTCGGTCCGGGAAGCCCAGGATCTGTACACGCTGATCCAGGATACCCGTGCACGGTACGGACTGGATATCCTCCTCGGTCTTCACGGGGAATCCCTGGGCGGAGCCACCACCTGCGCGGTTCTCAAATATGAGCAGAACCTTGCCTTTGCGGTCTCCGACTGCGGCTTTGCCGATATCTCCAACGTGCTGAAGGTGGCCATGAAACGGATGCATGTGCCTGGCTTCATGCTCTACCCAACGAGCGGGATGTCCAGACTTCTATACGGCTTTACCTACCGCGAAATGCAGCCCGTCAAGGCCATCGAAGGAAACAGGGTCCCTGTTCTTTTCCTCCATGGTGAGGAAGACCATTTTATCGTGCCGGACAACAGCCGGCGGCTGCAGGAAAAAACAGCCGGATACAGCGAGCTGCATCTGATCCCCGGGGCCGGACATGCCAAGTCCGTGCTGACGGAACCGCAGCTGTACGATACGTATGTAAAGAATTTTCTTTCGCGTGTCGAGAACGGAACCCTTGCATAGGCACAGTACGGAATACTATCCTATGAAACGAAAAAAGCACCCGCTTTGTCTGCTCTCCTTCTTTCGAAGACAGGACAGTCTGGCTGGTGCTTTTTCTTTCAGATCCATTTTTCTTTATTCAGCCGCCTCTTCCTCCATCGGCTGCGGGTCGGATACAACGACCTTGTGGTCATACCATTTTCCCTTGGTTCCGATCAGGGCAAGGTCAAATTCCTCGTCGAGAGCCGGAACCGGAACATCAAACCCATAGACCTCTTCGGTCATCCCGTCACTGTAGGTGACCGGGTCCGTAGTCGGCTCAAGGAGTTCGGCGCCTTCCTTTTTGGCGTCCTCCGCCAGGCCGCAGAACAGGTTTACGATACTCTTGGATACCAGGGTGATATGGAGAGTCATCTCTCCGTCCTTCACCGTCAGGATCCCGCGGCCGTCGCACGTTTCATTGACATGGAACATCGAGCTGTCAGTCTCGAACACGGCCGAGTAGGTTCCGTCCTCAAGGACCGTCCCGGTGGTTTCCTCAGCTTTTTTTTCCTCCGCCATTACCGGCAGGCAGAAAAGAAAAGCCGCAAGCAAAGCCGCCATGGCGGCTGTCATGATCTTCTTCATTCTTTCGTTCCCTCCGATCTTTAAAAGGAGCCGGCAGCATGCTTTTGGCTGCCGCCGGCTCCGGATCATCTCATGCAAAGCAGCAAGATGATATCATTGTTCTTATTCTGCGCTCAGGGAGTCGATAGCGGCCTGGGTATGAGCAACATACAGATCCTCGACAGCCGGGATACGGCCAAGGCCTTCGATCTGTGTGGTCACTTCAAGACCGGCTGCAGTGAACATGCTCAGCCAGGAATCCTCATCCTCACCGGCCATATCGTTGTTGGCGTGATCACCGGCAACGACCATCAGCGGGCGAAGGATAACCTTCTGGAATCCGGCTTCCTGAACAGCTGCGATCACGTTGTCGCAGGCGGTCTCTTCCGGCTCGCCCTCGACGGTGCCGATAAAGACGTTCTTGTAACCAAGCTCGTTCATCTGGGTCTGCATCTGGTTGTAGGTTACGTTAGCGGTATGGGAAGTGCCGTGGCCCATGAATACGAATGCGACGGAATCATCCGCGGCTGCATCGGTGGTCTCATAGCCGGCGATCTCAAGAGCAGATGCGACAACAGCTTCTGCGACAGCCTTCTTGTCATCGTTGATGACGGTTGCGTCTTCACCGACCTCACCAAGGAGCGGCTCTGCGACAACAACGTTTTCAAAGTTGTCCGCATACTCTTCGAGAGTTGCGCACATTTCATCGTACTCGGCGCCATGCATCAGATGGGTCGGCTGCACGATCAGATTCTTGACGCCGTTGGCAACAGCGCGGTCAAGAGCCTGGGTCATGTTGTCGATGACTTCGCCGTCTCTGGCCTGTACATGGTTGATGATGATCTGAGCAGTGAAGGCTCTGCGTACGGCATAGTCCGGGAAAGCAGCTTCCAGCGCATCCTCGATGCCCTTGATATCGGTAGCACGGCTCTCATTGAAAGAGGTACCGAAGCTCACGACCAGCAGCTCGTTCTCGCCGATCTCGTCGCCGTTGCGGGGATCATCCTCGGAAGCATCGCCGGTATCTCTTCCGAAATAATCCGGATCAGCGTCTTCGCCTTCGACCAGTTCCTTCTGCTCGTCGGTCAGAGCATCCCAGCCGGCCTTGGCGGCTTCGATCTGTGCATCGGTCTCGTCGGTGCGTTCCTGTACATAGATCGCATCGATCAGTGCGGCTACTTCGTCAGCGGCTGCCTGGTCATCACCGGCTGCCTCTTCGGTAACTTCTTCGGTTGCTTCTTCTGCTTCCTCAGCGAAGGTGCAGACATTGCCCATGGCCAGAAGGGTCGTCATGGTAAGTCCAAGTGCGAGTGCTTTTACTACTCTGTTCTTCATGTTACATCCTCCTAAAAAAAATAGATCTATACCAGGGCCTCATGGCCTTAAGTATCCGTAAGCCCTAAGAGAAAGAGATCATGATGTGAAACAAAAAACGCCGCTTTGCAAGGCAAAGAGACGTCAGACTTCCGTAATCGGCGGCACGATCAGTTTCTCGTGATCTGGGGGGCTCTCCCCTGTACCAATCCATCAGGCAGGTTTCCTGGCTCGCAGATCGATGCGGCATATGCGCCTTCCCGGTTTCCCAGTGACATTCATGCAAATGCTGCTCCCTGCATACAGTGACGAGTTCGCGCAGGCCTTACACCTGCTTCCCTATTATCCCGCGGAACGATTCCGCAGGCACCTGATGCACAAGTATGAAATTAGGATGTTCACCCGCAGGGATCGTTCCGGATCCGGCCGGAAAAACACTGCGGAAACATCCTAATTATCTTATCATATCAATGAACGGATTGCAACCGTTCTGTCATATTTCTATCCTTTTTTATCGCCGGGCAAGCTCGTCCGTGATCTCCTCCCAGGTCACGCCCTTCTCTACCATCAGTACCATCACATGGTACAGGAAATCGGAGATCTCATACTTGATCTCCTCCTTGTCCGGATTCTTGGCGGCGATGACGATCTCGGTACACTCCTCCCCGACCTTTTTGAGGATCTTGTCGATCCCCTTGTCAAAGAGATAGTTCGTGTAGGAGCCTTCCCGGGGATTGGCCTTCCGGTCCAGGATCACCTCGTACACGTCCTGCAGCACATGGGCGGTGTTCGTGTCGTGATATTCCTTCCGGAGGATCGGCCGGTAAAAGCAGCTCTTGTTCCCCGTGTGGCAGGCGGCCCCGATCTGGTCCACCTTTGCCAGGATCGTATCATTGTCGCAGTCGAGCCAGAGCTCCTTGACATACTGAAAATGCCCGGAGGTCAGTCCCTTGACCCACTGCTCCTTCCGGCTGCGGCTGTAATACGTCATCCGCCCCGTCCGGATCGTAGTCTCAAAGGCTTCCTTGTCCATGTAGGCCAGCATCAGCACCTCATCGGTCTTATAATCCTGCACGATCGCGGGGATCAGTCCCTTCTCATCGGTCTTCAGTTCGTCCCACGTAAAGGCGCTCACGATCTCCTCGATGGCGATGCCGGATTCCTTGCATGTATCCTTAAAGGCCATAAGATTTCTGTCAGGCGCATTTACAAAAGCACCCGTAAGGCCCGCGCATTTTTCCTCGGAAAGAAGGGATAACAGCATCTGCTCATCCGTCGTGTCCGTTTCCATGATCACGGTGTCACAGACCTCCTGGGTCAGCAGCTCGGGCCTGTCCGCAGGAAGAAGCAGCGCCGATCCGTAGGTCCGGATCTTTTCGCCGCAGGCAGAAAGTATTTCAGCGCCGGAGACGGCCGCGATGACCTTGTCCTTTCCGAATCTTCTGGACGCCTCCTCGAGAAGCACTGCCTGCTTTTCTTTTACGATATCCACGGCGACACAGGCGCAGCCGGCATACAGGAGCTTTTTGACATCCTCGAGCCTTTTGACGTGGCCGCGTCCCATGACCGGGATCTCGGCCGCCGCGCAGATCTCCTTGATCAAAAGGATCGCCGCGTCGCAGGAAGCATCGTCCGCCGCGTCATTGACGACCAGCAGCTCATCGGCCCCGTTCTCCCGGTACTGCTGTGCCAGCCGGATAACCGACGCATTGTCCGTACCGGCCGCACCGTCTACATGGATGCATGGGATCATTCGTCTGTTCATGACTGCTCCTTTCCCGTCAGAGGCTTCCCTTGGTGGAAAGCACGCCGCTGATCCGTTCATCGGTCCTGACCGCCATATCGAGGGCTTTTGCAAAGCTCTTGAACATGGCTTCCGCCATATGATGGCTGTTGCCTCCGTCCAGGATCTTCAGGTGCAGGTTCATGGCGGCGCTGTAGGAAACCGCGTAGAAGAACTCCCGAACCATCTCCGTGTGCATGCTTCCGATCATCTCGGTGCCGAACTCCGCCTGGTAACGGAAGTAGGGCCTGCCGCAAAGATCGAGCGCACAAAGGCACAGCACCTCGTCCATGGGCAGGATGCAGCTGCCGTAGCGGCAGATCCCGGCCTTGTCTCCCAGGGCTTCCCGGATGGCACTTCCCAGGACAATGCCGGTATCCTCGATCGTATGATGATCGTCAACCTGAAGATCTCCCTTTACCTGTACGGTCAGGTCGAACAGGCCATGGCGGGCAAATCCCTCCAGCATATGGTCAAAAAAGCCGATCCCCGTACTGATATCGCTTTTTCCCTGCCCGTCCAGGCAGATCGATACCAGGATGTCCGTCTCTTTTGTTTTCCGGCTCAGGGTCGCTTCCCTTTTCATGAATCTTCCTCCTCAAAACGAACCGCGATCGAATTGGCATGCGCTGTCAGCTGCTCCGCCGTGGCAAAACGGATGATGTCCTTGTGAATATCCCGGAGTGCCTCGCGGGAATAATAGACGATGCTGGATTTTTTGATAAAATCATCGACCGACAGCGGTGAGAAGAACTTGGCCGTGCCGTTGGTCGGCAGTACATGGTTCGGACCGGCAAAATAATCGCCAAGCGGTTCCGAACTGTTCTCCCCGATAAAGATCGCACCTGCATTGTGCACCTTCAGCATGACCTCGAAGGGATTCCTGGTCACGATCTCCATGTGCTCGGATGCGATGGCGTCCGCCGCCTCGATCGCCTCATCCATCGTTTCCGCCAGAAGGATATACCCGAACTGATCAAGGGATTTCTGTATGATCTCACGGCGGGACAGCTTTTCGGTAAAGGCACGGATCTCCTTGTCCACCTGCTCCGCGAGGGAACGGCTGGTCGTCACGAGGATGGCGGATGCCAGCTCGTCATGCTCTGCCTGCGAAAGCAGGTCTGCCGCCACATACCGCGGATTGGCGGTCTCATCGGCCAGCACCAGGATCTCGCTGGGGCCGGCGATGGAATCGATGCTCACATGGCCGTAGACGGCCTTTTTGGCCAGGGCGACAAAAATGTTCCCGGGTCCGACGATCTTGTCGACCTTGCGGATACTCTGTGTGCCGTAGGCGAAAGCCGCGATGGCCTGGGATCCGCCTACCTTGTAGACTTCGTCCGCACCGGCCTCCTTCGCCGCGACGAGCGTCGTCGGGTTGACCTTCCCGTCGGCACCGGGCGGCGTCGTCATGATGATCTCCGGCACGCCGGCCACCTTGGCCGGAACGATATTCATAAGGACGGAAGAAGGATAGACGGCCTTACCGCCCGGTACATAGACACCGACCCGGCGAAGCGGCGTCACCTTCTGCCCCAGCATGGTTCCTTTGTCCGTGTGGGTAAACCAGCTGTTCTGCAGTTGTTTTTCGTGAAAAGCCCGGATATTGACAAGGGCTTTGCGGATGACATCGATCAGGTCCGGATCGACCGCCTCATAGGCTTCCTTTATCTCCTCATCGGTGACTCGGATCGTTTCCTTAGTGATCACGGCCTTGTCAAAGCGCTCCGTGTACGCAAAAAGGGCTTCGTCGCCTCGCTCCCTGACGTCCGCAAGGATGTCCTTCACGACCGTCTCATACTCGGAATACTGGCTCGGGCTCCTCTTCAGGAGATTCTCGAGAATGCCCTTTGTGGATTCTTTGGTTAATGTCACAATATTCATGTACGACTCCTTTACAGTACGGCTTTCAGTTCGTTGATCAGACGGCGGATCCTCTCATCCTCCATCTTCATGCTGACCTGGTTGACCACCATCCGCGCGGAAAGCGGACACACCTCCTCCAGGACCTCAAGGCCGTTCTCGCGCAGTGTGCTGCCGGTCTCAACGATATCACAGATCACATCCGAAAGGCCGACGATGGGCGCCAGCTCGATGGAACCGTTCAGCTTGATGATATCCGCGGTCTGGTGCCTGCGGTTAAAGAAATAGTCCTTGGCGATGTTCGGATATTTGGTAGCCACCCGGATCTGCCCATGCCCGTTCAGCAGCTCCCTTGCCTCCGGCGGTCCGCAGATGCACATCCGGCAGAGCCCGAAGCCCAGGTCCATGACCTCGTAGAGCTTCCGCCCTTCCTCGAGAATGGTATCCTTTCCGACGATGCCGATATCCGCGGCCCCGTATTCCACATAGGTGGGGACATCCGGGCCTTTGGCCAGGAAAAAGCGAAGCTTCAGTTCCTCGTTTACGAAGATCAGGCGCCTCGTGCCCTTGTCCTTCATCTCCTCACAGGTGATGCCGGTCTTCTCCAGGAGCTCCATCGTTTTCGACGCAAGCCGGCCCTTGGTAAGCGCAAATGTCAGATATCTCATGCCTTCGCCTCCTCTTCCCGGAGCAGCCGGACCGCACGCCCTTCCTTTCGGAGGGCGGTCGCCTCCCTGACTGCTTTCTCCCGTGTTTCGGCGGTAAAGCGGATGACCCGGATCTCTTCATCCTCACAAAGCCTTATATGCTGGCTCTGCAGGGCCAGAAGAAGGCTGTCGATGACGATCGCGAAGCCGGTGGCCGGCGAAGGCTTTCCGAAATGCTTCATCAGTTCGTCATACCGTCCGCCCTTGATGATGGGTTCGCCGGTCCCGTAGGTGAAGGCCTGAAAGATGATGCCCGTATAATACTGGTATTTGCTCAGCATTCCGAAATCATAGCTGATGTATTTTTCATACCCGTAGAGCTTCAGGATCTCGTTGATCTCCGACAGCCGCTTAACGCTTCTTAGTGCTTCCGGATTCTTTGTGAGCTCCCCCGCCCTTACAAGGATATCGGCCGATCCGAAAAGCTGCGGCAGGGCCGCGAACGCTTCCTTCTGCTCCGCGGAAAGATCCTCGTCCTTCAAAAGCTCCAGAACGCCGAATTCGTTCTTCTGGGAGATCAGCTCCCGGAGCCGGAGTTCCGTCTCCCGGGAGAGGCCTGCCTCCCGGATCAGGGCCTTGAAGAATTCAACCTGTCCTACACTCACCTGGAATTCCGTGAGACCCGAAGAAAGCAGGCACTCGACGGTCAGCGCCAGCAGATCCGCGTCAGCCTCGGCCGAAGCATCCCCGATGAACTCCGCGCCGGCCTGGGTCGTCTCCTTTAAGCGACCCCGGAGGCTGGAGCTGTTGATAAAGGTATTCCCGGTATAGCAAAGCCGGACCGGCACATTAGCCGGATCCATGTACGTGGCACAGGCTCTCGCCATGGAAGGCGTAAAATCCGGGCGGAGCACCAGCGTGTCCCCCTCCCGGTCAAAAAACTTATATAACTCTCTTGAAGGGATCGTTCCGACCGCGCTGCTGAACACTTCAAAGTATTCAAACGTCGGCGTCTCAATCTCCTCGCAGCCGTACCGCCGGAATACGCTCCTGATCCGGTCCTGCAGTGCCAGCTTTTCGCGGCAGGAGGATCCGTAGATGTCCTGTACTCCTTCGGGCGTGTGAAATATCCTCTGCATTATTTATGATCCTTTGCTTTAGTTCGCTACCATGCTACTATGTTAAATCACACTCGATTATATCCAATCCGCGCGCGCATGTCAATCCCGTATTTCCAGGTCATGCTGAAGGCCCTCCAGGTACGGGACCAGGATCCCGCTCCTGTGCGGAAGATAAAACGATCCGTCCAGTTCTTCCCTCCGAAAGCTTTTCCGTCCGCCCTCCTCCATCCGTTTCCAGAAGACCTTCAGTTCATCGAACCGAAGGTAGTAGAACAGATTGACAGCTGTAAAGAACAGCAGAAAAAATGCGGTACCTCCCTGTTTTTCAAAATCCTCCATGAACTGCACCTGATGCGGGTGGATGTTCGCCAGAGGAAACACGTCCGTACTGCATTCCTTTGCGTCAAAGCATACCGGGATTCCCTGTACGGCACCGATGTAATCAACGGTGCTGCGCTGGTCAAAGTAAGCCAGCGTGATGTGCCGGCTTTCCTTGTCCATGCGTACAGGCGTGATCGGGGTCGGCACCTTCTGGATCAGCGCCAGCCCCTTTTCCCTGTAGATCTCATTTGTTCGGTTGACCAGCTCCTCCAGGGTCGAGCCCCGGAGTCCCCGGCTGTTCCATGTGGCCATGTGCGGTCACGCCTCCTTTCAGGAGTTCCACAGAAGCGACGGCGGCAGCGGCCAGTAGCGGAACAAGGCTTTTCCGACGATCTGGTCAAAGCGCACGTAGGTATTCTCCCAGAATCTGGAATCCTTGGAGTTGTTCCGGTTATCTCCAAGCATGAAATAGCAGTCCTCCGGTACCTCGTAGGGTCCGAAGCTGCCCCGCGGCTCACCGTTCACAAAGGAATCGTCCAGCGGTTCCTCGGCGCCGTCGATGTAGACCTTTCCGTCGACGATCTCTACGGTCTCTCCGGGGAGGCCGATGATCCTCTTGATAAACAGCTGTTTTTCGTCGTCCGGATAATGGAAGATCACGATATCAAACCGTTCCGGGTCTCTCATTTTGGTGGTGATCAGGCGTTTTCCGAAGAATTCCACGTTCAGTCCGTAGGAAAGCCGGAGGCCGAAGATCCTGTCCCCGGTCATGATGGTCTGTTCCATGGACGCGGAAGGGATGCGCGCATTGATCAGCACGATCCCGTCGATCAGAAATACCGCGATCACGACGAAAACGATCATTTTTACGTATTCCATGACCACCTCTTTTGGCGATTGCTTTTTTTCTTCTAACTGGTTGTTGTTGTCAGACATTCGAATGATCCCCCTGGTTGTGCAAGTTTGCCGGCATCAGTTTTTGTTCCGTAAGGACGCGCGAAAAAGCATCGGGCAGCGGTGCGTACACCTCCATGCCGGAAAGACTTGAAAGTCTTCCGCAGTCCTCCGGAAACACGAGTCTGTACGCGTGCAGAAGCTGGAAACGAACGCCCGTCCTTACGGCCAGCGCGTGGCTTTCGGGATCCCTGTTGTACTTGGGATCGCCAAAAAGCGGATGACCGTCATGGGCAAGCTGGGCGCGGATCTGGTGGGATTTCCCGGTCAGAAGCCGGACCTCCAGAAGCGTCCTCTTCCCATTGTCCGCAATCGGACGGTACGCAGTCTCGATCAGGACGTCTCCCTCCTGCGGCGCGTCGTGTATCTCTACTTTATTACATTTTTCGTCTTTATGCAAATATCCTTTTCGATCCTGTGGTTCCTTGATGATCCCTTCTGCGAGGCACAGGTAATACTTCTGTACCGTCCGGTCGCGGAACAGCACGGAAAGCTCCTGCAGGCCGGGCAGCGTTTTGCCGGCAGCCACGATCCCGCTCGTGTTCCGGTCCAGGCGGTTGCATACGCCCGGACGGAAGGTCCGGAGGTCTTCCTCCGTAAGGGCTCCCGTTCTCAGAAGGTAAGCGGTGATCTGATCGGTAAGCGCCGGTCTGCCGGATGCGTCCGGCTGGGACAGAACGCCTGCCGGTTTATTTATAAGGAGCATGTCCTCGTCCTCATAAAGGACCTCAAGGCTCTCTTTACAGGCCGGAACGGAAATGCTCTTCACATCTTCCGAAAACAGGGCAAAGGTCTCGTCCTTCAAAAAGAACTGCACGACGTCCCCCTCGGCAAGCATCTCATTTCCGGCCGCCTTTTTGCGGTTCAGCGTGATGTTCTTTTTGCGGAGCATTTTATACAGAAAGCCTTTGGGCGCTTTGCGAAGCTGTCTCGCCAGATATTTGTCAAGCCTCTGGCCCGCTTCACTACGCCCGATGGTTAATTCCTTCATAGCTGTACCTACAGGCAAAGAGCCAGCCAGGTGTGCAGGATCAGCTCTTCCCTGGAAAGATCCGGATATTTCTCATCCGGTGTGAATTTGATGCCCTCCCGGAGCGAATCCTTGTGGGCGTTCATCGAATCGAGCCGTTCCAGATACATACGTTTTTCGGTCTGGATCTTCACATCGACCTTGTAGCCGTTCTCATGCAGCAGCTTCTGTGCATTCGCGGCCATATAGCCGCTGTCGATCTTCGGATCCGAGGAAAAGGCAACGACCTGGTTCCCGCAGATGGCCACGGCATCGATCATGGCGCTCTTTTCATAGAAGGTCATGTACATCTCATAGCCCATCGTCAGATCGCCGGCATGGCTCTTTATTTCCCGATACAGGCCCTCGTCCATGGGCTTTCTCATCAGGACCATGATCAGGCTCACCAGGGATTTGCACCCGGGGAGCGCGCCGACCACGGCCAGGATCGTCCACATGTTGTTCCGTGTCCCGTAGTAGATCCACGGGATCACAAGCGCCAGGACCGGCAGCACGAACAGGGCGGCCGTGATCAGAAGCCGGCGCTTTTTTTCCTGCCGGAAATACCCGAAGGAGCCCTTGGATGCTCTCCGCCGGCTCGTAGTCTCACTGCTCATGCTTTTCCTCCTGTCGGTCGTTTTTTGTGCAGGTTCCGGATGGTCTTCTTTTTTGGAACCGCAGGGCTGTGCCCTCCCGGTCTGCTTGCCTTGTCCGGGCGGAGCAGGCATTTGGGCCCGAATCCGACCAGATCCATCCTGTGCGTTTTTTGGAGGCCCTCCATCACAAGCGCACGGTTCGCGGGAAGCCTGTACTGCAGCATCGCCCGCTGGATCGCTTTTTCATGCGGATCCTTTGGAACATAGACCGGCTTCATCGACCTTGGATCCAGCCCCGTATAGTACATACAGGTGGACAACGTCGACGGCGTCGGATAAAAATCCTGCACCTGCTCGGGCATAAAGCCCAGATCCCGGATATACTCCGCCAGCCGTACGGCATCCTTGACGGTCGAGCCGGGGTGGGATGATATAAAGTACGGCACAGCGTACTGCTGTTTACCGATCTTCTTGTTGATTCGGTCAAATTCCTTTACAAAGCCCTCGTAGACGCGGTGCGGCGGTTTGCCCATGCAGGCAAGCACCTGGTCCGACACATGCTCCGGTGCTACCCGCAGCTGACCGCTTACATGGTACCTGCAGAGCTCTTCCAGAAAAGTCCTGTCCCGGTCCGCCATCACGTAGTCAAAACGTACGCCGGAACGGACAAAAACCTTTTTGACCTTCGGGAGCGAGCGGATCCTGCGAAGAAGCTCCACATAGTCGCTGTGGTCCACCTGCAGGTTCGGACAAGGCTCCGGCCACAGACACTGCCTGTTGCTGCAGACGCCGCGCTTCAGCTGCTTCTGACACGACGGGATCCGGAAATCGGCCGTGGGGCCGCCCACGTCGTGGATATAGCCCTTGAAATCCGGCTCCTTCGTCATACGTTCTGCTTCCCTTACCAGGGAATCGTGGCTCCGCACCTGCAGGATCCGACCCTGGTGAAAGGTCAGGGCACAAAAACTGCAGCCGCCGAAGCAGCCCCGGCTGCTCGTGAGGCTGAAACGGACCTCCGACAGAGCGGGAATACCGCCGGCTTTTTCGTAATCCGGATGTGCCAGTCCCGTGTAAGGCAGATCGTACACATCGTCCATCTCCTGCATGGCAAGCGGCGGAGCCGGCGGATTCTGGACGACAAATCCCCGGGATCCGTAATCCTCCACGAGTGTTTTCGCGGTAACGGAGTCCGTATTTTGATACTGTAAAAGAAAGCTTTTGGCATAGGCTTTTTTGTCGGAGGAAGCATGCTCATAATCCGGAAGAAGGATGGCGTCATCGGGCCAGTTCTTCTGCCTGGTCTTATACACCGTTCCCGGAATGTAGGTCAGTTCCCCGACCGGCAGCCCACCATCAAGTGCTTCCGCGATCGCGAGGATCGAGCGTTCTCCCATTCCGTAGGAGATCAGGTCCGCGCCGCTGTCCAGCAAAACACTCCTCCGGACTTTGTCGTCCCAGTAATCATAATGGGACAGCCGGCGCAGGCTGGCTTCAATGCCGCCGATGATCACCGGTACGTCCTTGTAGGTCCTGCGGATCAGGTTTCCGTAGACGGTGACGGCTCTGTCCGGTCTGTGACCCATCTCGCCGCCCGGCGAATAGCTGTCCGTTTTCCGGTGTTTTCGTGAAACCGTGTAGTGGTTCACCATGGAGTCCATGTTGCCCGCCGTCACCAGAAAAGCCAGGCGCGGCCTGCCGAAAACGCAGACGCTCTCATCCTTTTTCCAGTCCGGCTGGGCGATGATCCCGACGCGGTATCCGTAGTGTGAAAGCAGACGGCTGATGATGGCCGCGCCGAAGGAGGAATGATCCACATAGGCGTCGCCGGTCACATAGACGAAATCCACCTGGTCCCATCCCCGTGCAAGCATATCCTCCCGGTTTACCGGCAAAAAATCTTCTCTGTTCATCGGATCGCCTGTGCCCGGTAGCCCTCGGCAATGATATCAAGCTGCCTGTGGAACCGCTCCAGCTGCCGCAGGTCTTTTGTCTTGAACACCCGCAGGAATTCGTCCTGGATCTTCATGACCTCGCGTTTGTTGGAGATCTTGTACAGGTTCTCGATGCAGAGCAGGATATCCCGGACAATGTTGGACTGAAGTGTTGAACTGTTCTGCGCGTCGATGATCTCACTTCGCACCAGGGACATCTCCCGGTCAAGGGCGATGATCGCGTCCGCGGAACGGATCAGACGGTCCGCCACGTGCGCCGGCATGTCACCCTTGTATTTGTACTGCAGCGAGTGCTCGACGGTGGCCCAGAAATTCATGGCCATGGTGCGGATCTGGATCTCCGCCTGCAGCTTTTTGGGTCCGTCCGTCGTCTCTACGGTATAGTAGATGATGAGATGATAGCTGCGGTAGCCGCTCTGCTTGATATGCCTAAGATAATCCTTCTCGCTCTTTACGGTCATATCGGAACGCTTTTTGATGAGAGCCGCGACCTTTCCGATATCCTCTTCAAACTGGCAGATGATCCGGACACCGGCGATGTCTTCGACCTCTTCCTCCATCCGCTCGATGGGGATATGCTTCCGCTGCATTTTTTCGAGAATGCTGGAAACGCTCTTGACCCGTCCTGTCACGGACTCGATCGGCGAATAGAGGTCCTTCTGTCTGTGTTCCTCGATCAGATGTTCAAATTTGACGATCAGCTCCTGTACCGCCAGCTCATACGGGCAAAGCATGTTCCGCCATAACTGTATTTCCATAGTGTTCTCCTGTTCCAGTTGCTGTGCCTTTTCCTGTGCGTGGTTCTTGCTGGAACGTTATTCCGTGATGGATGCGAGAACTTCCTTCAGGTACTCCCATCCTTTTCGTGTGCTTTCGATATCCAGATGCTCCTCGGCTGTATGGATATCCAGGATATCAGGTCCCAAGGATACGCAGTCGAGATCCTCGATCCTTTCATAGAAGAGGCCGCATTCCAGGCCGGCATGGATCGCTTTGACCGTCATCTCCTGCCCGTACATGCGTCTGTAAACGTCGACCATCTTATCCCGGAGATAGGAATCTGCTTTGTATTCCCATGCCGGATAATCTCCGGAAACGACCGCTTCGCCGCCGAGGAACTCCGTCAGATAGCAGATCTTGTCCGACAGGGCGATCTTGGCAGAGCCTTTGGAGCTCCGCACGCTTGTGACGAGACTCAGTTCTTCCTCCGTAAGCTTCAGTACGCCGGGATTGGCGCTGGTCTCGACCAGGTCTTCGATCGTCCCGCTCATCTTCTGCACACTCCACGGAATGTTCATGAGCAGGAAGATGATCTTTTGCTGACTGCCGGGCTGCAGTGCTTTTGCAGCTGCTTCCTTTTCTCCGAAGGAGGCCCGGATATTGATCGCTCCGTCGGTTCCTTCGTATTCGCTGCGGATATCTTTTTCGAGTCCGGAGAGGATCTCCTGTGCCTTTTCTTTGGATTCTTCGGCAATGATCATCTCCGCCGTGCAGGCGTTCGTGATCACGTTGTCTTTGCTGCCCCCTGAGAGGGCTGTCAAGGCAAACTCGCATTCCGTGCCAAGCGCATAGAGTACACGTCCCATCAGGACATTCGCGTTGGCGCGGTTTTTGTCGATCTCGGAGCCGGAGTGGCCTCCGACCAGTCCGTCGATGGTCAGCGTCATCCGAATGCCTTCCGCCTCCGCCCATTTGACGCTCAGGCGGCTTTCCACGCACCGTCCTCCGGCGCAGGATACCCACAGGACACCGTCCTCCTCGGAATCGAGATTGATCAGGCGTTTTCCGTTCAGCTGTTTGCAGTCAAAGCCATCCGCGCCAAGCAGGCCGATCTCTTCATCCACGGTGATCAGTACCTCGAGCGCAGGAGCCTTGAGATCCGGATCCTCCAGAAGTGCCAGGCCGAAGGCGACAGCGATGCCGTCATCTCCGCCCAGGGTCGTTCCGTTGGCCCAGACATAGCCGTCCTTTATGACCAGCTCCAGGGGATCCTTCGTGAAATCATGATCGATCTCCGGTCTTTTTTCGCAGACCATGTCCATATGGCCCTGCAGGATCACGGTCGGGACGTTCTCATAGCCCGGTGCCGCGGGTTTACGGATCAGCACGTTGTTCATCTCATCCTGAATATAGGACAGTCCTTTTTCCTTTGCAAAGGAAACCAGGTAATCGCTGATGGCCTTGGTGTTGCCCGAACCCCGCGGGATACGGCTGATCTCCTCAAAATAATAAAATACACGTTTTGGTTCAAGTTCTTCCAGAACTCTTGGCATGGTTTATTCTCCTCTCGTTCGAGTGTGTGTTCTCTGTATGTATCGTTCATCCTGTGCAGCGTTGAAGATAATATATGGCTCGCTTGGATGCGATCCGGGGAGGTGCAGGAATATGCGGCTGTACGGGACACGCTTGTCTCCTGGGAATCGCTGCGCCGCTTATGATCAGGCGCTCCGGCCAAGCCAGCTTCGCTAAACGGCGGCCTCCGCGCCTGAAGCTATGCTCGCGATTCCGGGCGTCGACTGCAAAGTGTCCCTTGACAGCCGTCATATTCTGCACTTCTCCCCGGTATCGCATCCTTCACTCGCCGGAAGCGTATTCCCAGTGCCACATAATAGACTTGGACGAAACATCTACAAGTGAACGCAGATCCACCTCTGACAGGCAGGGGCTTTCGCATGATTACCCAAAACGCAGCACAGCGATTACTTGCTCGATATAGCCCTGGCCGACAGCTGATCTCCTCTCGGCGCGCGAAGCGCTATCTTTACCGTAGCACAGCCCGTCTCTGTCTCCCGGCGAACTGATGAAAGTACGTGGGACTTGGACGAAACAGCTGCGGGTGAACGCAGATCTGTCTCTGACAGGCAAGGGCTTTCGAGGGCGGTCTAAGCGTTACACGGCATCAACTTGCTCGGTATAGCCCTGGCCGACAGCTGATCACCTCTCGGCGAGTGCAGAATGCCGTATCGAGGAGATAATCAGTATATGCTGGCTGCGTAAGGCCGCTTCGCAGTCGACGTCGGGGATCGTGAGCATAGCTTTGCATGCGTAAGCCGCCTTGGAACTCAATGCTTTCCACATTCAAAAACACAAGAACCTGTTCCAAGGCTTGGCTGGAGCATGTAATAATAAGCGGCGCAGCGATCCCAAGGAGACAAGCGTGGCCTGAACAGCCACATATACTGCTTTCTCCTCATCGGCATTCAAATGAGCCCTTACCTCAAAAAAGAGACATCTACGTCAGCCGATGGACTGTCACAGATGTCTCTGATTCTGTTCAGGGATTTCGTTCATTCCTCATCCAGATCATCCAAAAGCGCTTCATCCTCCGGATCTAATTCTTCGGAAGCCGGCATGCTCTGATAAGAATTGGAAATAGCGGCTGCCTGTGCCGTCTGCGGCGCAAGCTCCTGCCGGTTCTGGTTGACCACATCCAGGCAGCTCTGCAGGGCATCGATAAAGCCTCTGTACTTGCCGCCGGCATCTTCCAGTGTCTCGCTCAGGATGTTCCCCATGTTGGCCATCATATCGTCCGTATAGGTGATCGCGCTCAGGCGGATGCCGTTCGCGTCCTGGGTAGCGGAATCAAGAATATCCTGTGCCTCACGGTTTGCCGCGTTGACGGTCTCATTGGCCTGGGCATAGGCTCTCTGCATGATCTCATGCTGCGTAACCAGTTCCTGTGCCTTCGCCTGTGCATCCGCGATGATGGCGTCCGCCTTCTGCTGGGCATCCTCAAGGATCGCGTCCTTGTTGCTGATGATCTTCTGGTAGCGCTTGATCTCATCCGGTGTCTTGAGTCGAAGCTCCCGAAGCAGGTCGGAGATCTCCTCCTTGTCCACTACGATCTTGCGCGTAGAAAGAGGCTGGAATTTACAGCTCTCCACATACTCTTCGATCTCTTCAATGATCTGTTCGATTCTGCTGCTCATGTTACAACTCTCCTTACTTTCTTATTCAACCCTTCATCTTGTTCCGCACGGCCTCGATGATCTCGGGCGGTGCGAATTTACTAATGTCTCCCCCAAAGGACGCGACTTCCTTCATGATCGTGGAACTCAGGTAGGCATACTGAAGACTGGTTGTCATAAATACGGTATCAACATCCGGTGCCAGCACCCTGTTGGTCTGTGCCATCTGAAGCTCATACTCAAAATCCGTGACGGCCCGGAGGCCTCTCACAATGACCTGCGCATGGTTTTCCCTGGCAAAATTGACCGACAGTCCTTCAAAAGGCTGAACCACGACATTCGGGATATCCTTTGTCGCCTTTTCTAGTATATTAACACGTTCTTCTACAGAAAACAACGGACTTTTTGCAGAATTATGTAAAACTCCAACGATAATCCGGTCAAAAGACACACTGGCTCTTCGAATGACATCAAGATGACCATATGTGGCAGGATCAAAGCTGCCCGGGTAAACGGCAATGACCATGGGCTCATTATCCTCACTTTCTCTTCATAACGAAGATATGCTTGTTTGTCTTGTAGGTCTTGGTCCGGACCAGCTCGTAACCGGCATCGCCGAGCCACGAAAAATCCGTGTGCAGATCGGCTTCGATGATCACCGTGGTCTCTTCATCAAGAAGAGAGCTTCCGTAGAGAAGCTCCAGCACTTTCGGCTCCAGTCCCTTATGGTAGGGAGGGTCCATAAATATAAACGTAAAGGGTGCATGGCCCTGCAGGGACGAGATTGCCCTTTGCACCTCAAGTCCAAGCACCTGTGCGTCAGCGTCCAGCCTTGTAAAGGCAAGGTTCTCGCGGATCACGCTTACGGCCTTCGGATCATTGTCCACGAACACGCAGCAGGCCGCGCCGCGGCTCAGAGCCTCGATCCCGATCCCGCCGCTCCCGGCGAACAGGTCAAGGAAAGAGGATCCGGGAATGTCCGGCTGCAGGATGTTAAACAATGTTTCCTTGATGCGGTCCGTCGTCGGTCTTGTACCGAGGCCCGGGACCGTCTTCAGATTCAGACGTCTGGCTTTGCCGGCGATCACTCTCATTTCAGGTTCAGTCTCCAGTCAAGGTCTCCTCTTGCCAGTCCGAGGATCAGAAGCTCCGCCGTGGCGATATTGGTCGCGCAGGGAATGTTATACTGGTCGCATCTTTTGACGATGCTCATGATATCGGGCTCCTTGGGATCGATCATCACCGGATTGTAGAACAGGATCACCATATCCAGATCCTGCCGTTCCACCATCTCCATGAACTGCTTGTCTCCGCCGATACTGCCTGCCAGAAATTTATGAACATGAAGACTGGTGGCCTCCTCGATCCGGCGTCCGGTCGTGCCGGTCGCGTAGACCTCGTGCTTTGAGAGGATATTTTTATATGCGATGCAAAAATCTTCGATCAGAACTTTTTTACTGTTGTGTGCGATTATACCCAGATTCATTGTTCACCTCTCCTTCTCGTTTTTTAGAAATTCTTTCATAATTATGTCCATTATAACAAATGACGAAAAGAGATGCAATTAAAACTGTAAAAATCGTCAAAATTCATAGCTTGTTAAAAACTCGCCATGAATCTTTCCGATGCAGGCAATGACAAAAACGCACTGCATTCCTGCAGTGCGTCCGTGCAAACCTCAGTCCGTTTTCATTCCGCGTTTTAATCCGTAAGCGACCAGCGGGAATCCCTTCCGCACTGCCAGTCCACGGGTATAATAGAACACGATGCCGTCATCTTCCGCAAAGAACGTCTTCAGAGGATTTCCGTAGAAATCCTCCATATAACCCAGAACCTGTCCTTTTTTTACCTCGTCTCCTGCTTCTATACAGGCATACCAGAGAGCCTGCTCATCCGATACCAGATACACCGTATCTGTACTGATCGTATGTGAAACATCCTGCATGACCTTTTCTTTTTCCGGGAATACATACACGCCCAGATGATCAAGAAGAAGGCGGATATCCGTCATATCTGCCTGAATCCATTCTTCATAACACAGATCGCTATGGCCCCTTTCCAAAAGAATGCCCGGTACATCAAAAAAGTTCGCAGCATAGCTGAATTCACCTGTAGTCGCGGAGGACTCGATGAGGAAGGGGATCGTAGTGGCTTTTGCCGCCTCCAGAGATTCTGCAGTGACCTTCGGTGCTTTCGGATAGAAAAGGCACGGGGTCAGAGGCTCCGCCACACCTCCGCTGTGAAGATCCAACACGAAATCCAGCTGAGGGAAGATCTCGCGCACAAAATAATCTGCTATGCATTCGGTGACCGTTCCCCCCTGTTTTCCAGGATAATCCGCATTCAGATTTCCGTTGTCTTCCGGAACCCGGCCGCCGGTTCTGGACCAGAAGCCGCTTACATTAACACAATGGATAAACAGGATTCGTCCGCTCACCTTCTCAGGATCGATCTCCTTCGCGATCCTGATCACAGCCGGTACTCCCGGGTATTCTCCACTGTGAATACTGGCCGTTATGAGGACCGTTTTACCACGACGGCTGCCGTTTACGATCGTAGCCGGTATCCTGTAGCCTTCGACTCCCGGTTCGATCGTCACCTGCCGGCTGCTTCCCTCCGGAATCTCATATCCACATATTTTCCACATAGGTTATTCTCCTTACCTTTACGGTTGTCAAATCATCTAACATGTATTTTATGAAAATCTGTGGCACGCGATCTCGTGCCCGGGTTCGATTTCCTTCAAGGCCGGGATCTCTTTTTCACATCGTTCCTGGCAATATTCACAACGATTGCGGAATGGGCAGCCGCTTGGCGCGTTCAGAGGGCTCGGTGCTTCCGAATCGATGCTTTCGATCGGTACGGAAAAATCCATATCGATGGAAAAGATCGAATCCTTAAGCGCCTGTGTGTACGGATGCATCGTATCATGACCGAGCTGCCTGCTGGGAACGATCTCTACAACATGGCCGAGATACATGACCATTGTCCTGTGGGACATGGAACGGACCAGGGCAATGTCATGGCAGATGCAGACAATCGATATGTTCTTTTCCTTCTGCAGGCGGATCAGAAGATCTACCACCGTTTTCTGTACGGAAACATCCAGCGCGGATGTGGCTTCGTCACAGATCAGGATCTCCGGATCGAGTGCCAGTGCTCTGGCAATTCCCACCCTCTGCCGCTGACCGCCGCTCATGCTGTGCGGATACCGGTCGGCAAAATCCGGATTCAGTTCCACCATTTCAAGGAGCCTTCTGGCGTGCTGGTCCTTTTCCCGCCGTGAGATCAGCCCGTAATTCAGGAGTGGTTCACAGAGAATATCGCGCACCTTCATTCTGGGCGAAAAGGCATCTGCCGGATCCTGAAAGACCATCTGGATATGGCGGCGGTTTTTGCGTTTTTCCTCTCCCTTCAGATGCGAAATGTTTTTCCCGTGAAAAAGGATCTCCCCATCCGTCGGAGAATCAAGCTGCGCGATCATGCGAACCAGCGTGCTTTTGCCGCAGCCGGATTCCCCTGCGATCCCAAGCGTTTCACCCCTGTACAGCTTCAGATTGATATCCTGGTTTGCATAGAGGCTCCTGCCTCCGGATGCAGGAAAGATCCTGGATACATGATTCGCTTCCAGTACGATTTCTTTTTCACGCACGTCCACGGTGCCACCTCCAAAAAATCCGTCTCAGAAAGACATTTTTGCATTCGTCAGATTTCATCATTCCACATACAGCTCGCCATCCATCACGGGTATCGCTTGCAAAAGCTTCTTTGTATACTCGCAGGACGGTTCTTGCAGGATCTGTTCTCTTCCACCCTCTTCCACGACACGGCCGTTCTGCATGACAAGGATGCGGTGGGACATGTATGCAGCCACTCCCAGATTATGGGTCACAATAATGACTGAAGTGTCAAACTCATGATTCAGTTCGACCATCTGACGGACGATCTGTGCCTGTGTGGTGACATCCAGCGCGGAAGTCGGTTCATCCGCCAGAAGCAGCTTTGGCTGAAATGTCATGGCCATGGCGATTCCGACACGCTGCCGCATACCTCCGGACAGCTGGAAGGGATAGCTCCTCATGATGTTCTCTCCATCCGGCAGACGCATGGCTTCCAGCATCCGGACTGCTTTCTGGTGGGCTTCCTTCCTGCTGATCTTCTCATGCAGTAGAATGTATTCTTCAAACTGCGAGCCGATCCTACGTATCGGGTTGATCATGGCTCCTGAATCCTGGAAGATCATACAGATATCCGTTCCCCGGATCTCATTCATCTGTTTTTCCGAATAACCCAGAAGCGATCTGCCTTCGAACAGAATATCTCCCTCTGCAACACTTCCCTCCTGGGGCAGCAGTCCCAGGATCGCACGGATCACAGTGGTCTTACCGCTTCCGCTTTCGCCCACAAGACTGATGATCTCTCCCTTGTCCATATGCAGGTTGAAATCGATCAGGGTAGGCACGTTATTATATTCCACTGTAATGTGATTAACATCCAGCATGCGAAAACCTCCTGCACCTGTAAGCACGGCACAAAGGAAGAAAAAGCAGGTTTCCTCCTCTGTGCCGCTTCAATTCCGGGCCTGTTATTCCGCCGGAGTAATGTCCTTGGTCACCCAGTAGAAATCAGATGTATAGCTGTGCACACCAGACACTTCGGGACCTGCGCAAATATTGAAGCTGTATGCGCCATACCCAAGATTGGCCGCGTCATTCAGGATGATCTGCTGAAGCTGTGTAAAGATCTCTTTACGCTTTGCAGTGTCGAACTCGCCGTTCAACTGATCATACAGCGCATTGTATTCATCATTGTGATAATTTCCGTAGTTGTAGTCTGTAGAATCGTTGTCCCAGTACCAATGCTTCAGATAATTGGCAGGGTCACCGGTGGGTGTTGTGACTTCGTTGTTATAGATCAAGTCAAAGCCCTGCGTTGTACGCGAATCCCCACTGCTTTCCGGAATGGAGAAGGAGCATTTCAGGCCGATTTCTTCCAGCTGTGCGGCCTGTGCCTGACCGATCACGTCCTGCTGACGGCTGTTGCTGCCGATATAGACGATCTCGATGTTCTCGCCGTCAAGCTCACGATAGCCGTCTCCATCCGTATCGACGATGCCTGCATCGTCCAGAAGAGCGATCGCAGCATCTTTGTCATAGCTGAACGGATTCTCAAGCGTATCAAAGCCATAATCATAATTGTAGGGCAGCGGCGCGTTGTTGCACCAGATGTAGGAACCCATCACGGAAACATTGCAGATCGTTTCTCCGTCGATCGCCATCACAACCGCCTGTCGGAGTGTATCATTTCCAAGGACTCCATCCATGTTGATCCAGCAATTTCCCATACGGGAACCGGCTGTCACATCGATCAGGAAGCTGTCATCAGCCTCAAGCATAGCGCGATCCATCGCAGTGATGTTGATCGCGACATCCGCGGAGCCGTCCAGCAGAGCCATTGCTCTTGCAGAGCCTTCACCCTGCTTCATAATGTTGACCGTTTCAAAGGGGACATCTCCGTCCCAGTAGTTTTCATTTCTGGCCATCTGGATATCATGATCCGGATCATTGGACACGAATACATACGGTCCGGTGCAGATGGGGCCTTCATTGGCGATGTCCCGGCCTTCGGAACCCGCCACATCGATGATGCCCATCCATGGATAAGCCAGCACGCCCGCCATATCCACCGTCGGCTCGTTCGTCACAATCGTGACGGTTCCTGCTTCATCATCTGCCTGTATGTCTGAGTAGGTCATATACGCGTGCGGATTGCCGGCTCCGCCGTTCTCAGGATCCTGGATCTCATAAAGCCTTTCAATGGATTCGACCACCTTTGAGGCTGTCATTTTTTCGCCATTGGAGAAGGTTACATTGTCCTTCAGCGTGATCGTCCAGGAAAGGCTGTCGTCTGAAACGGACCAGTCGCTTGCAAGCCACGGTTCGATGGTTCCGTCATCCGCGTAACGTGTGAGCGTCTCGAGTGCTCCCCAACGCATGACAAACCAGCTGTCCCAGTCATTCGCAGGATCCAATGTCGCACTGGTCAGTTCTGTTGACACATTGAGCTGGGTCTTTTCTGCCGCCGAGGCTGACGGAACCACAGCAAGGCATCCGATCAGTGCCACGGCACAGGCTGTCGCAATTCTCTTTCGATTCATTTTTTTCGTACTCCTTTTTTTCTTCGTCCTGGATTTAGGGTCGATAATATCTCTCACGCTGTCGCCCCACAGATTAAAGACGACGACAACGAAAAAGACCGCTGCGCCGGGACAGAAAAGCATCCACGGACAAGTCAGTATGTAGGTACGTCCTTCGCTCAGCATGTATCCCCATTCCGGGGTGGGCGGCTGAACACCAAAGCCCAGAAACGAGAGGCTGGCCAGGGACAGCATCATGGTTCCGATATCCGTGACTGCCAGAACCAGCATCGTCGGCAGCGCATTTGGAAGCATATATTTGTACAGGATATACCGATGTCGTGAACCGGTCACCTGTGCAGCCGCAATGTAATCCCGGTTCTTGATCTTCAGAACGGTGCTTCGGGCCATTCTTGCATATTTGGTCCAGCTGACAGCCGTGATCGCAATGATCGAGTTTATGAGGCTGGGCCCCAGTATTCCGGCGATCGCCATGGCCAGGATCAGTTCCGGAAAAGAGATCATGATGTCTGAGATGCGCATGATCACCGCATCGACTTTTCCGCCGAAATAGCCAGCCACCAGTCCCAGAAAACCACCCAGGACCAAAATGACGGCGACCAGGATCAACGCACCGGAAACCGATGTCCGGGTCCCATAAAGAACTCTGGAAAAAATATCTCTTCCCAAAGCGTCCGTTCCGAAAAGGTGATCCGCACCGGGAGGCTTCAGTGCATCCTGCAGTGGTGCATTCAACGGATCATGCGTAGCAAGGACCGGTGCGAGTATTGCGATCAACAAAACAACCAGCACCAGTGCGGTATACACTCCGAATGATATATTTTTCTTAAACAATTCTTTAAGCTTTTTCATATTATCCAGCCTCCCTGATCCTGGGATCTACATAGCTGTATGAAATATCAACAACAAGGTTGACGACCATATAGATCAGCGCGATCCAGAGCACAAATCCCTGAATCAGAGGGTAATCCCTGGTTTTTACAGCATTGACGGCCAGAATCCCCATCCCCGGATAAGAAAAGATCAGTTCCACCACCGATGCGCCTCCAAGGAGGGAACCGAAGGAAAGACCCAGCATCGTGATCAGCGGAAGCACTGCGTTCGGAAGTATATGCTTCCATAAGACCGAATTGAATTTCATCCCTCTTGCCCTTGCTCCGATCACGTAGTCCGACTGAAGCTCATCCAAAACCGCTGTCCGCACCTGCCGTGTATATTTGGAGGCCATCGCGATCGTGAGCGTAACGGCCGGAAGAAGCATCTGTTCAAAGCCAAGAGTGCTGCTGCTCACCTTGACAAGCCTGAGTTTGAGGGCAAAGACATACATCAGGATCAGCCCTACCAGGAAGCCCGGAAGCGAGATGCCCCCAAATGACAGAAAACGAATGATATAATCCGTTATTCCGTTTTGCTTCACGGCCGAATAGATCCCAAGCGGTATGGATATTACAAGCATCATCGCCAGCGACAGAAGCGCCAGCTTAAGTGTGGCCGGAAGCTTTTCGATTAAAAGCTTCAGCACCGGCTGATTCTTAGAATATGATTCTCCGAAATCACCGTGCAGGCACTTTCCTACCCAGACGCCATACTGGACAAGAAAGGGCTTATCGAGTCCCATGCTTTTTCTTGTATTCTCCAGCATTTCTTCCGTGGGCGTAACACCTGCCGCTTCATACATGGCTGTAGCCGGATCGCCGGGAGCCAGATAGGTAAGAAAAAAAGTCAGAAAACTGATACCGATCAGCACGATCACCATCTGCAGGAGCCTCTTGACTATATATTTTCCCTTCATGTTATCTCTCCTCGGAAACTTTTCTTTTATCAGGAATCTTCTTTCTGTCCAGGATCTTCACAAGCACATCTCCTCCTATCCTTTTATATGCACAATAATAAAGGCCGTGGCACAATGAAAGTGCCACAGCCGTATTTCTGTGGAAAAAGTGCGTACATAAATTAGAGAACAAGGCTCATAGATACCCCGATCCCTTTTTATGTATTCTCCTGGCAGTGACCCGCTGCCGGACACACTCCTCAGAATTCAGCAGGTCTCCTGGCTTATGCCTTTGTCTCATGACAAATGCTGTCTGCCTTCTCAGCAATCAAATGCCAATGGCTTTCAGACAACACACTCAGGCAAATTACAGTGGCGGCACCGCCCATGATTTTCACATGGTTCCCTTTTCACATTTCTGTCGAAGGCAGAAACGCACTGAATCTGATTCAATTGTAAAAAGTATACCACATTAAACAATACTCGTCAACGAAAGATTCCGGCTAAAGAAATGCGGAATATACGCAGACAAAAACGCACTGCATTCCTGCAGTGCGTCCGTGCAAACCTATGAATGATCCAAAAGAACCGATAAACCGGCTTTGATCAGAGCTTGATGAATCCGGTGACATCGCCGTTGATGACATAGTGCGCGCCATCATCCTCAGGCTTGATATAGACCTTCAGATCCTTGATGTCGGCTTCCTTCTTGCCCATCTCGTCTGTCCAGATCTTCTTGACAGATGCGACAACGTCCTTTGCGTAGACTTCCTTGCCCCAGTACTGTACATAGACTTCGGTCGTAGCAGCAGCTTCCTTCTTGGCGGCAGCCTTCTTGACAGCCGGCTTCTTGGCAGCGGCCTTCTTTGCGGTAGCAGCCGTCTTGGCAGCGGCTTCCTTTACGACCTCGGCAGCCTTCTCGGTAGCAGCCTTTGCGGTCTTGCTGACAGTCTTCTTTTCTGCGGTTTTATCGGCAGCCTTTTTTTCTTCAGAAGCGACGGAAGGAGTTGCTGTAGTCTTGGTTGCTGCTTCTGTTTCAACGTTCTTTGTAGCTGCTTTTCTAGCCATTTAAAATTGCCTCCTTTAATTTGGAAAACATAATAATTTTATTACGTTGAAAGGATACTCCTTCTTTTGAGAAATTGCAACAATTTAATTTATTTTTGTCATTTTGACATATAAAAGCCAAAAACTGAAACCTGTTTTGACAGTTTTGCCATTATATTCCAAGGTTTTCCAGCTGTTCCTTCACAAATAATTGAAGTGTTTCCGCCAGATTCCGGTTCTGGGGCAGGGTCAGGTCCGGGTCGAGCTGCAGCACCTCCGCCGCCGCTTCGGACGCCTCCTTAAGGACCTTTGAATCCTGAAAAATATCGCCGATCCGGAACTGCATATCGCCGCTCTGACGTATGCCGAACAGATCTCCGGGACCCCGGAGCTTCAGATCCTCGCCCGCTATGTAAAAGCCGTCATTGGAATGGTTCAGGATATCCAGCCGCTTCCGGGTCTCCTCGTCATCATTCCCCTGAATGAAAATACAGTAGGACTGGTGTTCTCCCCGTCCGACTCTCCCGCGCAGCTGATGGAGCTGTGCAAGACCGAACCGCTCGGCGTTTTCCACCATCATGACGGTCGCGTTCGGGACATTCACCCCGACCTCCACGACGGTCGTGGAGACCAGGACCTGAATCTCTCCGGAAGCGAATTCATCCATGATCCGGTTCTTTTCCTTTGGTTTCATCTTTCCGTGAAGCATTTCCACACGGATATCCCCGGGAAGCTCTTCCCGGAGCTGATGCGTATAATCGGTCACGTTCTCCGCATCCAGCTCGTCGGACTCTTCCACCATCGGGCAGATCACATAGGCCTGCCTTCCCTCGCGTACCTGCTTTTCGATAAAGCGATACGCCTTCGGCCGGTAGGAGGTGTCTACGACTGCATTCTTGATCGGCAGGCGCGAGGCCGGCAGTTCATCCACGATGGAGATATCGAGATCCCCGTAGAGAATGATCGCGAGAGTCCGCGGGATCGGCGTCGCACTCATGACCAGCACATGCGGCAGACGTCCTCTCGATGACAGTTCCTCTCTCTGCCGGACGCCGAACCTGTGCTGTTCATCGGTGATCACAAGTCCCAGGTCATGATAGGCGACCTTCTCCTGGATCAGGGCATGGGTCCCGATGATCATGGCGGCGCTTCCGTCCGCGATGCGTGCATACGCTTCTCTTTTCTCTTTGGCCGTCATGGAGCCGGTCAGAAGCACGACCCCGTGTTTCGTGAGGGAATTCTTTGCAAGAAGGTCCTGCATGGACTCATAATGCTGTCTTGCCAGCACCTCGGTCGGCACCATCAGCGCGGACTGGCGGCCGTTCTCCGCTGCAAGGATCATCGCGAGAAAGGCAAGGATCGTCTTGCCGCTTCCGACGTCGCCCTGCACAAGCCTGGACATGGTGAATCTTCCGCAAAGATCCTGCTCGATCTCATGCCATACGTTCGTCTGTGCGTTCGTCAGCTTGTAGGGAAGATTCTCGATCACGTCCTCCGTGACCCAGGAAGCCTTCATGGGAAATTCGTTTCTCTTTTCGATGGTTCCGGCCTTCAGCTTCTGGACGGCCAGAACAAAGAGAAAGAATTCGTCAAAGACAAGCCTGCGTCTTGCGATAAAGAGTTCTTCCCGGTTCTTCGGAAAATGGATCGTCTGCAGCGCGTAATTGATGTCGCAGAGATCGTTTTTCTGCCTGACCTTATCCGGCAGGAAATCCGCGCTTAAGTCCGTCTCCTCCATAGCCTGGCGGACCATGCGTACCACGGTCTTGTTAGAAAGTCCCGCGGTCAGATGATAGACCGGCTGCAGGCTTTCCTCCACCTCCTGATAGGCGGCCGGTGTAAAGACCTGGGGATGCTCCATCTGAAGCCTTTTGTCATGCCTCGTTACCTTGCCCCGGAAGACAAAGAGCATGCCTTTTTTGAGCGTACCCCTGAGATACGGCGCATTGAACCAGATCAGCTGGATCCTCCCTGTCGGATCCGCCGCCGTCACGCCGATCACCTGCCGGCGGCTGGTACGGTTGACATAGAGGCTGGTGGCGATCTGTGCCCGGATGGTGCAGACCATTCCCTCCTTCACGTCGCTTACGGGGACGGGCTTCTCATAGATGTCGTACGTCCGCGGGTAATCGTGCAGGAGTTCCTCCACGGTCGTGATGCCTGCCTTGTTGAAAAGCTTTTCGGTTTTTTCTCCCACGCCCTTCAGGTCGCGGATATTTCTCTTCATACCACTCACCGGAAAGATGCCGTACAGGCTCCTGCACGGCATCTCATTATTCGACTTTATTCAACAGATACGATATAGTAATACACCGGCTGTCCGCCGTAATTCAGCTCGATCTCACAGTCCGGATAGGCTTCCTCGACCATGTCCCGGAGCGCGTTCGCTTCGTCCTCGCCGATCTCCTTGCCGTAGTACAGGCTGATGACCTCGCTGTCCTCATCGATCATTGCCTTGATGGTCTTCTTTGCGACCTCATTGACATTGCATCCGACAGCCAGAATGCCGTGGTCGCCGATCCCCATCATATCTCCCTCGTGAATATCCTTCTCATTAAGGCGGGTATCCCTGACCGCGTAGGTCACCTGGCCGGTCTTTACAGCTCCATAGGCCTCCGTCATCCCCTTCAGGTTTTCCTCACCGGAAAGCTCCGGCTGGTAGGCGATCAGGGCGGAGATCCCCTGCGGGACCGTCTGCGTCGGAACAACGATGATCTCCTTGTCCTCCGTCATGTCCCTGGCCTGGTTGGCCGCCATGATGATGTTCTTGTTGTTCGGCATGACATAGATCGTTCTGGCCGGAACCTTCTCGATCGCGTTCAGCATATCCTGGGTGCTGGGATTCATGGTCTGACCGCCCTCGATCAGATAGTCCACGCCCAGTTCCTTGAAGATCTCACTCAGGCCGTCCCCGGAGGAGACGACAATAAAGCCGGCGTCTTTCTGCGGCTGTTTCTTTTTATCCTCGGCTGCCTGTTCTCTGGCCAGGCGCTCCGCGTCCTTAAAAAGCTTCTCCTGATGCTCGATGCGCATATTATCGACCTTGATGCGGGAAAGAGCGCCGAAGGTCAGACCTTTTTCGAACACCTGTCCCGGATGGTTGGTATGTACATGGAGCTTGACGATCTCGTCATCCGCCACGAGCACGATGGAATCGCCGATGGAGTTGAGGAACTGCTTGAATTCCATCTCCTCGTCATCGGTCAGCGGACGGTTCAGCAGGATGATGCACTCCGTGCAGTAGCCGAACTTGATGTCCGCCTCCGCCTGCGGCGTCTCTTTGTTGATCCTGGGTGCGGCAGCCGGCCGCTCAAACTGGGTATAATCGATCTCCTTGCCGGAGAATCCGTCGAGTGCACCGCGGTAGACCTCAACAAGGCCCTGTCCGCCGGAATCCACGACGCCGGCCTCCTTTAAGACCGCGAGCATGTCAGGCGTTCTCGCCAGCATCTCCTCGGCGCAGGCAAGGATCTCCTCAAAGAAGGTCTTCAAGTCCTCCGTATCCTCACAGATCTCCAGGGCCCTGTCCGAAGCTGCCTTGGCCACCGTGAGGATCGTCCCCTCCTTCGGCTTCATGACTGCCTTGTAAGCGGTCTCCACGCCCTTTTCCATGGCTGCGGCCAGGTCACAGGCGTCCAGCTCCTCTTTCTCACGTACCGCCCGGGTAAAGCCGCGCAGCAGCTGGGACAGGATCACGCCCGAATTCCCCCTTGCTCCTCGAAGGGAGCCGGATGAAATGGCTTTACAGAGATCCTGCATGCCGGGATTTTCAAGAACGCTCACCTCGGAAGCCGCCGACATGATCGTCATGGTCATGTTGGTACCCGTATCGCCGTCCGGCACCGGGAAAACGTTCAGTTCATTTATCCATTCTTTTTTTGCCTCCAGATTCTTGGCACCCGCCAGGAACATCCGTGAGACAACAGATGCGTTTATCGTTCTGGTGTTCAACACTATGTCCTCCTCTGCTCAATCGATCGCGCGGACGCCTTCAACAAAAATGTTGATCTTTTCGATCTCAAGACCCGTAAATTCTTCGACGTTGTATTTGACGTTGCTGATCAGATTGTCAGCGATCGTAGCGATATTCAGCCCGTACGCAACGATGACATGGAAATCCAGGCATATCTTGTTGTCGTCCGTGATGCGCACGCTGATCCCATGCTTCAGGTTATCTCCACGGCTGAGCAGCTTGACGAGACCGTCCTTCATGCTGACGGCCGCCATGCCGACAATGCCGAAGCATTCCACGGCCACGCTTCCTGCATAAGTGGCGATCACATCGGTGTCGATGACGATGCGTCCCAGTCCGGAGTCAATACATCCTTTCATAGTTACCTCCTGTTATTGCGATCTATATAAGTCATAAATTATGTCCATTTTGCATACGCAAAAGTATTATACCCTCTTTTCCTGAAAAAGAAAACATAATTTTTACTTTTTTGCTTGCAAAAGCATATTTCATCTGTTAAAATAGTGTCTGTTGAAAAAATGCGTCAAGGAGGTGCGGTCATGGCAAGATGCGCTATTTGCGATAAAGGAGCTCATTTCGGAAACAACGTGAGTCATTCTCATAGAAGATCCAACAGAATGTGGAAATCCAACGTAAAGTCGGTCAGAGTCAAGGTCTCTGAGGGCGTTAACAAGAGAATGTATGTATGTACAGCCTGCTTGCGTTCCGGCAAAGTTGAGAGAGCATGATCCTTTAAAAACAGCGGACATCGGTTATTCCGATGTCCATTTTTTTATGCATCTCACGGGAATAGTACGGAGTACTTTCCTATGATACAACAAAGAGCCGCTTTCTTTGCGGCTCTTTGTGTTTCCCTTCAGATCTCCTCTTCGACGGATGCGTCGACCGAATCCTCCAGGTCGATCTCGTCCTCACCGGAATTACCTCCGGGCGCGAATTTGTTCACGATATCCGGCACCATGTCAAGCACCTTGCCGAGGCTGTTCTGGTTCTTGATATTGACAAGCTTTGAAGTGCCGGTCTTTGTATTCAGCACCAGCAGCGCGCACGGGGACATCTTGCCGCCGATCCCACCGCCGCCGTTGTTCTTCTTGTCACCTTCGAAGGCGCCCGCGCCTACACCGAAGGAAACATCCATCAGCGGAAGGATCGTCGTGTCGCCCATCCTGATCGCGTCGCCTACAACCGTCTTGGCCGATAAGAAGCCGTCCATTCCCTTGAACAGGGAGTCAACCGTTGCCTTAAAGCTGTTGTCATTCTGCATTTGCATAGCCCTCCTTACGTTTGAAACGGCGGATCACGTTCCACACGCTTCTGTTGATCAGAATTTTGATGGCGGCTCCCGCAAACGCGGCGCCGTAGATCCTTCCTTTGAGTTTCACTTCTCCCGCCAGCACATTTTCACAGGAAAAGTCCGGCGTCACGGCGATCCTGTTCCGGTGGAACGGGATACTGATCCCGAGAAAAGCCAGCACCTTTCCGGTGATGGACGGGTCTTCACTTCCAAATAATACGTTCCCTTCGATCTTCGTGGGCATGATGTGGCGGATCAGGAACTTAACCTCCCGGATCAGCAGGGAAATGGCTTCCCGCGTCTTCGGGTGCAGCGCAAAATCCTTGTACCATCCTGCCTTATGAAGGGTCTGCCGGCTCTTTTTCCGGACCTGCAGGTATTTATCCCGGAGCTTTCCCGGCAGCGCGAACAGCTTACGAAGGAGCTTTATGACAGGGTTCTCTTTTTTGGCCCTGCTGTGCTTTGCTGCCGGCTCCGGATCTTCCGGGTCTGTTGCCTTTTCCGGGAGCGCCTGAAGCTGTTCTTCCGGCCCGGCGGCCTTCTGCTCTTCGACGACCGGCTCTATATCCTTACGTTCCTCGATGCTCAGGACTTCTGCAGGCGGCTCTTCTTCCGGCTTTCCGGATTCCGGAATCCCGGCAGATTCCCTGTCAGGTTCTTTCTTTTTCTTCACGGACGTCTTTTTACCCTTGCGGAGCAGTCTGTCCAGTGAGATCCCGAAAATCTTGACCGACGTCGATACCTTGCCTTCCTTAAGCGCGAACGAAACCATAAGCGCCCGGAACAGCCATGTTACACAGCCTTGTGCTTCCGCCTCTTTAAACGAAGCCTCCCTGGCCTTGCTGGCACTGGCCCTGTACCTGACGGGACAGAACAGGATCAGAAGAAGGCAAAGAAGCAGGATGCCAAGCACGACCGCCAGAATGATCAGAATGATCTTCAGGATCAACCATAATATATGCAGCATGCCATCACCTGTTCAATACATAATCCCGGATGCAGAAGCCTCCGGTCTCCTTATACACCTTCATCACCAGTTTACGGCACAGCTCAAGAGCCTCGTCCTTGTCGGATGCCATGCCGATGATCAGCGGACAGCGGTCATACGAATGCTTCGATACCAGATTCATGGCCGGTACCAGATCCAGGATATTGTCCGGATTGGCCGGCAATGTCAGAAGATAGACACCCGGTACGAATTTGCCGTCATTCAGTTTTGTCTGGATCCTGGAAGCCTTCTTGACACCTGCTCCCACATAGTATTTCGGCAGCCACTTCAGCATCCTGTGCCCTCCAAAGTGATCTTTCCCGGATCTCCGGATCGTCAACGTTTCTGCTGATTCCACATACCGGAATTCCTGAGCTCCAGATACTCCTGGTATGCCTTCTCTACGATCTGTTTCTCGTTTGCAAAACGGAGCAGATGGTAGACCTCGTGGTATTTGTAATACCCGGAATCCACAAAATACTCCTCTCTCTGGGGTCTGCTATGATAATTATCCGCCGACATCAGGTACCAGTGCACTTCCTTGGTCACTACGTCCTCCGGCACCGTAAAATTGTACTGACTTTTGCCTATGTATTTGACGATCGTGGCCCGCACGCCGGATTCCTCCCTGACTTCACGGAGTGCGGTCTCTTCGTGTGTTTCTCCTTTTTCCACGGTGCCCTTGGGCAATACCCAGCCTTCATAACGGTTTCTGTAAGATTTGTATAATGCCAGTATCTTACCTCGATGAATTACCACACCGCCACAGCTCGTTGCTTCGATCATTGCAATTCCTCCTGTACTGCGTGTGTTCAAAAACTGAGTATAGTATACCTCTTTTTTTATTCTCTGGCAACCGATGTTAAAAATTATTATAATAACTCTCCAGTATCTCGGAGGCGATCGGTACGGCCGACTCACTGCCCGTGCCGCCGTTCTCCACGATAATGGCCATGGCGACCTCCTTCTCTCCCTGCCGGCCGTAGCCGATGAACCAGGAATGGCTGGACCCGTTCTCGTCAAATTCCGCGGAGCCGGTCTTGCCGTAGACCTGGTAGCTGCGTCCCGAAAGAGCCGAAGCCGTTCCGTTCTGGACTACGCCGAGCATCAGTTTTTCGAGAAGATTCGCCTCGTTCTCACTGAAAAGGCGCTTATATTCGGTTGGAGTGGTGCTCCTCACCACTTCCCCCGACGCGCTGACGACCCGGTCAACGAGTGTCGGCTTCATGATCCTGCCGCCGTTCGCGACCGCGCAGGCCAGCAGACACATATGCGCGGGTGAGACCAGCGTGTTGCCCTGGCCGATCGCCGTCTGCATGGTCAAAGCCACCGGAGAGCGGGAATTCAGGCTGAAAATGCTGGTCTTATATGATTCAAACGGAAGCTTTTTATTAAAGAGAAGATCCTCCGCCGTGCTCCTGAGCGAGCCGGCCCCGAGGTTGAGACCGATATCCGCGAAGGAACAGTTGCAGGAATTCGCAAACGCACGGTAAAAATCCTCCTGCCCGTGCACGATGCTGTTGTAGCAGCGGATCGTGTGGCTGTCCTTGGTGATGGTTCCCTCGCAGATATAGTTGTATCCTTCGAAGGTCCCTTTCTGCCTGTAATAGTCGAGCGCCGTCACCAGCTTGAAGGTGGATCCCGGGGGATACGCCCCGTTGGTAGCCCGGTTCAGAAGACTGCTGTCGTTCTCGTCGGCTACCAGGTACTGGTAGTTCTGGCGCATATAGTTCGGATCAAAGTCCGGCTTGCTCACCATCGCCAGGATCCGTCCCGTGGAGGGCTCCATCACGATCACGGCGCCGCGCCGGTCTCCCAGTGAATAGTAGGCACTCATCTGGAGCTGGGTGCTCAGGCTGGAGATTACGTCGTCCCCCTGGCTCTTGCCGCCGAACATCTGGTTTTTCATCTGGTCGATGAAGAATTCGTGGGATGTGAGCAGGCGGAAATTCGCCTCCGATTCGAGCCCGCTCTTTCCGTTGGAATCAAAGCCCACCACATGCGCGAAGATGTTGGAATAGGGATAGATCCGCTCCTCGGTCCCGTCCTCATAGACGTTGGTCCTTGCCAGCTCTTCCCCCTCCGTGGAGAGGATCCGGCCCCGCACGACACGGTCCGCGAAGGTATCCTGCCGCGTGTTGTAGGGGCTGCTGACGAATTCATCGCTGACGCGCACATGAAAATACACAAGATACGCGGCCAGACACAGGAAAATGAGCACAAAAAAGCCCGAAACCAGCGTATACTGCTTATTTCTGCTTCGGCGCAGCTTCGTATAGGTCTGCTCCTTCTTCTTCTTTTCCTCTTCGATTTCTTTTTGCAGCTTCTTTTCGTAGTTTTTCAATTTGGATCCCCTCATCCTCCCTGCGGATATAGAGTCCCTGGATCACCGAAAGAACCAGGATCGTACTCATGCATGAGCTCCCGCCGTAGCTGACGAGCGGAAGCGTCACTCCGGTCAGAGGAATAAATTTGGTCACGCCTCCGACGGTGAGGAACACCTGGAAGGCGTATTCGCACCCGAGGCCGAGAGCCACCAGCTTGTAGAACGGGTTTTCCAGCTTCAGGGCTATGTTCACGATCATCAGGAAAAAGCTCATGCATACCAGGATCAGGCAGATCCCGAAGATGCTGCCAAGCTCCTCGCAGATGGCGCTGAAGATAAAATCCTTGGTCACAACGGGGATCTTTTCCGGAGATCCCTGCAAAAGGCCCATGCCGAACCATCCGCCGGTCCCGATGGCAAACAGGGACTGGGCGATCTGGTAGCCTTCGTTCTCATAGACGGCCATCGGATCACGCCAGGCGACCACCCTCTGGCGCACATGCCCGAACATAAAATAGGCGCCGACCGAGGCCGCCGCCCCGCCCAGAAGGCCGATGCCGAGAATGGACAGCCGTCTTGTAGCCACATACACCATCACCAGGTAGGTGACGAAGAAGATCAGCGCGCTTCCAAGATCCCTGGAGGCGACGAGGATCAGCACATGGGCGCCCGCCACCGCCGTAGCCTGGATGAGCTTTGCGATCGTCAGCTTTCCCGAAAGGAGGGACGCCGCAAAGAACACGAACGTGATCTTGATCACCTCGGAGGGCTGCATGCCGAACAGCGACAGCTTGGCCCCAAAGCTCGTCCTTGCCAGCACCAGGACCGCCAGCAGGACGACGATGCCCACGCCGGCGTACAGCCAGGTCAGCTTCCGGAAAAACCTTGTCTTCCGGATGATCACGGGTACGACCATGGAAACCGCGGTAGAACCCGCCACGATCATCAGCTGCCTGGTGGCCGAAGTAAGATCGAGCCGGCACAGCATGATAAAGCCCACGCTCATCAGCATGCACATGTTGTTCATCAGCAGATAGGACGCCTTCTTGTAGAAGATCCGGTACAGGATCTGCACCGCGGCAAAATACGCCATCATCTCCGCGTAGAAAAGAAGGATCCGTATGTCCCGTGTCTTCAGGTACAGGACCAGGAAGGCCGTGAAATCCATGAAGAAGATCAGGAGGATCTGCTTGAACAGGGATTCTCTTTTTTCGTATTCCTTCTGCTGTCTTACCAGGAAGAAACAGTAGAAGGTGTAGATGACCATCAATGTGAGGATCACATATTTGGACATCTCGACTATCACATTGATCATAGAGTCACATTGCTCCCCTTCGGTAATGTCCTCGCGTCATGGACGGAAGCATAACCGCTTCCGCTCCGTGCAGGTAAGCCGCCGCGAACTGCCGGAAGATCCGTACCGCTTCTTCGGGGCTTTCCAGGGTAAAGGAAAGCCGGCAGGACCGAAAGCCCATTGCCTTTATCTCTTCTGCTTCCGTCGGCAGTGCGTACGGCAGGCTGTTGTAGATAATCGTATAACAATCCTTCTGCCACGCTGTATTCTGCCCTTTCCAGGGCTCACACACGCAGGCAGCCGTAAACTCCTTCCCGTAGCGGTCCGCAAGGCTGGTCCGCGCGAAGGAATGGGTACAGCCATGCAGGTTTTTCTGCACACACTGGGCTGAAAGCATCAGGGGGATATAGCCGTAGACGGGCATTTCACTCCCGGAATTGTCCCTGGCCTTCAGTTCCTTCCGGTTCAGCTCGTAGGGTGCCGTGTTTCCCATCAGCCCCCTCTTCCGTAAAAAAGCCTCCGCTTCGTCATTCCAGGTGTAGAGAGAGCTGTCCGTGATGCACCTGCCGATCAGTCCCTCGCTTTCGAGCTGTCCGAGAGACTCCAGGTTGCGGACCAGAATGCCCTCCATTCCGTCCGAGAGCCAGGTCCGTATCTTCGCGATCAGTTCTTCCGGGAGCGGTTCCCGGGTCACGTGGGGCAGCATCAGATAAGCCCCGATCCCCCGTGAAAGAGCTTTGGAAAGAAATTCCTCCATCAGGTGCGGCGGCAGATAGATTCCGCCAAGGTCCGGCTCCTCGAGAAGACGCCCGGCCGTCCGGCCATCCTCACAGGAAACCGTCAGGCGAAGTCCGCTCTTCTTTTCCAGCGTCTCCTTCTCTTTGGGGAGGTGCTCTTCCGGGCCGGCCGGAGCCTTTGTGACCGGATGATCCTCCGCCTCACGGTGATATGCATCCGTGATCTGCCTCTCAAGTGCTTCGAGCGCGCCTCTTCTCGCCTCATTCAGCTCGCCCATGGGGACAAAGACCTGCCCCTCCATCTCAATGTCGAGGTTTTGCCAGGCAAAAGCTGTCCCGCCAAGCTTTTCCATCTGCCGGCGGACACGTTCTAGATCGAGCGGCTGTTTTTGCGCCGTCTGCACATCCTTTCCCCGGTAAAGGGCCGTCACGCCGTCCGCCGTATGTACCGTCATTTCAAGCGGCTTTCCGGCGGTCATCCGCAGGCGGCCGCAGACCTTACGTACCGGCTTTGTGACCGCTGTCTCCACCTCCTGCCGTTTGGCGTCATTCGTGAAAGCGAGCATGGACGGTCCGTTGTGCATCTCATAATAGCCTGTACAGGAGCCTCCCCGGCTGAAAAGTCCCCGCACATAGGCAAGGTCCTCCGGCTCCACCCGGTATCCCTCCGGTCCCTTTTCCTCCAGAAGATCCAGGTATCTGCGGTACATGGCCGTCACTCCGGCCGTATATTCGGGCTGCTTCATGCGTCCTTCGATCTTCAGGGACACGGCGCCGGCATCGATGATCTGCGGAAGCAGTTCCAGCGTATTCATGTCCTTCAGGCTCAGGGGACAAAAGTCCTCTTCCGGTGCTTCTTTATTCCGTCTGCGGGAGGAGGCTTTGTGCTTTTGTCCTGTGCCGCTCTCCTTGTAAGGCAGACGGCAGGGCTGCGCACAGCGCCCGCGGTTGCCGCTCCGGCCCCCGAGAACGCTGCTCATCAGACACTGGCCGGAATAGCTGTAGCACAGGGCTCCGTGGACAAACACTTCGATCTCCAGGTCACTCATCTCATGCATCCGCCGGATCTCGTCAAGCGAAAGCTCCCTGGCCGCCACGATCCGCCTGACTCCGCAACTCTCCAGGAAACGCATGCCCCACGGGCCCGTCACCGTCATCTGGGTGCTGGCGTGAACGGGAAGATCCGGAAACTCCCTCCGGATATAGGAAAGCGCGCCGAAGTCCTGCACCAGCACCGCGTCCAGGCCCTCCCTGTAAAAAGGAAGCAGATACGGATACAGTTCCTCCAGAAGCTCCTGGTTCTTAAAGAGCGTATTGACCGTCAGGTGCAGCCTTTTCCCGTGCAGATGCACAAGGTCGATCGCCCGGAGCAGCTCCTCCTGTGTAAAATTCTTTGCGTAAGCCCTCGCCCCGAAGGCGGAGCCACCCACGTAGACCGCGTCCGCTCCGGCACCCAGAGCCGCCTCCAGGCCCTCGAAGGATCCGGCCGGCGACAGCAGTTCAATCTTTCCCATACGATTCTCCTTTGAAAAGAAAAAGAGAGGAGAATAACCTCCTCTCCGCATATCATCTGATCAGATCGTCGATCTCCTTCTCGAGCTCGCGGATCTTGTCCTCCAGTTTGGCCTTTTCCTCCTGGAAGGACTGCTCCTGTTTGCGGGATTCATCCATTTTGAGCCGCAGGTCGATCAATTCGTGTTTGAGATCATACATCTCCTGATCCTTCTGCTGCAGGTCCTGTTCAAAGACCTCCGCCTGCTTTTTTGCCTTGAAATAATCGTCCGAGATATTCAGGCTGAGCAGCATGTGCTTTGTCTCCATCGGCTGACGGCTGTATCCCGGAAGCTCACTGAGCTCCGTTATCTTGTTGTTCATATATGCGGCGACCCGCTGCAGGTATTCCTCGGACTCATATCCGCCCAACGTAAAGATCTTGCCGCCAATGATCACCTGTGCTGTGTTCTTAACTGCCATGATACAGCCTCCTGTTTTGATTCTTGAAGACATTATACCTAAAAAACAATCTCTTGTAAAGGAAGTTTATGTCTACTCCTCCGCTTCCACGTCCGGAAGGTCATAGCCGAGATGGCGGAATGCCTTCGGCGTAGCCATCCTTCCCCGCGGCGTCCGGTTTAAAAACCCGTTCTGCAGAAGATAAGGCTCATACACGTCCTCCAGAGTACCCGCATCCTCACCGATGGCCGCCGCCAGCGTCTCCACACCGGCCGGTCCGCCCTGGAAATTGAGGATCAACGTGCTCAGGATCCGCCGGTCCATCTTGTCAAGACCGTAGTGGTCCACCTCCAGAAGGTCCAGCGCAAACTTCGCCACCTCGTCGGTGATCCGCCCGTCATACTTGACCTGGGCAAAATCCCTGACTCTCTTAAGCAGGCGGTTGGCAAGCCTTGGCGTCCCGCGGGAACGCCTGGCGATCTCCGCCGCCCCCTTCTGGTCGATCTCAACCTCCAGCACGTCCGCGGATCGCAGCACGATGGTCAGAAGCTCCTTCTGGGTATAGAATTCCAGATGATGCATCACCCCGAAGCGGTCCCGGAGCGGTGCCGACAGAAGGCCGGCCCTGGTCGTCGCGCCCACCAGCGTAAACTTTGGAAGATCGAGGCGGATGGAACGGGCCGTGGCTCCTTTTCCGATCATGATATCGATGGCAAAGTCCTCCATGGCCGGATACAGGACCTCCTCCACCTGACGGTTCAGCCTGTGGATCTCGTCCACAAAAAGGATGTCGCCCTCCTGCAGGTTGTTGAGGATGGCCGCCATCTCGCCCGGCTTCTCGATCGCCGGGCCGCTGGTGACCTTCATGTTGACTCCCATCTCGTTGGCGATGATGCCTGACAGGGTGGTCTTCCCGAGGCCGGGCGGTCCGTAGAACAGCACATGGTCCAGCGCGTCATGCCGCTGTCTGGCTGCTTCTATGTAGACCTTGAGCGTCCTCTTGATCTTCTCCTGTCCGATATATTCGTCCAATGTCTGTGGACGGAGGCTTCCCTCCAGGGAATGATCCTCCTCCACGACATCGGTTGTGATGATCCTTTTCTCCATCTATGATCTCCTGTCAAAGATTCTTAAGTGCCGCCTTCAGAATGGATTCCACATCCACGGTCTCTTCCGCGGGCACCTTTTTCACCGCCTTCATAGCGTCCGTTCCGCTGTAGCCAAGAGCCACCAGGGCTTCGACGGCCTCCGCGCGGTCTTTCTGCTCCCCGGTATCCGAAGGCATCTGTGCGGAAGTACTGCCTGCATCCCCGGCCATCCGGTTCTCGATCACTTCCTGCAGGTCCAGCTTGTCCTTCAGCTCCAGGATCAGCTTCTGTGCAGTCTTTTTGCCGATCCCCGGGGCTTTGGAAATGGTCTTCACGTCGTCCGACAGGACCGCGAACCTGAGTTCATCGGCCGAAAGCCCCGAAAGAACGCCAAGGGCGCCTTTGGGTCCCACGCCGCTCACGCCCAGAAGGAGCCTGAACATGTACAGGTCGTCCTTGGCAAAGAACCCGTACAGCTGCATGCCGTCCTCTTTGACGTGAAAATAGGTGTGGACCTTCAGCTCCTGCCCCATATGGATCTGCGCCAGCGCATTTCCGGTCATGAAGACCTCGAGCCCAAGGCCGGACGCGGTTTCGATCACTACCGTGCCTTCGGTCATATCCACGGCTGTTCCTTTGACAAATCTGATCATAAAAGCAACGACTCCTGTTATTTACTGAATGATACCTCTCGGGCAGACTTCCTTGCAGGCACCGCAATGCGTACACTTTTCCGGGTCGATATGCGCCAGGAAATCGGTGACCGTGATCGCGCCTGCCGGACAGTTTTTCTCGCACTTCTTACAGCCGATACAGCCGACGGTACAGTTTTCGGTCACGCCCTTGCCCTTGGCATGGGAGCTGCAGTGAACGACCGGTGTCTGGTCATAGGGGATCAGCTCGATCAGGTGGCGCGGACATTTGGCCACGCATTTGCCGCAGGCCTTGCAGGCGTCCTTGTCGACCACGGCCACACCGTTGTACATGTGGATCGCGTCAAAAGGACAGGCCTTCATGCAGCTGCCGAAACCGATACATCCGTAGCTGCAGCCCTTGGTGGCGCCGCCGGGCACAAAAGCCATCATCTCGCAGTCTTCCACGCCGGTGTACTCGAAGAGCTCTTTTGTACGCTCCTTTGTACCTGCGCAGCGCACGAAGGCGCGCATGCGGACGGTCTCCGTGACCTCCTGGCCCATGATCGCCGCAATGATCTTGCCCACGGGTTCGCCGCCGACCGGACAGCCGTTTACGGGCGCTTCGCCCTTGGCGATGGCCGCCGCCAGGCCGTCACAGCCCGGATAACCGCAGCCGCCGCAGTTGTTGCCCGGAAGAGCTTCACGGACGGCTACTTCTTTTTCATCAACTTCTACTTCGAACTTTTTACCGGCCACGCCGAGGAAGATACCGATAAAAAGTCCCACTGCGGCGACCAGGACGGTCGCTGCGATGATCGCAGTCATATTCATGGTATCTCCTCCTTATTTGAGACCGGAAAACCCGAAGAACGCGATCGCCATGAGTCCCGCGGTCAGAAGCACGATCGGGAAGCCCTGGAACGCCTTCGGAATATCATTGTATTTGATCTTTTCACGGATGCCGGCCATAAGGATGATCGCGATGGTAAAACCGACAGCCGTCGCAAAGCCATTGACGGTTCCTTCAAGGATCCCGTAATTCTTCTGCACGTTGAGCAGTGCCACACCGAGGACCGCGCAGTTGGTGGTAATCAGGGGCAGGTAGACGCCCAGCGCCTTGTACAGGGACGGGATCGACTTTTTGAGGAACATCTCCACGAACTGGACCAGTGCCGCGATGATCAGGATGAACACGATCGTCTGCAGGTAGGTCAGGTTCGTCGGGATCAGGATGAACTTGTAGATCACACTGGTCACAAAGGAGGACAGCGTGATGACAAAGATGACAGCACCGCCCATACCGGCCGCCGTATCGACGCTCTTGGAGACGCCGAGGAACGGACAGAGACCGAGGAACTGGCTCAGGACGACGTTATTGACAAGTGCAGAGGTCACAAGAATAAGTACTAATTCTTTCATTTGTCGTTCGCGCCTCCTTTCTGTTTACAGGCAATGTTTCCACAGGCCGCGCAGGAACCGCCGCAGTCCGGATTGCTGGGATCGATGCCCCTTCTGGCGGCACCGATACGGAGCTTGTTCTGGATCGCGGACAGGAACGCCAGCACAAAGAACGCGCCGGGCGCCAGCACGAAGATCGTGATGGGCTCATAGCCGATCTTGCCGGAAGCCGCATCCGCCAGCGGAAGCACGGTAAATCCGAACAGCTTGCCGGATCCGATCAGTTCACGGACCATACCGATGATGGTGATGCTCAGCGTAAAGCCGAGACCCATGCCGATACCGTCAAACAGTGATGCAACAGGCCCGTGCTTGGAAGCATACGCTTCGGCACGTCCCAGGATGATACAGTTGACGACGATCAGCGGGATATAGATGCCGAGCGAGGCGTACAGGGCAGGAATAAAGCCCTGCAGCAGCAGCTGGACAACAGTCACGAAAGACGCGACGACCACGATATAGGCGGGCATACGCACCCGGTCCGGAATAAAATTCCGAAGAAGAGAGATCATCAGGTTGGAGGCCGCCAGGATCACGGTCGTGGTCAGTCCCATTCCGATACCGTTGGAGGCGGATGTGGTGATGGCCAGCGTCGGACACATGCCCAGCATCAGCACGAAGGTCGGGTTTTCTTTGAGAATGCCGTTGATCAGGCGTTCAGCAGGTGTATTCGGTTTCATGCTTACTCTCCTCCTTTCTCGAGCTCATAACGATAGGCCTCGAGGCCCGCGTTCGTCCCGTTGGTCATGGCGTTGGATGTCACGGTCGCGCCGGAAAGAGCGTCGATCTCGTGAGGCTCGTCCGCGCCGTCCTTGACGTATTCGATCTTTTCGACATCCTTGCCCTTGAACTGGTCTTTGAATTCATCCGTGTCAGCCCGCATGCCAAGGCCGGCCGTCTCGGAGATGGAAAGAATGGAGATGCCGTTCAGGACGCCTTCGTTGGTGACGCCCATGGCGAACTGGATATCCCCGCCGTAGCCTTCCTGCGTGGTAACGTTGAGTGCGTAGCCGATCTGGTTGCCGGAGGCATCCAGGGCTTTCATGATCTCGTTGATGTTGGCAGCCGGATAACCCTGCTCATCCAGATAGGCTTCCAGCTCCAGATTCTCTTCCTCAAGGAGCGGCTCAAAGCTGTCCGCGTCCGCGTAGACGGCCTTGTAGGCTTCTTCCTTGGCCTTCTGCTCCTGGATCGCGATGGGCTCTTTGGTGATGCCCTGTACGACGCCGAGCGCCAGGCCGGCGACCAGTGTGATCACGGTGATCGCCAGGGTATCATGCAGGATCTTGTTCATGCTTTTTTGCCTCCTTTCCCGAAGGCGGTGGGAAGCGTAAACCGCTCGATCATGGGCACCAGCAGGTTGCCGATGATGATCGCGTAGGAAACGCCCTCCGCAGAAGAACCGATCAGACGGAAGATGCCCGTCAGGATCCCCAGGAACACGCCGAAGACGATCTGTCCGTTCGGCGTGATGGGGCTGGTCACATAGTCGGTCGCCATGAACCAGGCGCCGAGCATCAGGCCGCCGCCGAACAGCTGGCTGAATAAAAAGCCGCCGTCAAAGCCTTTTCCGGTCGCAAGCATGTAGATGATGGTAAAGACAGCAAAGCTGCCGATGTAGCACACCGGGATCCTCGGGGAGATCACCTTGAAGATCAGAAGGATCGCAGCGCCGATCAGAAGCGCCAGCGCGGAGGTCTCGCCGATGGTACCCTGCACGTTTCCGAGGAAAAGATTCAGGACCGGCACCTCTCCGGTATAGCCGTGCGCTTTGAGAGCCGCCAGCGGGGTCGCGCCTGTCGTAGCGTCGATCACGCCCTTAAAGCCTTCGCCCACCGCAAAATTGGTCATGCTGCCGGCAAAGGAGATCATCAGGAAGCACCTGGCTGCCAGCGCCGGATTCATGAAGTTCTGGCCAAGGCCGCCGAACAGCTGCTTGACCACGATGATGGCGAACGCACTGCCCAGGATCGGCATCCAGAGCGGAATGCCGGAGGGCATATTGAGCGCGATCAGGAGGCCTGTCACGACGGCACTGAAGTCACGGACCGTGTTGGGTTTCTTCATCAGTCTGTCATACAGCCACTCAAAGATCACGCAGGATACGACGGATACGAGCACCACAAGGAAAGCCCGCAGGCCGAAGTTCCAGATTCCGACGAGCGTAGCGGGCAGAAGCGCGATCGCAACCAGCTGCATCAGCCGCTCCGTCGTCATTTTATCCCTTACATGAGGGTTCGAAGATACCTGATATGTCTGTTCCATTTGTTCTCTCCTCCCTCCTTATTTCTTACGACGGCTGGCCAGGACCATCTTGCGCATCGATTTGATGCTCTGGGTCAGCGGGCGCTTGGCCGGACATACGTAGCTGCAGCAGCCGCATTCACAGCATTCCATACCGTCATACTTCTCGAACATGGCCTGGTCGCCGTGCTCGGCGAAGGTAGCCACACGAGCGGGAAGGATGTGGGACGGACATGCGCCAACACACCGGCCGCAGTTGATGCAGGCCGTCGGGGTCGTCTGTGAGACCGGATCCTCCATGAAAGCCAGGAAGGACGACGTGGTCTTGACACAGGGTACATGTGTATTGTACATGGCGAAGCCCATCATGGGACCGCCGGCGATCAGTTTGGAGAAGCCTTCCTTCAGGCCTCCCTGGGACTCGATCAGTTCCTGCACGTCCGTGCCGGTAGGCGTCTCCACATTGTGCGGACGGGCCATGCCGTCGCCCGTGAGCGTGATCAGCTTGGTCATCAGGGGCCTGCCCTCCAGCACGGCCTCCTCGATGGCGATGACCGTGTCGACGTTGTCGACCACGCAGCCGACATCCGCGGGCAGCATGGTGGAATTGATCTCACGGCCGGTGACGGCCTTGATCAGGTTCCGCTCACCGCCCTGGGGGTACTTGGTCAGAAGCTCCTTGACCTCGATCCTCGGGAGATCCTTGACAAGCGCCTGCATCTTTGCGATACAATCGGGCTTGTTGTTTTCGATACAGATACAGCCGACCGCATTGTCAAAAAGCTTCAGGATCACCTGAAGACCCGCGACCAGCTTCTCGGGTTTTTCGAGCATTCGTTTATAGTCGGACGTCAGGTACGGTTCGCACTCCGCGCCGTTCAGCAGAACGTACTCGATCTTATCCGGCTCCTTCGGGGCCAGCTTGACATGCGTAGGAAATCCTGCGCCGCCCATGCCTACCACGCCGCCTGCCTGGATCCTTTCGAGGATCGTTTTCTTGTCGAGGCTCTCAAGGTCCGCTCCCTGGTACTCGACCTCGTTGTACTCACCGTCGTTCTCGATCACGATGGAGTTCACCATCGAACCGGTGGGCACCAGACGCATCTCGATTGCCTTTACCTTGCCCGAACATGAGGCATGGATCGGCGCGGATACAAATCCGCCGGCGTCTGCGATCTTCTGTCCCCGAAGCACCGTATCACCCTTGGCCACACAAGGTACTGCGGGCGCCCCGATATGCTGGGACAGAGGATAGACCATGTCTCCTGTGGGCATATATACCTCAACAGGAAGATCCTTGGTCAGTTCTTTTCCTTCGAAGGGGTGAAGCCCACCTTTAAAGGTCAAAAGAGCCATAACGCATTCCCTCCCTTACTATGATTGCACATGGATGCTAGTTTATCCTATTTATTATACAGCATCACGCTAAAAAAGAAAATTGTTTTTGTGTGGATTTATCTTACAGCTTTATGTCATTTTTTTAACAAATTCCATAATTTCGGAGATTTGACACTTCTCCGAACTGCGTGCTATCATCGTCTTACGAACACGGAAGGTGTCTCCAACCCCGAATCCCAAGAACAGGCAGGTGGATCACGGTCATGACGATCAACGAAAAACAATTTACACAGGAAGAGCTTCCTTTTCTTTCATCAGCCGTATCGGTATGTGCGTATGCCGAATCCGGAGATACTGCCTCCGGGCTCGAAACACAGCTTATGCGTCCTGTTTTCTACGATATCGAAACGACGGGCCTCTCCGCCGCCCGCAGCCATGTATACCTGATCGGCGTTCTTTATTTTGACGGTGTGCTGTGGCAGCTGAGGCAGTGGCTGGCCGGTAGCAAAGAGGAAGAGCCGGAGGTGCTTGGTGCCTTCTCTTCTCTCCTACATGAATTGTCCGTCCTTGCCATTACCGGGTCAGAGGCAGGCCGTTATGTCTGCATCGATTTTAACGGAACCACGTTTGACAGGCCCTTCCTGAAAAAGCGTTTCGCGGCCTGCTGTATGGCTGATCCATTGGAGGAATTACCTTTCCTGGATCTGTTCCGGCTATTCTCCCCGCTGAAAAAGCTCCTTTCCCTCTCCTCCTTCCGGCAGACCGATCTGGAAGGCTGTATGATGCGTCTTCCACGTATGTACCCGGACGGCCGGGACTGCATCCGCGTGCTGCACTCCTACGAGAAGTCCCCGGCCGAAGGAAGCCTTCGCGTGCTTCTCGGCCATAATGAAGAGGATCTGTCGGGACTGCTCGCGGTGACCGCACTGTATCCGCTTCTCGAGCTCTGTAAAGGCCGGATCGGAGAAAAGCACGATAATAGCGTTTCCACCTGCTGGAAGCTTACAGATGCCAAGTCTGACGGGATATCCGTCGGGTTTACACTTACGTGCAGTCGGAATATCCCCGCCGCCATCCGGCTTGACGGCGACGAATGGTCCCTTCACAGTCTTACGGAGCCTTCGGTCCTCGTGTTTACGGTCCGTCTTGAAAGCGGACAGCTCCGGCAGTTTTATCCGAACTACAAGGAGTACGATTATCTTCCGGACGAAGACACTGCCGTTCCAAAGGCCATCAGTCGTTTTCTGGACAGGAGCCTCAAAAAGCCGTCAACCAGGGATACCTGCTATACCTGGTTCCCCTGCACGGAAGAATTCTTAGAACAGCCTCAGGAGCAGCTCACGTATCTTCGAAATGCGTTTCTGTACTACCTTTCCTGATCAGAAGGCGCCTCCTTCCCTTCGCGCTTTTCACACGGCTTGTACAGCTCTTCAGAACCTGAACAGGATCCCTACGGCCGCAGAAATGGCGATAAAGACCACAGGACTCCATTTCAGCTTCCGCTGGGCGGCAAAGATCGCAGCGCCCAGGATGATTGCTTTCCAGATGAAAAGATCGCCAATGCTTCCGGATTCCTGCCATGCCGGAATATTGACCAGCGCGATTCTCGCGACATTCACGCCGGCCGCCGTGATCATGGCGATCGACGCAGGACGAAGCCCGTAGAAGGCTCCTTCCACATAGGGATTGTCACGGAACTTTTTTAAAAACCGCGCGATGATCAATGTGATGATCACCGAAGGCGCCGCCAGGGCCAGGGAGGCCAGGATGCCTCCGGCGAGCCCTCCTGTCGTATAGCCGGCGTAGGTGGACATATTGATCCCGATCGGGCCGGGCGTAGATTCCGAGACCGCGATCATATTGGCAATATCCGCGTGGGAAAACCAGCCTGTCTTGTCGGACATCTCATACAGGAACGGCAAGGTTGCCAGCCCTCCGCCGACGGAGAAAAGTCCCGTCTTAAAGAACTCGAACATCAGCTGCAGGATCGTCGTGATCATGACGGCTCACCTCCATCCGGCTTTCTCCGGCTGCGGACCGTCGAAGCGATGACCCCGATGATCCCGGCGCTGATGACCAGCACCGCGGCCGGGATCGCGACCGGCAGCTTCTTTGAAAAGACATTCAGGATAAAGACCGCCAGGTACAATCCGAGCGTAAAAGTATCGACAACAGACTTTTTCCACAGCCGCAGCACGGCCTGGATGATCAGGACGCAGACACAGACCCGGATTCCGGCAAAGGCATGCTGGATCACCTCAATCTCGGCGAAATTGGTCAGAAACGCGGCAATGATCAGAATGAGTGTGACCGGCCCCGTCAGAAACCCCGTCGTTGCCGCCAGTGCTCCCCGTACACCGTCGCGCTTTTCGCCGATAAACGTTGATACGTTCATTGCGATCACGCCGGGCGTGCACTGTCCGATCGAAAAATAATCCCGCAGCTCATCCATCGTTGTCCAATGTCTTTTGTCGACCAGCTCCCGTTCCAGGATCGGCAGCATGGCGTAACCGCCGCCAAAGGTGATCAGCCCGATCCTGAAAAACGTCCAGTATAATTCAAAAAAGCCACTCATATCCTTACAATCCCTTTCGCGAAAAAAAGGCTGTGAAAATGGTATACCATTTTCACAGCCTCCTCTTCATTCATTCCAAATTATTCGGTAACTTCCTCAGCTGCCTCAGCGACTTCTTCTGCAGCTTCCTCTGCAACCTCTGCGGCCTCCTCAGCGACCTCAGCAGCTTCCTCGGCAACCTCTTCCACTACTTCTTCGACGGCCTCTTCGGGAGCCTCTTCTGCCGGTTCCTCATCGGAATAGACCGGAGCTTCGGCAGCCGGAGCCTTCGGAGCCTCAAGAGCCTTCATGGAAAGGCTGATCTTCTTATCCTCACCGTTGAAATCAACGACCTTGGCCGTGATCTCCTGGCCGATGGAAAGAACGTCAGAGGGCTTCGCGACATGCTCTCTGGAGATCTGGGAAACATGAAGGAGTGCGTCCACGCCCGGTGCCAGCTCTACGAAAGCACCGAAATCGGTCATACGGGCAACACGTCCGTTCACGATATTGCCGACAGCGAACTTTTCAGCCGCGTCAAGCCACGGATTCTCATCCGGGAACTTCTTGGAAAGGGCGATCTTCTCACCGTTGATATCCTTGATCAGGACTCTGACTTCCTCGCCTACGTTGAAGACCTTGCGCGGGTTCTCAACTCTGCCCCAGGACATCTCGGAAATATGAAGAAGTCCGTCAGCGCCGCCCAGATCGATGAATGCACCGAAATCGGTCACGTTCTTGACGATACCTTCGATCACATCACCAATGTTGATGCGCTCCATAAGGGCTTTCTGCTTTTCAGCCTTCTCGGCAAGAAGAAGCTGCTTACGGTTGCCGATGATGCGGCGTCTTCTGGGATTGAACTCGGTGATGACGAATTCGATCTCCTGGTTGGCGTACTTGGTGAGATCCTTCTCATAGGTATCGGAAACAAGGCTGGCCGGGATGAATACTCTGGTCTCTTCGACGTTGACGCAAAGTCCGCCGTCCAGGACCTGGGTAACCGGAGCCTTCAGAACCTCCTGGCTCTCGAAAGCTTCTTCCAGACGCTTGTTGCCCTTTTCTGCAGCAAGTCTCTTGTAGGTAAGGATGACCTGGCCTTCGCCGTCATTTACCTTGAGTACCTTAGCTTCCATTTCATCCCCGGGATGCACGACATCTGCGAGGACTACGCTGGAATCATTGGTATACTCGTTCTTGGTGATGATTCCGTCCGCCTTATAGCCGATGTTGAGGATGATCTCATCATCCTTTACATCGATGACTGTTCCTTTGACGATCTCTCCGTTTCTGATGGTTTTTACGGAATCTTCCAGCATTTGCTCAAAACTCAGTTCTGACATGTTCTTGAACCTCCTCAATTATTTTCTTTGGGGTGGAAGCCCCTGCTGTAATACCTACAATACTACTGCATTGGAACATTTCAGAATCCAAGTCTACAGGTGTTTGTATATAGTAAGTATTTCCACATTCTTTTTTACATATTTCGAACAGCTTCTGGGTATTCGAACTGTGCTTTCCGCCGATGACGAGCATCGTGTCGGATGAAGCGGCGATCGTGCGTGCTTCTCTCTGCCGCTCCTCAGTCGCGTTACAGATTGTGTTCAAAATATTAAAAATGTTTAAAACATTATTATCATAACTCTTTTTTGTTAGAATTTCAACTAATTCTTTAAATTTATTATAATTAAATGTGGTCTGGGATACCACGCAGATATTTTTGCCTTCCGGAGGCACAAAATCCGCGGCTTCCTGCTCGTTTTTGATCACTGTATACGGACCCTCGCACCATCCGCAGATGCCCCGGATCTCCGGATGCTCCCGGTCTCCGATGATCAGGATGAAGGATCCCTTCCGGCTCTCTTTCTCCACGATCCGGTGGATCTTGAGCACAAAGGGGCAGGTCACGTCCACGTAGGTAAGCCCCTGCTTTTTGATCTTCTCGTAGATCCCGCGTCCTACGCCGTGGGACCGGATGACGACCGTCCCTTCCGCAAGCGAAGAAAGCTCTTCCTCGCTGATCGGACAGACGCCCTTTTCCTCGAGATCCCGCACCACCTCTTCGTTGTGGATGATGGGACCCAGCGTGTAGATCGGACTTACGCCCTCCCGGATCAGTTCATATACCTTGTCCACCGCCCGGGCTACGCCAAAGCAGAAGCCGGCCGTTTCAGCAGTCTTTATGATCATCTTCTTACCATATCCGTGATTACTTTGGTGACCTCCTCGATCGTAAGATCCGAAGAATCGACGAGCACGGCGTCCGGCGCCTGCCGAAGCGGCGAAACCTCCCGGTTCATGTCTCTCTCATCGCGCTCGATGATGTCGGCACGGATCTCCTCAAAGACAGGAGAAAGTCCTTTTTCCTGCAGTTCCTTGAAGCGGCGTTCTGCACGAACGTCCACACTCGCGGTCAGATAGATCTTGATGTCGGCGTCCGGAAGGATCGTCGTCCCGATGTCCCGGCCGTCCATGACCACATCATACTGTGCAGCCAGGTTCCGCTGCAGATCCAGAAGATGCGCCCGTACCGCGGCATTGGCCGAGGTCACCGACGCCATCTCGCCGACGGCTTCATCCCGGAGACGGCTGTTCACGTTCTCCCCGTTCAGAAGCACGACCTGCTCTCCGTTTTCATATCGGATACTGATGTCGGCACCTGTACAGGTCTTTTCGATGGCACTGCTGTCCTCTGCGTCAACCTTTTGGTCCAGAAGGTAGATCGCCATGGCACGGTACATGGCGCCTGTATCCACATAGATGAACGAAAGCTCCTTTGCGACGCGCTTGGCGATGGTGCTCTTGCCGGCTCCGGCCGGCCCGTCGATTGCAATATTATATCCCATTGATCTTCCTCATTTCTGTAGTGACTGTGCGGCCAGATAAGCCGTCGACCAGGCGATCTGCAGGTTAAAGCCTCCCGTGACCGCATCCAGGTCAAGAACTTCGCCGATAAAATACAGCCCGTCGACCAGTTTCGATTCCATGGTACCGGGATTGATCTGTTTGACACGGACGCCTCCCCGGGTGATAACGGCCTCCTTAAAATCGCCGGTCCCGATGATCGTAAACGGAAATGCCTTGATAAGCTCCGCAAATCCAAGCCGCTCCTCCCTCGTGATCTCGTGGATCTTTTTTTCGGGATCTATCCCGCCGAGGGACAGCATGACCGGCAAAAGCGACGCGGGAAATAGCGTTCCGATTACATTCTTAAACTGTTTGTTGGGCGATTCTCCGAATTCACGCAGGATCCTGGCGTCAAGCTGTTCTTTTGAAAGAGCCGGCTTCAGGTCCAGAAAGGCCTGCAGTGGCTTCTTTTTGAGCCTTGCACCGACCACGGCGCTCGCGGAAAGGATCATCGGTCCCGTGACTCCGTTGTGGGTGAACATCATCTCCCCGAAATCACTGTAGATGGTCTTTTTGCCATCCAGGATCCTGAGGCCCGTGTTCCGCAGGGACAAGCCCTGCAGGCGCGGAATATACGGCTCTTCTGTCAGCAGCGGGACCAGGGATGGCTCCGGTTCAACGATCCCGTGGCCTGTCTCTTCGGCAAAGCGGTATCCGTCCCCCGTCGAACCCGTCGTCTGGTATGACAGGCCGCCGGTGGCTACGATCACCGCATCCCCGTACACCTTTCGGCCGGAGGACAATAAAAGGCCTCTGACATGAGGTTTGGAGCCATTTTCTTCGGCAGGTCCATCCACAGTTTCTTCGCACAGCAGTTCTTTGACCTCCTGCCTTAGATGGACCGAGGCGCCGGCCTTCTGAAGCTCTCTCTCCAGGGCCCGGATGATATCCGAAGAATGATCCGAGACCGGAAATACACGGTTGCCCCGTTCGGTCTTGAGCCTTACGCCCGCTTCCTCAAAAAAAGCCATGACGTCCTGGCTGTTCCAGGTATAAAAGGCACTGTACAAAAAGGAACGGTTGCTCATGACCGCGTTCAGGAGATCTTCCACCTCGCAGTTGTTCGTCAGGTTGCACCGCCCTTTTCCCGTAATGTAGAGCTTTTTGCCAAGCTTTTCATTCTTTTCAAACAGATGGACTTCATGCCCGGCCCTTGCCAGCAGCACACCGGCCATCATACCGGAAGCACCGCCTCCGATGATCAGGATCTTTGCCATGTTCCTCCCCGGTTTTTCAGAAGAAAACAGGCCGCAGCATCATCAGCAGATGCCTGATCATGATGCTGCAGCCTCGCTTCTGCATGTATGTTCTTACTGATTCTTAAACCGGATATGCTCCGTTTTTCTTGTCAGCCTCGTTCTCGTCCACACCCGTCTGCTGTGCCTGACGATACTTGAAGAAGTCAGTCGCGACCTGCGGGAACAGTGCATAGGACAGGACATCCTCATCCTGCTGCTTGTACTGCGCCATCTCGCTCTCCAGCTTGTCAAGCTCGTTCTCGATCAGGTCCGCCGGACGGCAGGTGATGACTTCGGCATCGCCGATGCACTTCTTCTGGATCTCAGGATCGAACGGTTTGACGGTCGCGCCGTACTTACCGGTCAGCACATCCTTGGTCTCCTTGGTGACCATCTTGTAGCGCTCGCCCATCAGGACGTTGAAGACAGCCTGGGTACCCACGATCTGGGAGGACGGGGTAACAAGCGGCGGCTCACCGAGGTCCTTACGCACACGCGGAACCTCTTCCAGCACCTCGTAGAATTTGTCTTCGGCGTGCTGCTCTTTCAGCTGGCTGGTCAGGTTGGAAAGCATTCCGCCCGGAACCTGGTACAGGAGCGTCTTGATGTTGACGCCCAGGTTCTTCGGGTTCAGAAGGCCGCTGTCCAGCGCCTCGTCACGCATCGGACGGAAGTAATCCGCGATCTCCGCCAGAAGTTTCTGGTCAAAGCCGGTATCATAGGGCGTACCCTTGAAGGTCTCGACCATAACCTCGGTCGCCGGCTGGGAAGTACCCAGCGCGAAGGGAGACATGGCGCAGTCGATGATGTCGACGCCCGCCTCGACAGCCTTCAGATAGGTCATGGAAGCCACGCCGGAGGTGTAATGGGTATGAAGGTCGATCGGGATGCTGACGGTCTCCTTGAGGGCGGTCACCAGTTCGGTTGCCTTGTACGGAAGCAGAAGGCCTGCCATATCCTTGATACAGATGGAATCCGCGCCCATCTCCTCGATGTGCTTTGCGGTCTCCTTCCAGTAATCCAATGTGTAGGCATCACCCAGTGTATAGGAAAGCGCAACCTGTGCGTGAGCCTTTTCCTTGTTGGCAGCCTTGACGCAGGTCTGCAGGTTGCGCAGATCGTTCAGGCAGTCAAAAATACGGATGATGTCAATGCCGTTCGCGACGGACTTCTGTACAAAGTATTCTACCACGTCATCCGCGTAGGGACGATAGCCAAGAATGTTCTGGCCGCGGAAAAGCATCTGCAGCTTGGTGTTCTTCATGCCTTCGCGGATCTTGCGAAGTCTTTCCCAGGGATCTTCCTTCAGGAAACGGAGGGATGCATCGAATGTTGCACCGCCCCAGCACTCGACAGCATGATAGCCAACCTTGTCCAGCTTGTCCAGGATCGGGAGCATCTGCTCGGTGCTCATACGGGTCGCGATCAGAGACTGGTGAGCGTCACGCAGGATCGTTTCCACGATTTTTACGGGTCTTTTCTCTATTTCTGCCATTTTTATCTCCTCATTTATAAAAATAAAGTGCTTGTATTCCTCATCGCCGTTTGGCCATCATATGTTGTATGCGGCGCTTTTGATAAAGCGCGGCTGCTCCGCTTCTTCGAAGCTCTCGCATCCGCCACGGCAATTCGGAATTCGGATCGCTTGCTTCGCTGCGCGTTCCTGTA
>JAFTPT010000021.1 GCA_017463155.1 Blautia sp.
AAGACTGATACAGAGCGGCTTCTATGATTTGGCCACAGCGTACCAGTCGGTGCACGTCAACTATTGAAAGCGCCGTATACGAGAACCGTACGTACGGTGCTGTGAGAGGACGGGGGGTAATCACCCCCTCCTACTCGATCATGTGTCTTATGGAAAGGAAGAAAAGGAGGAGACTATGCGGGAACTGGATGTGAAGGTGATCACACAGACCGTGGCCAGACTCTGCATCGAAGCCAATGAACGGCTGCCGGAGGATGTAAAAGCAGCGATCCAAAGCTGCAGGGCGTGCGAGGACGGACAGATCGCCTGCGGGGTGCTTGACGATATCATTGAAAACTACGGGATCGCACAGAAGGAGGCCGTACCGATCTGCCAGGATACGGGCATGGCCTGTGTGTTTCTGGAGATCGGGCAGGATGTCCATCTGACCGGCGGGGATCTTGCCACAGCGGTGGATGAGGGCGTCCGGCGCGGCTATGAGGAGGGGTATCTTCGGAAATCCGTCGTCAGGGATCCCGTCCGCCGCGGAAACACGGGCGACAATACCCCGGCCATGCTCTACACGGAGATCGTCCCCGGGGAACAGGTGCGGGTCACAGTCGGTCCGAAAGGCTTTGGAAGCGAGAACATGAGCGCGATCCGGATGTTCAAACCCTCGGCCGGACTTGAGGGGATCAAGGAATTCATCCTGGAGACCGTGGAAAAGGCCGGCCCGAATCCCTGCCCGCCCATGGTCGTGGGCGTCGGGATCGGCGGCACCTTTGACAAGGCGGCGCTCCTGTCCAAAAAGGCACTGATGCGCCCGGTGGACTCGCATCATCCGGATCCGTTCTACGCGGAGCTGGAGGATGAAATGCTGGAAAAGATCAACCGGCTCGGGATCGGTCCCCAGGGCTTTGGCGGAAGGACGACCGCGCTCGGCGTGAATATCGAGACACTGCCGACCCACATCGCGGGCATGCCCTGCGCGATCAACATCAGCTGCCATGTGACCAGGCATAAGACGGAGGTGATCTAGGAATGGAACGGAAAATCACATTGCCGCTTACAAAGGAGCTTGCCAGAAGCCTTCGCGCAGGCGACCGGGTGCTTCTGACCGGGACCGTCTATACGTCGAGGGATGCCGGGCACAAACGGATGTGCGAAGCACTCGCAAAGGGGGAGAAGCTGCCCTTTGATCCCATGGACGCCACGATCTACTATGTCGGTCCCAGCCCGGCAAAACCGGGACAGGTGATCGGCTCGGCCGGCCCAACCACCAGCGGACGGATGGATGCCTACGCGCCGGCCATGATGGCCGCGGGCGCCCGGGGAATGATCGGGAAGGGCGAACGGCTTCCCGAAGTGGTCGAGGCGATGAAGAAATACAGCGGCGTCTACTTCGGCGCGATCGGAGGAGCGGGAGCGCTCCTCGCGAAATGCATCAAAAAGGCGGAACTGATCGCCTATGAGGATCTGGGCGCGGAAGCCCTGCGGAAGCTTTACGTGGAGGACATGCCCCTGTTCGTGATCATCGACTGTGAAGGAAACAATCTGTACGAGACCGGAAGACGGGAATATCTGCATACGAAAAAACAATAAAAACAAAAAAAAGACGGATTACCCATTGACAACTATTTATAGTGGTGCTAGTATATGGTCAGTATAATTCCATAGTGAACGTATGGAGTGCTGACCATATTTTATGTGTCAGAAAAGGGAATCAGGTGCAAAACCTGAGCGATCCGGTCACTGTAACAGAGGAGCGAACCTCAATATCCCATTGTGCCAAGCATGAGAAGGGGAGGTAAGCGTTGATCCTGGAGCCAGGAAACCTGCTTCATATGGCGAGGTTAAACTTCCGTGTAAAGTGTAACGACCAATTCAGGAGAATTCCGCAGCTCCTGGACGTTGTCCGCTTTCACGAGCGGGCATTTTTTATGGAATAAACATACGTAGTATGTGATCGCCTGTTCATTTAGAATTATACGTGATTAAATGGCAGGCGATTCTGTTTCGGATTATTCGTTCCCTCCGCGCACTCATGAACGAATCAATATCTACCCCGAAACAGGTCGCCCCCTCTTTTTTTACGAAAAAACAGCCGGCTCGTACAGCCGGCTTTCATTATTTATTAACGGAATCAGTAACGTAGTTGATACCGAAAAAGGAGGTCAGTTATGGAAAGACCCGAATGGGAAGGAAAACACTACTCGTACTTCAGCAACCGGGAATGTGAGTATTTCCCGTGCCATGAAGGAGCGTCCCCGGACGATTTCAACTGCCTTTTCTGCTATTGTCCACTGTATGCGCTGGGGCATGACTGCGGCGGGAACTTCACCTACACCGAGAACGGGATCAAGAACTGCACCGGGTGCATGGTCCCCCACAGGCGCAGGAACTACGGCTATGTGACCGGAAAATTCCGGGAGCTGGCGGACCGGATCGCGAAGGCGGAAAAGAACTGAGCGATTACCGGGTCATGAGGAAGGCCCGCAGGCGCGGCAGCTGGTTGTTCAGGATCTCTGATTCAGGAAAAAGAGCCTGATGGACAAACTCCGCCGCACAGGTGAAATCGCCCACATGTTCCGGACCATGACTGTCGCTGGACAGTACGATGGGCAGACCGTGGGAGGCAGAGACGCGTAGGATCTCCAGGCAGTTTGCCCTTGTATCTCCGCGGTATCCGTAGGGCGCAAGAGAAGCTTCATTGATCTCAAAGATCACGTTGTGCTCCTTCGCGGCGGCGGCCAGTTCATCGTAATCGACGGGAAAGGCCGGGCTGTCACAATGCCCGAGGATCCGGACAGCCGGATGCTGCATGGCCCTGATATAAGCCTGTGTGTTTTCCACTGCCGTTCCCGACGTATAATTCTGCCGGTGCATGCTGACGATCGCGTAGTCAAGCCGGGAGAGCAGAGGGTCCGCGAGATCCACATGTCCGTCCACGTCCAGAATATTCAATTCTACTCCGTACAGGAGATCCACATCAAAACGCCTGCGCGGCGAATAAAGAAGACTGCGGAAATACGAGGCCGTGCCGGCGGCAAGAGTCGCAGGCCCGTGATCCGTGATCCCGAGAAGCTTAAGGCCTTTTCGGGAAGCCTCCTTTGCCATGGCCGTGATGGTACTCATGGTACCGTGCCCGCTGGCGATCGAGTGTGTGTGCATATCTGAAACATACATGATCGTGATCCTCAACATTTTACTCGCATGATTACGGATTGCTCCGCCCTCCGGACTCTCGCAATCCTTCTCTCCATTCGCAGATCGTGTTGCTGACGCTCTCCGCTCCGGTCGGCGCTGTAATCAAAGTATGACATGATTACAATATCTTGTCAAGCGGACAGCTGTGACAAAAATCACACAATCATCACAAAACCACATCTGATACGCTATTATCTCTCCCTATCCTTCACAAAACAACAAAAATGATTCAAAAACTGCGTGAAAAAACCGCCTCCGGGATGTTGCTTCCTGTTGACATGCCATAGGACTTCGATTATACTTGGTGTAGTATGCCTGTACTATATATAGTGTCCGCTATTGCAGGAGCCTTTCTGCACGGCGTGCTTTCTGCAGGCATTTTCGGAACAGGAGGTTTTGCATCATGGCATATACAGACACGCTCTCTCCGGATGTCAAGCAGAGGATCATCCAGGAACTGGTACCCGGGAAGCAGATCTCCCTTGCCCATATCATCGCCAATCCGGATCCCATCCTGTACAAAAAACTCGGCCTGGATCCGGCTGTTGAGTATTCGCGGTCCGCGATCGGGATCCTGACTATCAGCCCGGCCGAGACAGCCATCATCATGGGGGACATCGCCATCAAGGCTTCGGGCGTGGAACTGGGGTTTGTGGACCGTTTCAGCGGAAGCCTGATCATCATGGGCACCGTATCCGAGGTGGAGGCCGCCGTGACGGCGATCCTGGCCTATGTGAGCGAGAAGCTTGGATTTTCGGTCTGCGGTGTCACCAGGACCTGACCGCCCATGAAGAAGATCGTTTTTATGGGCCGCAGCGAAGCCGGCAAGACAACGCTCACGCAGGCGATGCGGGGAGAGAAGATCCATTATCACAAAACCCAGTACATCAACAATTTTGACGTGATCATCGACACGCCGGGCGAGTACGCACAGAACAAATGGCTGGCACATGCGCTGGCTCTGTACACGTATGAGGCGGACATCGTCGGACTGCTGGTGGCTTCCACCGAGCCCTACTGCCTGTTTCCGCCCTGCTGTACCAGCACCTGCAACCGGGAGGTGGTGGGTGTGGTCACCAAGATCCATGAACCGGACGGCGATCCGGAGAGGGCGGCCGGATGGCTCCGCCTGGCGGGCTGCCGGAAGATCTTTTTTGTGGATTCCAGGACGCAGGAAGGAGTTCCGGAGATCCTGGAATATCTCCGCGAGGAGGGCGATGTGATGCCCTGGGAAAAGGAAAAATCGGAAACCGGACAAAAAACAACACAAGAAACACCAGGAAAACAACAAAAAACAACACATATACGTTGACTTTTCCTGTGGGATGCGGTAAAATCGCATCAGAAACAAAAAGAAACCAACAAAGTGTAAAAACCAAATGCGCTTAAGGAGGAAGAAAGCATGGTAAACGAATTTGAAATCAAAAAACAGATCTGCGAAATCGGAAAGCGTATCTACAACCGCAACATGGTTGCGGCCAATGACGGAAACATCTCCGTAAAGCTGAACGATAACGAGTTTCTGTGCACTCCGACCGGTGTTTCCAAGGGCTTCATGACCCCGGAATACATCTGTAAGGTCGACGCGCAGGGCAACGTGATCCAGGCGAATCCGGGATTCCGTCCGTCATCCGAGATCAAGATGCACATGAGAGTCTACGCCAAGAGACCGGATGTAGGTTCTGTTGTACATGCTCATCCGGTTTATGCGACCAGCTTTGCCATCGCCGGCATTCCGCTGACCCAGCCCATCATGCCGGAAGCTGTCATCGCCCTCGGATGTGTGCCGATCGCTCCCTACGGAACTCCGTCCACCAACGAGATCCCGGACGCTGTCGAGCCCTATCTGGAGCACTTTGACGCAGTCCTTCTTGAGAGCCACGGTGCACTGACCTGGTCCACGGACCTGCTTGCCGCATACATGAAGATGGAATCCGTTGAATTCTATGCACAGCTTCTGTATCAGTCCAAGGTTCTCGGCGGACCGAAGGAATTCGACAAGGCACAGGTGCAGAGACTGTATCAGATCCGCCGCCAGATGGGCCTTCCGGGCAAGCATCCGGCAAACCTCTGCCAGAACAAGGATGGCATGAACTGCCACAACTGCGGCGGCAGCTGCTCCGAAGCTCCGGCGGCAGGCACGAACGATGCTGATCTGGTCGCGAACATCACCAGACAGGTCATGGCACAGCTTGGCCTTTCCAAATAAGGCTGGTTAAAATACAACAATCAGGAGGTCAGTTTTCATGCCAATCAGTGAAAACATGGTACAGGAAATTGTACAGGAAGTTATGGCAAAAATGCAGATAGCTGACGGTTCCTCCGGCAAGCACGGGATCTTCAAGGACATGAACGACGCCGTTGAGGCCGCCAAGAAGGCCGATGAGGTCGTCCGCAGGATGTCCATGGACCAGAGAGAAAAGATCATCACCTGCATTCGTAAAAAGATCAGGGAGAACGCCGAGATCATGGCCCGCATGGGCGTGGACGAGACCGGTATGGGCAATGTGGGAGACAAGATCCTGAAGCACATTCTGGTGGCGGACAAGACGCCGGGCACCGAGGATATCACGACGCAGGCCTGGTCCGGAGACAGAGGGCTTACGCTGGTGGAGATGGGACCGTTCGGCGTGATCGGCGCGATCACTCCCTGCACCAACCCCAGTGAGACGGTGCTCTGCAACACCATCGGCATGCTGGCCGGCGGCAACACGGTCGTGTTCAATCCGCATCCGGCCGCGATCAAGACGTCGATCTTCGCGATCAATCTGCTGAACGAGGCTTCTCTCGAGGCCGGCGGCCCCGACAACATCGCCTGTACGGTGGAGGAACCCACCATGGAGACCAGCGCGATCATGATGAAGCACAAGGACATTCCCCTGATCGCCGCGACCGGCGGTCCGGGCGTGGTGACGGCGGTTCTTTCCTCCGGCAAGAGAGGCATCGGCGCGGGCGCGGGCAATCCCCCGGCACTGGTCGATGAGACGGCGGACGTGCGAAAGGCCGCGCAGGACATCGTCAACGGATGTACCTTTGACAACAATCTTCCCTGCATCGCCGAGAAGGAGATCGTGGCTGTTTCCTCGATCTGCGATGAGCTGATGCATTATCTGCTCACGGAGAACGACTGCTATCTGGCGTCCAAGGAGGAACAGGATAAGCTGACGGAGGTCGTCCTGAAGGGCGGCAAGCTGAACAGAAAGTGCGTGGGACGCGACGCGAAGACGCTTCTTTCCATGATCGGCGTCAACGCACCGGCAAACATCCGCTGCATCGTTTTTGAAGGGCCCAAGGAGCATCCGCTGATCACGGAAGAGCTGATGATGCCCATTCTCGGTGTGGTCCGGGCGAAGGATTTTGATGATGCTGTCGAACAGGCTGTCTGGCTTGAGCACGGCAACCGTCATTCCGCTCATATCCACTCCAAGAACATTGATAATATTACCAAATATGCAAAGGCCATCGACACGGCGATCCTGGTCAAGAATGCCCCGTCCTATGCGGCTCTTGGCTTTGGCGGAGAAGGTTTCCCGACCTTCACGATCGCGAGCCGTACCGGTGAGGGCCTGACAAGCGCATCGACCTTCACCAAGAGAAGACGCTGCGTCATGTCGGACAGCCTGTGCATTCGCTGAGGAGGAGACAGAGCATGGATGTGAACAATATCAATATCGAAGAGATCGTCAAACAGGTCCTCGCCGGCATGACCGGACAGGCTCCCGCCGGAGCACCTGCTGCATCGTACGGCTCTTCGGCAGGAAATGCGATCCCGAAGACGGCCAGAGTTGCCGTTCTGACGGAAAAAGAACATTTTGAGATCAAGGAATACCCGATCCCGCCTCTCGGCGACGACGATATCCTGGTCAAGGTTGAAGGCTGCGGCGTCTGCGGAACAGACGCGCATGAGTTCAAGAGAGATCCCTTCGATCTGATCCCGGTCGCGCTCGGACATGAGGGAACCGGCGAGATCGTCGCGATGGGCAAGAATGTCAAGACCGACACGGCCGGAAATCCGGTCAAGATCGGCGACAAGATCGTCACCTGCATGATCTTCAAGGATGACCCGGAGATCACGATGTTCGACCTCAACAAGAAGAATGTCGGCGGCGCTGATGTGTACGGACTTCTTCCGGACGATGATGTGCATCTCAACGGATGGTTCTCCGACTATATCTTTATCCGCGGCGGTAACTTCGGTTCCACCTTCTTCAACGTGAGCGACCTTGATTTTGATTCCCGTATGCTGATCGAGCCGTGCGCGGTTCTGGTACACGCGGTCGAGAGAGCCAAGACGACGGGGATCCTTCGTTTCAACAGCCGCGTGGCCGTACAGGGCTGCGGACCGATCGGTCTGATCTGCATCGCCGTTCTGCGCACCATGGGCGTCGAGAACATCTGCGCGGTGGACGGAAACGAAAAGCGTCTTGAGTTCGCAAAGAGAATGGGCGCCAACAAGACAGTGAACTTCAAGGATTTCCAGGGTATCGAAGCTCTGGCGGGCGGCGTCAAGACGGCCTTCGGCGGCCATCTGGCGGATTTCGCCTTCCAGTGTACCGGAAATCCGGTGGCTCATTCCAATATCTATAAATTCATCCGCAACGGCGGCGGCCTGTGCGAGCTCGGCTTCTTCATCAACGGTGGAGACGCCACCATCAACCCGCACTTTGATATCTGCTCCAAGGAGATCACCACGGTCGGATCCTGGGTCTACACCCTTCGTGACTATGCGACGACCTTCGATTTCCTGCGCAGAGCCAAGGGGATCGGCCTTCCGATGTCCGACCTGATCACCGACCGCTTCCCGCTGGAGCAGATCAATGAGGCACTGAAGACCAACCTGGCAATGACCGGCCTCAAGATCGCCGTTGTCAACAAGTAAGATCGTAGTAAAGGAGGAACATCATGGCAGATGCGGTAGGAATACTGGAAGTATACGGGCTTACCACTGCCTTCATCGCGGCCGACGCCGGATGCAAGGCGGCCAACGTACGGCTGGAGGTATTCGACAAGAATAAGCCTGCCCACGCGGAGACCCTGCCGGTTCCGCTCCTTGTCTGTATCAAGTACCGCGGAAGCGTCGCCGACGTGAAGGCGGCCATGGAAGCGGGGATCCGCACGGCCGAAAGTATGACCGGTGTGGTACAACACTATATTATTCCGAACCCGGAGCCGGGAACGGAAAAAATGCTGAAGATCAGCGCCCTGGATAAACGGTAGGATGCCTTCCGGGGTATAGGAACAATTCCACGAATGACAAAATGGAGGAAAAAAGCATGTCACAGGAAGCATTAGGAATGGTTGAAACCAGAGGACTTACCGCAGCGATCGAGGCAGCTGATGCCATGACCAAGGCCGCAGAGGTCGTTCTGGTCGGCACGGAAAAGATCGGATCCGGACTTGTGACCGTTATGGTCCGCGGCGATGTCGGTGCCGTAAAGGCATCCGTGGAGAGCGGCTCCGCAGCAGCGTCCAGACTGGGCGAGCTGGTTGCGACCCACGTGATCCCGAGACCGCATGCAGATGTTGAGAAGATCCTTCCGAAGCTTTGATCCGGAGGATATCAGACCCGAGTTTTTGACGAAGGAGTTCGCTCATGGGTAAATCTTACGGCTTTTTGGAAATAACAGGCGTTGTGGCTGCGATGGACGCCTTGGACATCATGTGCAAGGCGGCGAATGTGGAGCTGGCATCGTGGGAGCGGAAGCTGGGCGGACGACTGGTGACCATTATTATTGAAGGTGATGTGGCAGCAGTCACGGAAGCTGTTGAGACTGCCAAAGCCAACGCGATCAAAAAACCTGTCAGCACGGCTGTTCTGGCCAGCCCCCACGAGGAGATCGTGCGGCTGGTGGAACTGTCGCAGAGCAGGTGGAAGAAAAAAGCAGAACAGGTAAATAAGTAAGCGAAAGATCATGTAAGGAGGAAATGAACATGACACAGGAAGCATTAGGAATGGTTGAGACCAGAGGACTTACCGCAGCGATCGAGGCAGCTGACCAGATGTGCAAGGCTGCAAACGTTGTTCTGATCGGAACCGAGAAGATCGGATCCGGACTCGTGACCGTTATGGTCCGCGGTGATGTAGGCGCTGTCAAGTCTTCCGTAGAGAGCGGTGCCGCAGCAGCATCCAGACTTGGCGAGCTGGTAGCGACCCACGTGATCCCGAGACCGCACGCAGACGTTGAGAAGATCCTGCCGACACTGAAATAAACAGGAATCCTTGACAGAAAGCAGGTGTTTTCTTGGAAGCAAACAATATTGAGCTGATCACCCGCATGGTGATCCAGGCTCTGGATAAGAACGAAAAAAGAGACAGCGGCTTTGTCGTTCCCATCGGTGTTTCCGCAAGACACATTCACCTGACACAGGAACATGTGGAGGCTCTTTTCGGCAAGGGATACCACCTGACCAAAAAGAAGGATCTGATGGGTGGCCAGTTCGCATCCAACGAAATGGTCACCATCGTGGGACTCAAGCTCCGGGCGATCGAGAACGTCCGGATCCTGGGACCTGTCCGCAAGGCTTCCCAGGTCGAAGTGTCCGCAACGGACGCGATCAAACTCGGAATGAACGTTCCGGTTCGCGAGTCCGGAGATATCAAGGGAAGTGCTCCCATCGCGCTGGTCGGCCCGAAGGGTGCGCTGTATCTGAAGGAAGGCTGCATCGTGGCAGCCCGCCATATCCACATGTCGCCCAAGGATGCCGAGGCAGCCGGCGTGAAGGACGGGGATATCGTCTCCGTACGTGCGGACAATGAGCGGGGCACGATCTTCAATCAGGTCAAGATCCGTGTAGACGAGAGCTTTACGCTCGAGATGCACATCGACACCGACGAGGCAAACGCGGCAAAGATCTCAACGGGAACGACCGTGACGATCATAAAGTAGGACGTTTGTCGGAATTATCAGGTAAGTACTTTTCCCCGCGGCGGCGGTTTGCCCCGCGGGGAGGAGAAGATCCGGCATACAGATACGAATGTGGCCGGACAGGGCAGTAGGAGGCACAGTATGATCGTAGGCAAGGTTATTGGAAGCGTGGTATCCACACGCAAAAGCGAAAAACTGATCGGGAATAAATTTATGATCATCGAGCCGGTACATCATATGAAAGGTGACCTCAGCCATTTTGTCGCGATCGACATCATCGGCGCGGGCGTCGGTGAGTATGTATTGGTGGCACAGGGTAGCGCAGCCAGGATCGGCTGCGGCGTAGAAACAGCGCCGGTGGATGCGGCAATCGTCGGTATCATCGATGACGGCGCGGGATTGGAGTAACGCCATGGATATCAGAGAATTACAGAAGATCATGCAGGAGAATGGTGTTGTTGGTGCCGGCGGGGCGGGTTTTCCCACCTATATGAAGCTGAGCGACAAAGCCAATACGATCCTTCTCAACTGCGCGGAATGTGAGCCGCTGCTTAAGCTTCATCAGCAGCTGCTGGAGAGGCACGCCTATGATATCATGAAGACCTTTCACATGATCGCCGGGACCGTCGGCGCGAGTGAAGCGATCATCGGTATCAAGGAATCCTATGTGCAGACAGTGAATGCGCTGCGGCAGCATATTGAGGAGTTTCCCGGCATGAGGATCCATCTTCTCAAGGAAGTGTATCCGATGGGAGATGAGGTCGTGCTGATCTACGAGGCGACCGGACGTGTGGTGCGTCCCGGCGGGCTTCCGATCGAGCAGGGCGTTGCCGTATTTAATGTTGAGACAGTCTATAACGTGTTCCGGGCTGTTGAAAAACAGAAACCGGTCACGGATAAATATATCTCCGTGGTCGCGGAGGTGGAGCACCCGGTGACGGTCAGGGTTCCCCTGGGCTGCACACTGGATGAAGTGGTCGCGCAGGCCGGCGCAGTGACGGTCAAGGATCCCGTCTATTTTGTCGGCGGTCCGATGATGGGCCGGATCGGCCATGGAAGCGACCCCGTAACAAAAACGACAAATGCGATCCTGGTCCTGCCGAAGGATCATGTGATCGTTACAAAGAAGCAGAGAACTTCTTCAATAGATCTGAAACGGGCAGCATCCATCTGCTGCCAGTGCAGCACCTGTACGGATCTGTGCCCGAGGCACAACCTCGGTCATCCGATCGATCCGGCCCGCTTTATGCGCGCCGCTTCCAACCAGGATTTCCAGGACCTGAATCCGTACATTGACGCAAGCTTCTGCAGCTCCTGCGGCGTCTGCGAAATGTATGCATGTCCGCAGAGCCTTGCACCCCGTACCCTCCTGGCCGACATGAAGGCCGGACTCCGCAAGGGCGGGATCAAACCGCCTCAGGGCGTGGTCCCGAAACCCGTTCAGGAGTCGAGAGAGTACCGCAAGGTGCCCGAAGAAAGACTGATGGCGCGGCTGGGCCTTACCCGCTACAACACGGGGGCACCGATGGACGAAACACTGGTTCCGGTATCCAAGGTCACGATCCTTCTGTCACAGCATATCGGAGCACCTGCAAAACCGGTGGTATCCGTGGGCAGCGAGGTCACCAGAGGACAGATGATCGCGGAACCGGCACAGGGACTGAGTGTCGGCATTCATGCCAGCATATGCGGGCGGGTCACGGAGGTGACGGACCGTCATATTGTGATCGCAGCAAAGTAGAAAGGATGTGCAGAACATGAGCAATGCAATCGGAATGATCGAATTTAAGACGACAGCCTCCGGTATCACTGCAGCCGATATGATGATCAAGACATCGGAAGTGCAGGTGATCGAGGCGCAGACTGTCTGTCCGGGCAAATATATCGCGCTCATCACAGGAGATCTAAGCGCCGTCAAGGCGGCTGTGGAGGCCGCGGTAAACACCTACGAAGACAAATGTATCGACAGCTTCGTGCTGGGCAATCCTCATGAGTCCATCTTCCCGGCGATCTACGGAGCTACGCAGATCGAGGAGATCAGTGCGCTCGGCATCCTTGAGACCTACGATGCGGCTTCGATCATCGAGGCGGCCGACCAGGCTGCCAAGACAGCGATCGTTGACCTTATCGAGCTCCGGATCGCCAAAGGTATGTGCGGAAAATCCTACATGCTCCTCACCGGAGAGGTTTCCGCGGTGGAGGCGTCGATCCAGAGAGCCAAAGAACTGGTGGCAGCGAAGGGAATGTTCCTGGACGCTTCCGTCATCGCGCATCCCGACAGAAGGATGATCGACTCGATCCTCTGATCGGGGACAGGGGGTATTTATGCTGGCGTTGGAGCGTAAAAATCTGATTCTGGCAAAGCTCCAGGAAGAAAAGAGCGTTGTGGTCAGCGAACTAAGCCAGCTTTTTGATGTGTCCGAGGAGACGATCCGTCGTGATCTCGATAAGCTCGAAAGGGAAGGGTTTGCGACAAAAAGTTACGGAGGGGCGGTCATCAACGATACGATCGGGATCGACCTTCCGTTCAACATCCGTAAGAACCAGAACGTAGCCGGCAAGCAGAAGATGGCGGAGATCGCCGCTTCCCTTGTCAATGACGGCGACCATGTTTTCCTGGATGCCAGTACGACGGCCGTCTTTGTTGCGAGGGCGCTTAAGGAGAAGGAGCGGCTGACCGTCGTGACGAATTCCGTGGAGATCCTGCTGGAGCTTTCCGATGTGACCGGCTGGAGGATCATCTCCACCGGCGGGATCGTCCGCGAAGGCTATCTTGCCTTTGTCGGACCGCAGGCTGAGGATGCCATCCGGTCCTATTATGTGGATAAGGCGATCTTTTCCTGCAAGTCACTGGATCTGGAACGCGGCCTGATGGAATCCAAGGATTCCATCGCAAGCGTGAAAGAGACCATGATGGCCTGCAGCCGCCGGAATATCCTGGTGGTGGACAGCACGAAATTTGACCAGACAGCTTTCTCCGTCTGGGGCGACCTTAAGAACGTGGATACGGTCGTGACCGATCTGCGTCCGGACGAGGCCTGGCTCAGACGGTTCGAGGAGACGGGCAGCAGTTGTCTGTTTCCGGAATGACCGAAGGAATAAACGGCTTGAGGAGTTCATATGAAGACATTTGAGATGAGAACAGCCATTCATTTCGGGGAGAATTCCCTGGAAAGGCTCAGGGAAATACCATACAAAAGGATCCTGATCATCACCGATCCGTACGTTGTACAAAGCAAGATGATCGATATGATCACGGCTCCGCTGCAGAAAGCAGGGAAGGAGTTTGATCTATTCTTCGACGTCGTGCCGGATGCGCCGGTGGACAAGATCGCTTCCGGCGTACGGAAATTTCTTGCATACCAGCCGGACTGCGTCGTGGCCGTGGGCGGCGGCTCCGCGATCGACTCGTCAAAGGCGATCCGGGAGTTCGCGCTCAAGATCAACAATTACGGAAAAGTCGGCCTGATCGCGATCCCCACCACGAGCGGAACGGGGTCGGAGGTCACTTCCTTTGCTGTCGTGAACGACACGGCGGCCCATATCAAATATCCGCTGATCTCCGACAGCCTGACGGCTGACGAGGCGATCCTGGACGCGGAACTGGTACGTTCGGTCCCGCCGGCTGTCACCGCCGATACGGGTATGGACGTATTCACCCACGCGCTGGAATCCTATGTGAGTGCCGCGCACAACGAATTCTCCTCCGCGCTGGCGGAGAAGGCCATCGAGATCTGCGGCGTTTTCCTGCTGCGGGCGTATCTCGACGGAAACGACATGCACGCGCGTCAGAAGATGCACGTGGCTTCCTGCCTGGCAGGTCTTTCCTTTAATACGGCAGGACTCGGCATCACCCACAGTATGGCACATCAGCTCGGCGCGGTGTTCCATGTCCCGCACGGGCGGGCCAACGCCATGCTGCTGGCCCATGTGGTGGAGTTCAATTCCAATATCAACAAGCACAGCCGCAGCCAGAAAGAGTATCTGCCGGCCGTGAAGAGATATTCCAATATCGCCCATGTCCTTGGGCTCAGCAACTTCAACAAGGTCATGACGGTACGCTCCCTTGTGAACTGGATCCAGTTCATGCAGAAGGAGATGAACATCCCGCTGACCATTCAGGAGATGGGAACGATCCCGCCGGATGCGTATTTTGCGGCAATCGACAAGATGGCGGACGCAGCACTTGCGGATTCCTGTACCGCCAATAATCCAAGAGTACCGACCAAGGAAGATATCGTTAAGATATATACAAAGCTCTGGTCATTTTGATCAGTGCGGAGAAAAGAGTGCGCTATGAAACGATCGAAACGAATAGAAGCCTTGGATCAGAGGGCGGTTAATAAGGACGGCTTCATCGACGAATGGCCCGAGATGGGATTTATCGCCATGAAGAGCCCGTATGATCCAAAGCCTTCCATTACTGTGGAAAACGGTGTCATTACAGAGCTTGACGGGAAGAAACGCGCGGATTTCGATTTCCTGGATCAGTTTATCGCGGATTACACGATACGTACAGACAGAGCCGTGGAATCCATGGCGATCCCTTCCCTCACGATCGCGAGGAAGATCGTTGACATCGAAACGCCGCGGAGCGAGATCCTCCGGATCATCTCCGGCATCACTCCGGCCAAAATGGCGGAAGTCATCAACGAGCTGAATGTGGTGGAGATGATGATGGGCATGCAGAAGATGCGTGCCAGAAGGGTCCCGGGCAACCAGGCTCATATCACGAACCTGAAGGACGACCCGGTCCAGATTGCCGCGGACGCGGCGGAGGGGGCTCTCCGGGGCTTCAGCGAGGAGGAGACGACGACCGGCGTAGCCAGATACGCTCCGTTCAACGCCATCGCCCTGCTGATCGGTTCCCAGGTAGGACGCCGCGGCGTCCTGACCCAGTGTGCGGTCGAGGAGGCCGTGGAGCTGGAGCTGGGGATCCGGGGTCTTACGACCTACGCCGAGACCCTGTCCGTATACGGGACCGAGAAGGTCTTCGTGGACGGTGATGACACACCTTATTCTAAAACATTCCTGAATTCCGCCTACGCATCCCGTGGGCTGAAGGTCCGTTTTTCGTCGGGCTCCGGCTCGGAGGTGCTGATGGGAAGCACGGAACGGAAATCACTCCTGTACCTGGAATGCCGGTGCCTGTATGTGACAAAAGGCGCAGGATCCCAGGGGATCCAGAACGGATCCGTCAGCTGTATCGGCGTGACCGCCGGTGTGCCGGCCGGTATCCGTGAGGTCATCGGGGAAAACCTGGTGGCGGCGCTTCTGGGACTGGAGTGCGCTTCCTCCAACGACCAGAGCTTTTCGCATTCCGATATGCGGAGGACAGCGAGGACGATGCTGCAGTTCATGCCGGGAACGGATTTCATCTTTTCCGGTTATGCGGCGGAACCGAATTATGACAATATGTTCGCCGGATCGAATTTCGATGCGGAGGATTTTGACGATTATAACGTTTTGCAGCGCGATATGCAGGTGGACGGCGGCCTTCGTCCGGTGACGGAGGAGGAAGTCATCCGGGTGCGCCGGGAGGCGGGGAAAGCCGTTCAGGCGGTCTTCAAATACCTTGGCCTCACGGAAGTGACGGACGAGCAGGTCGAAGCCGTTACCTATGCGCACGGCAGCCATGATACCCTGACACGGGACGTGGCCTCGGACCTGATGGCCGCGGATGATCTGATGAAGAGGGGCATCACTGGCGTCGACGTCGTACGTGCCCTGGCCGAGAGCGGCTATGAGGAGCTGGCGGAGAATATCCTCAGCATGCTGAAGCAGCGCGTGATCGGTGATTACATGCATACCGCCGCGATCCTTGACGACCAGTTCCAGGTCATGTCCGGTGTGAATACGCCGAACGATTATCTGGGACCGGGGACCGGCTACCGTGTGGACGGCAAACGCTGGGAGGAGATCAAGGCGATCCCCCACAGGATCAATGTGAACGATTTTTAGGAGGCTGTGCCATGGAAGTCAATGAACAACTGATACAGGCGATCACCAGAGCGGTTGTGGAACAGTTGCGGCGAAACGGCGTGCAGCCGCCCTATGGACAGAATGCACAGAAACCTTCCGAGCCGGGCGTGAATACCCTGGCCGGAAAAACCCGGATGCGGCCGAAGCATTCCTACGAGGGCGCACAGAAAGCCCCGCAGGGGACCGATCCGAAGGAGATCGTGATCGGCGTCGGAGCCGCTTTTCAGACCGAGATCCGGTCCACGATCACCGGGATCCCGCTGGAGGAGGTCATCCGCAATGTAAAGGCCGGGATCGAGGAGGAAGGCATGACCTCCCGTGTCGTGAAGGTACTGGACACCTCGGACGTCGGCTTTATGGCCCTTAAGTCCGCAAAGCTTTCCGGCTCCGGCATCGGCATCGGCATCCAGTCAAAGGGTACGACCGTGATCCATCAGAAGGATCTGTACCCCCTGACAAATCTGGAGCTGTTTCCGCAGGCGCCTCTTATGACGCTCGAGACCTACAGGAGGATCGGACGGAATGCCGCCAGATATGCCAAGGGCGAGATGGTGACGCCCATCGAGAGCGTCAACGATCCGACGGTGCGGGCCAAGTACCAGGTCAAGGCGGCTCTGATGCACATCATCGAGACGGAGCAGCTGGACCCGGATAAGGGAATGATCCCCTGGGAAGATGGAGATAAGAGATGAGCAGATATCCGTTAGGCAGAAATGAAGCCGATACGATCACATCGAGAACGGGCAAGAAGCTTTCCCAGCTGACCCTGGACGAGGTCAAGCGCGGCAACGTGACGTCCGATGACATCAAGATCTCCGCGGAGATGCTGCGGCGTCAGGGCAAGGTCGCCGAGGAGGCTGACAATCCCCAGATGCAGGCGAACTTTGAGCGGGCCGCCGAGCTGGTCAATGTACCGGATGATGTGATCCTGGCCATGTACAATAAACTGCGTCCGAACCGGTGCACAAAGCGTGAACTGGTGATGATGGCGCAGGAGCTTCTTGAAAAATACCAGGCACCCCACTGCGCCAAGCTGGTGCTCGAGGCTGCCGAGGTCTACGAAAAAAGAGGAATCCTTCTTTGAAACTGATCGCAGGCGTTGACATAGGCAATTCAACAACGGAAGTGTGCATCGGAGGCGTCACGGACAGCGGCGAATTCCGGTTTCTCTCCAGCGCCTCGAGGATGACCACCGGGACCAAAGGGACCCTTCCCAATGTGCTCGGAGTCAAGGCCGCGCTGGAGGAAGCCATGGACCGGATCCAAAGGCCCGTGAGCGACCTTTCGCTGGTGCGCCTCAATGAGGCTGCGCCGGTCATCGGTGACACGGCCATGGAGACGATCACCGAGACGATCATCACGGAGTCTTCCATGATCGGACACAACCCGTCTACGCCCGCCGGAGCGGGAGAAGCCGTCGGGGAACTTCTGTTCATCGGAAATCTCTGGAAGGGAAAACCCGGCGTACCCTACATCGTAGCCGCCGAGAACAGGTTTTCCTATGAGGAGATCGCGTCCAGGCTCAACCAGTATATCCCGGAGCTGGATATCTGCGGCCTGATCCTGCAGGCCGATGAAGCTGTTCTGGTGGAGAATCGTCTGAACAGACCCATGCCCATTGTGGACGAGGTGCGCCATATCGGCAAGGTGCCGGAGGGAAAGCTGGCTGCCATCGAGGTGGCACTGCCCGGGACAACGATCCGGATGCTGTCCAACCCCTACGGGATCGCGACGCTTCTTAAGCTTGACGCGGAGGAGACGCGGGCCGTCACGCCCATCGCCAAGAGCCTGGTGGGCAAGCGGAGCGCGGTCGTGATCAAAACGCCCCACGGCAATGTAAAAGAGAATGTACTTCCTGCCGGTGAGATCGTTCTCCACGGAGAACAGACACTGCAGGTGAATATAGACGCCGGTGCAGATGAGATCATGGATACCCTGGCAAGAGCCGGAGAGATCCGTGATATAGACGGACAGAGGGACACCAATGTCGGCAATATGCTGAACCGGATCAAGACAAGTATGGCGGATGTGGCGCAGGTGGGCGGAGACGAGATCCGCATCACCGACATCCTCGCGGTGGACACACTGGCTCCGGTGGAGATCTCCGGTTCCCTTGCAGGGGAGACCTGCATGGAAAAGGCGGTCGGCATCGCGGCCATGGTCAAGACGCAGCAGCTTCCCATGCAGCAGATCGCGGCGCGGCTGGAAAGAGATTACCACATACACGCAGTCGTCGCCGGCGTGGAAGCCGTCATGGCTTCGCTCGGTGCGCTGACAACGCCGGGCACGACGCTGCCGCTGGCCATCCTGGATATGGGCGGCGGGTCTACGGACGCGGCCGTTCTGGAGGCGGACGGGACCGTCCGGACCACACACCAGGCCGGGGCCGGGGAACTGGTCAGCATGCTGATCCAGACAGAGCTGGGCCTTGAGAGCCGCGTGACGGCCGAGCAGATCAAAAAATACCCCATGGGCAAGGTGGAAAGTCTTTTCCATATGCGCCTGGAGAACGGAGCCATGCAGTTCTTTGAGGAGTCCATCGATCCGAGGTACTTCGGCCATGTGGTGCTTCTTTCACCCGGCGAGATGCTGAAGGTGGAGGAGGATATTCCCATGGAGCGGATCCTGGAGGTCCGCCGGGACGCCAAGCGCAAGGTATTTGTGCGGAATGCACTCCGGGCGCTCCGTACGGTGGCGCCGGATCATGATATACGCAGGATCCCGAACGTGGTACTGGTCGGCGGCTCTGCGGAGGATTTTGAGATCCCGGAGATGCTGATGGAAGCGCTGTCCGAGTACAGGATCGTATGCGGACGCGGCAATATCAGGGGAAAAGAAGGTCCGCGCAACGCGGTCGCGACCGGCCTTCTGCTTTCGTATCTTGGAACAGGAGAGCGTTGATGGTTGTAAACAGACCTTCCATAATCGTTTATACGGATCATCCCGACGAGGATCTTCTGAAGGAGGTACTGGCAGGGATCGAGGAAGAGGGCGTTCTGTACCAGGTGTCCGAACGAAACGGTGACCTGGACACACTGGCCTTTGAAGCGGCGGCGGAGTCCATGCTGGGGAGCGGGATCGGGATCCTGGGAAACCGCATGGCCATGCAGATGCAGCGGCTTCCGAAGGGGCACAATGTTTTTGAACTGGATTCGCCACGGTTCTGGCAATGCAGGAACCTGGGGGCGAACAGCGCGAGGGCGATCAAAAAAATGCCCTTCAGGCCTCTTTACGGGTAATCCATCGAAAAAACCTGCTTTTGGAGAAATGATGCCATGAACATATATACCAGAAACGGAGACAGAGGAACGACGAGCCTCATCCGCGACAAGAATATATCCAAATCGGACGACCGGATCCAGCTGGTCGGGACGATCGATGAACTGACAAGCCATCTGGGCCTCGTCAAGACCATGCTGCGGGACGCGGACACGGTTCATCTCCTGGAGAAGATCCAGGGGACGCTGATCACGGTCATGGCAGGTGTGGCCGATCCCTACAATCGGGAATACAAGATCGAGGATGGCCGGACGGAGGAGCTGGAGACCGAGATCGACCGGCTGGAGGGCCTATTTGAGAGACCGAAAAAGTTCATCCTTCCCGGCGGCAGCCGGCTTTCCGCCGAGATTGACGTGGCAAGGACAGTCGCCAGAAGAGCCGAACGGGCACTGGCGCTGGTCAGCGTACGGTTCGGTGCGGATGCCGGGACCAAACGATATATGAACCGGCTGGCCGATTATCTGTATGTGCTGGCCAGATATGAAGATGCAAAGGCAGAAGGTAGGATCATGGCAGAAAAGAATCCGGAGAACAGCTACAGGATGCCGGTGGTGCGGGACGCGGAGCTCGAAAAGGAGCCGGCCGGGACGATCCCCGGCGGAGCAGGCAGTTCTTCCTTCAACGAGGCGGTCATTCAGGAGGTCATGCGCCGCATGACAGAGACCACCCGCATATCCCTGGCTTCGGCCAAGAAGCTGATCGACAGACTGGAGAAGGAAGCAGAACGCAGGGGAAGCAAGGCCGTATTCGCCATTTGCGGTCCCGAAGGAAATCCGATCGCAGTCCATGTGATGGACGGGGCTTTCCTGGTCAGCTTTGACGTTGCCACCAAAAAGGCCTACACCGCGGCAGCGGTGAAGATGTCGACGATGGAGCTCTCCGCACTCGCGCAGCCGGGCGGTACCTTCTACGGCGTCGATAAGATGGAAAACGGAAAGATTGTGATCTTTGGAGGCGGGATCCCGCTCACGGCAGGCGGACGGATCATCGGGGCGCTCGGCGTAAGCGGCGGGACCGGTGAGGAGGACCACAGCCTGGCGGAATACGGACTGTCGATCCTTCCGGAGGTTTTACAGTAACAGGAAAAGTAGACAGGGGACGGTTCTGTGTCTTGTTTGACTCGTCAAACAAGACACAGAACCGTCCCCTGTCTTTCCCATATCAATCATCGGTGGAGTGATCTGCCGGTGGTCTGTGCAGTACTTTTTTCATGGCACGTATGAGGAAGAAGAGAAGCAGGATCCCGGCCGCTCCGATCAGGAAATACGGGATCAGATTGATCTGTTTTGAATAATCCGCGGCCTCCTGAAGATGCTTGTCGGAGGCGATGGAAACGGAATTATCCTCGACAGCGGGAACCTCCGCGATGGCATGTCCGACCACGGCACCGCCGAACAGGTAGGTCCGGTCAAGGTCGCCGTTCTCCATCGGGACGTCCTTGATCTCAAGATTGTCCGCGGAAGCAGCCGAGGGATAGACGACCGTTCCGCCGCTTATCACGTGGAAATCATCGGTCCCCAGGTCTTCGATCTTGAAATTGTCAAATGCGTAGTTGAGCAGTTGGATCGCCTGGTCATCCGTCATATCCGCCTGGCCCATCATGACGACACAGACGAGCGTCAGATCTCCGCGCGTGGCGGCACAGCTGAGTACACTGCCGGAAGCTTCGGTATAACCTTCTTTTCCACCGATACAGTCCGGATAATAAGCATCGCTGGACGGCTCCGTCATCGTAAAGCGGTTGGACAGGGCACGTTCGCCGCCGGAAACATTGGTGGCCGGGATCGTGTAGGAAGTGGTGCTGCAGATCGTCCGGAAGGTCTCGTCCGCCATGGCGGCCTTGGTGATCAGGGCCAGGTCGTGGGCTGTCGTATGCTGCGCCGGATCGGGCAGGCCGGTGGGATTGGTAAACAGTGTATCCGTGCAGCCGATCTCTGCAGCCTTCTGGTTCATCATGTCGACAAAGCCCTCGACGGAGCCGCCGACATGCTCGGCAACCTGCAGGGCCACATCGTTGGCGGAGACCAGCATGATCGCGTACAGGCACTGCTCCATGGTGAAGACCTCGTCGATCTGGGCGGCAATATGGGCGCCGCCGTCCGTGACGCCGGACACGCCGGTCGCGGTCATTACGACTTCGTCGGTCAGAGAACTGTTTTCCAGAGCGACAAGGCATGTCATCAGCTTGACGGAGCTGGAAGGATACAGCGCTTCATCCATATTCTTGGCATAGAGGATGGTGTCCGTCGACACCTCCTGTACGAATGCGGATTCCGCGGGGATCTCGGGTCCCTGCGGCCATCCGGGAATCGCGTTTGTCGTGACGCCGGGATTGGACGCCGGAACGGTTTCCTCCGTGCTCTCTACGGTTTCTTCTGCGTAGGTGACAGTCCGGAGCCCGCTGGCCAGAATAAGAAGAATACAGAGAAAAAAGGCAAGATGTATATACTTGTTTCTCATAATGAAAACTCCCGTAACCATAATCTCAGGTCAGTATAGCACATTTGGTGCCTTCCTTGCAAAAAATACCGCATAATGTTACAATATCTTAATAAATACTAAACAAGGAGGCGTCTGTATGGGAAAAAACGATCCCTGGATGGGAAAGATCCGATGGACAAAGGTCCTTCATAAGCTGTCTCCCTACACGATCCTGAAGGGGGTCAGGTATCTCAGGCATTACGGGCCGAAGGAATTCTGGATCCGTCTCCACGAACGCTTTGAGCCGGAGGAGATCCCCTACGAGCTTTGGTATGAGGCATACAGGCCTGATGAAAAGACCCTGGACAAACAAAGAAAAAAAGATTTCCGCATCCGGCCGCTGATCAGCATTGCCGTTCCTGTGTACAGAACGCCGGAGACTTTTCTCAGGCAGATGATCGAATCCGTGCAGGCACAGACCTACACGAACTGGGAGCTCTGCATTGCGAACGGGAGTCCGGAGGACGGAACCGTCTCAAAGGTACTCGCGGAATATGAGGCCCGGGACAAGCGGATCCGGCATCAGGACCTTGCAGAAAACGAAGGGATCGCGGGAAACACAAACGCCGCCTTTGCCATGGCACAGGGTGATTTCGTCGGTCTTCTGGACCACGACGACCTGCTGGCCCCGAACGCGCTCTTCGAGATCGTTTCTCTTTTGGAACGGGAGAAGGACTGCGACGTGATCTACACGGACGAGGACAAGGTGACCATGGATGCGAAGGAGCATTTCCAGCCCCATTTCAAGCCGGATTTCAACCTGGACCTGCTCCGTTCCAACAACTATATCTGCCATTTTCTGGTGATCAGGCGGAGTCTCCTCGCCCGGACCGGCGGTTTCCGGGCCGGGTTTGACGGAGCGCAGGATCACGACCTGATCTTCCGCTGTGTGGAGAAGGCCGGAAAGGTTGGACATGTCCCGGAGATCCTGTATCACTGGAGGACACACAGGGCTTCCACGGCCGACAATCCAAACAGCAAGATGTACGCCTACGAGGCAGGGAAGAGGGCCATCGAGGAGCACCTGGAACGGACAGGTGTCAAAGGAGAGGTCAGCCATACCAAAGACTACGGCTTTTACAGAGTGAAATATCCTGTCCGGGGAGAGCCGCTGGTCTCGATCCTGATCCCGAACAAGGATGAGACGGAGACGCTCAGGAACTGTATCGACGGGCTTCTTCATAGGACGGCCTACCACAATTTCGAGATCCTTCTGATCGAGAACAACAGTACGTCGAAGGAGATCTTCCGGTATTACAGGAGCCTGCGAAACGAGCCGAAGATACGCCTTCTCCGGTACAAGGGCCCCTTCAACTATTCTGCCATCAACAATTTCGGAGCCGCAAAAGCCAGAGGAGAGTTCCTACTGTTCCTCAATAATGACATCGAGATCAAAGAGGAAGACTGGCTCAACGAGATGCTCGGCACCTGTCAGCGGCCGGACGTGGGCGCCATCGGCGCAAAGCTTCTGTATCCGGACGGAAAGATCCAGCATGCCGGGATCGTGATCGGGATCGGCGGGATCGCCGGGAGCATGTTCGTGGACATGCCGGGGGAGAGGACCGGCTACCTTCATAAGGCTTCGCTCATGCAGGATATGAGCGCCGTGACGGCAGCCTGCATGCTGATGAAGCGGGATGTGTTCGAGCGGCTGGGAGGCTTTACGGAGGAACTGGCGGTCGCGTTCAATGATGTGGACCTCTGCCTGCGGGTGAACCGGGCCGGTCTTCGGGTGGTCTATGACCCGTACGCCGTCCTGTACCATCTGGAGTCCCGTACCAGGGGCGCCGAGGACAGCAAAGCCAAGGTCAGGCGGTTCCAGAACGAGATCGAATATATGCGGTGCAACTGGATCGATCTGTTGAAAAAGGGCGATCCGTACTATAACAAAAACCTTTCTCTCACGAAGTGGAATTATTCTTTGCGCCCGCTTCCGGGAATGGGAGAAAAGAAGGGATAGACCATGCAGCAGGTATCGGTGATCATTCCGAACTACAATGGAAAAAAATATCTGGAAAGCCTGATGGAAGCACTTTCCGTCCAGACATGCCGGCATTTTGAGGTGATCGTCGTGGATAACGGCTCCACGGACGGAAGCGCTGCTTTTCTGTATGAGCAGTATCCGGAGACGAGGGTACTTTGTTTTCCCGAGAACCTGGGCTTTGCGAGGGCGGTAAACGAGGGGATCCGGGCGTCTTCGCTCCCCTACGTGCTGCTTCTGAACAATGACACCGTGCCGGACCGGGAGTTCGTCCGGGAAATGCTGCAGGCGATCCGCCGCCATAAAAAAGCCTTTTCGTGCCAGGCCCGGATGATGCAGCTGCACGCGCCGGAGCTTCTCGATGACGCGGGAGACTGCTACTCGGCCCTCGGCTGGGCTTTCGCCCGCGGCAAAGGAAAGAAGGCGGACCGGTATATGGAGGAGCAGAGGATCTTTTCAAGCTGCGCAGGGGCCGCCATCTACAGGCGCAAGCTTTTTTCACGGACCGGCCTATTTGATGAGGAGCATTTTGCCTATCTGGAGGATCTCGATATCGGCTACCGCGCGAGACTCCTCGGGTACGAGAACTGGTACGCGCCGAAGGCCGTTGTCCTGCACGTGGGCAGCGGGACCAGCGGCTCCCGTTACAACCAGTTCAAGACCCGGTATTCCTCCCGGAACAATGTGTATCTGATCTACAAAAACATGCCGGCGGCACAGATCATCCTGAATTTGCCGCTTCTGGCGGCCGGATTCGGCATCAAGCTTGTATTCTTTACTTTCCGGGGACTCGGCAGAGAGTATCTGGCAGGGATCAAGAACGGCTTTTCCATCAGCAGACGAGATAAAAAGCTTCCCTTTTCCCTGACACGTCTTCCGGCCTATGCCCGGATCCAGATGGAACTCTGGAAGAACCTGTTCCTGCGTTTTCGCTGAGGACAGGAGGAGGTTTACGTAATTTATTTTTCCTTTTTTGGAAGAATCTGTTGAAATTCTGTTACGGATATTATAAGATAATTGCAATGATGTCGATGGGGTTGGGGGAACTATGCCCTGACACAGAATCGCAGAGGTGACAGAATTGATTATCGATAATGAAAAGCATTTCAGCCGTCTGCATATACTGATCGATATTTTCATCATTGCGCTGTCCTACGCATCGGCCTGGGCATTGCGCTTTGTAGGTATATTTTCCAATACGGCAGTCAGGGCCAAGAGTTTTCAGGAGTACATGTTCCTTCTGATCTTCATCATTCCGGCCTACCTGCTGCTGTACCAGGCGTTCGACCTGTATACGCCGCTGCGGATGCAGGGGAGACGGCTGGTGCTCGCCAACGTGATCAAGGCAAACACGCTCGGCCTTCTGCTGATCATCGCCGCCTTGTATATCGTATGGGAGCAGTATTATTCCAGACTTACCTTCCTGATCTTCTATTTCATCAACATCGCGCTTGAGTGGATCGTGCGCATGGCGATCTTCTATGTCCTCCGGGACATGCGGCGCAAGGGTCTCAACCAGAAACAGGTCCTGCTGGTCGGATACAGCCGCGCGGCGGAGGAGTACATCGACCGGATCCAGGAGAATCCGCAGTGGGGCTACCTGGTGCGCGGGATCCTGGATGACAGGGTGGATGCAGGAACGGAATATAAAGGCATCAAGGTCCTCGGCAGGATCGCGAATCTTCCGGTGATCCTTCCGATCAGCCATCTGGACGAGATCGCCATTACCCTTGGTCTGGGAGAATACTACCGTCTGGAAAAGATCGTCAGCATGTGTGAAAAGTCGGGAGTACACACAAAGTTCATTCCCGATTATAATAATATCATACCGACAAAGCCGTACACGGAGGACATCCAGGGGCTGCCGGTGATCAACATCAGGTATGTGCCGCTCAGCAATACCTTTAATTTTATGGTCAAACGGATCATGGACGTGATCGGTTCTCTGATCGCCATCGTGGTGTCATCGCCGGTCATGCTTGTCATGTGCATCCTGATCAAGGCGACTTCACCGGGGCCGCTGATCTATAAACAGGAGCGGGTCGGGTTACATAATAAGACCTTCCGGATGTACAAATTCCGTTCGATGGAGATCCAGTCCGACGAGGCCGAAAAGAAAGCCTGGACGGTCAAAAATGACCCGCGGGTCACCGGGATCGGACGGTTTATGCGGCATACCAGCATCGACGAGCTGCCGCAGCTGTTCAATATCCTGAAGGGTGATATGAGCCTGGTGGGACCGCGCCCGGAGCGGCCGTTCTTTGTCGAGAAATTCCGTGAGGAGATCCCGCGCTATATGGTCAAGCACCAGGTGCGCCCGGGCCTGACCGGCTGGGCACAGGTGAACGGCTTCCGCGGCGATACCTCCATCCGCAAGCGGATCGACTGCGATCTGTATTATATTGAAAACTGGAGCATCGGATTTGATATCAAGATCCTTCTGCTGACGTTTTTCAAAGGCTTTGTCAACAAAAACGCATATTAAAGGGGAAAAACATGTCAAAAAGAAGACTGGCATTCATATTGGAGATCCTGGTACTTTTGCTGTTCCTGGGCGGTCTCTACGTATATGGAAAATTCGACAAGATCGGCACGACGGTGCTGGATGAGAACCGCATCAAGGTGAACGAGGGTGTGGCGGATCCGGGCACCGGCTCCAGACAGACGGCAGCCCAGCCGGAGCAGGCGGAAGGTACGCAGATGGTACAGACCGGTACGGCTGTTTCCACGGAAACGGAAGCGATCGACTCGGTCGACGCGGTATCCGCAACGGAGGGATCGGCAGGACATGAAGAGATCCTGATGACCGCACCGCTGACCGGATATACGACTTACGCGCTCTTCGGGATCGATCACCGGGACAAGAATGAAGCTCTTGACGGAGAGAACAGCGATACCATTATCATCGCCTGTGTCAACAATGATACCAAGGAAGTCCGCCTTGCCTCTGTATACAGAGACACACTGATGAACATCGGCACCGGTATCTATGCCAAAGCGAACGCGGCTTACGCGTACGGAGGACCGGAGCAGGCGATCTCCATGCTGAATACCAATCTGGATCTGAACATCCATGACTATGTGAGCATCGACTTCAACGCGCTGGCCGAGGCTGTCGACTGTCTCGGGGGTCTTGACATCGAACTCAGCTATGCCGAGATCGAGCACATGAACAATTACTGCAAGGAAGTGGCGGAAGAGACCGAAAAGACCTATGAACCGGTACCTCTTCCCGAGCCGAAGCCGGCAGATCTGGAAGCCCCGGTGGGCACATACCATCTGAACGGCGTACAGGTGACATCCTACTGCCGGATCCGTTATACGGGCAATCTGGACATGGGCAGGACCTGGCGGCAGCGTGTCGTGATCCAGCTGATCGTCCAGGAGGCCAAGAACGCCGGGATCGGCGCGATCTTCAGCCTGATGGACCGGGTATTCCCGATGGTCACGACCTCCGTTCCGAAGACGGAGATCCTGCAGCTGCTTCCGGCACTGATCAATTACAAGATCACGGATACGACCGGGTTCCCGGAATCCTTCAAGTTCTCGGATATCCGCGGTGCCATCATCGTACCGACGGACCTGGTCTCCAATGTCCAGAAACTGCATGAGTTCCTCTACGGGGAGATCAACTACGCACCGACAGGGAATGTATATACCGTCAGTGAACGCATCAAGGAGATCGTCGGAGGCGAGGAGAGACTTCGGGACGAGGCACCGGTCGTCAAGGAGGAGGACGAGAACACCGCCAGCGACAGTATCTTCTTCCAGGACAACGGTGACGGAACCTATACGGAGCCTTACTATAATTATAATAATTATGACAATGATTACAGCGGCGGGGATTATTCCGGCGGCGATGGCAGCGGAGGAGACTATTCCGGCGGCGATGGCGGCGGAGACTATTCCGGCGGTGATGGCGGCGGGGATTATTCCGGCGGTGATGGCGGCGGAGGAGATTATTCCGGCGGTGATGGCGGCGGAGAATCCTATGCCGAGGTCGTCGAGCAGAATGACGAGCCGGGGGATGGTGCATCGTACGATGGACAGGATTCCTACGAGTAACGGCCGGGACAGACGATAAAGACAGCAGGGCTGCTGCAGGCATGCAGCAGCCCTTTTTACCATCAGGAGGATATCCATGGAGACGCGGAAGGTGGACATCATCATTCCGACATACAGACCGGGACAGGATTTTCCGGAACTGCTTCGAAGGCTTTCGGAGCAGACCGTGCAGCCGGACCGGATCAGGATCGTAAATACGGAGGAAAGCTTCTGGGATCATGGCTGGGACGGCCTGGTTCCCCGGCTGGAGGTCCGTCATATCAAAAGGGAAGAATTCGACCATGGCGGGACCCGCCGACAGGAGGCAGAACGCTCCGACGCGGATATCCTTGTGTTCATGACCCAGGATGCCCTTCCGGCGGACCGGCTTCTGCTGCAGAACCTGCTGAGTGGCTTTTCGGAGGAGGAGATCGGAGCCGTATACGCAAGACAGCTCCCCGGAAAGAACGCGGGGGAGATCGAAAAGATCACCAGAGGGTTCAACTATCCGCCGTTCTCCTGCGTGAAAGGAGAGGAGGACGTCCTTACATACGGGATCAAGACCTATTTCTGCTCCAATGTCTGTGCCGCCTACCGGGCAGATATCTACCGTCAGACGGGCGGATTCGAGAAAAAAGCCATCTTTAACGAAGACATGATCTATGTGGGCCATATGCTGCAGCAGGGCTGGAAGGTCGCCTACACGGCTGACGCGAAGGTGATCCACTCACATAATTATACAGCCGTACAGCAGTTCCACAGGAACTTTGACCTGGGCGTCTCCCAGGCGGAGCATCCGGAGGTGTTTGCCGCTGTCCCGTCGGAAGGGGAGGGCATGCGACTCGTAAAGGAGACGGCCATGCGGCTGGTCCGGAAAGGCCGCCCGCTGTCCGTGATCACGCTGGCGTGGCAGAGTGCCGCCAAGTATCTTGGGTACTCTCTCGGGAAGCATTACAGGAGCCTGCCGGGCTTTCTTGTAAAAAGGTGTACGACGGACCCCGGGTATTTCGGATACCGGTAACACACGGAAATACATCGAAATATGGTTTTTTATCACACTTTCTACACAATTGGCTGTTATCATGATCATAGTGAAAAAAGTCTTTTAGAAAAAAAGGAAGCGATCATATGACAGACAATGAAAGATTTGGTGTGACGGAACCGGCGGACAGGGAGCCGGACCGGACAGAAGAGCAGCGCTCGGCGCGTCCTTCGTATAATTACTACAGGGTGGGACAGCAGCCGGAGAAGCCTGTACCTGTACATAAAAAGAAAAGAAAAGAAAGCTTCGGGAACAGGATCCTTCGTGCAGCCGGCCTGGCCGCCGTGGCGGGCCTTGTGTTCTCCCTGGTATTCCAGGGCGTGAACCTGGCCGTCAAAAAGGTCATTCCTTCCGGGATGAATACGGATATCCGGCGGGCTGTGGCCTCCACGGAGATGGTCGCAGAAGCGGAGGCGGAAGCAGAGACAGGGGTGGAACGGGCTTCGGACACGGACCTTTCCCTTCTCGATATGGAATCTGAGACGAGCGGATCTTCCAAGGGACCGGTGGCGGACGTCGCGGCGGCCTGTATGCCCTCCGTTGTGGCGATCACGACGGTCAGCGTACAGGAGATCACGGACTTCTTTTACGGAACCAGGAAATACCAGAGCGCCGGAACCGGTTCCGGCATCATCGTAGGGGAAAACGACGAGGAGCTTCTGATCGCGACGAACAACCATGTGGTCTCCGGGGCTTCGACCTTAAGCGTCTGCTTTATGGATGCGGATGTGGCAAGCGCGGAGCAGGAGACGATCATGGAAGCCTCCGGACGGCAGGAAGCCGTCTATGAGAATGCGGTATCCGCCCAGATCAAGGGAACCGATGAGGAGAATGACCTGGCGGTGGTCGCCGTGCGTAAGGAGGACATCCCCGAAGAGACGATGGCGGAACTGAAGATCGCGACCCTGGGAGATTCGGACGACCTGGTGATCGGAGAGCAGGTGGTGGCGATCGGCAACGCGCTCGGCTATGGACAGTCGGTCACCTCCGGCTGGGTGAGCGCGCTTCACAGATCCTTTACGAGCGGTGATGAATCGGCATCCGATCTGATCCAGACGGACGCGGCGATCAATCCGGGCAACAGCGGAGGCGCTCTTCTCAACATGCAGGGCGAACTGGTCGGTATCAATTCGGCCAAATCCTCCTCAAGCTCGGTGGAGGGGATGGGCTACGCGATCCCGATCTCCAAAGCAATGCCGATCCTGGAGAATCTGATGACCCGCAAGACAAGGACGAAGCTTTCGGAGGACGAAGCGGCCTACCTGGGCGTGACGGTCGCGGATCTCTCAAGAGAAGCCATCCGGTTTTACAATATGCCGCAGGGAGCGTTCGTGACGGAAGCACTCTCCGGAGGCCCGGCAGAGGAAGCCGGCATTCTCCGCGGCGACATCATCGTCAGCATCGACGGACAGAAGGTAGACGGGAGGGATTCGCTGAGCGAGCTTCTCGCCTATTATGCCGCCGGGGAGACGGTCGATTTTGTCGTCGAGAGACCCGGCGAGACCGATTATGAGGAACAGACGATCGAGGTCACCTTCGGACATCGGTGATGTGCGGAATTAAGACGCATTTTAGACTCTTTATAAAAAGTTTATTAGGAAACGGTGCCTTTGTGTGTTATACTGATACTGCAACAGGAAAGGAGAACGGATGTCGGATCAGCAGAAGGATAACGAAAACGAATACGAACGGTTCTGCTTTCTGTGCCGCAGACCGGAATCGGAATGCCGCGGCATCATAGAACTGCCGAACAACATCTGCGTCTGCAATGACTGTATGCAGAAGAGCTTTGACTCCATGAACCGGCAGTTCTCGAACGGAAACCTCAATCTGTCGGATCTCATGAACCAGATGGGAAACGTCAGCCTGATCGACCTTTCGGCCATGAACAACGCAGCACAGCAGCCGAAGATCCGCAAGCGCAAGGAGGCGGAGGAGCAGCCGGCTTTTGACTGGAAACGGGTGCCGGCGCCGCACCGGATCAAGGCTTCCCTTGACGAGTACGTGATCGGACAGGAGCAGGCCAAGAAGATCATTTCCGTCTCCGTCTACAATCACTACAAACGTGTCGGATCGGATCCGGCGGACGGGGTCGAGATCGAAAAATCCAATATGCTGATGATCGGTCCTACCGGCTGCGGCAAGACCTATCTGGTCAAGACACTGGCAAAGCTTCTGGACGTACCGCTCGCGATCGCGGACGCCACCTCCCTTACGGAGGCCGGGTATATCGGCGATGATATCGAGAGCGTGGTCTCCAAGCTTCTGGCCGCGGCGGACAACGACGTGGATAAGGCTGAACACGGGATCATCTTTATCGACGAGATCGACAAGATCGCCAAAAAGAAGAACACCAACCAGCGGGATGTGAGCGGCGAGGCTGTCCAGCAGGGACTTTTAAAGCTGCTCGAGGGCAGCGTGGTGGAAGTCCCGGTGGGCGCGGGCAGCAAGAACGCCATGGTACCCATGGTGAACGTGGATACCCGGAATATCCTTTTTATCTGCGGCGGCGCCTTCCCGGATCTGGAGAACGTGATCAAGGAGCGGCTGAACGAGCAGGCTTCGATCGGGTTTTACGCCGATCTTAAGGACAAATATGACAATGACCCGCATCTTCTGCAGAAGGTGAGCGTTGAGGATCTGAAGACTTTTGGCATGATCCCCGAATTCCTCGGCAGGCTCCCCGTGATCTTCGCGATGGACGGGCTTACGGAGGACATGCTCGTGCAGATCCTGAAGGAGCCCAAAAACGCCATACTCAAGCAGTATCAGAAGCTTCTCGCGATGGATGAGGTGGGACTCGAATTTGAGGATGAGGCGCTCCGTGTGATCGCCCGCAAGGCGATGGAGCGGCACACAGGTGCCAGAGCGCTCCGCGCCATCCTCGAAAAATACATGCTGGACATCATGTACGAGATCCCCAAGGACAAAAATATCGGCAGAGTCGTGATCACACAGGCATATATTGAAGGCAGCGGCGGCCCCGGCATTCAGCTGAGGGGCTGACTACATAGATTCTATAAGCAAAGGAGATAAGAACTATGGCAAACGATTTCTTTAACGATCTTAGCGAAACTCTCAGCAAGACCGCCAAGGGTCTCAGCGAGCGCATGGGCAGCATGTACGACGCGCAGAAGATCCGCAGCAAGATCGCCGGAGAGGAAAAACTGATCAACAAGGCTCTGGCAGATATCGGACAGATCGTCTTTGACCGCTTTGCAGAAGGTGGGGAGGTAGAGGAGGATATCCGCGCACTTTGCGAGGAAATCTGCCAGCATAACGAGAGCATCGAGTCTCTCAAGGAAGAGGCGGCCGGCAAGAAGGGCCAGAAGATCTGCCCAGGCTGCAAGAAGAGTGTAGATAAGGAAGTCTCCTTCTGTCCGTTCTGCGGAACGCCGGTTCCGGATCCGGAACCGCCCGTAGAAGAGGAGCCTGAAGAGGCGGAGGAGTTCTTTGAAGACGAACAGACGGCCGAAGAGGTCGCCGAAGAGGCTGTCAGGGAAGCCGTGGAAGAAGGTAAAGCAGCAGCAGAAGAATTTGCCGACGCAGTAGCGGATGCGGTGGCAGGAACCGAGGAGAACGAGTGATCCGGTCCTGTACCGGGTTCCGGCGGTATATATGAAGTTTACAAAGCGCATCCTGTCCGGGCTGGTATTCACAGGCATGATCCTGTGCCTGCTGGTGCTTCCCGTGCAGGGTGCACAGACGTCCACAGCGCCGATCGTCGGGGTTTCGGCTCCCAAGAAGCCGGCCCTGAAGGGAAAGGTATCAGGGACCAAACTGACACTTTCCTGGAACAAGGTGAGCGGCGCCAAGGGCTATTATCTGTACCTCTATAACAAATCACAGAATACCTTCCGCTACTACAAGAATATTTCCGGCACCAAGACGAGCTTTTCCTTCACAGGGAAAAACAACAGTACATGGAAATTCCGGCTCAAGGCCTACAAGGTCTCGAACGGCACCAAGGTATTCAGCGCTGCTTCTTCCACCGTCACTCTTAAAACACCACCATCCCCGGCGGTCACGATCACGACGGCCGGTCATTCCACGTCCACAAAGATCCTGCTGAGATGGAGCAAGAACCCGTACGCGGAAGGATATCAGATCTACCGCGCGGACGGGGCCAAGGGCGCCTTCAAGCAGATCAAGACACTCAGCGGGAATACCACGCTTTCGTATACGGACAGCGGACTGAAGACAGGCGTCACCTATTACTACAAGATCCGCTGCTACCGCAAATATACGGGAGGCACTGTCTATTCCGCCTACAGCAGCACCAAGGCAATCTCTCCCTCCAACACGTCGGGGAAGACTGTACTGAAAAGGCCCATCCTCCTGGTGGGAGATTCGCGGACGGTCTTTCTCAAACACTATTTTGAGAATGACGATGCCGGGATCACCTGGATCTGCAAGTCCGGGGCGGGCTTAAGCTGGCTGACGTCAACGGCGGAGAAGGAGATCGCGGCCAGGCTGAACGGCAAGACAGACCTGTATATCTGGCTGGGGGCGAATGACGCCGGATACATGGACCGGTACGTGGCCTACTACAACAAGATGATCCCTGAATGGAAAAAGCAGGGAGCGAATGTCTACATCATCGCCGTAGGACCGATCGAGAGCGATCCGTACGTGTCCGATGCCACCGTTAAGAAGATGAACGTGATGCTTAAGAATGACGTCCAGGGAGCTACCTTTATGAGTCTGTATTATTACATGCAGAATAACGGCTTCAAGACGATCGACGGGATCCACTATGACTACGCGACCTGCAAGCTGGTGTACGATTACATCATGAAGCAGGCCAAAAAGGCCAAAGCGTGACCCGGAACGGAGCACAACGAAACCCAAAAATAAACCTCACTAAATTGTAAAAAAATGCTTGACATTTGAGACAATTCGAGGTATGCTAGTTAAGCAGTCGCGAAGACGACTGCTGAATGCAGGAGTGGCGGAATTGGCAGACGCGCAGGCTTCAGGTGCCTGTGGTCGTTAAGATCGTGTGGGTTCAAGTCCCATCTCCTGCATTTTTTAATGCCCGGAAAACCTTGCACAACGAGGAAATCCGGGCGTTTTTGGCATTATAGACCTGTATTCCCGGACAGCAAAGACAAAAACAGTGTATGACGAAGGGCAAGATGAATGGAGGAGGTTACTTATGAGCATTGATCTTGGCAAAATGCCGAAACTGGGCTTTGGCCTTATGCGTCTGCCCGAAACAGACGGAAAGATCGATCATGAGCATGTATGCAGGATGGTCGACGCCTACATGCGCGCGGGCTTGAACTACTTTGACACAGCCTATGTGTATCATGGCGGCCTGTCCGAGGTTGAAGCCAGGGAGGCTGTTGTAAAGCGCTACCCGAGGGAATGCTTTATGCTGGCGACAAAGCTGCCCGCCTGGGAGATTAAGAAGGAGGAGGACATCGAACGGATCTTCAACGAACAGCTCGAGAGAGCCGGTGTGGAATACTTTGATTTTTATCTTCTTCATTCGGTCGAGGATGGCAGCAACTATGACACCTACGTCAAATACAACTGCTTTGACTGGTGTGTGAAGCGAAGGGAAGAGGGGAAGATCAGGCATTTCGGTTTCTCCTTCCACGGAAGCCCGGAACTTCTGGAAACGATCCTCGATCAACATCCGGAGGTGGAGTTCGTCCAGATCCAGTACAATTATCTTGACAGGACAAATCCGGTCGTTCAGTCCCAGAGACTGTACGAGATCCTGAGCGGCAGGAACATTCCGATCATTGTCATGGAGCCCGTGCGGGGCGGAATGCTCTCGGCTTTGGCGCCGGAGATCCAGGCGAAGTTCAAGGCCTGCAGACCGGATCATTCCACGGCCTCCTGGGCCCTTCGTTTTGTGGGATCTCAGCCCGGGATCATGACGATCCTTTCCGGAATGTCAACGGAAGAACAGATGGCCGACAATATCGCGACCTTTACAGATTTTGAGCCGATGTCGGATAAGGAGATCGCGGTCGTGGACGAGGTCACCGATGAACTCCTCCGCATTCCGCAGATCGGCTGTACGGCCTGCAAGTACTGCTGTGATGGATGTCCGCAGCAGATCAGCATTCCGGATGTTTTCCGAACGGTCAACACGCTGCGGCGCTATCCGGATGACTGGCGCGCGAAGAATTTCTATTCCGGCCTGATCACAAGGAGCGGAAAGGCTTCGGACTGCGTCGCGTGCGGCCAGTGCGAGGGCGTATGTCCGCAGCATCTCCCGATCATCGAACTGATGAAGGAAGCGGCGGCGCTTCTCGATAAAGAATAAAATCAATGAAATGGATGGAAGAGGATCTTGAATAATAAAACAGCTCTGGTCCTTGCGTGCGCGGGGATCTGCATGATGATGAGAACAGCAGTCATGGGGGAGGGGATGCTTTCGGCCCCCTCCGAAGATAATGAGAGTATATTTTCCGCCAATGTTTCGGCCGAACAGGAGATCGGCTGGGATGAGTCCTGGCAGTTTGCGGACTACTCGAAGATCCACACGGGAACGGCGGTCCTGCATACGCCGTCACAGGGAAACGGGATCGTTGTCTGCGTCAATGCAGGACACGGAACTTCGGGAGGAGACAGTGTAAAGACGCTCTGCCATCCGGACGGAAGCCCGAAGGTCACGGGAGGGTCAACAGCGGAAGGAGCCACCTACGCGACGGCCGTCTCGGGAGGGGCCACGATGGCAGATGGTACATCGGAAGCGGCCGTGAACCTGCAGCTGGCACTTCTTCTTAAGGAGAAGCTGCTTGACGCAGGCTTCAGCGTGCTGATGATCCGCGAGGATACGGATGTGCAGCTGGACAACATCGCAAGGACCGTGATCGCGAATGAGAATGCGGCGTGTCACCTGGCACTGCATTATGACAGTACAGCGTCGGACAAGGGATTTTTCTATATCGGTGTTCCAGGAGAAGCATCCTACCGGAGCATGGAGCCGGTGGCTTCCCACTGGACGGAACACGAAGACCTGGGGCAGCACATCCTGGCGGGCGTCAGGGACAGCGGGTACCGGATCTTTGGTTCCGGGACGATGGAGATCGACCTGACCCAGACCTCCTATTCGACGATCCCGTCGGTCGATCTGGAGTGCGGAGACACGGCGAGTGACTGCTCCGTACCGACGCAGACCCTTCTGGCCGAGGGGATCACGGCGGGGCTTCGGTCTTATTTTGGGGTGGAATAAAAGTAGTTTCCATAGAAGTGTGAGCCGGGAAAATGGATACTTACGCTGTAAGGTGCGCGATTTCCTTCGAAAAGGTGTTGCAAAAATATTAACGATATGTTACTATGAAGTGGCTTAAACCGACGTTTTTTGCAACATTGAAAGGAGTATCGTCGTGTCAGATTTCCATAAGATTGCCAAAAGGCTTTCTGTTTTTGCAATACTTGTCATGATCGTTCTCGGCTGCAGGTCCGTAAGCGCCGCGACGCCGCAGCTTAATAAAGTAGAAGCCAGGCTCTATGTCGGAAAGACCTTCCGGCTGTATCCTTCCTCCGGCAAGGCAACAAACTGGAAGAGTTACAATACCAAGGTCGCGACCGTCAGCAAAAACGGCGCGGTGACCGGACGTAAAAAAGGGACGGCAACCATCTGCTGTACCGTGTCCGGAAAAACGCTGAAATGCACGGTCAATGTACTCAACACGCAGACCAGCAAATATGTGAGCAACAAGTACGCCGAGGTGTGGCTGAACATCCTTGGCGCTGTGGAGACCGGCGGGCAGTCCTATGGTAAACGAAACTATGCCAGCTACATCGGTCCCTATACAGGATCACCCAACGAGCACAGCAGCACGGCCGGCGCTTATCAGGAATACGGCGAGAATCTCCGCCAGCTGCTTCTGGCCATTCAGAAACAGTATCCGACAACCTTTAAGGCCAAGGATACTGCTGGGATCGCGGATGACATCAAGAGGAACTGGTCCAGTTCCCACTACACGGTCAAGGCCGGGACAGCCAAGGCCAAATGCATCCAGAAGATCATTTCCAGCTACGTGGGCAAGCTGGTGCAGGACCAGCGGGCGATCGAGCTTCTTGATGAGTACCTTAAAGGGATCAGGAAGCTGGGCGTCAAGAACCTTCGCTGCGGGTTGTTTATGGCGGAGTGCTATCATCTGGGCGGCTATGCGGCCGTCAAACGGGTGGTGGCCCGCGCGACCAACAAGAACAGCCTCGTTGCACTTAAAAAGTCACTCTATCTGGATCAGAAGGATAAGAGCAGCAGCTACCAGATCGGGGATGCGGTCTACAAGAGCCGGCACGAAGCGATCTACAAATGGCTGGCGACCTATATTCCCAGCAGCACCAAATACTGAACAGGAAAAGAGAGGGGGCGTTTCTCTGTCTTGTTAGCAAAAGCAAACAAGACAGAGAAACGCTCCCTCTCTTTTCCAGATGCCTCTAATGGACCTGGCGGGAATCCCGCCGGCGCCCAAGGCGCCTTTCAGGCCGCGTCGGCGTCGAAGGTCCACCGGACCTTCTCCTTCCGCATGCGATGCATGCTCCCTCCTTGTTCGATACCCGCCAAATCCAAAGAGGCACCTGCACTTGCGTACAGATGCCTCTAATGGACCTGGCGGGAATCGAACCCGCGTCCGAAAGTCTATCCCCTGGGCTTCTTCCATCACAGTCGGTGGTTTGACATTCCCTCTATGCAGCGCCCTCCGACAGGCTCAGCATTTCAGTAGCTTCATGATACATCTGACGGGGCAAAGCTTACCCGCCAAGGTTTCTCACATCGTCGACGCCAGGTTCTCCCCGTGTGAGTGCGGGAAGGCTGACGAGCAGCCTCAGGCTGCTAACGCGTAACTTTCGTCTGCGTTTATATTTAATTGCCCGGTTATTACGCAGTCTGGGCGGCTGCGGATGGCTTCCCCAACTTCAAAACCCCCGTCGAAACCAGTACAAGCCCTTGGGTGGTTGTTCCAGTTGTGAGACTATTATACGGAACGCAATTCGAAATGTCAAGCCGCAGGATTTATGAGAATCCGTGCTTTTGTATTTATGAGAATCCGTGCTTTTGTGATCAGACGATTCATGATATGCTGAATACGATCGGATTGTATTGGCAGACACAACGAAAGCGCGGGGAAGACAGGGGACGGTTCTGTGTCTTGTTTGACAAATCAAACAAGACACAGAACCGTCCCCTGTCTTTCCCTTGAGTTTTTTTTGCCGTCATGCTACTATAAGCAATAGAAAGGTGTGAGGATTATGCGCTTTGTGATCCAGGTCGTTTCACAGGCAAAGGTAGAAGTGGAAGGCAAGATCGTCGGGCAGATCGGCAAGGGCTACGCGGTGCTTGTCGGTGTGGGACGGGAGGACACAGAGGCCGTTGCGGACAGGATGGTCAAAAAGCTGCTGGGGCTCCGGATCTTCGCGGATGAGAACGGCAAGACCAACAGATCCCTGGCGGACGTGAACGGGGAGGTGCTGCTGGTTTCGCAGTTTACGCTCTATGCAGACTGTACCCACGGCAACCGGCCGGGCTTTACCAATGCGGGACTGCCGGAGCGGGCCAATGAGCTTTATGAATACATCATCGGGAAAGTAAAGGAGACCGTATCGGTCGTGGAGAAGGGCGTCTTTGGCGCGGACATGCACCTGACGCTCACCAACGAGGGACCGTTCACGATCATTCTTGATTCAGATGAACTGTTTCCGAAGAAACCATAAGAAAAGAGAACAGGAGAGGATAGACACAATGGATGGCCTGAAGATACTGGTTGTTGATGATGAGAGCCGTATGCGAAAGCTGGTCAAGGACTTTTTGACGCGCAAGAACTTTCAGGTGCTGGAGGCTGGTGACGGGGAGGAAGCCGTCGACCTGTTTTATCAGGACAAGGATATCGCCCTCATTATCCTGGATGTGATGATGCCCAAGATGGACGGCTGGCAGGTCTGCCGGGAGATCCGCAAGGAATCCAAGGTGCCGATCATCATGCTGACCGCCCGGGGCGACGAGCGGGATGAGCTGCTGGGTTTCGAACTCGGTGTGGACGAGTACATTTCCAAGCCCTTCAGCCCCAAGATCCTGGTGGCCAGGGTGGAAGCGATCCTCCGGCGTACCGGACAGGGGAACGCGGATGATGTGATCTCGGCCGGCGGCATCGTGATCGACAAGGCGGCCCACCAGGCGACCGTAGACGGAAAGCCCATGGAGCTCAGCTTCAAGGAATTTGAACTCCTGACGTATTTCCTGGAGAACCAGGGCATCGCCCTGTCCAGGGAGAAGATCCTGAATTCCGTCTGGAACTACGATTACTTTGGCGACGCCCGCACCATTGACACGCACGTCAAGAAGCTGCGCAGCAAGATGGGCGATAAGGGTGAACTGATCCGTACCGTGTGGGGCATGGGCTACAAATTCGAATGTCCGTCTTCTGATAATAACGAATCATAAACAGGGACTGTAGAACAGGAAAAACCAGCATGGAGAAAGGCGGCGTAGAAAAACATGGCAAAAGTATTGATATTGAACGGGAGCGCGAAGGCAAACGGCTGTACCGCTACAGCCCTGAATGAGATGATCCGCGTTTTTGAGGCGGAGGGGATAGAAACCGAGCTGATCCAGGTCGGCAAGCTGACAGTCCGCGGATGTCTTTCCTGCGGGTACTGTGCAAAGAACGGAAAATGTGTGATCAATGACGATCCGGTGAACGAGATTGCCGCAAAATTTGAGGCGGCGGACGGCCTGGTGATCGGAAGCCCGGTTTATTACGGTTCGCCGAACGGAACGATCCTGTCCTTCCTGGACAGACTGTTCTACAGCACGTCGTTCTCCAAGCACATGAAGGTCGGTGCAGCCGTCGTAAGCGCGAGGCGCGGCGGCAACACGGCGTCCTTCGACGTACTGAACAAGTATTTTACCATCAGCGGCATGCCGGTTGCCTCGTCCACCTACTGGAACCAGGTACACGGCTTTACCGCAGACGATGTGCGTAAGGATCTGGAGGGCCTGCAGACCATGCGGAACCTGGCCCGGAATATGGTATTTCTGATGAAAGCCATCGCGGATGCAAAAGAAAAATACGGCCTGCCTGAGCAGGAACATGAATTCTTTACCAGCTTTCCGGACGGGAAGTGAAAAGAGGGCGCGATGCCGGATAATTGTCCCGGACGGGAATGCTCTACCGGAATGCGGGACGGTGCGGGATGACGGCACAACGACGGTAACACTGAAAAACGTCGGACTCTATACGATCCTCGTATTCTGACGCTGAATGAGATATATCACAAATCACAGGAACGTGGAATAAAACACGGAATGAAACAGCAGAGTATTTTCGCGGCAGGGGTCGTGGCAGATCTATGCTGAAGAGATGAAAACATATGATTGGAACATTGATCAACACAGGTGCGATCGTGGTCGGCGGCCTTTGCGGACATTTCTTCGGAAGGCTGCTGCAGGAACGGCACCAGGAAACCTTGACCATGGCGTGCGGCGTGGGCACGATCTTTATCGGCATCGCGGGCGCCATGAATTACATGCTTCATAACGAATATTTCCCCTCCGGCGGCTCGATGCTCGTGGTGATCTGCCTGGCCCTGGGAGGGCTGCTGGGAGAGATCCTGAACATCGAGCACGGATTTGAACGCTTCGGTGAATGGCTGAAGCAGAAGACCGGCAACGCCGGAGATACCGGTTTTGTCAATGGATTTGTAACGGCGTCGCTTACGGTGTGTATCGGCGCGATGGCGATCGTCGGTGCGATTCAGGATGGGCTGACACAAGACTGGTCAACCCTGGGTGCCAAGGCGGTCCTGGACCTGATCATCATCCTGGTCATGACCTGTTCGCTCGGAAAGGGCTGTATATTCTCGGCCATCCCGGTATTTTTGTGGGAAGGGGCGCTGACTCTGCTGGCCTCGGCGGTCAAGCCGGTCATGACAGAGCAGGCGATGAGCTATCTGTCCCTGGTCGGCAGCGTGCTGATCTTCTGCGTGGGACTCAATCTGGTCTGGGGCAGGAAGATCCGTGTGGCCAACCTGCTGCCGGCGGTGGTGATCGCTGTCGTGGCGGCATTCCTGCCGATCCAATTCTAGGGAGGAGAACAATGAACTTCGAAAATGAACGCCTGGGAGTACTTCTCAGTGACCCGCGCATCGCTCCGATCGCAAAGGATGCGGTCCGGGGCAGGGATATGAGCACTGAAACCATCTGGGATTACACGCTGCTGCGGCTCAGGGAAGAGCAGTTCTTTACGGGCAGTATAGCGCCCGGGATCGAACGCCTGTACAAGGCGGCGGAGACGGGTGAATGGTACTATCCGTTGTACAGTGAGGAGGAATGCGCCAAAAGTCCGGCCCGGAAGGACGTGAACGTTGTCTGGTTTCCTTCAGAGGAGGCTGGCGCTGACGAGAGGCCCTTTATCCTGCTGGTGCCCGGAGGCGGTTTTGTCAATGTGTGGAGCCTGACGGAGGGGTGGCCGGTCGCGGAGCAGTTTAACCGGTACGGCTATCACGTGTTTATCCTGACCTACCAGGTGGAAGGCGAGGAGCGTCTGCTCGAAAAGAACATGGAGGACTTTGCCAGGGCGCTCACATTCATCAAAGAGAATGCGAAGAAGTTCCACCTCTGTGGAGACCAATATATCACCTGCGGCTTTTCGGCGGGCGGGTATCTGGTCTGCCTCTGGAATACGAAGAAAGGATATCCTCTTCACGGCCTTCCGAAACCGCAGGCCACGTTCCCCATCTACCCGGTGACCAGCCTTCGAAAGGACATCCGGTACGGGGAGGAGGACCTCGCTTCGGCGATCCGGCTGTACGGATGCAGCCTTTCCGAGGCGGCGGAGACGGAGTTTAACATTCCCGAGCATGTGGAAGGCTTTCCGCCAAGCGCGATCTTTGTGGCGGCGGAGGATGAACTGGTCGATCCCCGGAATTCCAAAGTCCTGGCGGAGGCGCTCACAAAGAAGCACATTCCCTGCCGGCTGGAGGTCGGCCCTACCGGCGGCCACGGCTTTGCGGACGGCTCCGGCACATGCATGGCCGGATGGACAAAACGGGCGGCGGAGTGGTTTGAATCGCTATAGAATCGAAAAGGAAGCTATTACTCAAAGAGGGAGGAGATCACATGAGTTATATTGACATCAGGATCGCGGATATCACGACTCTGGAGATGGATGCCATCGTGAACGCGGCGAATTCCGGCCTGTGGGCGGGAGGCGGCGTCTGCGGCGCGATCTTTAAAGCGGCAGGACATGAAAAGCTTCAGGCAGCCTGTGAAAAGATCGGTCACTGTGATACCGGCTCTGCGGTGATCACCCCCGGCTTTGACCTGAAGGCAAAGTACATCATTCATGCCGTGGGCCCGAAGTGGTCCGGCGGAAAAAGAGGCGAGCCGGAGCAGCTGCTTGGGGCCTACACAAAGTCCCTGGAGCTGGCGGAGGAGAATGGCTGCGCGTCGATCGCGTTTCCGCTGATCTCTTCCGGCATCTACGGGTATCCCACGGAACAGGCATGGGAGCAGGCGATCCTGGCCTGCAAGGAGTACGCGGAGGACAATCCGGAATCGGCACTCCGGATCACCTTTGCCGTGCTGAATGACCGGCTTCTGGAGATGGGCAAAAGGACACAGCAGGAGCTATACCCGGCGAGTATCCTCCGGGAGGAAGACGCCGGCGGCACACATTTGGACTATGAGACGGCGGTCAGGACCATCACGCCGGGGAAATACCGCCACTACAAGGGCAATGAATACGAAGTCCTCTGCATCGCCCGGCACTCGGAATCCACCGAGCCGATGGTGGTCTACCGTGCCTTGTACAAGGAACAAGAGGTGTGGGTCCGCCCGGCCTTTATGTGGAATGAGACCGTAGAGGTGGACGGACAGACGATGAAACGATTCGAGAAGATCGACGCGTAAATCGAACGCTCTATCTGAAAGATGTTTACACCGAAACGAAAGAATATGGTGATACTTAGATTTGATTCGGGCAGAAGCTGATTGCGAATCGAAAATCCGCCCCTTGCATTTGTCTCATCCGGTTGTTACACTGGAAGTACAAAGAGTCGACGCTTTGGAAACCAGATCGGAGGTACCGTTATGCACATAGAAGGGTTGGATGAACTGGACAACCGGATCCTGACGCTGCTTACTGAGAATGCAAGGCTGTCTTATTCCGAGATCGGAGAGAAGGTCGGTCTGTCGAGAGTCTCCGTAAGGAGCCGCATGACAGGATTGGAAGAAAAAGGGATCATCCGCGGCTATCATGCCGTGATCGATCCGGCCAGGGTTCCTGATTCGATCCGCTTCCTTCTGGATGTCGAGACGTCCCCGGAGAGCTACAACGAGATCGTGGATGCGATTGCGGACAGTAAGATGATCCGGCAGATCTTCCGTGTGACGGGAGAATGCAGGATCCACGCAGTCGGGCTGGCGCCCAATACCAAGGAGATGACTCGTTTTGCCAACTCCCTGTACTCCGGCATGAAAGGAGTCAGGAGACTCCGGTGTGACACGGTGCTTTCCGTCATCAAAGATTTGGACGGAGGCGTGGATTATGTACGATGTGAAGAACATGAACATCTGGAAGGAGGAGCAGCCCGATAAGGAGCTGTCGCCGGAGTTTGAACGGACTCCGGTGACGGAACTGAACCTGAGCGTCCGTTCCTACAACTGCCTCAGGAGAGCAGGCTGTGAGACAATCGGAGATATTCTTCGGGTGCTGGAAGATGACGAGCATGGCGGCCTCAGAAAGATCCGGAACCTGGGAAGCCGCAGTGAGGAGGAGATCCTGCAGAATGTGGAGAAGCTTCGGAAGGAATATGCGAAACGACCGGCGCCTCCTTCAACGGACAGTACGCGGATCCTGGTCCGGCCCGCCCGGAGGGTTTGGGACAGAGACATTACGGATTTTCGTCTGTCCAACTATGCCAGGGAGCGGCTGATGAGCTGCGGGATCGTCAAGGTGCAGGATCTGTACGCGACGAATCCCCGAAAGGAGCCCGGCTGGTACGCGGTGCGGGAACTGTTCGGGGCAATTGCAAAAGAAGTTTGAAATACGAATAAGGGGTCGAATTCATTCGGCGGGCAGCGGAAGCTGCCCGCTCTTTGTTTAGCTATGACAGGCGAGGATTGCAAAAACAGACATTCTGCAATATAATTTGTCTATAGCCATGGAAGAAACGGAGGGGAGATTTGCTGTGAACATAGAGGAGATCATGGATGTGATCAAGAGCAGAAGGAGCGTCCGCAGTTATACGGACGCGCCGGTCGAGGAGGAAAAGCTCAGCCGGATCATCGAGGCGGGCCTGTTCGCGCCCTCCGGCGTAAACTTCCAGCCCTGGTATTTTGTGGTGGTCCGGACGCCGGAGAACAAGGATAAACTCCTGCAGATCATGCAGGGCGTGTCGAAGGACGCGGAGCCGATGCTGCAGGACCGTTTCCAAAAGCATCCGCAGACCGTCCGCGAGGTGACGGGGTTTCTTAAGACCCTCGGGAACGCGCCGGTCGTGATCCTGGCCTTTCAGCTGAAGGACAGCTATCCGAAGGAAGGCGATGTGATCCCGCAGAGCATCGGGGCCGCGATCCAGAACATGCTGCTCGCCGCCCACGCCATGGGGATCGGGTCCTGCTGGATCGGGGCGCCCTCGGAGACAGGGGCCGACAAGCGCATCCATGAAGAATTTGCACCGGACAAAGGTCCCTTTATGGCCATGATCACCCTTGGGTATCCGGCGAAGGTACCTCCGGCTCCCAAGAGAAAGGAAGGCCGGTTTGTCCTGATCTGACCGGCGGGAAGTGATAGGATCGTTTATGAGTAATCTGATTGCAGAAAGGCTGAAGAGCCGCAGCTGGGAAACAAGATACGGATATCCGCCTCTCTTTGGAAGGAAACGGCTCCTTCAACTGCTGTGGCCCCTTGTGGTCGAGCAGCTGCTGGCCGTGTTTGTAGGAATGGTGGACGTCCTGATGGTCGCCTCCCTCGGGGAGGCAGCCGTCTCCGGCGTGGCACTGGTCGATTCATTGAATAACCTGACGATCCAGGTCCTTTTTGCCATTACGGCGGGAGGTACGGTCGTCTGTGCGCAGTTCGTCGGCGCCGGAAACAAACGGGAAGCCGGCAGGACCGGCGGACAGCTTGTGCTCATGACGACGGTCTTTGAGATCCTGGTCATGATCCTGTGCATCGCAGGCCGGGGCCCGATCCTTCATTTGATGTTCGGAGGCGTTGAGCCGGATGTGATGGCAAACGCGCTGACCTATCTGGCGGTGACGGCGCTCTCGTTCCCGTTCCTGGCCGTCTATAATTCGGGAGCGTCCATATTCCGCGCGAGCGGAAATACAAAGGTTTCCATGCAGGTTTCCCTGATGATGAACCTGCTGAATATAGCAGGCAACGCGATCTGCATCTTCGGACTGGGGATGGGTGTACTGGGCGTCGCGATCCCGACGTTTCTGTCCCGGGCCTTTGCGGCGGTCACGATCATGATCCTTCTGCAGAATAAAGAGAATGAAGTGCGCATCCGCAGCCTGACGGATCTGAAGCCGGATACGAAGATCATGCGCCGGATCCTGGCGATCGGGATCCCGAACGGCGTCGAGAGCGGGCTTTTCCAGCTCGGCAAGGTGATGCTGCAGAGCCTTGTGTCGACCCTCGGTACGGCCTCCATCGCCGCCTTCGCGGTGGCTTCGAACCTGGTACCGTATCTGTATCTGCCGGGGAACGCCCTGGGTGCGGCCATGATCACCGTGGTCGGCCAGTGCTATGGAGCCGACGATAAAGAGCAGGCACGGTTTTATATGAAAAAGCTGGTCATCTTAAACTACGTGATGCTGTCTGTGATCTGTACGGTGCTGCTGATCGGAAACCGCTTTTTTGTCGGCTGCTACAGGCTGACACCTGAGTCTGCGCCGCTGGCGGAGGGCCTTGTATTCATCCATACCGTCGCGATGGTCATCTGGCCGCTGGGCTTTCTGATCCCGTACTATTTCCGGGCGTCGGGCCATGCGGCGCTTACGATGGCGATCGCCGTGTTCGCCATGTGGACCTTCCGGATCGGCCTCGCCTATGTCAATATCCGGGTGCTGCACATGAATGTGCTCGGCATCTGGTACGCCATGTTCGTCGACTGGATCTTCCGGGTGGCGGTCTATCTGATCCTGCTGCACCGGGAGAAGCACAAAATGGAGAATAGACCTGCAGATGTCTGACCATAGAGGTGGAAAAACATGAAACAGGATAAGCATAAAGACAAAAAGAAGGCAGGCTGCGGCCGGATCGCGGTCCTTTTTCCCGGGATCGGCTACACCTGCGACAAGCCGCTTCTCTACTACGGCGGAAAGCTGGCGGCGGGCCTCGGCTACGAGGTCGTACCGGTGCCCTACGGGCATTTCCCGAAGGGCGTCAAGGGCGATCCGGAGAAGATGCACCGATGCATGGAGAGTGCCCTTGCTCAGGCGGAGGAGATGCTCGAAGAGATCCGCTGGGAGGATTATGCGGACATCGTCTTTCTGGGCAAGAGCATCGGAACGGCCGTGGCTGTCCGGTATGCTGCGGCCCATGGGCTGAGGGCAGGCTGCGTCCTTTACACGCCGCTTGTCGAGACTTTTTCGGAAGGGCTTTGCGACGCCATCGCCTTTCACGGCACGGCGGATCCATGGGCGGATACGACCAGGATCAAAGCCCTCTGTGAGGAGGCGGGCATTCCTCTTTACATGACGGAGAATGCCAACCATTCGCTGGAGACCGGGGATCTGGACATCGATATCCCGACGATCCGTGAGACCATGAAGAGAACGAGAGAATACCTGCTCCCACGCGCAGAATAACGGGACAGACGCCGCGGCGGATCGTAAGCACGGCGTATGTTCCGGGATCATATAGGAGAAGAGAATGAAAGCAGTTGTTTTGGCGGAGAAGCCCTCCGTCGGGCGGGACATCGCCCGGGTCCTTCACTGCGGCCAGAAGATCGCCGGCGCCCTGGAGGGACCGAAGTATATCGTCACCTGGGCCCTGGGCCACCTGGTGACGCTGGCGGATCCGGAGGCCTATGATAAAAAATATGAAAAATGGGACATGAGCACGCTGCCCATGCTTCCCGACCACCAGAAGCTGGTGGTGATCCCCCAGAGCGGAAAGCAGTTCCAGGCTGTCAAAAAACAGCTGCTCCGCGCGGACGTGTCCGAGGTGATCATCGCAACGGACGCCGGACGGGAGGGCGAGCTGGTCGCCCGGTGGATCCTTGAGAAGACCGGCTGCCACAAGCCGATCAGACGGCTGTGGATCTCCTCGGTGACGGACAAGGCGATCCGCGAGGGCTTTGCCTCTCTCCGGAACGGCCGCGAGTACGACAACCTGTACCGGGCCGCGGCCGCGAGGGCGGAGGCGGACTGGCTGGTCGGCATGAACGGGACGAGGGCGCTGACGTGCAAATACAACGCGCAGCTTTCCTGCGGACGGGTACAGACGCCGACACTGGCCATCATCCGAAAAAGAGAAGAAGAGATAAGGGATTTTACGCCGAAGGAATACTACGGCGTCAGCATCGAGGCCGACCACGTGCAGTTCATCTGGAAGGATGCAAAGACCGGCAGCAGCCGTACCTTCGATAAGGAGAAGGCGGAGGGACTGGCCGGCAGTCTTACCGGACAGAAGAACCTGTCCCTCACCGTCACGTCTGTGAACAGACGGAAGCGTACGGTCCCGGCACCGGGGCTGTATGACCTGACGACCCTGCAGAGGGAGGCCGGGCAGAAGTACGGCTTTTCCCCCAAGGAGACGCTGAATATCATGCAGCGCCTGTACGAGAACCACAAGGTACTGACCTATCCCCGCACGGATTCCAGATACATCACAAAGGATATCGTGCCGACGCTGAAGGAGCGTCTGCAGGCGGTCCGGGTCGGACCCTACCGGACGCTTGCGTCGGAGCTTCTGAAAAAACCGATCCATACGGACAAGAGCTTTGTCAACGACGCGAAGGTGTCCGACCATCACGCGATCATCCCGACGGAGGAGTTCGTGGTGCTGGAACACATGACGAACGAGGAGCGCCGGATCTACGACATGGTCGTCCGCCGTTTTCTGGCGGTGCTTTCTGCGCCGGCGGAGTATGAGGAGGCCTCGGTGGAGGGCAAAGCCCTCGACGCTGTTTTTACGGCGAGAGGCGAGATCATGCGCTCCCCCGGATGGCGGGCAGTCTACACGGAAGGCTTCTCTGCCGATGATGAGGAGGACGAGAGCGAGGAAACCTGGCAGGCGCCGAAGGAGCAGGCTTTGCCGGAGCTGCAGAAAGGCCAGCGGCTCCTGATCCGCAGCGCGTCTCTTCGGACGGGCCGGACAAAGCCGCCGAAGAGATTTACGGAGTCGACACTTCTGGCCGCCATGGAAAACCCCGTTAAATATATGGAGAGCCATGACAAGGAAGCGGCAAGGACCCTGGGTGAGACCGGTGGACTCGGAACCGTGGCGACCCGGGCGGACATTATCGACAAGCTGTTTTCCAGCTTCCTGATGGAAAAGAAGGGAAACGAGATCTACCTGACGGCCAAGGGAAAGCAGCTGCTGACGCTGGTCCCGGAGGACCTTCGGAAGCCGGAGCTGACGGCGTCCTGGGAGATGAAGCTGTCCCGGATCGCCGAGGGGAAGCTCAGGCAGCAGGCTTTTCTGTCCGAGATCCGTACCTACACGGAGCAGATCGTGGAGGAGGTCAAGGCCGGCGAGGGAACCTACCGGCATGAGAACCTGACCAGCAAGGTCTGCCCCACCTGCGGCAAGCGGATGCTGCTGGTGAACGGCAAGAACAGCCGCATGCTGGTCTGCCAGGACCGGGAGTGCGGCTACCGCGAGACGATCGCGAGGATCACCAATGCCCGGTGTCCGAAATGCCACAAAAAGATGGAGCTGGTCAAGAAGAGCAATGAGGAGACCTTCGTCTGTGTCTGCGGCTACAAGGAACGGCTGAGCGCGTTCCAGGCCCGGCGTGAGAAGGAAGGGGCAGGCGTCAAAAAGGCGGACGTACAGAGATACATGAAGAAGCAGGCACAGGAGGCTTCCGCGCCTGTCAACAATGCGCTGGCCGAGGCTCTGTCAGGGATCAAGCTTTAGAGGAGATGACGACATGGCAGGAAACGAACAGAAAAAGACCGGATCCGTCCATTCCCTGAAGCATCAGATCCTGGCGGTCTTCGTGGTGGCCATGGTGCTGGCCCTTGTGCTGATCACGGCCATGAACGGTCTTTTCCTGGAAAAATACTATACATCCAAAAAGATCGACGTCCTCCTGGAAGCAAAGGAAGCACTTGAAAAGGTCGATCTGTCAGAGCTTGACGAGGAGGATGCGGACCTGGATGACGAAGACGCGATCCGGAAGCTTTTCGGCGTGGACGACGCGGTGGACGACATCAACCGGGACAGCTCCCGGAACAATCTGGCATGGGTGCTGATCAACGAGGAGAACAGTGTCTCCTACGGCTGGGGTGAGAACGAGAGGTGGCTCAGGACCCGGCTGTTCGGCTATGCCTACGGCCTGGACGACATGGAGGAGGATGATGTCCGCATCATCCGCAGCAACGACGAGTACTCGATCCAGCAGGTCAGCGATCCGTTCACCGGCATGGACTATGTGGAGTGCTGGGGTGAGCTGGACAACGGCAGCTATTTTCTGGTGCGGACGCCGAATGCCAGCATCCACGAAAGCGTGGCGATCTCCAACCGGTTCTACTTTTTTGTCGGGCTGGCGGCCGTGGTCATCTGCGGGATGCTGGTCTGGTTTATGATGAACCGGGTCACCCGGCCGATCAGTGAGCTGACGACATTGTCGCAGAAGATGGCGGGGCTGGATTTTGAGCAGCGCTATGAGAGCCATGCGGGCAACGAGATCGACCTTCTGGGCGAAAGCTTCAACCGGATGTCGGATCAGCTGGAGAGCACCATCTCGGAGCTGAAGTCCGCGAACCTGGAGCTGCAGAAGGATATCGAGAACAAGATCCGCGCGGAGGAACGGCGCAAGGAATTCCTCGACAACGTTTCCCATGAGCTGAAGACGCCGATCGCCCTGATCCAGGGCTATGCGGAGGGACTTAAGGAAAACATCTCCGAGGATCCCGAGAGCCGGGAATTCTACTGCGACGTCATCATGGATGAAGCCTCCAGGATGAACAAGCTTGTCAGGAACCTGCTGACCCTCAACCAGCTGGAAGCCGGCCAGGACGCGGTGGTGATGGAACGCTTTGACATCACGGCGCTGATTAGCGGAGTCCTTCAGTCGATGGATATCCTGATCCAGCAGAAGGAGGCAAAGGTCGTCTTTGACCAGAAAGAGCCGGTTTACGTCTGGGGCGATGAATTCAAGGTGGAGGAAGTGGTCACGAACTACGTGAGCAACGCACTCAACCACCTGGAGGGAGACAGCCAGATCGAGATCAGGGTCCGGAAGGAAGAGAGAACAGCGCGCATTTCGGTCTTTAATACCGGAACGCCCATTCCGGAGGAGGATCTCCCGAACCTGTGGCAGAAGTTCTACAAGGTGGACAAGGCCAGGACAAGAGAGTACGGAGGCAGCGGCATCGGCCTCTCCATCGTCAAGGCGGTCATGGAAAGCATGAACCAGCAGTACGGAGTGATCAATTACGAGAACGGCGTGGAGTTCTGGTTCACGCTGGATCTTCGATAAAAACAAGAAAGAGAGTACCAGGTTATGAATTACGGATATTTTGATGATAAGAACAGAGAATATGTGATCACCAGGCCGGACACGCCTTCTCCCTGGGCCAACTACCTGGGATCCCCGGAGTACGGGGCTCTGATCTCCAACAACGCGGGCGGGTACAGCTTTGTCCGCTCCGGTGCCAACGGAAGGATCCTCCGGTATATTTTTGACGGCAAGGACCGCCCGGGACGCTATATCTATCTCCGGGATAACGAGGACGGGGACTTCTGGTCCGTGTCCTGGCAGCCGGTCGGAAAGGACCTAGCGGTTTTTAAGACCGAATGCCGGCACGGTCTCGGTTATACCACGATCGATACACACTACAGCGGGATCCGCTCGACGGGTACCTTTTATGTACCCAGGGAGAAAGACTGGGAGGTCTGGCACCTGACGCTCACCAATGAGAGCGACCGCCCGAGACGTCTTACGGTGACCGGGTACGCGGAGTTTACCAACAACAGCAACTATGAGCAGGATTCGGTCAACCTGCAGTATTCCAGGTATATCACCCGCACGGTCTTTTATGATGACCTTCTGCTGCACCGGATCCACGGAAATGTGGATACGGCCAATCAGAAAAATCCGGCGAAGCATGACGTGGAAGAGCGTTTCTTCGGCCTGACGGGAAGCCCCGTGTCCTCGTACTGCGGGGACAGAGACCTGTTCCTGGGCAGCTATCATGACTACCGGGATCCGGCCGGCGTGATCTCGGGAGACCTCGGAAACCAGGTCAACTATAATGAATATGGCTGCGGGGCCCTGTCCACCGTGGTGGAGCTTGCTCCGGGAAGCTGTGTGCAGATGTCCTTTGTCCTCGGCGCCAAAAGCCTGGCCGAGGCAAAGACGATCCTGAAAAGCTATGAGGATGAAACGCGGATCGAAAAAGAGATCGAAGAGCTCAGGGAGCAGTGGAGCGAAAGGCTCTCTGCCTTCCGTGTCAGCACGCCCTGCCCGGAATTCGACACGATGATCAATACCTGGAACGCCTACAACTGTTTTATGACCTTTATCTGGTCCAGGGCGGCTTCCTTTACCTACTGCGGCCTTCGGAACGGGTACGGCTACCGGGATACGGTCCAGGATATCCAGGGCATCATCCACCTGATGCCGGAGATGGCGGCGGAGAAGATCCGGTTCATGCTGACGGCCCAGGTGGACAACGGCGCGGGACTTCCGCTGGTCAAATTCACGCACAACCCCGGGCACGAAGATACGCCGGACGATGCCTCCTATGTGAAGGAGACAGGGCATCCTGCCTATCGTGCGGATGACGCTCTGTGGCTGTTCCCGACGGTGTACAAGTATATAGCGGAGAGCGGCAATACCGCTTTCCTTGACGAGGTGCTTCCTTTTGCCAACAAGGACGAGGGGACAGTCTACGAGCACATGAAACGGGCGATCCGGTTCTCGCTTTCACATCTCGGGCCTCACGGCATGCCGGCCGGTCTGTATGCGGACTGGAACGACTGCCTGCGGCTCGGCAAGAACGGGGAGTCCACGTTTGTGGCCCTGCAGTTCTACTACGCCATGACCGTCATGCGGGCCTTTGCGGAATGCAAGGGTGAAGAAGAGGACCTGCGGTGGCTTACAGAGGAGCAGGAACGTTTCGGATCCCTGGTGGACAGCCTCTGCTGGAATGAGGACCGTTTTATCCGCGGCTTTACCGAGGAAGGGACCGTGATCGGCGGACGAGGCGACAGGGAAGCGAACATGTGGCTGAATCCCCAGAGCTGGTCCGTGATCAGCGGCCTGGCCGGCCGTGACCAGGCAGAGGCCTGCATGCAGCAGGTCCTGGAACGGCTGAATACGGAGTACGGTGCTGTTCTGATGGATCCGCCGTATCATTCCGAAGCCTTCGAAGGAGCCCTGGCGGTCATCTTTAACGCGGGTACCAAGGAGAACGGAGGGATCTTTTCACAGTCCCAGGGATGGCTTGTGCTTGCGGAGGCGCTGCTCGGCCATGGAGACAGGGCGTTTGCCTACTGGAAGGAGAACGCGCCGTCCATGCAGAACGACCGGGCGGAGATCCGGCGGCTGGAGCCTTACTGCTACGGGCAGTTTACGGAAGGGAAGACAAGTCCGCACTTCGGCCGTTCCCATGTACACTGGCTGACCGGCACGGCGTCGACGATGATGGTCGGCGTGGTGGAAGGGATCCTGGGCATGCGTCCGGACCTTAAAGGCCTTCGGATCGCACCGTCCATCCCGGCAGAATGGGATCATTTCGAGATCGACAAGACGTTCAGAGGAAAGACCCTCCATATCCGGATCGAGAATCCGGAGCACAGGGAGAGCGGCTTTACCTCCGTCGCGCTCAACGGTCAGGCGATGCCGGACAACTATGTATCCTATGACGCCCTTAACGAGGAAAACGAGATAAAGATCGTCATGTAAGAGCTGAGTATATTGAAAATCAACGGTTTTTGGGATATGATAGTACATAAGTAATTCAGGGAGTGGACAAAAAAAGTGATAGCGATCATAGATTACGATGCCGGTAATATCAAAAGTGTACAGAAGGCACTGGAGCTTCTGGGAGAAGAGACCTGCGTGACCCGTGACAGGGATATACTGCTCTCGGCTGACAAGGTGATCCTGCCCGGCGTGGGCAGCTTCGGCGACGCCATGCAGAAGCTTCACCAGTACGCCCTGATCCCTGTGATCGAACAGATCGCAGATAAGGGGACGCCTTTTCTCGGGATCTGCCTGGGCCTTCAGCTTCTGTTCGAGAGCAGTGACGAAGCACCCGGCGTGCCCGGGCTCGGCCTTATCAAAGGGAAGATCCTCAGGATCCCCGACGCGGAAGGCCTGAAGATCCCTCACATGGGGTGGAATTCCCTGCATCTTTTGAACAACGGCAGGCTGTTTGCCGGGATCCCGGAGGAATCCTACGTCTATTTTGTTCACTCGTACTATCTGCAGGCGGACGATCCCGCGGTCGTCACGGCGGAGACCACCTACGGGGTGACGATCCATGCTTCGGTGGAGCAGGGGAACCTTTTCGCCTGCCAGTTCCATCCGGAAAAGAGCAGCCGGACAGGACTTCAGATCCTGCGTAATTTTGCCGCACTTCGGAAGGAGAAGAGCTGATGTTTACCAAGCGGATCATTCCCTGCCTGGACGTGAACCGGGGCAGGGTCGTCAAGGGTGTGAATTTTGTCAATCTGAAGGACGCGGGGGATCCCGTCGAGATCGCGAAGGCCTATGATGCGGCCGGTGCCGACGAGGTGGTCTTTCTCGACATCACCGCCTCCAATGAACAGCGTGATACCGTGGTCGACATGGTCAGGGCCGTGGCGGCCAATGTGTTTATTCCGTTTACCGTGGGCGGAGGGATCCGGACCACGGACGACTTCAAACGTCTTCTCCGGGAAGGAGCGGACAAGATCTCCGTCAACTCCGCGGCGATCGACAGGCCGGAGCTGATCCGGGAGGCCGCCGACAAGTTCGGGAGCCAGTGCGTGGTCGTCGCGATCGACGCCAAACGGCGTCCGGACGGCGGCTGGAATATCTACAAGCACGGCGGACGGCTGGATACCGGCATCGACGCACTTTGGTGGGCGAAGGAAGCCGAAAGGCTCGGAGCCGGCGAGATCCTGCTGACCAGCATGGACTGCGACGGAACCAAGGCGGGGTATGACATCCCGCTCACCCGGGCAGTCTCGGAGGCAGTCGGGATCCCCGTGATCGCGTCCGGCGGCGCGGGAACACTGGAGCATTTTTACGAGGCGCTGACGACAGGCGGCGCGGACGCGGCTTTGGCTGCATCCTTGTTCCACTATAAAGAGCTGGAGATCGAGGAGGTCAAGGAATACCTGCAAAAGCGCGGGGTTTCCGTACGACGTACAAAGGAGTTTTGAGATGGCGGCAATCGCGGGAGACTGGCTGGAGGCTCTGAGAGATGAGTTCCGGCAGCCCTACTACGCAAAACTATACAAGACGGTCAACGAGGAATACCGGACCCGGAAGATCTTTCCGCCGGCGGATGAGATGTTCAACGCGTTTCATTTCACGCCTCTCCATGAGGTGAAGGTGGTGATCCTGGGACAGGATCCTTATCACAATGACGGACAGGCCCACGGGCTTTGCTTTTCGGTACGGAAGGGAGTGGAGATCCCTCCGTCCCTCGTCAATATCTACCAGGAGCTTCATGACGACTGCGGCTGCTTTATTCCGGATAACGGTTATCTGGAGAAATGGGCGCGCCAGGGTGTGCTGCTTCTGAACACCGTGCTGACCGTGCGGGCCCATCAGGCCAATTCCCACCGGGGGATCGGCTGGGAGGAGTTCACGGACGCCGCGATCCGGGCTCTTGACAACGAAGACCGGCCCATCGTCTTCATGCTTTGGGGACGGCCGGCCCAGAACAAAAAAAGCATGCTGCACAACCCGCGGCATCTGGTGCTCGAGGCACCGCATCCGAGTCCGCTTTCGGCTTACAGGGGATTCTTCGGGTGCAGGCATTTCAGTCAGGCAAACGAATTTCTGCAGCAGAACGGGATCGCTCCCATCGACTGGCAGATCGAGAATATAGGATAAGGGACAGGGAACATGGCAAAGAAGAACAATGACAATACACTGGTAAGGAACGCGTCCTTCCTGATGGTGGCAGCGCTGATCTCCAAGATCATCGGAATGCTCTACAAGAGTCCGCTTTCGACGACTCTCGGCAACAAGAGCTTTGCCCTTTTTCAGTATGCGCAGAATGCCTACTTCATCCTGCTGATGATCGCTTCCTTCAGTATTCCGCAGGCGGTTTCCAAGATCATGGCCGAAAAGATCGCTTTCCGCCGGTACAGGGACGCCCAGAAGGTGTTTTACTGTTCCTTGCTCTACGCAGCGATCGCGGGCGGGATCGTGGCCCTGTTCTGTGTGTTCGGAGCCTCGATCATGGTCCCGGACAAGATGGCCGGGGCCAGGCTGGCGCTGCAGATGCTGGCACCGACGATCTTCCTTTCGGGGATCCTGGGCGTGTTCCGCGGTTATTTCCAGGCCTACCGGAATATGATGCCGACCTCGCTTTCGCAGATCATTGAGCAGATCTTCGTTGCGGTATTCGCGCTTCTGATGTCCGGCATCATGATCCGGAGCCATGGCGGTGCAGGCACGGCCGAGGGGGAAAAATGGGGCGCGGCAGGCGCGACCATGGGTACCGGCGCGGGCGTGACGGCGGCGCTGGTCTTCATGCTGCTGATCTATCTTCTGAACGCGGGGACGATCCGGCGCAAGATCAGGCGGGACCGGGTCTCGGTGGACGAGCCGGTATCCGACGTGATGAAGAACATCGTCCTGATCGTCATGCCGATCATCTTCAGTGCCTTTATCTACAATGTTAACGGTTATGTGAACAGCTACATGTACACGGATATCCTGGGCCGGAAAGGGATGGACCAGGATCTTCTGCAGTCGCTGTACGCCGAGTACGGATACTTTATGACGCTCATCAATATCCCGCTGACGCTGGCCAGTACGGCGCCGACCTCCATGATCCCGGAGGTTTCCGCGCACTACGCCAAGAGGGATATTCCCATGGCCAATTACAAGATCGACAGGGCGACCTGGATCAGCATGATCATCTCGATCCCGGCGGCGGTGGGGCTCGCGGTCCTGGCGGGACCTGTCACCAGGCTGATCTTCCCGGGGACGAACGGCGCTGCCGGCAATCTGATGGTGCTGGGCGCCATCACCATCATCCTGAACGGGAACTCGAACATTTCCAACGGCGTCCTGCAGGGGATCGGCAAACCGAACATTCCGATGATCCACGCGGCCATCGCGTTGGGCGCGGACGTGGTCGCCATGTTCCTGCTGCTTCATTTCACAGATTTCGGGATCTACACCATCGTGCTGGCCATGATCGTCTACGCGGTGATCATGTGTGTGCTGAACGGTCTGTCGATCCGCAAATACCTGGGCTACACCAATCCCTGGAAGATGGCTTACATGAATCCGCTGATCGCTTCGGTGCCCATGGCCGCCGTGGCGGGCGGCGTCTACTACGGCCTGTACATGGTGCTTCATTCCAATTTTATCAGCCTGGCCGTGGCGGTAGTGCTGGCGGTTGCCGTGTATTTCTTTGTCTATCTGCTGGTGAGCCGTCCCTCGGCGGATGAGATCCGGATGATCCCGGGCGGAGGCCTTCTTCTGAAGGTGGCCCGGCGGCTCCGGCTGGCCTGACGGAGGAAGCCGACAAAATGCTGACATACGAAGAATTCAAGGATATCGTGGAGGAGGAGCTGGAACTGCTCCCCGAATACGTATACAAGGAACTGAACGGGGGCGTGCTCGTGGAGGAATACACGTACATGCATCCTGCCCGGGTGGCGGACGATCTGTATATCCTGGGGATCTATTCGGTCGATCCGATCCTCGGCAAGCAGATCCGGCTTTATTATGGCTCCTTTATGGCCACGATGGGGTACCGGAGCATCGAAGACATACGGCTGCAGGTCCGGGACACGGTGCGGCATGAATTCCTGCATCATCTTGAGACCAACGCCGGTCTGTTCGGAAAAGGAACGCTGATCGAAGAAGACCGCGACCGCATGCGGACCTACTACATGCGGCATCGGGAAATAGATTAAACAAACTGGGAAGGACAGGAAAAAGACAGGGGACGGTTCTGTGTCTTGTTTGACTCGTCAAACAAGACACAGAACCGTCCCCTGTCTTTTTCCTGCTGTTTCAGGAGGTTTTTTCGAGGTTTTTGACGGCGGTGGACAGCATCAGCTTGATCCGGTTCAGCTGGTTGACCTCGCTGGCGCCGGGATCGTAGTCGATGGCCACGATGTTGGCGGTCGGATGGGTCCGGCGGATCTCCTTGATGACGCCCTTGCCAACGATGTGGTTCGGCAGGCAGCCGAAGGGCTGGATGCAGACGATGTTCGGCACACCGCCGTGGATCAGCTCCAGCATCTCACCGGTCAGGAACCAGCCTTCACCGGTCTGGTTGCCCGTGGATACGATGGGGGAGGCCATGCGGGCCAGCTCCCGGATATCCGCGGAAGGGGTAAAATGCCGGCTGGCCGCGAGGGCTTCGTCGGCGGTCCTGCGGATCCAGTCGATGCCTTTGACGCCCCAGTTGGCGATGGTCGCCTTGGTTTTTTTGAAGCCCAGGGCATCCACCTTGAAATTCTGGTTGTACAGACAATAGTTCATAAAATCGATCAGGTCAGGCACCACGGCCTCCGCGCCCTCGGCCTCCAGAAGATCGGCCAGGTGATTGTTGGCGGCGGGCATGAATTTGACCAGGATCTCACCGACGATGCCGACCCGCGGCTTCTTTTCGCCGGTGACCGGAATGGTGTCGAAGTCGTGGACCATCTCGCGGCACATCTTCTTAAACTGGCTGTGGCTCACGCTGCTCCCCTGGACAAAGGAGATGACGCGCTGCTCCCAGATCTTGTGCTTGCGGTTGACAATGCCTTTTTCCACCTCGTAGGGACGCATCCGGTAGGTGCATTTCATGAGGATGTCGCCGAACACGGCCGCGTAGCAGACCCGCTTGATGAGCGGCAGGGTCAGCTTGAAGCCGGGGTTGCTCTCCAGACCGCTTAGGTTCAGCGAGATCACGGGCACCTGCTCCATGTTGGCTTTTTTGAGGGCCCTGCGGATAAAGGCAATATAGTTGGAGGCACGGCAGCCTCCCCCGGTCTGCGTCATCAGGACCGCGGTCTTGTCAAGGTCGTATTTGCCGGACAGCAGCTCGTCCATGATCTGTCCGACCACAATCAGGGACGGATAGCAGGCGTCGTTGTTGACATATTTAAGACCTACGTCAACCGCGCCCTTGTTGTCGTTCTTCATGACCTGAAGGTTGTAGCCGCAGGTGTTGAAGGCCGCCTGGAACAGCGAAAAATGGATCGGAGACATCTGCGGGCAGAGGATTGTGTAATCCTTGCGCATCTCCTTGGTAAAGACCACCTTCTCGATGGAGGACGGCTCGACCACGCGTTCCTTTTTCTGCCGTTCCTTGGCACGCAGGGCGGCCAGAAGCGAGCGCACACGGATCCTCGCGGCGCCGAGGTTGTTGACCTCATCGATCTTCAGGCAGGTGTAGATCTTGCCGCTCCGCTCCAGGATCTCATAGACCTGGTCGGTGGTGACGGCGTCCAGTCCGCAGCCGAAGGAGTTGAGCTGGATCAGGTCCAGGTCCTCCCGGGTCTTGACATAATTGGCGGCGGCATACAGCCTGGAGTGGTACATCCACTGGTCGTTGACACGGATGGGCCGCTCCACGGGCACCAGATGGGAGACGGAATCCTCCGTGAGCACCGCCACGCCGAAGCTGTTGATCAGGTCCGGGATCCCGTGATGGATCTCCGGGTCGATGTGGTACGGCCGGCCGGCGAGCACGATGCCGCGGCGGCCTGTCTCTTCGAGATAGGAAAGGGTCTCCTCGCCCTTCTTTTCGATGTCATGGCGGACCTGTTCCATCTCGGCCCAGCCCTTGTGGGCGGCGGCGCGGACTTCCGCGGCCGGGAGGTCCGGGAAGACCTCGACCAGACGGTCGGTCAGGATCGCTTCCGAGGTGAAGGCCATGAACGGATTCCTGAAATCGATGGAAGGATCGTGCAGTTCATCCACATTGTTCTTGATGTTCTCCGCGTAGGAGGTGACGATCGGGCAGTTGTAGTGGTTGACTGCGTCCGGGAATTCGTTCCGTTCGTAGGGAATGCAGGGATAGAAGATGAACTTCACGCCGTTCCGGATCAGCCAGGTCACGTGGCCGTGGGCCAGCTTGGCCGGATAGCATTCCGACTCGCTTGGGATAGATTCGATCCCCAGCTCGTAGATCTTGCGGTTGGAGGTGGGAGAAAGCACCACCTCATAGGAAAGCTCCGTAAAGAAGGTATACCAGAAGGGATAGTTCTCAAACATGTTGAGGACCCTCGGGATACCGACCTTGCCGCGGCGTGCTTTGTCCGGCGGCAGGGGCTCGTAGGAGAAGAGCCTCTTGTATTTGTACTCGAACAGGTTCGGGATGTTGTCCTTGTTCTTCTCTTTGCCCAGGCCGCGCTCGCAGCGGTTGCCGCTGATGTACTGACGTCCGCCGGAGAATTTGTTGATGGTGAGCCGGCAGCTGTTGGTGCAGCCGCGGCAGTTGGCCATCCGCGTCGTGTACTCCAGCGAATTGATCTTGTCGATGGAGAGCATCGTGGTCCCGGTGCCTTCCTCGTAGCGCTCCCTGGCGATGAGGGCGGCGCCGAAGGCCCCCATGATCCCGGCAATGTCGGGCCGGATGGCTTCGCAGTTGGCGATCCGTTCAAAGCTCCGCAGCACGGCGTCGTTGTAGAAGGTTCCTCCCTGCACGACGATGTGGCGTCCGAGCTCCGAAGCGTCCGAGACCTTGATGACCTTGTAGAGCGCGTTCTTTATGACGGAGTAGGCCAGGCCGGCGGAAATGTCGGAAACCTCCGCGCCTTCCTTCTGGGCCTGCTTGACCTTGGAGTTCATGAACACGGTGCAGCGGGTCCCGAGGTCGATGGGGTGCTTCGCAAACAGAGCGGCTTTCGCGAAATCCTGCACGGAGTAGTTAAGGGACTTGGCGAAGGTCTCTATAAAGGAACCGCAGCCAGAGGAGCAGGCCTCGTTCAGCTGAACGCTGTCGACGGTCTGGTTTTTGATCTTGATGCATTTCATGTCCTGCCCGCCGATGTCGAGGATGCAGTCTACATCCGGATCAAAAAAGGCAGCGGCATAGTAGTGGGAGACGGTCTCCACCTCTCCCTCGTCCAGTAAAAGGGCGGCCTTGATCAGGGCTTCGCCGTAGCCGGTGGAGCAGGAATAAGCGATCCGGGCCTTTTCGGGAAGGAGCGAGTAGATCTCCTGGATGGAACGGATCGTGGTCTTTAACGGATTTCCGTTGTTGTTGCTGTAGAAGGAATACAGAAGGGTCCCGTTCTCACCGATGAGGGCGGTCTTGGTGGTGGTCGAACCGGCGTCGATGCCGAGATAACAGTTTCCTTCGTAGGTCGAAAGCTCGCCGGTCGCTACCTTGTAGGCACTCTGCCGTTCATGGAAAGCCTGATAGTCCTTCTCGCTTGCGAACAGCGGCTCCATACGGGCCACCTCGAAATCAAGCTTGATGGAATTGTGCAGACGCTCCTGCAGCTCGGACAGATCCACGACGACGTCGGTTTTGGCGTTCATGGCGGAGCCCATGGCCGCGAACAGGTGGGAGTTGGCGGGCGTGATGGCATGCTCGTCATCCAGCTTTAATGTACGGATAAAGGCGGCCTTCAGCTCGGGCAGGAAGTGCAGCGGTCCGCCCAGGAAGGCGACGTGGCCGCGGATCGGCTTGCCGCAGGCAAGGCCCGAGATGGTCTGGTTGACCACCGCCTGGAAGATGGAGGCGGCCAGGTCCTCCTTGGTGGCACCGTCGTTGATCAGCGGCTGGATGTCCGTCTTGGCGAAGACGCCGCAGCGGGCCGCGATCGGGTAGACGGCCTTGTAATTCCGGGCATAGTCGTTCAGGCCGGACGCGTCGCACTGCAGAAGGGACGCCATCTGGTCGATAAAGGAACCGGTACCGCCGGCACAGATCCCGTTCATGCGCTGCTCGATATTTCCGCCTTCAAAGTAGATGATCTTGGCATCCTCACCGCCCAGCTCGATCGCGACATCCGTCTGGGGCGCGATCTTCTGCAGCGCGCTTGATACGGCGATCACCTCCTGCACGAAGGGAATCTCCAGGTGGTTGGCCAGCGTCAGTCCGCCGGACCCCGTGATGACCGGAGATGCCTTGATCTCGCCCAGTTCGTTGATGGCTTTGCCGAGAAGATCCGCAAGCGTATCCTGTATATTGGCATAATGACGCGCATAGTCCGAAAAACACAGCGTGTCATTTTCATCGAGAATGGCGATCTTGACCGTCGTGGAACCGATATCGATCCCGAGTGTATAATTCTTCATAAAAAAAGAGAAGCCTCCTTTTGTGTCAATCAAGGTGTATCAAAATATTATACGATATCACTTTGAAAATGGCAACAGTTTCATGCATCAAACTTCCGGCCTCCTGCGTAAAGGGATTGCACACGGGGCTTTTTTTCTATATAATGAAGAAACAGGCGGAAAGAACGCCTGGGTAAAAAAGACGATTGAAAGGCCGGAAGGCCGGAGGAACTATGGCAGAATATGAACTGATCCGGACGGAGGGACGTGCCAAGAGAGGACGCTTCCACACCGTTCACGGAACGATCGAAACACCGGTTTTTATGAACGTGGGAACCATCGGCGCCATCAAAGGCGCCGTTTCCACGATGGACTTAAAGGAGATCGGCACCCAGGTGCAGCTCTCGAACACGTACCACCTGCATGTGCGCCCGGGCGACAGGATCGTTAAAAAGCTGGGCGGACTGCATAAATTCATGGTCTGGGACCGGCCCATCCTGACAGACTCGGGAGGATTCCAGGTCTTCTCCCTGGCGGGACTCCGCAAGATCCGTGAGGAGGGCGTGACGTTCCAGTCCCACATCGACGGACACCGGATCTTCATGGGCCCGGAGGAGAGCATGCAGATCCAGTCGAACCTGGGCTCCACGATCGCGATGGCCTTTGACGAATGCCCCAGCAGCATGGCGGACAGGGACTATGTGCAGAACTCCGTGGACCGCACCACCCGGTGGCTCAGGCGCTGCAAGACCGAGATGGACCGGCTGAACAGCCTGCCGGATACCCTCAACAGGGAACAGCTTCTGTTCGGGATCAACCAGGGAGCGATCTACGAGGATATCCGTATCCGGCATGCACAGGAGATCGCGGAGATGGATCTTGACGGATATGCGGTCGGAGGACTGGCGGTCGGGGAGACCCACGCGCAGATGTACCACATCCTCGACGAGGTGGTCCCGCATCTTCCGCAGAACAAGCCCACCTATCTGATGGGCGTCGGTACGCCGGCCAATATTCTCGAAAGCGTGGAGCGGGGGATCGATTTCTTTGACTGTGTCTATCCGAGCAGAAACGGACGCCATGGCCATGTGTACACCAATCACGGCAAGATGAACCTGTTTAATTCACAGTATGAACTGGATATGCGTCCCATCGAGGAGGGCTGCGGCTGTCCGGCCTGCCGGCACTACTCGAGGGCTTACATCCGCCATCTTCTGAAGGCGAAGGAGATGCTGGGTATGCGCCTCTGTGTTCTGCATAACCTGTATTTTTATAACCATCTGATGGAGGAGATCAGGGACGCACTTGACGCCGGGACCTTCGCCGAATTCAAAAAAATGCGCCTTGCCGGTTTCGAGGAGGGTAAGATCGCGTCCGACCGTTCTTTGTAGAAAAAATCAGGAAAAGGTCTTGAAGTCGCGGGATTTTTTGTGTATCATAAGGACTAGTGTTTTTACAGACTGCCTAAGAGCAGGTCCGGGCTGCATAAAACAGCCTGTCAGAGCAAGAAATATACAGGAGGATTACAGATGGACGCATCAGGTGGAGTAGGAATGGGTTTTACCCTTATTTGGATCGTTGTATTGTTCGGTATCATGTATTTTCTGATGATCCGGCCGCAGAGAAAAGAGCAGAAGCGGATGACAGCCATGCTGAACAGCATGGAGGTCGGTGACAGCGTGGTCACCACAAGCGGCTTTTACGGCGTGATCATCGATATGACGGAAGAGGATGTCATCGTAGAATTCGGTAACAACCGTAACTGCCGTATCCCCATGAGGAAGCAGGCTATCGCCGAAGTAGAGAAGGCAGATCAGGCCTCTGCATGAGTAAAAGGCAGACACTGGGTGACGGTGTCTGTCTTTCTTTAAAAAAGGAAACAGGATCGTTTTCCGGAGGAAAGGATGAGACTATGAAGAGTGATGCAGTAAAAAAAGGCTCTCAGCAGGCACCCCATCGATCGCTTTTTAACGCCCTCGGAATGACCAAAGAGGAGATGGAGCGTCCCATGGTCGGGATCGTCAGCTCCTACAACGAGATCGTACCGGGTCATATGAATATCGATAAGATCGTGGCGGCTGTTAAGCTTGGCGTTGCCATGGCGGGCGGCACCCCGGTCGTATTTCCGGCCATCGCGGTCTGTGACGGGATCGCCATGGGCCATGTAGGCATGAAGTATTCACTCGTGACCCGCGACCTGATCGCGGATTCCACCGAGAGCATGGCGCTGGCGCATCAGTTTGACGCCCTTGTCATGGTCCCGAACTGTGACAAGAATGTTCCGGGCCTTCTGATGGCAGCGGCGCGCATCAACGTGCCGACGGTCTTTGTGAGCGGCGGCCCCATGATGGCCGGCCGGATCGACGGACATAAGACGAGCCTTTCCAGCATGTTCGAGGCGGTCGGCGCCTACGCGGCCGGCACCATCAGCGAGGACAAGCTTACGGAATACGAGAATAAGACATGTCCTACCTGCGGTTCCTGCTCCGGCATGTATACAGCCAACAGCATGAACTGCCTGACAGAGGCGCTCGGCATGGGCCTTCCGGGCAACGGTACGATCCCGGCTGTCTATTCCGAGAGGATCCGCCTTGCCAAGCACGCAGGGATGCAGGTCATGGAAATGTACAGAAGGAATATCCGCCCCCGCGACATCATGACAAAGGAAGCGATCCTGAACGCGCTGACCGTGGACATGGCCCTGGGCTGCTCCACGAACAGCATGCTTCATCTTCCGGCCATCGCGCACGAGGTGGGCATGGATTTCGATATCAGCTTTGCCAACGAGATCAGCGAAAAGACCCCGAACCTCTGTCATCTGGCACCGGCAGGCCCCACCTACATGGAGGACCTGAACCAGGCGGGCGGCGTCTACGCGGTCATGAACGAGCTGAACAAGCTTGGCCTGCTCCATACGGAGTGTATTACCGTGACCGGAAAGACCGTGGCCGAGAATATCGAAGGATGCGTGAACCTGGATCCGGAGGTCATCCGGCCGGTTGAGAATCCCTACAGCAAAACGGGCGGCCTGGCCGTCCTTAAGGGCAATCTGGCACCGGACGGCGGCGTGGTCAAGCGCTCTGCCGTGGTGGAAGAAATGATGGTCCATGAGGGACCGGCCCGCGTCTTTGACTGTGAAGAGGACGCTATCGACGCCATCAAGGGCGGCAGGATCGTGTCCGGCGATGTTGTCGTCATCCGTTATGAAGGCCCCAAGGGAGGGCCCGGCATGCGTGAGATGCTGAACCCGACCTCCGCGATCGCGGGAATGGGCCTTGGTTCTTCCGTTGCACTGATCACGGACGGACGATTCAGCGGGGCTTCCAGAGGCGCTTCCATCGGACATGTGTCCCCGGAGGCGGCGGTCGGAGGGCCAATCGCACTCGTGGAGGAAGGAGATATCATCAGCATCGATATCCCGAACCTGAAGCTTGAGCTCAGGGTCTCCGACGAGGAGCTTGCAAAGAGAAAAGCTGCCTGGCAGCCCAGACAGCCGAGAGTGACGACCGGTTATCTTGCCAGATACGCGGCCATGGTCACTTCCGGGAACCGGGGCGCTATACTTGAAGTGCCGAAGGCAGATTGAGGAGGAGAAGGATGGAGAATCCCAGAGAACTGACTGGTGCGGAGATCATTGTGGAATGTTTAAAGGAGCAGGGCGTGGATACCGTATTCGGCTATCCGGGCGGCGCGATCCTGAACGTCTACGACGCACTGTACAAATATCAGGATGAGATCACACATATCCTTACGTCCCACGAACAGGGCGCGTCCCACGCGGCGGACGGATATGCGAGAGCGACCGGAAAGGTCGGCGTGTGCCTGGCGACATCCGGGCCCGGCGCGACCAATCTGGTCACGGGTATTGCCACCGCGTACATGGATTCGGTCCCGGTCGTGGCGATCACCTGCAACGTAGGAACGGCTCTTCTCGGAAAGGATTCTTTCCAGGAGGTCGATATCGCCGGCATTGTGATGCCGATCACCAAGCACAGCTTCATCGTAAAGGATATCACCAGGCTTGCCGATACGATCCGCAGGGCATTCTATATTGCCAAGAGCGGACGTCCCGGTCCGGTGCTTGTGGATGTGACCAAGGATGTCACGGGAGGCATCTGTGAATATATGCCGCACCGGCCGGCAACGATCAACCGGGAGACCAGCGAGATCCGCAAGGAGGATATCGACCAGGCGGTGGCCTTGATCGGCAAATCCCAAAAGCCCTATATTTTCGTGGGCGGCGGCGGGATCATTTCCGGAGCCTCCGAGGAGATCAAGGAGCTGGCCCACAGGATCGACGCTCCGGTCTGCGACAGCCTGATGGGCAAAGGCGCATTCCCGGGTGAAGATCCTCTGTATACCGGCATGCTGGGCATGCACGGGACCAAGACCTCCGATCTCGGCGTCAGCCAGTGCGATCTGCTGATCGTTCTCGGAGCCCGCTTCAGCGACCGTGTCACCGGCAAGACCAGCACCTTTGCCCGCAACGCAAAGATCCTGCAGCTGGATGTGGACGCGGCGGAGATCAACAAGAACGTCGTCGTGGACGCTTTTGTTGTCGGAGACCTGAAGGTCGCACTGCAGCGGATCCTGGAGGGCGTCAAACCCCAGAAGCATCCGGAGTGGATCGCCCACATTGAGGATATGAAGCAGAAATACCCGCTGCGGTATGACAAGAGCCAGCTGACCGGTCCCTTTATCCTGGAGAAGCTCTACGAGCTGACCGGAGGCGACGCCATCATTTCGACGGACGTCGGCCAGCACCAGATGTGGGCAGCGCAGTATTTCAAATACAATGAGCCCAGAACGTTTCTGACGTCGGGCGGACTCGGGACCATGGGCTACGGCCTTGGAGCCGCCATCGGCGCCAAGACGGGCATGCCAAAGAAGACGGTCGTCAACATCGCAGGAGACGGCTGCTTCCGCATGAACATGAACGAGATCGCGACGGCGGTCCGTACGGGACGGCAGATCATCCAGATCGTCATGAACAATCATGTGCTGGGGATGGTCCGCCAGTGGCAGACGCTTTTCTATGGCAAACGTTACTCCCATACGATCCTGAATGACGCCGTGGACTTTGTGAAAGTTGCCGAGGCAATGGGCGCGAAGGGGATCCGTGTGACAAAGCCGGAAGAAGTGGAGCCGGCGCTTAGGGAGGCACTTGCGTACCAGGGCACGATCGTGCTGGACTGCTGGATCGACCAGGATCTCAGCGTGTTCCCGATGGTTCCTGCGGGCGAGAGCATCGATGACGTATTTGATGAGGAGGATATGAAAAAAAATGAGCAGAGTGTATAATTTTTCCGCAGGCCCGGCCGTACTGCCGGAGCCGGTACTTGAGGAACTGGCAGCTGAGATGATGGACTACAACGGGACCGGCATGTCCGTGATGGAAATGAGTCACAGAAGCGCTGCTTTCCAGAAGATCATTGACGACGCCGAGCAGGATCTTCGTGATCTTATGAACATTCCGGACAACTACAAGGTGCTGTTCCTGCAGGGAGGCGCTTCCCAGCAGTTCGCGATGATCCCCCTGAACCTGATGAAGAACAAGGTTGCGGATTTCATCGTGACCGGCCAGTGGGCCAAGAAGGCTTACCAGGAAGCCCAGAAATACGGAAAAGCCAACAAGATCGCAAGCTCCGAGGACAAGACCTTTTCCTACATCCCGGACTGCAGCGACCTTCCCGTAAGCCCGGACGCGGACTATGTATACATCTGTGAAAACAATACGATCTATGGCACCAAGTTCAAACAGCTTCCGGATACCAAGGGCAAGGACCTGGTGGCCGACGTTTCCTCCTGCTTCCTTTCCGAGCCGGTGGACGTTTCCAAATATGCCATCATCTACGGCGGCGTGCAGAAGAATATCGGCCCGGCCGGTATGGTCATCGTGATCATCCGTGAGGACCTGATCCGTGAAGACGTGCTTCCGGGCACTCCGACCATGCTCACCTACAAGACCCATGCGGACGCGGGTTCCCTGTACAACACGCCGAACTCCTACTGCATCTACGTATGCGGCAAGGTGTTCAAGTGGCTGAAGGGCCTGGGCGGCCTGGAGGCGATGAAGCGCATGAACGAAGAGAAGGCCGCGATCCTGTATGACTATCTGGATCAGAGCAGACTCTTCAAGGGCACGGTCGTCAAGGAAGACCGGTCCCTCATGAACGTCCCGTTCGTCATCGGCGACAAGGACATGGAAGCGAAATTTGTGAAGGAAGCTGCCGAACACGGACTGGTCAACCTGAAGGGACACAGGACGGTCGGCGGCATGCGTGCCAGCATCTACAACGCCATGCCGAAGGCGGGCGTGGAGGCTCTGGTCGCTTTCATGAAGAAGTTTGAGGAGGAGAATATCTGATGTTTCAGTATCATTGCCTGAATCCCATTGCTGAAAAAGGTCTTGCCCTTCTGGGTGAGAATTACCGCCAGGCGGAGACCATGGAGAACTGTGATGCAATCCTGGTCCGCAGCGCCAAGATGCATGATATGGAGATCCCGGAGAGCGTCTGCGCCATCGCACGTGCAGGTGCCGGCGTCAACAACATTCCGGTCAAGGAATGCGCCGAAAAAGGGATCATTGTGTTCAATACACCCGGTGCCAACGCCAACGGCGTTAAAGAGCTGGTGATCGCCGGCATGCTGCTGGCCTCCCGCGATATCGTCGGCGGGATCGAATGGGTCGAAAAGGAAAAGGACCGCGAGGATATCGACAAGCTTGCCGAAAAGCAGAAAAAGCAGTTCGCGGGCTGTGAGATCATGGGCAAAAAGCTCGGCATCATCGGCCTTGGCGCGATCGGTGCCCTGGTAGCCAACGCGGCGTCCGCCCTGGGCATGGACGTGTACGGCTATGATCCCTACATCTCGATCGACGCGGCCTGGAACCTTTCCAGGACGATCCATCACAGCAAGACCCTGGATGAGATCTTCACCCAGTGCGATTACATCACGATCCATGTGCCGCTTCTGGACAGCACGAAGAAGATGATCAACAAGGAAGCCTTCGACAAGATGAAGGATGGCGTGGTCTTCCTCAACTTTGCCAGAGACCTTCTGGTGGATGAGGAGGCACTGATCGAGGCCGTCGACAGCGGCAAGGTCAAGAAGTACGTGACCGATTTTGCCAATCCCACCGTTGCCGGACGCGAGGGGATCCTCGTAACGCCGCACCTGGGCGCCTCCACCGAGGAATCCGAGGAAAACTGCGCGGTCATGGCCGTGAAGGAGATCCGGGACTTCCTGGAGAACGGGAACATCACGAACTCCGTCAATTTCCCGAACTGCAGCATGGGCACCTGCGTGGCGGTCGGACGTATCGCCCTGACCCACAAGAATGTCCCGAACATGATCAGTCAGGTGACGCAGATCCTTGGCGGCGAAGGACTGAACATCGCCGACATGACCAACAAGAGCAAGGGTGAATTTGCCTACACACTGATCGACCTTGAGAGCACCGCCTCCATCGACGCGCTGAACGCGCTGAAGGCCATTGAGGGCGTGACCAGGGTACGTGTCGTCAAATAAACGACAGAACAGATAAACAGGAAGCCGGGATCCCGTGAGGGATCCCGGCTTCCTGTTTGTCTGCTGTTTGTTATCTTGCGGCGGCCATGAAGGCTTCGACCTCTTCCCGCGTCGGCATGACGCGCAGAGCGCCTTTCCGGGTCGTGATCAGGGAGGCGGCCGCGTTGGCGAAGGTGAGGAGCTTTGAAAGCTGCTCATCCGTCAGGGAATCGAGGCCGTACTCCAGAACAAAGTTGAGAGCGCTGGCGCAGAAGGTATCCCCGGCGCCGGTGGTCTCAATGGTGTTCTCCTGCAGGAAGGGAGCGGCTTCGACTTTCCGGCCCTTATAATAGGCGCGGCTTCCGTCCTTGCCCAGGGTGATCAGGATGAGCGGGATGTGGTATTTCTCTTCGAGAAGGGCGGCGCCCTTGTCGTAATCGGTGGTATCAAACAGGAATTCGACCTCGTTGTCGGAGATCTTCAGGACATCGCACTTCGAAAGGCCGTACTCGATCTCCCGGCGCGCGTCGTCCATGGTCTTCCAGAGCGGCGGCCGCAGATTGGGGTCAAAGCTGATGATGCAGCCCGCCTCTTTGGCAACGTCGATCGCGTGGCGGGTAGCTTCCCGTACGCCTTCGTGCGTGGAGGAGAGGGTGCCGAAGTGGAAGATCCTGGAATTGCGGACCAGATCCTCCTGGATCTCCGCCTTTGTCAGCAGCATATCGGCACCGGGATCACGGTAGAACGAGAAATCGCGGTCCCCGTCCGGATAGGTGTGAACGAAGGCCAGGGTCGTGTGCGCGTCCTTGTCCATGACGAGGTTGCGGGTGTCGATCCCGGCTTCACAGACGGCATCCCGGAGCTGCCGCCCGAACATATCGTCGCCCACCTTGCCGATGAAGGCTGTCTGGCGGCCGAGCTTTTTCAGCATGGCAAGAACATTGCAGGGAGCGCCTCCGGGGTTGGCTTCCATCAGCGGATTGCCCTGTGAACTGGTTCCGTTCTCGGTAAAATCGATCAGAAGTTCACCGAGCGCTGTGACATCGAACTGGCGTTTATCCATAGGTAGATCCTCCATTTTATGCGCGAAACCGCGCGTATAACTTGTTCTGCGGGTAACTTTTTGTGTATTATTCTAGAATAAATGTATCCTAAGCGCTCTCATTTGTCAATTCTGTTGAAGAGAGTTCTTTTCTTTTGCGGATTCTGATGATATGATAATAGTACAGAGGAGGGACGAGAGATGGATAACAGGATCGAAGAATATATGGACTGGCCCAGGATCGAGGGCGTTGTGTATGGCGAGGAAGCATCTCCCAGGGATGTGATGGGCGCCAGGATCACCACGGACGGGGTACTGATCCAGGGCTTTTTCCCGAACGCCGTCAAAGCATCCGTCGAGACCGGCGGCAGGGTCTTTCAGATGGAAAAAGAGGACGAAGCGGGCTATTTTGCCGTGATGGTGCCCATGCACATGATCCCGGCGTACCACTTTAAGGTGGAGTGGAAGGAGCATACGGATGAATTTGCGGATCCGTACGTCTTTCCGAACCAGATCACGGAGGATGAGGAGAAGGCCTTCCTGGCCGGCGTCTGGTATGACGCGTATCAGAAGCTCGGGGCCCATCCGATGACGGTCAACGGGACAGAGGGCGTTTTCTTTGCCGTATGGGCGCCCAACGCGGAACGTGTCAGCCTTGTCGGCGATTTCAACCGCTGGGACGGCAGGGCTCTGCCCATGCACCGCATGCCGGCTTCCGGCATCTTCGAATTGTTTGTACCGGGGCTTCCGGACGGAACGTTGTACAAATACGAGATCCGCGCGAAGGGCGGACAGATGATGCTCAAAGCGGATCCCTATGCCTTTCTCGCGGAAAAACCGGCCGGAGACGCGTCCGTCGTCCACGGCATCGACGGCTTTACCTGGACGGACGGATCATGGATGGAACAGCGGAAACGTTTTGCCGACCGCCATCAGCCCATGTCGATCCTGGAGACGAGCCTTTCCGACTGGGAGTCCGGGGACGAACTGCTCGATCATCTTGTGGATCATGGCTACACCCATGTGGAACTGCATCCGGTCATGGAGTATCTCGATGAAAACACGGCCGGCTATTCCACCAGCTCTTATTTTGCACCGTCGGCCCGCGTCGGCATGCCGGAAAGCCTGCAGCAGCTGATCAATTCGCTTCACGAAGCCGGGATCGGGGTCCTTCTGGACTGGACGCCGGCCCAGTTTCCGCGGAACGAGGCCGGACTCTTCAGGTTTGACGGGACGCCCCTCTATGAGGTGGCGGATCCCTCCATGGCCGTTCACCCTATGTGGGATACCATGCTGTACAATTACGGAAGCCCGATGGTGGTGGATTTCCTGCTTTCCAATGCCTGTTACTGGGCGGAGGTCTATCACGCGGACGGACTGCGGCTGGATGACGTGGACGCCATGCTGTATCTGGACTACGGACGTGCAGGGAGCGGCTACAAGCCCAATATCTACGGAACCAACGAGAACCTGGAGGCCATCGAGTTCCTGAAGCATTTGAATTCCATTCTCAAAAAACGGTACCCGGGCTTCCTGGTGATCGCCCAGGAGGATGGCCTGTGGCCGGAGCTTACGGGGAGCGTGGAGGAGGACCGCATCGGATTCGATTATAAATGGAGCGGCGGCTGGACAGGCGACCTTCTTCAGTATCTGGCCGTGGATCCGATCCTCCGGCAGAATTACCATGACCAGCTGACCCTTTCCATGCTGTACGCCTACAGTGAGCACTATATCCTGACGCTCGGCAGCCGTGACGTAGGCAGCTATGCGTCGTTCCTCGACAGAGTGTGGGGAGACCGTACGCAGAAGGAAGCGGAAGTGCGGGCGGCATACGCGTACATGTTCCTGCATCCGGGCTGCAAGATGAACGCGCTTGACAAAAAGGCACCAGCCGGGCTTCTGCAGATGCTGACGGATCTTAATGACCTGTACGTGAGCCATCCGGCCCTGTACCTGAAGGACGATGATTACGACGGATTCGAGTGGATCCAGCTCCTCAAATACCATGAAAACGTCCTCACATTCCTCCGCTGCGGCGACCGGCCGGAGGATACCCTGCTCTGCATCTGCAACTTTGCGGCTGTTCCGTATGAGAGATACATGACGGGCGTTCCTTTCTACGGGAAATACAAGGAGATCTTTAACAGCAATGACGTCCGGTACGGCGGAACGGGAGACGGAAACCCGCGGGCCAGGGCGGCGCTTCTTTCGGAATGCGATGAGAGAGACTGCTCGCTTCGTGTAAAGCTGCCGGCTCTCTCCGTGCTGGTATTCTCCTGTACACCGGAAGAAATGCCGGTCAGGAAGCCGGCTGCGGTAAAAAAGCCTGCAAAGGCACCGGCGCGGAAGACAAAAAAGCCGGCTGTCGGAAAAAAGACCCAAAAACAGACAAAATAACAAAAAATACGAACAATGAGCGGGGACCTGTCTGAAGAGTCGGTCCCCGCTTCGGTTATGTTTTTCAAAATCAAGCGCATTTTTTTGTTGCTTTCATCTAAAAAAGTGTTATAATAAAACGCATGGAAGCATAGCTCAGCTGGGATGAGCGTTCGCCTCACACGCGAGAGGTCATGGGTTCGAGCCCCATTGCTTCCATTTTCTATGGTGCGGGAGCTGTCGCGCTGTCGTGCCATGGATCCGGGGCATTAGCGCAGTTGGGAGCGCGCCACATTCGCATTGTGGAGGCCGTGGGTTCGAATCCCATATGCTCCATGTCCGCAGGTTTGATCAATCTGTCCTGTGGTACACAAGCTGGAATAGCTCAGTCGGTAGAGCACTTCACTCGTAATGAAGGGGTCGAGAGTTCGAGTCTCTTTTCCAGCTCGGCAAGGAAGGTGCCGGAAGTCCAGCAGATACTGGGTTTCCGGCACTTCATCAATAAAAAATAGAAATGCCGCAACCCCATGCGGGTTTGCGGCATTTTTTAGAATCGGCCGGTATTTCCGGCCATGCATGACAGGCGGGGATACGATGAGAGAGACAAAATGGCGCCGGAGAGAAGGAGTGATGATGCTTCTTCCGCTCTACCTTTTCACATTGGTCTTTGTGGCAGGTCCGCTGGTATACATGCTGCTTCTCAGCTTTGCCACGGCCCGGAGCGGGTACGGCGTGGAATGGACCTTCACCATCGATAATTACAGGCGGATCCTGGAGCCGGTCTATCTGAACACATTTGCGGGCTCCTTCCGGCTGGCGTTCACGAGCACGCTGCTCGTCTGCTTTCTGGGCTATCCGTTCGGCTATTTTATGTCGAAGCTTTCAAGAAAAGGGAAAAAACAGGCCATGGCGGCGCTGATGCTGCCGTTCTGGGTGAATTCCCTGATCCGGCTGTACGGCTGGATCATCATCCTGCAGAAAAAAGGCCTTCTGAACCATGTGCTCACGTCCCTCGGCCTGACCGGTAAACCGCTGAAGCTTTTGTACAGCTATCCGGCGATCGTGGTCGGGATGATCTATGTCCTGCTCCCCTTCATGGTGCTCTCGGTCTATTCGAGCGCCGAAAAGATGGACTGGCGCCTCGTGGAGGCCGCGAGGGACCTGGGGGCCGGGAGAATGCGGGCATTCCTGACCGTGACCCTGCCGCAGACGATGCCGGGCCTTCTTTCCGGGATCATACTGACATTCATTCCGTCGATGGGGCTGTTCTTCATCGCGGATATCCTGGGCGGGAACAAGATCGTCCTGGTGGGCAGCCTGATCCAGGAGCAGATGACCAGGGGCAGCAACTGGCCGTTCGCGGCGGCTCTTGCGGTGATCATGATGATCATGACGACCCTGATGCTGAAGCTGTACCGCCGGGTCACCAGCGGGGGAAGACTGGAGGGGATCGGATGAACGTCAGGAAGAGCAGCATCTGGGAGAGGATCTATCTCGGCATCATGTTTCTTGTCATGTACCTGCCCATCGGCGTCGTGATCGCCTTCTCCTTCAATGAATCAAAGCTGCCGGTCCGCTTTACCGGCTTTTCCCTGGTGTGGTATGAAAAGCTGTTTGCGGATCATGCCATGATGGAGGCTCTCTTGAACAGCCTGATCCTCGGCGTGCTGAGCTGTCTTCTGTCGGCCGTGATCGGGACGCTCGGGGCGGTGGGCCTTTCCAGGACCCGCTGGAGATCCAGAGGGCTGATGGAATATATTTCGATCCTTCCGCTTATGATCCCCGAGATCATTCTGGGAATGGTGCTGATGGCATTCTTCTATATGCTGAGGCTTCCCTTCGGTATGCTGACGCTTCTGATCGGACATACCATATTCTGTGTGCCGTATATTCTGATCGAGGTCAAGGCCAGGCTGGAAGGACTCGATCCGTTTCTCGAGGAAGCGGCCAGGGACATGGGCGCGGGTCCCCTGCGGACGTTCCGTGACGTGACACTGCCGCTGGTCATGCCGGCGGTCCTCTCGGGTTCGCTGCTCGCATTCGCCATGTCCATGGATGACGTGGTGATCAGTATTTTTATCAACGGGCCAAGGCTGTCTACGCTCCCGATCAAGGTGTATACCCAGATCAAGACGGGCGTGACGCCGGAGATCAATGCACTGTGTACGATCATGCTGGCCGCGACGGTTCTGGCATTTGCTGCCTGGTATCTGTGTAAAAAACTGACAGGAGGTAAGGAAGAGGATGAGCAACAAGTTGATTGAACTGAAAGATCTTACCAAGAACTTTGATGACCAGCAGGTGCTTCGTGGGATCAATCTGGATATCTATGAGAATGAATTCCTGACGCTTCTCGGCCCCAGCGGCTGTGGAAAAACGACGACGCTCCGGATCATTGCCGGATTTGAAGAACCCAGCAGCGGAGAGGTCCTTTTTAACGGGATCGAGATCTCCAAGCTGCCGCCCTACAAGCGGGAGATCAATACGGTATTCCAGAAATATGCCCTTTTTCCGCACCTGAATGTGGCTGACAATATCGCTTTCGGTCTGAACCTCAAGAAGGTGGACAAGTCCGTGATCGCGCAGAAGGTGGAGCGGATGCTCAAGATGGTCGGGCTCGAAGGCTTTGAAAAAAGAGACGTGACGCTCCTGTCCGGCGGACAGCAGCAGCGTGTGGCCATCGCGAGGGCACTGGTGAACGAGCCGAAGGTGCTGCTCCTCGATGAGCCGCTGGGCGCGCTGGATGCGAAGATCCGCAAACAGATGCAGTTTGAGCTGAAAAAGATCCAGCAGGAGGTGGGGATCACCTTCATCTACGTGACGCATGACCAGGAGGAAGCCCTGACGATGTCGGACACCGTGGTCGTCATGAACAACGGGGAGATCCAGCAGATCGGCAGCCCCATCGATATCTACAATGAGCCGGAAAACCGGTTCGTCGCCAATTTCATCGGTGAATCCAACATTATCGAGGGCGTCATGGTCAAGGATTTCCTGGTCGAATTCGACGGCTTCCGCTTTGAATGTGTGGACAAAGGCTTTGAGGAGATGGAGGAGATCGAGGTCGTGCTCCGGCCGGAGGACCTGGATATCGTTGCTCCCGAGGACGCGAAGCTCACAGGCGTGGTGCAGAATACGACCTTTAAGGGCGTCCATTATGAGATCCTGGTCAAGACGGATCTTCGGATCTACAAGGTACAGACCACGGACTATGCCGAGCCCGGACGAAAGGTCGGACTGAGTTTTGAACCCGAAGACGTTCACGTGATGTACAAAATGGGAGCATACTGATGAAACACTACAAAAAAATGATACAGCCCTATGTGGTGTGGGCTGCTCTCCTGATCGTGATCCCGCTGATCCTGATCGCGCTCTATGCCTTTACGGAGGAAGGAAACGAGGTCCTGACCCTTTCCTTCACCTGGAAGAACTTTGCCAAGTTTCTTGAGTCGACCTATGTGAATGTGGTCGTCAAATCCTTCTGGCTTGGGATCATTACCACGTTCCTCTGCCTGCTTCTCGGTTACCCGCTGGCCTTTATCATTTCCCGGTTCCCGGAGAAGACGCAGGCCACGCTGATCCTGCTCGTGACGATCCCGGAGTGGATCAATATGCTTCTGCGCACCTATGCGTGGATGAACATCCTGGCCGACAACGGGATCATCAACCAGCTGCTGGATCTTCTCGGAATGCGGCCGGTGAACATGATGTACACGGATTTCTCCGTGATCCTGGGCCTTGTGTGCAATTTCATGCCGTTTATGATCATTCCGATCCACACATCGCTCTCCAAGATGGATAAATCCCTGATCGAAGCCGCCTACGACCTCGGCGCGACGCCGTTCCAGACCTTCCGGAAGGTCATCTGGAAGCTGTCGATCCCGGGCGTCCTGAACGGCATCATGATGGTCTTTCTTCTGTCCGTATCCACCTTCGTGATCCCGAAGCTGCTCGGCGGCGGTCAGTATATGCTGATCGGTAACCTGATCGAGTCGCAGTTCATCTCCGTCGGCGACTGGAACTTCGGAAGCGCGATCTCGCTGATCCTGGCGGTCATCATCCTGATCTTCATGAGCCTGATGAAACGCATGGACAAGCAGGAAGAGTGAGGTGGCGGCGAAGATGAAAAAGAAAAGCTTTTTTTCCAGATTTTACGTGGTACTGTGCCTGGCCTTCTTTTACCTGCCGATCCTGGTGACGATGATCTTCTCCTTTAACTCTTCGAAGTCACTGACCAGGATGACCGGCGTTTCGCTCCGGTGGTATTCGGAGCTGATCAACAACGTGGAGGTGGCGAGAGCGGTATACGTGTCGCTCTCCATCGCGATCCTGGCGACGGTCATCTCGACGGTCCTCGGGACCATCACGGCGATCGGCCTGTCCAGCCACAGGAAGATCGTCAAGGACATTGTGCTGAACGTCAACAACATTCCGATCCTGAACCCCGAGATCGTGACGGCCATCGGCCTGATGCTGCTGTTTTCGTCCGCCGGCTTCCGAAAGGGCTATCTGACGATGCTCCTGGCCCACATAGCTTTCTGTACGCCCTACGTGATCACAAGCGTCTATCCCAAGGTCCGGTCGCTGGATCCGAACCTGGCCAACGCCGCCATGGATCTGGGCGCCACGCCCTTTGAGGCACTGACCAAGGTCATCGTGCCCATGATCAAGGAAGGCGTCTTCGCGGGGGCGCTGCTGGCCTTCACCATGTCCTTTGACGACTTTGTGATCTCGTATTTTGTCACCGGCAACGGCGTCAAGAACATCTCCATTGTCGTCTACAACATGACAAAGCGGATCAACCCCACGATCAATGCGCTTTCGACGATCGTGATCGTCGTTATCATCGTTGTGCTCGTGAGCGTGAATGTGTTTCTTCCGAAGCTTGAAAAGCGGACAGACCATATCCATCCGCGCGTCCGCCGGGGCGTGACGATCTTTCTGGTGGCGGCGCTCTGCCTGGGCCTTATCCGGTGCGGCAGCATCAGCTCCCAGAACCATGTGCTGAAGGTGTACAATGCGGGAGAGTACATCGATCTTTCCCTTCTGGACAAGTTCCAGGAGGAATACAACTGTACGGTCGTCTATGAGACCTTCGAGTCGAATGAGATGATGTACACCAAGCTGGCCAGCGGCGAGAGCTATGATGTGCTGATCCCGTCCGATTACATGATCGAACGCCTGATCAAAGAGGATTACCTGCAGCCCCTCGACTGGGACCTGATCCCCAACGCCTCCGGCCTGATGGAGGAAGTCATGGACAAGAGCTATGATCCGGGCAACAAGTATTCCTGCCCGTATTTCTGGGGAAGCGTGGGGATCCTGTATGACCGGAACATTGTCGATCAGGCGGACCTCTCGGAAGGCTGGGAGCTTCTGAAGGATCCGAAGTACAAGGGTGACCTGTACATGTACGACTCCGAACGGGACTCCTTCATGATCGCCCTCAAGGCCCTCGGTTATTCCATGAATACCGTGAACGAGGATGAGATCAGGGAAGCTTATGAATGGCTGGTGGAGCAGAGGGATACGATGGATCCCATCTACGCCGGCGATGATATCATGGACAACATGATCTCCGGAAACAAGGCGATCGCGGTCGTGTATTCCGGCGATGCGTCCTACACCATTTCCGAAAACCCGGACATGGACTACTTTACTCCGAACCAGGGAACCAATATCTGGTATGATGCCATGGTCATGACCAGGGACTGCAGCGAGACCGACCTGGCCCATGCATTCATCAACTTCATGATCGATCCGGAAAGCGCGATTGCCAATACCGAGGAGATCGGTTATACCAGTACGGTGAAGAGTGCCTATGACGCCATGCTCGATGGAACCTACGCGGAGATCAGCTCCTACCTGGTCGACGACAGTGATCCCCGCAATGAGATCTTCGGATATCAGGATCCGAAGATCAAGCAGAAATATGCGGAATTGTGGACAAAGGTAAAAGCACAGTAAGTGCGGAAAGGACAGAAGAGGTGCCGGAATGAACAGACTGAAAAAAATGATGATCGCGGCAGCAGGTATGCTTGCGCTGGGAACGATCCTTCCGGGGACGGCCGTGCAGGCCGCGGACGACGAGCTGGTATTGTTCACCTGGGAGGGAATGTTCCCGCAGGAAGTACTTGACAGCTTTACCGAGGAGACCGGGATCAAGATCATCTACTCCAATTTTGATACGGATGAGACCATGCTGGAGAAGCTGGCGATGGCAAAGGGCGGTGATTACGACGTGGTCATCGCGGATGATTACATCATCGAACAGGCGGTCAGGGAAGGCCTGGTCGCCGAGATCGACAAGGAAGCCGTGAGCAATTTCGGGAACATCAACCCACTGTACCAGAGCCAGACCTATGACCCGGAGAACAAGTATACCGTACCTTACGGGGCGGGGATCCCGCTGATCGTCTATGATCCGGATGAGGTGGACTTTGAGATCAAAGGCTATAATGACCTGTGGAACCCGGAGCTCGAGGACAGCGTGGCTCTTACGGCCAACTACCGCGTGATCTGCGGCATCACCAATATCGCCCTCGGAAAGAGCATGAACGAAGAGGACGCATCCTCCATCGAAGAGACCGGGGAGAAGCTGATCGAGCTTGCCCCGAATGTGCGCATGATCCAGGATGACAATACGCAGAACGCGCTCCTGAACGGAGAGGCTTCTGTCGCCTTCCTGTATACGTCCCAGGTCACGGCGGCTCTTGCGGAGGATCCCGACCTTCAGGTGGTCTATCCGGAGGAGGGACTCGGCTTCGGCATCATGAACATGTTCATTCCGAGCCAGGCGCCTGACAGGGAAGCCGCGGAGAAGTTCATCAACTATATCCTGGAGCCGGAAGTGGCGGCCGAGTGCTTCAATTATATGGGATATTACTGCACGACAAAAGCGGCGGACGAGCTGGTGGATCCGGCCCTTGTCGTTCCGGAGAACGTGACCCACGGAGAATTTGTGGAGAATGTCAGTCCCGAAGCCGAAGAGGCATACAGCAGGATCTGGACCGAATTCAAGGATGCCTGTGAATAAGGAGGAAACAGATGGAGATCTTCAAAGGAAGGTCGGCGTTTGCCGAGATAGCGATCGGGAAGATCGTCTACTATTCCAGAGGAGAGTATCAGATACGCCAGTACATGGTGAACAACATCGATCATGAGCTGCAGGAATTCCGGCGGGCGGCCGGCCTCGTGGAGGAGGCGCTGTCTGCCCAGTACGAGAGCAGGCAGGATGAGCGCTGCCTCGAACAGAAGCAGATCCTGTCGGAGGAAAGCTTCCGCAAGGCTGTAGAGTGCGTGATCCGGTTGCAGAACGTGAGCGCGGGATACGCGGTGCGCGTGACCAGGGACGAGATGGTGGAAACCTTCCGGAACCTGTCGGACGACTTTATCCGCCGGAGGATCCGGAATGTGCGTGATCTGTGCAACCGCCTTCTGTCGGCGCTCGGGCAGAATTACGTGCGGATCTCCCTGGGGGACGGTCCGGTGATCCTGGTCGCCGAGGATCTGGCGCCCTATGAGATCATGGAAATGGAAAAAGAGCAGCTGGCCGCCGTCGTTACGAGCAGCGGTTCGGACATTTCCCACGCGGCGATCATGGCGAAGACCATGAACATCCCGGTCCTCTATGATATTCCCGTGCAGGATGACTGGGACGGGCATACGGCGATCGTTGACGGATATACGGGAAACCTGTACATAGACCCGGACCGGGAGGTCCAGAAGGAATACACCCTCAGGCAGGAGGAGAACCGTGAAGAGCGGGAGGAGCTGCTGAAGCTGAGGGACGACCCGGATGTGACCGCGGATGGAAAGGAAGTCCCGCTTCAGGCGAACATCGCGGACATCGGGGACATTTCAAGCGTGCGGTACTACGGTGCCGCGGGGATCGGGCTTCTCCGGAGCGAGTTCCAGTATATGGGCAGGGAGAATTTCCCGCGGGAGGAAGAGCTTTTCAGGCAGTACCGCGCACTGGCGGAGGCCATGGAAGGGAAGCTGACGATCATCCGGACGGCGGACCTGGGCGCGGACAAGAGCGACAGCTATATGAAGATCCCGGAAGAACGAAATCCCATCATGGGGAACCGGGGGATCCGTCTGAGCCTGGACCGGGGCCAGATGTTCCGGACACAGCTCCAGGCCGTGTACCGGGCTGCCTGCTGCGGGAACCTGGCTGTCATGTATCCGATGATCACTTCCTCGGAGGAGCTCCACCGGATCAGTCAGTACATTGAGCAGGTCAAGGAGAACCTGCGCAGCCGTTCTCTTCCGTTCGGTGAGCCGAAGCAGGGCATCATGGTCGAGACGCCGGCGGCCGTCATGATGGCCGGGGAACTGGCGGAGGACGTGGATTTCCTGAGCATCGGGACGAACGACCTGACCCAGTATACGCTGGCCATGGACCGGCAGGATCCGTACCTTCAGGACAAATATGACGATCATCACCCGGCGGTCCTCAAGATGATCCGTATGGTGATCGATGCCGGACACGCGGCGGGAAAGCCGGTGTATATCTGCGGGGAGCTGGCGGCGGACACGACGCTTACGGAGACCTTTGTACAGATGGGCGTGGATGCCCTGTCGGTAGTGCCGGCATGCATCCTTCCGGTGCGGAAGGCCCTCCGGAAATCATACAGCAGAAACGGGAACAGGGAGTGCTGAATTTTCAGCACTCCCTGTTTCCGTTTCTGCGTTTCTGTATTTAAAGAGATTCCCGTAAACAGCGGATGAATTCCGGGGTCGTCCCGCAGCATCCGCCCAGAAGGGAAGCCCCTTCGGCCTTCAGCTGTTTCATGTGGCCGGCAAATTCTTCGGGCTGCATATGGTAGTGTGCGTGGCCGAGAGCGTCCATGACCGGGGTGCCGGCATTCGGCTTGGCGATGACCGGGATCACGACGGCTTCACGGACCTTGCGGATCACGGCCGGCAGCTGCTCGGGACCGACCGAACAGTTGACGCCGACGGCACAGGCCCCTGCGTCCGCAAAGGCTTTGGCGGCTTCGACGGCGGTACCGCCGGTAAAAAGCCTGCCGCCCGCATCGACGGTCACCGTGCACATGATGGGAAGCGTGCAGACACTCCTGGCGGCGTCAATGGCGGCGAGGGTTTCCTTTATGCTGATCATGGTCTCGGCGACGAGAAGGTCGACGCCGGCATCGTACAGGCAGCGGATCTGCTCCCGGTAGACCTCGAAGGCCGATTCATAAGTGTAATCGCCGAAGGGCTCCATCATTTCGCCGGTCGTCGTAATGTCGCCGGCTATATAGACCGAATGCCCGACGGCATCCCGGCAGAAGCCGACCAGCGTTTCATTGATCTCGGCCAGGCGGTCCTCCAGATGGTGGCGTGTCAGGTTGACACGGTTCCCGCCGAAGGTCGGTGCGTAGATGATCCGGCTCCCGGCTTCTTTATAGGCTCTCTGCAGATCCTGGATCACACTCCTGTGCTCCAGGACCCATTCCTCCGTGCAGGCCCCGCGCGGCATTCCGGCGGCCATAAGGTTCGTTCCCGTGGCGCCGTCCAGAAGGACGGTCGTCTGCGCAAGTCTAAGAAATTCTTCTTTTGTCATGATGATCTCTCCTCGTATAATAGTTTTATAAGGTTAAAAAATACATCTTATTCGTCCTTCTGATATGAAAGAAGGGATGGTGGAGGAAGGGTATCCCCCCCACGCTGCCATATCCCATCAGCACCTTGACAATCGATCAATCGGCTTGC